>JBDKJP010000068.1:0-63747 GCA_039796575.1 Actinomycetota bacterium
GGCGGGCTCGGCGGCTGATGCATCGCGAGCGAGTCGGCCGACGGCGGCAACGGCGTGGCGTCGGACAGCTCGTGCATGGCGCGGGCCACCTGGGGGGACCAGTGGTTGCTCATGAGAGGTGCTCCTCGAGGGTGCGACGGGCGTCGGTGAGCGCCCGTTCGGTGCTGCGGCGGGAGATGTCGAGCGTGCGGGCGATGTCGTCGACGCTCATGTCGTGCCAGTAGGCCAGGTACAGGGCCGACCGCTGGCGCAACGACAGTCGGGCCATCGCGTCGCGCACCTCCAGGCTCACGCCCGGGGTTTCGACCGATTCGTGCGGTGCGGTCGCGTGCTCGCGGCGTGCACGTCGACGGTCGCTGCGACCCGCCATGCGCGCCTCGTTGAGCACGGAGCGGAACAGGTAGGCCCGCGGCTCGGTGACCGTGGCCCATGCGGCGGAGGTCATCGCTCGGACGACCGCGTTGGCCACCACGTCGTCGGCCGAGGTGGGCCCGACGAGCGTGGTGGCGAAGCGGATCAGCTCGTCGGCGTGCTTGCCGTACAGCTCCTCGTCACGCCGGTCCATCACCCCTACGATGCCGCAGCGCCGCGCAACCCGCCATCGACCCGGTTCCTGTCGGCCGTTCTCCGAGGATTCCCCGGTCCGACCATGACACGAACGCTGGGTGGGGGCAGGGGTGCGGCGGGGGGGTCAGGGGGTGGGGGCGTGGGGGTCGACGAGGTCGCGCTCGCCGAGGGGCTCGTTCAGCTCCACCAGGTACGGGGTCTCGACGGCCTGGCAGTCGTAGTCGCCGGCACCGAGCGGGTTGATCTTGATGTCGATGATGATCGACTCGGTGGTGTACGTGACCTTGGCGACGATGCGGCCGGTGGCCAGACGGCCGCCGGTGCAGTCGGCCTCCTGCACGAGGAGGGGGATCTCCTCGCTCTCCGGCGACAGCGTGGCGGCGGGGTCGACGCGCCACGAAGCGGGCTTCGGGTCGTCCTGCAGCACGTTGTAGCCCACCCACGCAGCCACGGCGATGACGATCGCGCCGACCACCAGGGCCACGAGACGTCGGTTCCTCCCCATGGGGCCAGTGTCACCGATGGAACCCGGCCGTGTCCAGGCACCTACCCCGCGAAGCAGTTGAGCTCGGTCGTGGTGATCTCGAGGTCGTCGACGGTGGTGCCGTCCTCGAACACCAGGCCGGTCACCTCGGCGAGGCCCGACGTGTCGCCGCACGTCTCGGCGCCGGTGCCGCTGGTGGTGACGTGGATGGTGCCGCCCACGGCAGGACTCTCCGCGTCGACGCGTGACTCACTGATGACGTCGTTGCACATCATCTCGCCCAGGTTGACGCCCCGCCGCAGCACCACGTACACATCGGGATCGCCCACGTTGAACGTCCGATCGAGGTCGGCGGCGACGGCGTCGCCCTGTCCGAGGTAGATCATCAGCGCCACGGTCTGGTCGCTGTTGATGCCGTGGAACCCCATCGCACCGCAGCCGCCCGCCGGAGCGAGCGTGTACGAGGTGCCGGCCGGTGCGATGGTGCCGCAGTCGAACAGCACGCCCTGCGCGGCGCGCTCGAACGTGAAGCACGTGCTGCTCGACCACTCGCCCGACCCGAACGGGTCACGGGTCATGTCGACGTGCTGCGACACCTGACCATTCTCGGTGCGCCACACCCACGCGATCGGCGCACCCTCGACCGTGGGGGACTGGAAGATGTAGAGCGCAGTCGATCCGTCGGCAACCGCCTGCGAGAAGCAGTCGCGGCCCTCGACGTTGCCTGCCACGTCGGTGGCGTACGGGTCGCGGATCCACTCGGCGCCGCAGAAGACGGGCTCCTCGATGGAGAACAGGTTCCACGGTGCGAGGTTCTGGTCGATGCCCAGCGAGCGCAGCGCCTCGTCGAGCGCGGCCAACCCGCCGCCGGCGAGCAGGAGGTCCTGCTGCTCGACGATGGTCTCGCCCGGCTTCAGCGGCGGTGCGGTCGACGGGGTCGCGCCGCCGGTCGTGTCGGGTGTCGCCGCCACTCGGGTGCGCCACACGTACGACGCGTTGTGCAGTTCGTTGTCGACGTTGCCGCCGAAGGTGAACACGTCGACGCCCATCGCCGTGACGCTCTGCCCGAACTGCTGGTCGAGCCCGTCGGGCAGGGTGGGCACGGTGAGCCACCGGCCGGAGGGCAGATCGAGCACCGAGCCCGAGGAGTTGGACACCCATGCGTCGCTCGTACCGATCACGCCCATGCCGTAGTCGGGCTCGGGCTGCGGCAGTGCCGAGTAGGCACCGGTGGCGATGTCGACGACGCCGCCGTTCGGCACGGTGCGACCCCAGTTGTTCACCTCGCCGCCGTCGACGCCCCCGGTGAACGGCGACACGAGGCGCGTGCCCTCGGCGAACACGGGTGTGTACATCATCTCGACGGTGCCGAGTGCCTGCCACGTCATCGTGTCGAGGTCGAGGCGCGCGGTGTGCCAGAACGGCACGTCGGCACCGTTGCCGAGTCGTTCGTAGCCCTGGCTGAACGCCACCAGGTCACCATCCGCAGCGATGTACTGCCGACCGAGCGTGCCGTCGTCGGGCGGTTCGGGCACCTCCGTCCACGACTGTGAGGCGAGGTCGAACCACCAGTCGGTGCCGGGCGAAATGGCGGGCAGCAACAGGCCTGACGTGCCGGCCACCAGGGTGTTGCTGTCGGTTGTCGGGCCGGGCAGGGTGATGGGCGTCCACGTGTCGTCGGCCACCGAGTACTGGAAGAGGGCGTACGTGGTGACCGGGTTCTCCACGTCGGGGTCGACCTGCGTGTAGTAGTAGACGTCGCCGTCGACCGCCACTGCGGTGCCGACGTACGAGGCCTCGGCAGGCAGGTCGGCGATGGGGCGCCACGTGTCGGTGGCCGGGTCGTAGGCGGCGCCGTCGCGCAACGTGTCGCCGTACGCGAAGTAGTCGCACATCGGGCACTCGGGCTGGGTGGTGCCGCCGAACACGATCACCTCGCTGCCGGTCCACACGCTCTTCGCCGCGTTGCGCGGCGACAGCGGGCTCTGCGCAGTGCGCGTCCACTCGGCGGCCGGGCCGGCGATGTCGCCGACCTCCTCGTGGCCGCGGTTGCGGGTGAGCGCCCACACGCCCACCACCACCATCAACACGGCGGCCGCGGCCATCAGACCGCGCTGCCAACCCGGTCCGCTCTCGCGTGGGCCGGCGAACGAGGTGGTGCTCTGCACGAGCGTCTCATGGTCCGGCGGGCTGATCGTGCCGGCCCAGCTCGCAATGGCGGCCAGGTCGTCGTCGATCGAGGGGCGTTCGTGGTCAGCCATCGCCGAGCTCCTTCTGCATCGTGGCCAGCCCGCGTGCGACGAGCGACCGAACCGTGGCCCGCCGCACGCCGAGCGTGTGGGCGATGTCCACGTCGTCCATGCCACCGAGGTGGCGCATCACGATGGCGGCACGTTGCCGTTCGGGCAGGTGCTGCAGCAGGTCGCGCAGCTCCACCAGACGGTCGGGGGCGTCGGGCGGCGGCGGGTCGGCCACGTACCGTTCGGCCGTGCCCCGTCGTCGCAACGCGCTGATGCACCCGTTCGCCACCGACCGCTGCAGGTACGCAGCGGGGTTGCGAGCGGCACCCCAGTGGTCGCGCAGGTGCAGCACTGCGTCCTGCACCACCTCCTCGGCCTCGGCCCGACGGCCGAGCATGCCGAAGGCGAACCGCACCAACCGCGCGTACTCTGCGCGGTACAGGTCGACGAGCTCGGGCGGCCACATGGTGGCGACATCCTTCACCAGTTCGAGCCGTGCTTCGTGCGCCATCACCCGTTCGACGCACGACCGCGCCGATCTGTTGCAGCGAATCTCGGCGGGGCGGTGCGTGGCTGCGTACGATCGCCGCAGCACAGGGGAGGGCCGCCGCAATGTCCATCGACGTGGCCGAGTTCATCGACATCGAGCGGTACCCGATCGCCGAGCCCGGGCCTGCGCGCGACCAACTCGTCGCTGGGCTGCGCGCCGACATCGAGCGTGACGGATGCGCTGTGCTGCACGGGTTCGTGCGCCCGGAACGCATCGCCGACCTGGTCGCCGAGTGCGACCGCGTCGCGCCGTTCGGGCACCGCAACTTCACGCGCACGAACCCGTACTTCACCGCCGACCACCCCGACCTGCCGCCCACGCATCCGCTGCGTCGCTTCTACGACCGATCGAACGCGTTCGTGCCGGCCGACCACTTCGGCGACGACAGCATCCTGCGCGCCATCTACGAGTGGCCGGCGTTCGCGCCGTTCGTGCAGGCGGCGCTGGGCGAGACCGACTTCCACCGTTACGCCGACCCGCTGGCCGACGTGATCGTGAACCTGGCCGAGGAGGGCGGCGGCTTCCCGTGGCACTTCGACACGAACAACTACACCGTCACACTCGCCATCCAGAACGCCGAGCACGGCGGCGACTTCGAGTACAGCCCGAACCTGCGCACCCCGACGGACGAGCACTACGCCGGCGTGGAGGCGGTGCTCGACGGCGACCAGCGCCTCATCCGCACACTGCGCCTGCAGCCGGGCGACCTGCAGATCTTCAAGGGCCGCTACTCGCTGCACCGCGTCACGCCGTTGGCGGGAGCCACGCCGCGCTACGTCGGCATCTTCAGCTTCGTCGAGGTGGAGGGCATGGTGGGCAGCCCCGAACGCACGCTCGAGCTCTACGGCCGGGTGCTGCCGGTGCACGTCGAGCGCGCCGGCCTTCGCAACGACGCCCTCATCGACTGACCGCCACTCCCGCTCTCTCGAGGGTTTGCGGCCCACCTGTGGGGCAGGAGACCCTCGAAACGGGACGGGGCCGCCGCGGTCAGGCCGGGTAGACCTCGATGTCGGTGGCCTTCGCGCCGACGTGCACGTCGTCGCCCGGGCGCAGCGCGAGCGCATCGAGCGCGGCGAGCGTGATCTCGGCGGTCAACGGCAGCTCGCCCTCCACGCCCACGCGTGCTCGTTCGCCCAGACGGTCGATGTCGGTGATGACCCCGCGCCACACGTTGCGCGTGCTCGCACCCGCAGGCGCATCGCGGGTGATGGTGAGCGAATGCGGCCGGATGACCGCGAACGACGGCCCGGCCGGTGCGTCGGCGATGACCACCTGGGCGCCGCGGTCGGTGTGCAGCACGCCGCCGGTCACCTTTCCCGTCACCAGGTTCACGCCCACCAGGTCGGCCACGTAGCGCGAGCGCGGGTGTGCCGCCACCTCGGCCAGCGTGCCGGTCTGCACGATGCGGCCGGCCTCCAACACGGCGACGCGATCGGCGAGTGCATACGCGTCGACCGGGTCGTGCGTGACCAGCAGGCGCATGCCGGCGAACGACGCGAGATGTCGGCGGAGATCGCGGCGCACCATGGCGCGCGTGCCTGCGTCGAGCGCGGCGAGTGGTTCGTCGAGCAGCAGCACGCGCGGGTCGATGGCCAACGCGCGGGCGAGCGCGACGCGTTGTGCCTGCCCGCCCGACAACGCCGACGGTCGATCATTCGCGGTGGCGGCGAGGCCGACGCGTTCGAGCCACTCGTGCGCGCGCCGACGGGCCTCGGCCTTCGGTGTGTTGCGTGCCCGCAACCCGAAGGCCACGTTCTCCACCACCGACATGTGCGCGAACAGCAGGTGGTCCTGGAACACCACACCGATCGGTCGCCGTTCGGGCGGCACGAACGTGCCCGCGGTCGGTTGGTCGAGCACCGTGTCGTCGACCTGCACGGTGCCGCCGTGCAACGGCTGCAGCCCGGCCACGGCGCGCAACGCGGTGCTCTTGCCCGCGCCGTTCGGGCCGAGCAGTGCGAGCAGTTCGCCGTCGGCGACGCGCAGCTCGGCCTGCAGGTCGAGCGTGCCGAGCTGCACCGACAGGTCGGCGACCAGGCTCATGCCGACAGCTCCGGTCGTGTCTGCCGGCCGAACCAGCGGTCGCGCAGGCCGACGAGCACCGCGAACGAGATGGCGATCATCAGCAGCGCGAGCACGATGGCCGCCTCGGGGTTCGTCTCGAGCGAGAGATAGATGGCTAACGGCAGCGTCTGCGTGGTGCCGGGGAAGTTGCCGGCGAACGTGATGGTGGCGCCGAACTCACCGAGCGCTCGTGCCCAGGCGAGCACACCACCGGCGATGAGCGCGGGCCGGATGGCCGGCAGCGTGACACGGCGGAACGTGTACCAGCTCGATGCGCCGAGGGTGCGTGCCGCGTCCTCGACGCGCCGGTCCATCTGGCGCAGCGCGGCCTCCACGGTGATGACGAGGAACGGCATCGCCACGAACGTCTGCGCCACGATCACGCCGGCGGTGGTGAACGGCAGACGGATGCCGAACCAGTCGTCGAGCCACTGGCCCACGATGCCGCGCCGGCCGAGTGCGAAGAACAGCGCGACACCGCCGACGACCGGCGGCAGCACCATCGACAACGTGCACAGCGCGCGCACCACGCCGTTGCCGCGGAACGGCACCCGTGCGAGCGTCCACGCCAGTGGCACGCCCAACACGAACGAAGCGAGCGTCGACCACGCCGAGCACCACAGCGACAGCCGCAACGCGGTGAGCGCGTCGTCGGTGGTGAGGTAGTCCCACGCGTTCGACCACGGCGCGCGCCACAGCAGACCGACGAGCGGGAGCGCGAAGAACGCCACGGCGATCGCCGCGAGCACCAGCACCACCGCCGGGGGTCGAGCGCTGGTTCGCCGCGTGTCCATGGTGTGCGCAGCGTAGTTGCCGCGACGCGACACGACCCCGTGGCGCCGGGGGGGAAGCGCCACCGGGTCGTGCCGGTAGGGGGGGATCGGTTGGGGTCAGCGGGCGGGGGTGAAGCGGGTGAGACCGAGCTCCTGCTCGATCGCGTGCTTCGGCCGTGCGCCCACGACCTGCTTGGTGAGGGTGCCACCTTCGAACAGGCCGATGGTGGGGATGCCGCGGATGCCGTACTGCTGGGCGACCTGCGGGTTGGCGTCGACGTCGACCTTCACCACCTTGATGGTGTCGCCGTACTGCTCGGCGAGGGCGGCCAGTTCGGGCGCCACCATGCGGCACGGGCCGCACCATTCGGCCCAGAAGTCGACCACCACGGGAACGGTGGCGTCGATCACTTCCGACTGGAAGCGGTAGATGTCGTCGGCGTGCGTCACGGACATGGGAACTCCTTCTTCGGTCGGCATCGTGCCGTTGCAGCTCGGCATCGTGCCGTTGCAGTGCGGTCCAACCGATACCCCAGTGGGTATATTCCCGACTCGCTGAACTTCTTTCCGCAGCCGGGTGGCAGGATGCCCGCATGGAGCCCACGGTCATCAACGGCGGCGTCTCGTTCTGGTTGCAGCAGCTGCCGCCCGAGCCGGCGCGCGTGGCGCTGCACGGCGCACAGCAGGCCGACGTGGTCATCGTGGGCGGCGGCATGTCGGGTCTGTGGGCGGCGTACCACCTCACCGAGGCGCGACCCGATCTGCGCATCGTGGTGCTCGAGGCCGAGCGCGTCGGCTGGGGTGCGTCGGGCCGCAACGGCGGCTGGTTGTCGCAGCTGATCGCCGGTAACCGGGCGAAGTACGCCGACGGGCCCGAGGGCGAGGCCGGTGTGGCCCGCCTGCAGCGCGAGTACCTCGACGGCATCGCCGAGGTGGTCGCGGTGGCCGAGCAGCACGGCCTGGCAATCGATGCGCATCGCGGCGGCAACCTGGTGGTCGCCACCACGAAGGCCGGCCTGGCGCGGTTGCGTGCCCGTGCCGCGGCCGACCTGCATCACGGCCTGCCCGCCGATCGCGTCGAGCACCTCGACCCCGCCGGCGTGGCCGCGCACATCGACGTGCACGGTGCCGTCGGTGGTCTGCACTACCCCGACGTGGTGCGCATCGACCCGGCCAAGCTCGTGCGCGGCCTGGCAGCGGTGCTCGAGACGCGGGGCGTGGTCATCCACGAGCACTCGCGTGCCACCACCGTGCTGCCCGGCTGGGTCACCACCGCGGGCGGCACCGTGCAGGCGTCGCACGTGCTGCTGGCCACCGAGGGGTACAGCGGACCGCTCGTCGGGGCGCGTCGCATCATCCCGGTGAACAGCTCGATGGTGGCCACCCGGGTGCTCAGCGACGACGAGTGGGCGCGCATCGGCTGGGCCGGGCTCGACTGCCTCAGCGACGCGGCCCACACGTTCATCTACGCGCAGCGCACCGCCGACGGTCGCATCGCCATCGGCGGGCGCGGCAACCCCTACCGCTACGGGTCGGGCACCGGTGGCGACGGTGTCACGCCGCAGGCCACCGTCGACCTGTTGTCGGCACGGCTGCGCACGTACTTCCCCTCGGTCGACACCACGGTCGAGTACGCGTGGAGCGGCGTGCTCGGTGTCACCCGCGACTGGTGCACGTCGGTGTCGTTCGACCGCACCACCGGCATCGGCCACACGCTCGGCTACGCCGGCCACGGCGTCACCACCGCGTACCTCGCGGCGCGCTCGCTGGCGCACCTCGCCCTCGGGCTCGACACGCCGCACACCACGCTGCCGTGGGTGGGCTACCGGTCGCGCTCGTGGGAGCCCGAGCCGCTGCGGTGGACCGGTGTGCACACGATGTACCGGTTGTTCCGCGTGGCCGACTGGTGGGAGGAACGCCGCGGCAGCGAGCAGACCTGCTGGATCGGGCGCACCGCTGGCCACTTGGCCGGGCTGCATGGCTAGAACGTCGGCATCGACACGGCCACCATCCCCGAACCGCCCGTACCTGAGGCGACGCGCGCGGCGCCGCGCCGCAGTGGCGTGCGCCTCGTGGTGGCCGCACTGGTGGTGGCGGCCGTCGCCGTGATCGCCGTGGCCGCGGTTCGCACGTGGTTCCCGTCGTCGTCGGCGCGCGACCCCGAGCTGCGCCACGTGGTCGACGGTGTGCCCGACGACTGGGTCGCGGTCGCGGCGAAGGACGCCGGGGTGCACACCGGTCCGCCGTTCCCCGGCGCGTACGTGCAGGCGTTCGGCACGGCCGGCGACCCGACCAGGCCGGCGATGGAGTTCGTGTGGCGCACCGACCCCGACGTGCCGCCGTTCGACACCCTCGCCGCCAGCTCCGGCATGGAGACCATGGTGGTCGCCGGCCGGCGCGTGGCGTGCGCGCCGCAGAGCGACGGCACGGTGCTCTGCTACGTGGAGGAGGGCGACAACTCCATGCAGGTGCGTGCCAACGGGGTCACCGTCGACGACATGGTGGAGGTGTTCGAGGCGCTCACGTTCGTCGACGGCCTACCGGTGGAGGACGCATCCACGTTGCCCGGTGGCATGCGCCGGCTGGGCATCGACGGGCACGACGGTCCGATCGGTCTCGTCGCCAACGGCAATGCCGACCATCGCGACGTGGCGAGCCTGCTGTACCTCGCCCCCAACAACACCGACCCGGTCCTGCTCGTGGTCGGTCACGCCGATGAGCAGGACCTCGCCTACGGCGGCGTCACCCAGCAGTGGCGGCGGATCGAGCAGGGCGGGCGCACCTGGTTCGTCACCGAGAACGACGCGAGCACGATGGTGATGTGGCGCGACGGCGACCAGGTGTTCTGGCTGCGCTCGAGCGACCAGGAGGCGCTCGACCTGGCCGCCACCGTGCGCCCCGCCACCGCCGCCGAGTGGGAGGCCGTCCCCGACCGACCCCCCTACGACGGCACCCCGATCATCCCCGGCTGACGTGCTGCTTCTGGGCGTGCATCGTCCCACTTCGGCTTCTGGGTGGTTTCCGTCCCGGAAACCGGGACGGAAACCACCCAGAAGCGGGGAAAACAAGGGTCATCGGAGCGGCCCGAGGTGCCGATGACTCCATGACGGGCCGAACGACGAAGGTGGTGAGCCGTCATGAGTGAGCAACCCACGGAGGCGGCCCCGCGCCGTCGACCCACGCGCTGGATCACGCTCGGCGTCGTCGCCGTCCTGTGGCTCGGCGCCGCGGCGGCGGTGATCGTGGCGACGCGGCGCGACGACGACACTCCCGCGGCTGGTGAGTTCGCGCCCTCCACCCACGACCCGGCCGAACTGCGCGGCGCGATCGGTGATCTCCCCGAGGGCTACCAGCACCTGCTGGCCATCGGCGCCGACGTCGCGATCGCGCCACCACCCCCGGACGACGCGGTGTGGATGGCGTCAGCGTTCTACGGCACGCCCGACGATCCCAGCGCGCCCCGCGCGCTCATCGCGGCCGGCGACGAGGCCCTCGCGCCCGACTTCGACTCGCTCGGGCTCACCACCGGCATCGTCGAGTCGGAGGTCGACGGGCGTCGCGCCGCGTGCGGCAACTGGGCCGCCGGCGCAGAGGTCGAGGCCGCGCCCGAGCAGGTGTGGTGCTACGTCGACGCCGAACAGCAGATGGTGCGGGTGCAGACCGAACGCATCGGCCTGGAGGCCACGATCGAGATGTTGCAGGGCGTGGAGTTCGACGGCGAGGAACCCCGGCTCGCCGCGGCGGTGCTGCCGGACGGGATGGAGCTGCTGGCCGCGATCGGTCCGGACGGCGCGCCCGAGTACGCACGCTCACTGGTGCAGTACGAAGGCCCCTGCACCACGCGCATCCGGCTCAGCACCGGATGGGCCGACGAGCACGACATCGGCATGACGCCGCTGTCGGCGCCGGAATGGCAGGTCGTCGACGTCAACGGTGCGACGGGCTATCTCAGCGCCGGCAGCCCCACGATGCACACCCTCGTGTGGGAGGACGACGACCGGTCGTTCGAGCTGACGGCCACGACGTCCGGCGACGTGGATCTGGTGGAGATGGCTCGCTCGGTCACCACCGTGTCCACCGACGAGTGGGCCGCCCTCAACGTGCTCGAGCCCGTGCCGGTGTTGCCGCGCCCTTCCACGTCGGCCTCGCCGCGCACGGTGGACGCGCTGCAGGCGACCGAGGAGCAGGGCGACGGTGGCACGGTGCAGATGCAGAGTGCGCTCGGCGACTCGGGCATCGCGGTGGTCGAGTGGGAGGACGACCACGCGATCGTGACCGCCGCCGACGGCGAGCGGCTCTGGTCGTGCAGCGTGCCGCGCACGGTACGGATGGAGGCGACCGGTGGCACCGTGGTCGATGGCGTACTTCGTGCGCACGGCGTGGTCGTGGTGGCCAACGGGCACGGCCCGCGGTACCTCGACGTGACGTCCACCGACGGCACCGTGGTGCACACCGAGCTCGCACCGTTGCCGGGATCGACCGGGGGCTACATCGCCATCGTCGAACTGCCCGTCGGCCTGGTGTCGGCGGCCGAGGTGACCGACACGCTCGGCAAGGTGCTGCTGACGCTCTGAAATCTGCAGTGGCCTGTCAACCGAACAGGACGCTGTGGCGAGTAGGAAGTGTGACCATCGAACAGGAGTCGACACCGCCGCAGCCATTGCTGGTTGTCACGTTCGACGAGTTCCACGCGACCACCTCACGTCGAACGCTCGCGTTGGCGTACGCCCTCACGGGCAACTGGGGTGATGCCGAGGAGCTCGTGCAGGACGCGTACCTGGCGGCCTCGCGCAAGTGGGACGAGGTGTCGCGCTACGACGACCCGTCGTCGTGGGTGCGGCGCATCGTGCTCAACCGATCGGTCTCCCGGTGGCGGCGACTGCAACGCGAGTCGCTCGCCGTCGTGCGCCTCGGGCGACGCACCGACGAGACCGTGCGCGACGACGACCCGCTCGACCCGCAGTTCTGGGCCGCCGTGCGTCGGCTGCCCGCACAGCAGGCGCGCGCCGTCGCCCTGTACTACGTCGACGATCTCTCGGTGGAGCAGATCGCACAGCACCTCGAGTGCTCGGTGGGCTCGGTGAAGACCCACCTGTCCCGTGCCCGCGCCGCCCTGGCGAGCGCCCTGCAGATGGAGGAGCAGTGATGACCGACTTCGCACGCCTCGACGAACGTGGCCGCGCCGCCGGCGCCGGCCTGCGCGCCGCCGCGACCTTCCGGCCCGCCACCATCGACACGACACCCGCACCGAGCCGCACCCCTCGCGGCATGGTGTGGGCCGCGGCACTCGCCCTCGTGGCCGTGGTGGCCGGCGTGGTGTACCTCACCGGCCGCGACACACCGCCGGCCGACACCCCCGACCCCACCACCGGCTCGCTGCGCTACGTGCTCGGCGACCTGCCCGAGGGCTGGTCCGTCACGTCGGCCAAGGACGCCGGAGTGTCCACCGCTCCCGACAACGACGCCGGAGTGCAGTACGTGCTCTACGGCACCTCGGGCGACCCGACCGCACCGACCTTGTTGCTGCTGTGGTCCGGCGACGTGCTCGACTACAGCGTGAGCGACTTCCAGGCCACAGGGGCGGAGTACCGGGAGTTGCTCGTTGCGGGACAGAACGCGGTGTGCGGGAAGTTCGGCGCACTTGCGGCGGTCATCTGTGCCGTACCGACGTCGCCCGACAGCGGCTTGGGCACAGTGATCGTGCGGGCCGGTGGCATGACGCTCGACCAGATCGCCAGCACCGTGGAGCAGCTCGTCGTCGACCCTGCGCCATCGTTGCCGGTCGATCAGCTCCCTGCCGGGGCCGTGCAGCTCGGTGCCGGTGTCGGCACTGACTCGATGTTCGTCGCTGTCGGCGAGCCCGACCCTGCCGGCATCGTGAGCGTCGAATACGCAACCGCCACCGGTGAGCCCGTCTATCTGCTGACGGGCGACGGCGCGACGCAGCAGCTCGCCGGAGCCGCCACGATCACCTCGTGGACGCGTCGTGATGCCGGGGGAGTGACGTACTTCGTCTCCGCGCCGAACGGCGAGCAGCGAGGTGTGCTGTGGGCACGCGACGGTCTGGTTTTCGCCCTCTCCGCGCCGGTGTCGGAGGATGAGTTGATCCGGCTTGCCGCATCGGTTCGTCCGGCCACCGACGACGAGTGGGCCGCCCTCCCGCCGCGCTTGGGAGAGGGAACGGCCGTCACCTCGGTCCCGCCCACGGTCGACACGCAAGCCCCGCCCACGTCGGTGGCGTCGTCGTACGAGGTGGAGGTGGGCCTGACCGTCGAACCGTTGCCCGGCGGTCGGGTGCAGGTGTCGTCGACCGGCGAGGGCACCTCGTCGAGCACGTTCACGTTGCGCCTCACCGAGACCGAGTTCGCCTTCACCGCCGGGTCGTTCTCGGCGGCGGGCGGGCTCAGCCCGATCGGACCGCTCGTCAACCCGATCAACGCCGAGCCGGGCGTGTGGGCCATCATCCCCGGCGGCGGCACGTTGGTGGTGCACACCGTCGACGGCGGTCAGTTCACGGCGCGCACGTCGCAGCCGGTGGAGGGCGTCGATGTCGACTTCGCCCTGGTGGCGGTGCCGCTCGAGGTGATCGCCGCCGAGGCGTTCGACGCCGACGGCACGCTGCTCGAGACCTGGACCCCCGAGGCCTGATCTGGGTGTGATCCGTCCCGGTTTCCGGGACGGAATCCGCCCAGAAGCCGAAGTGGGACGAACGACGCCCAGAAGCCCTCGACCCCCTCAGCGCGATCAGCCGGGGTAGATGGTGTGGCGCTTGGCGACGTGGTCGCGGTCGACCGGGTCGGCGGTGGCGAAGCGGGTGACGAGCTCGCGGCGCAGGTCGGCGAACGGCACGACGGCGTCGACCACCATCTCGCTGGCGAGGCGGTACAGGTCGACGTCCTCCTCATACTCGGCGCGGCGTTCGGCCACGTAGGCGGCGCGCTCGTCGGGGTCGTCGATGGCCTGGATCTTGTTGGCGAACACGGCGTTCACCGCGGCCTCCGGGCCCATCACCGCGATCTTCGCCGTCGGCAGCGCGAGCGTAGCGAGCGGGTCGAACGCCGGACCAGCCATCGCGTAGAGCCCGGCGCCGTACGCCTTGCGCACCACCACGCAGATCTTCGGCACGGTGGCCTCGGTGACGGCGGTGATCATCTTCGCCCCGTGACGGATGATGCCGGCGCGCTCGACCTGCGTGCCGATCATGAACCCGGGCACGTCGGCCAGGAACACGAGCGGGATGTTGTACGCGTCGCACATGAAGATGAACCGCGCCGCCTTGTCGGCCGAGTCGCCGAACAGCACGCCGCCCTTGTGCATCGGGTTGTTGGCCACGATGCCGACGACGTGACCGTCGAGACGAGCCAGCCCGGTGGTGAGCTCGGGGGCGAACAGCGGCTTCAGCTCGAACCACGAGTCGGCGTCGACGATGCAGTCGATCACCCGGTGCATGTCGTAGCCGGCTGCCTCCACCGCGGGCAGCTCGGCGCGCGACAGCTCGCGCACCGGCGCCTCGGCCTCGGCAACGGGCGGCCGTTCGCGCCACCGCTCGGGCAGGTACGAGAACAGGTGGCGGGCCTGTTCGATGGCGTGCTCGTCGTCGACCGCGAGGTTGTCGCCGCAGCCGCTGACGGTGGCGTGCATGCGTGCGCCGCCCATCTCCTCGAGGGTCACCTTCTCGCCGATGACCTCCTCGGCCATGCGCGGCGAACCGAGGTACATCGAGGCGTTGCCCTCGACCATGATGACCACGTCGCAGAACGCCGGGATGTACGCACCGCCCGCGGCCGACGGCCCGAACAGGCAGCAGATCTGCGGCACCTTGCCGCTCAGCTTCACCTGATTGCTGAAGATGCGGCCCGCGCCACGACGGCCGGGGAACAGCTCGACCTGATCGGTGATGCGCGCGCCCGCCGAGTCGATGAACCAGAAGATGGGCAGCTCGTGACGCAGCGCGTACTCGGTGACGCGCACGATCTTCTCCACGGTGCGCGCACCCCACGAGCCGGCCTTCACCGTCGGGTCGTTCGCCACCACCAGCGCGGGCCGGCCATCGACACGACCCTGCCCGGTGACCACGCCGTCGGCCGGCAGATCGGTGGCCATCGTGTTGGCCAGCAACCCGTCCTCCACGAACGTGCCCTCGTCGAACAGCAACGCCAGCCGGTCGCGCACGAACAGCTTGCCCTGCTTGGCGAGCTTCTCGCCCTCCTTGTGCAGGTTGCCCGACCGCGCCCGATCGGCGCGCGCCTCCAGATCTTCGTGCTCGTTCAACTCGCGGCCTCCAGGCCCAAGCCTCGCGCGACGACCAGTCGTTGGATCTCACTGGTGCCCTCGCCGATCTCGAGGATCTTCGCGTCGCGGTAGAAGCGTGCGACCGGGTTGTCCTCCATGAAACCGCTGCCACCGAACACCTGCGTCGCCACCCGCGTGGCGTGCACTGCGGTCTCGGTGCTGTACAGCTTCGCCATCGCCGCGGCCTGCTTGAAGTGCGCGCCACGGTCCTTCAGGGCCGCGGCCTTGTAGGTGAGGTTCCGGCTGTTCTCCACCGCGACGGCGAGGTCGGCGAGCTGGAACGCCAGACCCTGGAAGCGGCCGATCGGGCCGCCGAACGCCTGCCGCTCCTTGGCGTAGTCGACTGCGAGGTCGAGGCACGCCTGCGCGCAGCCGACCGCGAGCGCGCTGATGGCGATGCGACCGTCGTCGAGGATGGCCAGGAAGTTGCGCAGCCCGCTGCCGCGTGCGCCGAGCATGTTCGCGGCGGGCACGCGGCACTCGTGGAGCACGATGCCGTGCGTGTCGCTCGCGTGCCAGCCGAGCTTGCGGTACGCCGGCTCGATGGTCATGCCGGGCGTGCCGGCCGGCACCACGAACGACGAGATCTCGCCGGTGCCGGTGAGCGCAGTGACGGTGACGATCGACGTGATGGGCGTGCCCGAGTTGGTGATGAACGCCTTGCTGCCGTCGAGCACCCACTCGCCGGTCGACTCGTCGAGCACCGCACGGGTACGGGTACCACCGGCGTCGCTGCCCGCATCGGGCTCGGTGAGGCCGAACGCGCCGAGCCGTCGGCCGTGCACCAGGTCGGGCAGCCACTGCGCCTTCTGCTCGTCGGTGCCGAACGAGTGGATCGGGTTCGCACCCAGCCCCACGGCGGCCGAGAGCGTGATGCCGAGGCTCTGGCTCACCGCGCCGATCTCCTCGATGGCGATGCACAGCGACGTGAAGTCGCCACCGCTGCCGCCCCACTCCTCGGGGAACACGATGCCGAACAGGCCCAGCTCGGCCATCGCCGCCACCGCGTCGAGTGGCAGCTCACCGGCCGCCTCCCACGCGTCCACCTTCGGCGCGAGCTCGCGTCGTGCGAAGTCGCGCACCACGCTGCGGAACGCCTCGTGCTCATCGTCGAACCACGTCATCGTCGTACCCTACGCCGTCCTTAACGATCGTTCAATGGTCGCCGAGAGTTGCTACGTTGACGGCGTGCTGAACCCCATCACGAAGTGGCGTCACGCCGTGGTCGGTCTCGCTGCCCTCGTCACGCCGCTGGTGGTGCTGATGGGCCTCGCCGGCGACGGCTACTGGCCCGAGCGGTTCGACGCGAAGCAGGTGGTGGTCACGGCCGAGGGCGACGGTGTGCGCATCCGCGAGGTGGTCGACCAGGACTTCGGCAACGCCCAGCGGCACGGCTACGAGCGCATCATCCCGAACGACTTCGGCGCGCCGATCGACGTGGTGGCGTCGTCGCCCGACGCACCTGCCGACGTCGATGTCACCAACTTCGGCGTCGAGACCCGCATCCGCATCGGCGATCCCGGGACGCTCGTCACCGGTCAGCACCGCTACGTGCTCGAGTACACGCTGCCGGCGGCGCGGCTCGACACCGGGCTGTTCAACCTCGACGTCATCGGCCCGGGCGAGCAGTTCGAGACCGGCCGGTTCGAGGTGGTGGTCACCGGTCTCGAGCTCGACGAGCCGACCTGTGCCACGGGCGCGCTCGGGGTTCTCGACGGTTGCACGCTCGACCCTGTGGGCGACGTGTACCTCGTGCTGCTCGAGCCGTTGCCGGCCGGCGACGGTGTCACCGTGGCGGGCACCATCGTCGGCACCCGCGAGCCGGTCGAGGTGCCCATCCCCGACGTGCCCGTACGACGCGACGCGGCTCGCCTCCCGATGGCGCTCGGGTGCCTGGCGTTCGGCGTGCTCGGGGCGATCGGGTCCTACGAGGTGATGCGCAAGCGCGGCCGCAACGTGGTGGGCGGGTCGTCGGCCGTCGACGCGGCGTTCGCCTCCACCCCCGGGGCCACCCGCCTCGTCACCGACCGCGAGCTCGCGTCGATGGCGACCACCGAGTTCGAGCCGCCGCGAGGCATGCGCCCGTGGCAGGGCGCCCTGCTGCTGCACGAACGCGTCGACACCGAGACCATCTCCGCCTGGTTCTCCGACCAGATCGCGCAGGGCGTGCTCGTGCTCTCGGCCGACGGCAAGCGTCTGTCGCCGGGGGAGTCGCTCGACGAGGCACCGCCCGTCACCAGGAAGCGCATCGAGCGCTTGCTCGGCAACGAACCGTGGCTGGAGCTCGGCGCCTACGACCCGCGCCTGCACGAGCTGTGGGAGGACATCCGCAAGGTGCAGGTCGACGCGGCGCGCGACACCGGTTGGTGGGAGCGCGGCTCGCCCGGTTCGAAGCAGAGCGCCAACGCCGGTCAGTGGCTGATGGGCATCGCCGTCGTGGCAATCTGGAGCTTCTCGTGGCTCGTCGGGCTCCGCCACTCCATCCCCGTCACGTTCGCCGGCGCGGTGCTCATCCCGGCCGCGGTCGGCTGGTTCGCCTACCGCCCGCTGCTGCCGCGCCGCAGCGCCGCGGGCAGTGCCGCCGCGCTGCAGGCGGAGAGCTTCCGACGGTTCCTCGTGGCCAGCGAGGGACGGCACGTCGAATGGGCGTGGCAGCACGGACTGCTGCGCGAGTACAGCGCGTGGGCGGTGGCGCTGGGCGCTGCGTCGGCGTGGGGTCGTGCCGTCGCGGCGAGTGCGGTGCCACCGCCCGAGGTGGCGCTGAACACGACGCCGATGTTGCTGTACTCCACGTCGGCGATGTGGCGCAGCACGCACACCGTGCCGCCGAGCACCGGTGGCGGCAGCGGCGGCGGTGGCGGCAGCAGCTTCGGCGGCGGGTTCAGCAGCGGCGGCTTCAGCGGCGTGGGTGGAGGTGGTGGCGGTGGCAGCTCGGGCAGCTGGTGATGCCACGTCGGGCGCATCGCGCGCCGACGTGATCGTCGACGTGGCGGCCCGCCTGTTCGCCGAGCGCGGCTACGGCGCCACCAGCATCGACGACATCGGCGCCGCCGCCGGGGTGAGTGGCCCGGCCGTGTACTGGCACTTCAAGGGCAAGCGCGCGTTGCTGGCCGCGATGCTCGGCGACGTGAGCGAACGGCTGCTCGCGCAAGGACGCGAATGTGCAACGGCAGGTGTCGAGGTCGAGGCCGCGCTCCGGGCGCTCGTGCGCGCGCAGGTGACGTTCGCACTCGACCACCCCGACCTCATCGTGGTGCACGCCCGCGAGCTGCACCACCTCGACACCGAGCAGGCCCACCGCGTGCGACTGCTGCAGCGTCAGTACGTCGACGTGTGGGTCGACGTGATGCGCCGCCTGCACCCGAAGGTGCGCCGCCCGAAGCTGGTGGCCGCGGTGCAGGCCGCGATCGGGCTCATCAACTCCACGCCCTACGTGGGCAGCGTGCCGCGGCGCACGCTCGAACCGTTGCTCACCGACATGGCGCTCGCAGCGCTGCATTCGGTGGGATCGGTGTGACGTCGGCTACTGCAGGCCGGCGTACGCGCCACCGTCGACCGGGATGGCGGCGCCCGTGATGAACTGCGCCGACTCGCTGCACAGGAACGCGGTGATGCGGCCGAAGTCGTCGGGGTCGCCGAGCTTCTTCGCCGGGATGCCCTGCGCCACTGCGCTCGGGTCGTCGTAGAGGGCGACCAGGCGGTCGGTGCGGTGCAGACCCGGCTGCACCGAGTTCACGGTGACACCGTTCGGTGCCACCTCGAGCGCGAGCGTCTTCAGGAAGCCGGTGAGCCCGGCGCGGGCCGTGTTCGACAGGATGAGGTGCGGGATCGGCTGGCGCACCGACACCGACGTGATGGCCACCACGCGACCCCAGCCGCGTTCGCACATCGCCGGCACGGTGGCTTTGCACATCGCCACAGTCGACAGCAGGTTGAGCTGCAACGCGGGCAGGTAGGCGTCGAGGTCGGTCGACGAGAACGTGCCGGCCGGCGGGCCGCCCGCGTTGGCCACCAGGATGTCGACACCACCGACGAGCTCGTTCGCGGCGGCCACCATGTCGGCCACGCGATCGGTGTCGCTCACGTCGGCCACGAGAGTGTGCACGTCGCCCTCCACCGTCGCCGCCGCGGCATCGAGCCGCTCCTGCGTGCGGGCCACCAGCACCACCTGTGCACCGGCCGCCGCCAGGGCGCGGGCGGCGCCGAGCCCGAGGCCGCTCGATGCGCCGGTGACCAGTGCGCGCTTTCCACGAAGTCCGAGATCCATGCCCGCACGGTACCCCGATGCGCCCGGATGTCTAGCCTGCGTGCATGAGCACGCTGCCCGACCGCATCACCATCCGCGAGGTCGGTGCGCGCGACGGCCTGCAGGCCGAGGCACCGCTCACCGTCGACCAGCGCGTCGACCTCATCGACGCGCTGCTCACCGCCGGCGTCACCCACCTCGAGGTCGCCGCGTTCGTGAGCCCCACCGCGGTGCCGTCGATGGCCGGCGCCGCGGAGGTGGTGGCCGCGGTGGGCGAGCCCGAGGGTGTGGTGCGCACCGCGCTGGTGCCCAACCTGCGCGGCGCCGAGATGGCGTTGGCGGCAGGCATCGACGAGCTCACCGTCACCCTGAGCGCCTCGGCCACCTACAACCAGCGCAACGTGAAGATGACCATCGACGAGTCGGTCGAGCAGATCGAGGCCATCGCCGCGCTGGCCGCCGCAACAGGCGTGCCGGTCGACGCCGTCGTGTCGTGCGCGTTCGGGTCGCCGTACGAGGGCGACGTGCCGCCGGCCGAGCTCGCGTTCCTGGTCGAGCGGTTGCGGGCCGGCGGTGCGTCGGCCGTCACCCTCGCCGACACCACCGGCATGGCCACGCCGCGCCGCCTGCACGATGCGTTCGCCGTCGTCGGCACCGACCTCGGCCTGCACCTCCACGAGACCCGCGGCACGGGCCTGGTGAACGTCTACGCCGGTCTGCTCGCCGGCGTGCGGCGGTTCGACACGTCGGTCGGCGGGCTGGGCGGCTCGCCCTTCGCGTCCGGCGCCGCGGGCAACGTCGCCACCGAGGAGGTGGTGGCGCTCTGCGACGACCTCGGCATCAGCACCGGGCTCGGCATCGAAGCGCTCATCGAGGCGGCGTTGCTCGTCGAGGGCTTCATCGGCCACCCTGTACCGAGCCGCGTGGCGCACGCGGGGCCGCGCACACGCCGGTCGTGAAGGGGGAGTACGTGGCACCGACGCCGTTGTGGACACCGTCGACCGAGCGGGTCGCGCGCACGCGCATGCACCAGTTCCGCGCCGAAGTCGCGAAGGATCGACCGGAGGTGGTGGATGCCGCGCGACTTCACGAGTTCTCGGTGCGCGAGCCGGCCGACTTCTGGCAACGCGTGTGGGACTTCACCGGCGTGATGGGCGACCCGGGCGACGTGGTGTTCGAGCCCGGCGACGGCAGCGTGCGGCACGGGCGGTTCTTCCCGAACGCCTCGGTGAGCGTGGCCGAGAACCTGCTGCAGCTGCGCGTCGGCGCGGGCGACGAGGCCATCGTGGCCATCACCGAGGCGGGCGACCACCGCAGCTACACGTGGACGCAGCTGCGCGCCGAAGTGGCGGCCCTCGCAGCCGCGCTCGCGGCCGACGGTGTGCAGCCCGGCGACCGCGTCGCGGCCTACATGCCGCACGTGGCCGAGACCGTCATCACGTTCCTCGCCGCCAACGCGATCGGCGCCACGTTCACCTCCACGTCGAGCGACTTCGGCGTGGCCGGGGTGGTCGACCGCTTCGGCCAGACCCGTCCCACCGTGCTCGTCGCGGCCGACGGCTACCGTTACGGCGGCAAGGAGTTCAGCTGCCTCGACCGCATCGCCGAGGCCGTCGCCCAGCTGCCGTCGGTGCGCCGCACCGTGGTGGTGGGCGTGCTCTCGCCGCAGCCCAGCGTCACCGGCATCCCGAACGCCGTCGGCTGGAACGACTACCTCGAGCCCAGCCGGGGCGTGCCGCTCGAATTCCTGCGCATGCCCGCCGACCACCCGCTGTACATCCTCTACTCGTCGGGCACCACCGGGAAGCCGAAGTGCATCACGCACCGTTCGCTCGGCGTGCTGCTGATGCATCTGAAGGAGCAGCAGCTGCACACCGACATCCGCGTCGGCGACCGCTGCCTCTACTTCACGACGTGCGGCTGGATGATGTGGAACTGGCTGGTCAGCATCCTCGGCTCGGGCGCCACCATCGTGCTGTTCGACGGCAACCCGTTCCACCCGTCGCCGTCCATCCTGTTCGACGTCGCGCAGCAGGAACGGCTGACGATGCTGGGCGTGTCGGCGAAGTACGTCGACTCGTTGCTGAAGGCCGGCGTGCGACCGCGCGACACGCACGACCTGTCGACACTGCGCTCGATCTGCAGCACCGGCTCACCGCTCAGCGACGAGGGCTTCGCCTACGTGTACGACGCCATCGCCACCGACGTGCACCTCGCCTCCATCAGCGGTGGCACCGACCTGTGCGGCTGTTTCGTGGGCGGCGACCCCACGCTGCCGGTGTACGCCGGCGAGATCCAGGGCCCGATGCTCGGCATGGACATGGCCGTGTACTCCGTCGACGGTCATGCGATCGATGAGCCCGACGTGAAGTGCGAGCTCGTGTGCCGCGCCCCGTTCCCCAGCGTGCCCGTCGGCTTCTGGGGCGACGACGACGGCAGCAAGTTCCACGGCGCCTACTTCGACCGCTTCCCCGGCGTGTGGGCGCACGGCGACTTCGCGTCGCGCACCGAGCGCGGTGGCTGGGTGATCCACGGCCGCAGCGACGCCACACTCAACGCCGGCGGCGTGCGCATCGGCACGGCCGAGATCTACGCGCAGGTCGAGCAGCTGCCCGAGGTGGTGGAGGCCGTGGCCGTCGGGCAGGAGTTCGACGACGACACGCGCATCGTGTTGTTCGTGAAGCTGGCCGAAGGGCTGACGCTCACCGACGAGCTGCAGGCCGCCATCAAGCAGCGCCTGCGCGTGCACGCGTCGCCCCGCCACGTGCCAGCGCGCATCGCCCAGGTCACCGACGTGCCCCGCACTCGCAGCAACAAGATCAGTGAGCTCGCCGTGGCCGACGTGGTGAACGGTCGCCCCGTGCGCAACACCGAAGCGCTCGCGAACCCCGAAGCCCTCGACCAGTACCGCGCGAGGCCCGAGCTCCAGTCCTGACCCGCGAACTTATGTTCGCGGGAGGGCGTGGAGGCCGTCGAACACGTCGACGAAGCGGGTGGTGAGCGGGCTGCAGCCGGCGCGGATGATGTTCGGCTCGCGGAAGTCGAAGAGGATGTCGCGGGTGGCGAGGTCCTTCACCACGGCCTTCGCCTGCGGGTGCTCGATGGCCACGTGGTTACCGCGGCGCGCGGAGTCGCGCGGCGTGGGCGTGGCGAGGCCGAGCTCGTCGCACAGCTCGATGGCGAAGCCGGTGAGCGCACCACCCTTGGCGTGGATGGCCGGCATGCCCGCTTCGGCCGACAGGGCGATGCCCACCTCGGCCGCCGCCAACGCCATGATCGTCGGCGTGCCGAGCAGCAGGCGCGCGATGTCGGGGCGCGGGCGGAACTCGGGCCCCATCGCGAACTGGTCCTCGGTGGCGAACCAACCCCAGATCGGCTGGCGGATCGACGCCTGCAGCTCCTTCGCCACGTACGTCCACGCCGGTGCACCGGGGCCGCCGTTGAGGAACTTGTAGCTGCAGCCGATGGCCAGCTGCGCGCCGCAGTCGTGGAGGTCGATGTCGATGGCGCCGACGGCGTGCGACAGGTCCCACACCACGAGCGCGCCGGCTGCGTGCGCGCGGGCGGTCTCGGCCTTCACGTCGACCAGCTCGGCCGTGCGGTAGTCGATGACGCTGCGCACCACCACCGCCACGTCGTCGAGACGGTCGAAGCCGTGCCGCACCGTGTAGCCGAGCGCCTCGGCGATGCCGTCGACCACGTAGCGGTCGGTGGGGAAGTCGTGCTCGCTGATGGCGATGACCGTGCGGCCCGGGTTGAGGCCGATCGCGCCGTGGACGAGCTGGTACACGTTGAGCGTGGTGGTGTCGTGCAGCACCACCTCACCCGGACGTGCACCGATGAGCGGCGCGAGCACGTCGCCGACGCGCTGCGGCATGTCGACCCAGTGGTCCCACGAGCGGATCAGACCGGTGGCCCAGTCGTCGTGGTAGATCTCGCTGATGCGCTCGATGGTGCGCTTCGGCGGCATGCCGAGCGAGTTGCCGTCGAGGTACACGACCGACGGGTTCGGGATGTGGAAGCGGTCGCGGAACGAGGCCAGCGGGTCGGTGGCATCGAGCGCGAGTGCGTCGTCGCGGGTGATCACGCCGCGACTCTACGGCCAGGGTCAGCGGCGGGGAAGACGACTGGTGAGCACCCCTGCGGCCTCCAGCCGATCGAGCTCGTCGGCGGGCACACCCAAGAGTTCACCGAGCACCTCGCGGTTGTCCTCGCCGCGGTAGCGGGGCGAGCCGCCGGTGCGCACATCCGAGCCGGCGAACCGCCACGGCGCGTTGGGGATGCGGATGGTGCCGTCGCCGCGATCCGTGACCTCCACCACCACCTCACGCTCCTCCGCCCAGTCGGTGTCGCACACCTCGTGCACCGAGCGCAGCTTGCCCACCGCCAGCTTGTTCGCCGACATCGCGTCCTCGATGGCGGCCGCGTCGGGCATCGTGCTGGCCCACTCGTCGAGCGCGGCGAAGATGCTGTTGAGGTGCTCGAGGCGACCCGCCGAGTCGGCGAAGCGCTCGTCGGCGATGAGGTCCTCACGACCGATGGAGAGCATGTAGAAGTCGAACGTCTTGTTCTCGGCGGGATGGCCGCTGATGACCACGCTCTCGCCGTTCGCCGCGGTGAGCACGGGGTAGTCCATCGGCCGGAAGCTGCGGATGACGCCCGCGGGCACCGGGTCGTCCCACAGGTGGTCGTGCGCGTGCTCGTTCACGTAGAGCATGGTCTGCGCCATCGCCACGTCGATGCGATCGCCGCGGCCGGTGCGCTCGCGCTGGTACAGCGCGGCCAGCACCGCGGCGCCGAGCTCGAGCGCGGTGTACACGTCGGCGTGGCTGTGCGCGTCGTTCGCGTAGTGGCCGCCGCGAGCGTCGCCCTGCGCCACGGTGAAGCCGCTCTCAGCGCCCACCACTGGCGCATACGCGCGGCGGTGCACCCACGGGCCCGTCTGCCCGTAGCCGCTCGCACTCGCGAACACGAGGCGTGGGTTGCGCGCACTGAGCACGTCGTACCCGAGGCCCAAGCGGTCCATCACGCCGGGTCGGAAGTTCTCGAGCAGCACGTCGCAGTGATCGGCGAGGCGGCGCACGAGCTCGCGGCCCTCCTCGTGGTCCATGTCGATCGACACGCACCGCTTGCCCACGTTCTGCTGCGCGAAGTAGCTGGAGATGCTGTTCACGCGCGGCCACGTGGTGCGCGTGATGTCGCCCTCCGGCGGTTCCACCTTGATGACGTCGGCGCCGAGGTCGCACAGCATGCGCGCCGCGTGCGGGCCCGCCAGCACCCGGGTGAGGTCGAGCACGCGGATGCCGCTCAACGGTCGGGTGTCGGGTGCAGCGTCCATGCGGCGACGTTAGAGGGCGCGCCGCGGCCCCGGTGAGTCCGGCCCCACGCTCAGGGGGTCATGAAGGCGTGGGCGTCGGTGAGGTGGAGGGCGACGAGGTCCCAGTCGACGGGGCCCGCGTCGAGGTACAGGCCTACCCACCCCTTCACGCCCACGTACGGCGGGCGGAAGTAGCGCTCGGGCTCGGCGGCCACCAACGACTCCTGCACGCCGGGCGGCGCGGCGAACAGCACCGCGTTGCGATCGTCGTGGTGGTGATCCCAGGTGGTGGCGAACTGGCGCGACTTCGACTTCGTGCCCACGCTCCACGCCATCTCGCCGTGGCTCAGCTTCGACGTCACCGACGGCAGGGCGTCGCAGATCTCGCGGATCGCCTCCCACAGCGCAGGGTCGGACGGGCGTGCGGACGGCTGCATGCGCGCACCGTAGCCTCTGCCCATGCACGACGATTCGGTGTTGGTCGAACGACGCATCCGGCGAGAGCTGGGGGAGCGGCTGCTGCCGGCGATGTACTCGGCGTCGGTGCCGATGCAGGTGACCGCGTGGGACGTGCCCGGCGAGCCGGTGTCGTACCGCGAAGCGATGGCCGGGCTGGCCGCCGAGGGTCGCCCGTTCACCATCGGTTCGTCGTGGAGCCGCCCGTGGGGCACCACCTGGTTCCGCTTCACCGCCGCTGTGCCGGCCGACTGGGCGGGCGCGCAGCTCGAGGCCGTCATCGACCTCGGCTTCCACCCCGACTCGGCCGGATTCCAGAGCGAGGGCCTCGTGTGGGTGCCGGGTGCCGACGGCAACGGCCACCCCGTGCAGGGCATCCATCCGCGCCGCACCGGCCTGCCGTTGCCCGACGCGGCCGCGGGCCCGCTCGAGGTGGTGGTGGAGGCGGCGTCGAACCCGGCGTTCCCCATGGTGGGTGGTCGCGGCGGCAACCTCGGATCGCTGCGCACCGCCGGCGACGCACCCCTCTACCGGTTGCGTCAGGCGTCGCTCGCCGTGCGCGACGACGAGGTGTTCCACCTGCTGCTCGACATCGAGGTGCTGCTCGGCCTGATGACCACGCTGCCCGCCACCGACAAGCGCCGGCACCGCCTCCTGCGCGAGCTCGAAGCGGCCTTCAACGCGATCGACGCACGCAACGTGAGCGGCACCGCGGCGCACGCACGTGCACTGCTGCAGCCGGCACTGGCCCTGCACGCCCGCGACGGCGCGCACCACGTGATCGGCGTCGGCCACGCGCACATCGACAGCGCATGGCTGTGGCCCATCCGCGAGACCGTGCGCAAGTGCGCGCGCACCTTCGCCTCCGCGACGCAGATGATGGATCGCTACCCCGAGTACCGGTTCGTGTGCTCGCAGGCCGTGCAGTACCACTGGATGGAGACCCAGTACCCGAGCCTGTTCGAACGCATCATCGACCGCGTGCAGCGCGGCCAGTTCGTGCCCGTCGGCGGCATGTGGGTGGAGGCCGACATGAACCTGCCGAGCGGCGAGAGCATCGTGCGCCAGATGGTGCACGGCCAGCGCTACTTCGAGAGCCGCTTCGGCGCGCGCTGCAAGGAGGTGTGGATCCCCGATGTGTTCGGTTACCCCGCCTCGCTGCCGCAGATCTTCCGCGCCGGTGGCTGCGACCGGTTCATCACCCAGAAGCTCAGCTGGAACAAGCAGAACCGCTTCCCGCACAGCACGTTCGTGTGGCAGGGCCTCGACGGTTCGGAGGTGCTCACCCACTTCCCGCCGGTCGACACCTACAACGCCGCGGTGACGGGTGAGGAGATGGTGTTCAGCGAGCGCAACTTCAAGGAGCACGGCTGGAGCGACTGGTCGCTCATGCCCTACGGGCACGGCAACGGTGGCGGCGGGCCGACGCGCGAGATGATCGAACGCGCCGCACGCCTGGCCGATCTCGACGGCGCGCCCCGCCTCACGCTCGGCACCACCGACGAGTTCTTCGACCACGTCGAGGCCGAGATCGCTGCCGGCGGTCGCGTGCCGCGCTGGAGCGGCGAGCTCTACTTCGAGATGCACCGCGGCACGCTCACCAGCCAGGCCGCGACGAAGGTGGGCAACCGTCGCTGCGAGGCGCTGCTGCGCGAGGCCGAGCTGTGGTGGGCATCGGCATCGGCGGTCGGTGTGGCCATCCCCGCCGAGGTGACCGCCGAGCTCGACACGCTGTGGAAGGACGTGCTGCTGCAGCAGTTCCACGACATCATCCCGGGCTCGAGCATCACCTGGGTCTACGAGGACACGGCGCGCGAGTACGCACGCATCATCCCGCGGCTCGAGGCACTCATCGCCGACGCGTTGTCGCATCTCGCCGCCGAGCGGCCGGCTGTCGCCAATGCCACCACGCACGCGCGCCACGAGGTGGTCGTGGTCGGCATGTCGCCGCCCGGCCGCAGCATCACCCAGGAGCTGCACGACGGTCGACAGGCGTGCATGGCCGAAGCGCCCGGGCTGGGTCTCGGCAACCTGTGGGCGCAACCCATCGACGACGCGGTCGCCGTGACCGAGCACTCGTTCACCAACCGTCACGTCGCGCTCACGTGGGACCTCGAGGGCTCGATCACGTCGATCATCGACGTGCGCGCCGGACGAGAACTGCTGCCCGAGGGCGAGCACGTCACCATCGAAGTCGCGCCGGATCAACCGGTCGAGTACGACGCGTGGGACGTCGAGGCCTGGACCCGTGGTCTGGGCGCGCCGGTGGGCGGCGTGCAGTCGGTGACCGTGCTCGACGCCGGCCCGCTGGTGGCCACGCTCGAGGTGGTGCGCCACTTCGGCCGCTCCACCATGACGCAGCACATCACGATGCGCGCCGACAGCCCGCGCATCGACATGACGTTCGACATCGACTGGCACGAGGACGAGCAACTGCTGTCGCTGATGGTGCCGCTCGCCGTGCATGCGCGCGAGGCGGCGTGCGACATCCAGTTCGGTCATGTGATGCGACCCACGCACGCCAGTAACTCGTGGGACGCGGCCAAGTTCGAGGTGTGCGCGCACCGCTACGTCGACCTCAGCGAACCCTCGTGGGGCGTGGCCGTGCTGAACGACGGCCGCTACGGCCACGGCGTGCAGGACGGCGGCGTGCGCGTGTCGCTGCTACGCGCGGCGAAGTACCCCGACCCCGAGCAGGACCACGGCCGCCACCGCGTCACCATCAGCGTGATGCCGCACGGCCCCGGCCTGCACGACGTGCTGCGCGAGGCCGAGGCACTGAACCTGCCGCTGCGCGTCGTGCCCGTCGGCGCACGCGAGGAACTGCCGACACCGCTGGTCGACGTCACCGGCGCCGGCGTGGAGGTGAGCGCGGTGAAGCGCGCCGACGACGGCAGCGGCGACCTGATCGTGCGCCTCTACGAAGCGTGCGGCGACCGCGCGCCTACCACGGTGAAGCTGCCGTTCCGCATCACCGACGCACAGCGCTGCAACCTGCTCGAGGAACCGCACGACCCCATCGACACCGCCGACGGCATCGTCGCGATCGTGCTCCAGCCCTTCGAGCTCGTCACCCTCCGCCTCCGGTAACCCGCGAACGTACGAGCGTGTCCTTTGTCGTGGCCCGCCGGCCTCGACCGGAACGCACCTACCGGGGCTTCTGGGCGTCGTTCGTCCCACTTCGCGTTCTGGGTGGTTTCCGTCCCAGATTCCGGGACGGAAACCACCCAGAAGCCGTACCGCGCGGCGGGCGATCGCCGCCCATGTGGCCTGCCGCGTTCTCGTGCCCCTCCAGGACACTCCCCAGGGAGTTTTCGTCACCTCCCGTGATCACCCTTGCGCACAGCGCACATGCCGGGCACGCTGCACTCCCTGGGCGATCACGAGGCTTTCAAGTACCCGATGGCGTCCCGGTTCGTGGTGTAGGAGCTCGTGTGTTCCTCGAAGCTGTTGGTCAGGTTCGGGGTGCTGCGGGCAAGGATAGTTCGGCGGGTTCGGTGGTGAGGTCTGCGACGGAGGCGGCGGCGATGTAGCGGCGTTCGGCGGCGATCATTTCGTCGTTGATCTCGACGAGGAGCGCGCCGACGAGCCGGATGACGGAGGCCTTGTCGGGGAAGATCCCCACGACGTCGGTGCGTCGCTTGAGTTCGCGGTTCAGGCGGTCGATCGGGTTGTTCGACCAGATCTTCGACCAGTGCGCGACAGGGAACGCGGTGTAGGCGAGCAGGTCGGTTTCCATCTGCTCGAGCCGCTCGGCGACACCCGGGGCGTAGGGGCGCAGCTGGTCGACGACAGCGCGTAGTTGGGCGGTCGCGGTCTTGGTGTCGGGTTGAACGAAGATCGTGCGGATCAACGCGGCGATCACTTGCCGGTGACGATGGTTCGCGGCTGCGAGCAGGTTCCGCATCGCGTGGACACGGCAGCGTTGCCAGCCGGCGTTCTGGAAGCAGCGGCGGATCGCCTTGACGAGACCGGCGTGCGCGTCGGAGATGACGAGACGGACGCCGGCGAGCCCGCGGTCGGTGAGGTCGGTGAGGAACTCTTTCCAGAACGTCTCGTTCTCCGAGTCGCCGACGTCGAGGCCGAGGACTTCACGGTGCCCGTCAGCACGCAGGCCGGTGGCGATCACGATTGCTTTCGAGACGACCCGCCGGTTCTCGCGGACATGGACGTAGGTGGCGTCGAGCCAGACGTAGACGAACGGCTGGTGATCGAGGCGGCGGGTGCGCAACACATGGACGTCGCCGTCGATCTGGGTGCAGATCCGTGACACCGTCGACTTCGAGATCCCGCTGTCGCAGCCGAGTGCTTTGACGAGGTCGTCGACCTTTCGGGTGGAGGTGCCGGTGATGTAGGCGGTCATGATCACCGCCCACAACGCCTTGTCGATCCTCCGGCGCGGCTCCAACAGTTCGGGGAAGAAGCTGCCCTGGCGGAGCTTGGGGATCCCGAGTTCGACATCACCAGCCGGTGTCGACACCAGCTTCGGGCGATGCCCGTTGCGTTGCGTCACACGCTCCGGGCTGCGCTCGCCGTGCCCGGCGCCGATCGTCGCGGTCAGCTCCGCCTCGATCAGTTCCTGCAACGCCGCAGTGAGGATGTCGCGTAGCGCCGTCGAGAGCGAGGCGTCGGTGCCGGTCAGGCGCGCGGCAAGGTCGGATAGGGCAAACTCGTGATTGGTCATCGTGCGGCTTTCTCGCTTGCTTGGTCGCTTTCGAGAATCGCACGATGACCACCATCACCCCGAGGATGCCGGCCCGCTCCTACACCACGTGACGGGACTTACCCAAGTACCCCCCGCGCTGACACGAAAGCCTCGAGAATCAGGTTCACCGGCATTCTGGGCATGCCCAGAACCACCCCGGGGTCATTCTGGGCATGCCCAGAAGGCGTCAAGAGTTGCCGATCTGGACGTGTGACCGTCGACAAGAATCACCGTGTGCGACGGGTTGGCGCGTTCCTCATCGTTCTCCTGCCCCTGCTGCTGGCCGGATGCAGCGAGAGCTGGCCGCTGGCAGCCACCACCTCGGACGGCAACACTGAACTCCTGCTGCCTTCCTGCGCCACCAAGCCCGTGGTCGGAGTGCGGGTCTTCGACGAGGCGACGCTCAAGGTCATCTGGGAGATCAGAGCACCTGAGCCCGGAACAGCTGCCCGATCCTTTGTCATCGGTGATCAGGCGCCCGGCTTCGTCACCGTGACATCGCTTGCCGACCCGCTGGACCCGGACGCCACGTACGAAGCGACCGCGATCTTCGGAGGCGAAGCAGGTCCCACATCAGACGTTCGATTCAGGCTCCCGGACCTGGAGGCCGGCTCTCTGTGGTTCGACAGCCAGCGCGGGACGCAGGCGGAGTTCGAGTCGTCCGCCGAGAACTCCGGCTTGTGCGGAGTGTCCGAGTCGTTCAAGAGGATCTTCTTCACGAAGTTCGGGATCGGCTGCGCCGTCGCGCTGATCGCGCTCGCGGGCTTCGCCTACTGGCGCGTCAGCCGCCGCCGCCCAGCGTGACCGCGCACGGCTGCCGCTCTGCGATCCACGCAGGCGGCGAGATGGGAGGCCCTCTCTCAGAGGTGATAGGTCTCGGTGTGGCCGTCGACGCCGATGGCCTGGCCGCTGATCATCGACGACGCGGGCGACGCGAGGAACAGGCACAGGTCGGCGATCTCCTGCGGCTGCACGAACCGTTTGATCGACTGCCCGGAGAGGTACTCGTGCTCCACCGCCGACGGCGCCACGCCACGATCGGCCGCCTCCGCGGCGATGACGGCGTCCATCCGCGCACCGGCCACCGAGCCGGGGCAGATGGCGTTGCAGCGCACGCCGTGCGGGCCGAGCTCCACCGCCGACGACTTGGTGAGGCCGATCACCGCCCACTTCGCCGCGGCGTACGGCGTGCGCCGGCCGTAGCCGAACACGCCCGCCATCGACGACATGTTGATGATGGACCCACTCCCCTGCCCCTTCATCACCGGCGCGACCCGGCGCGCCGTGAGGTACTGGGTGTCGAGCCCGACCGCGAGGGTGTCGCGCCACTCCTCGGGGGTGACGTCCTCGACGAGCGCCGTCGGGCCCTTGATGCCCGCGTTGTTGACGAGCACGTCCACCCCGCCGAGCGCGTCGAGCGCGCCGCGCACCCACGCATCCACCGCGTCACCGTCGGCGAGGTCGACTCGCGATGCGACGGCGGTCGGGAGCGCCGCCCGCACCTCCGCGAGCGCCACCTCGTCGAGGTCGCACAGGTGCACCGTGTCGCCCTGCGCGGCGAACGCCGCGGCCACCGTGCGACCGATGCCCGACGCCGCAGCCGTGATGAGCACCCTGCGACCCGTCGGCATGGACCGACGCTAGTCGCGCGTTCAGAGCAGGCGGATCAGCGCGGTGAGGCCGACCACCACGATGACGCCGCGGAGCACCTTCGGGTTCAGACGCCGGCCCACCCGGGCACCGATCTGCCCGCCGATGGTGGAGCCGATGGCGATGGCGGCCACCACCTTCCAGTCGACGTCGGTGCGGGCGATGAAGATGATCGACGCGACCGCGTTGACGGTCATCGCGAGCACGTTCTTCGTGGCGTTCAGCCGTTGCAGCTCGTCGTCGAGGAAGATGCCGAGCACGGCGATGAGGATGATGCCCTGTGCCGCACCGAAGTACCCGCCGTACACCCCGGTGGCGAAGACCAGCGCCAGCAGCGCGGCCGTCACGTCGTGCGCGCGGGTGACGTGCGCGGCCACGCGTGCGGCGCGCCGTGCGGCCAGGCGGCGCGACAGCACGGGCTGCACCACCACGAGCACCAGCGCCACGGCGATGAGCACCACCACGACCTTCTGGAACACCGTGCTGGGCAACAGCAGCAGCAGCGTCGAGCCGGTGAGGCCACCGAGCAGCGAGGCCGGCACCAGGCGCCGCAAACGTGCGCGTTGGCCGACCAGCTCGCGCCGGTAGCCGTACACGCCCGACACCGAGCCGGGCACGAGACCGATGTTGTTCGACACGTTGGCCAGCAGCGGCGGGTAGCCGAGCGCGACGAGCGTGGGGAACGTGATCAGCGAACCGGAGCCGACCACCGTGTTGATGGTGCCGGCCGCCATGCCCGCGACGAGGATGATGCAGAAGTCAGCGATCGACATGCGGGGTCGGTGGCATCGCGGGCACCTTCAGGGGGATGCGATCGGCGAGCCCGCTCGCACGCAGTCGACGCACCAGGTCGATGACCAGCACCGCCACGGGGACCGCGAGGATGAGACCGACCATCCCGCCGATGATGCCACCCGCGGTGGTGGCGAGCAGCACCACGAGCGGATGGATGCTGAGCCGCGTGCTCATCACCTTCGGCTCGAGCACGTTCTCGAGCAGCAGGTTGCACGTCAGCACGATGACCAGCATCACCACCGCCGAACCGAGCCCGCCGGCGGCGAGCGCGATGACCGTGGCGAGACCACCACCGATGAACGCACCCAGGTAGGGCACGTAGCCACCGAGGAAGTTGACCACCGCGATGGTGCCGATGAGCGGCAGGCCCATGAGGAGGCTGACCACCGCGATGACCAGCGCCACCGCGAACGAGAGCACGGTGCGGCCGGCCCAGTAGCTCCGCACGGCACGCATGCCGGTGCCCAGGAAGTCGGACACCTCGGCCCGCGCCTGCGCAGGGAACTGGTCGACCAGCCACCGCTTGATGATGGGGCCGTCCTTGAGGACGTAGTAGCCGATGAGCACGGCGAGCACGATGCCGGCCACGAAGCCGGTGAGCGTGCTGATGCCACCCACGAAGAGGGTGACGATGCCGCGCCCGATGAACGCGGCGGCGGCCTTCACGGCGTCGGCGATTCGTTCGATCGCGGCCTGGTCGAGCCCGATGGGCTCGCCGTCGTTGCCGATCTCACCGATGGCGATGTCGACCTGTCGGGCGAGCGAGTCGGCCTGGCGCACGATGTTGCGCACGACGAGCACGGCCACCGCACCGACACCGGCGAGCGAGCCGAACACCACCACGGCGGCGGCCGCGGCGGGCTTCATCCACCGTTGCAGACGGACCGCCAACGGGTACAGCGCCGCGCCGACCATCACCGCGAACACCAGCGGGAGGACGAGCTCGGAGATCGCTGCCATCGCCGTCACGGCGATGGCGAGCACCAGGACCACACCGATGATGGTCCACGCCGTGATGCCGACGCGTCGGACCGTTCGGTCGGTCGACGAGAGCGCGTCGTCGGGCATTCGAGGTGCTCGGGGCGAAGGACACCGAGGCCCGGTGCAGCGGGTGCTGCACCGGGCCGAAGGTGATCAGGCCAGGAGCTTCGCCTTCATCGCGGCGAACTCGGCGTCGGTGAGCTTGCCGGCGTCGTGCAGCTCGGACAGCTTCGCGAGCTCCGAGGCGGCGCCACCGGTGCCGGCGGCCTGCTGCACGTACTGCTGGAACGCGGCTTCCTGCTGCTTCATCGCGGCGACCGAACGCTCGTTCATGCTCTTGCCACGGACGATGAGGTACAGGAACACGCCGAGGAACGGGAGGATGATGATGAACAGGGTCCACATCACCTTCGCGCCACCACCGAGCTCGGGGTCGCGGAACAGATCGCCGAACACCTGGAACACCAGCATGATCCACATGAAGAACAGGAAGAACCAGAAGATCGACCAGAGCACCTGACCGACTGCGAACGTTGCGAGCATCTTTTCTCCTCCATGGAACGGGGCGCACCACTGCGGCGGCCCCAGCTGGAAGCTACGGATCGCGGGCGGTGCTGTGATCACCCCCTTCGGGTGATCCTGTACAGCCTGCCACGATCTACCGTCACGGGCGATGACCCTTCGAATCCCGAGGAGCCTGCGGGCCGACCGGCGCGACCTGCGCAGCGACGCGGTGGCCGGTCTCCCCGGTGCCATCAGCAGCGTGCCCGATGGCATGGCGGCCGCCATCCTGGCCGGGGTCTCTCCCGTGCAGGGCCTGTACGCGAGCTTCGCCGGTCCCACCGTCGGCGGTGTGTTCGCCAGCACGAAGTTGATGGTGATCACCACCACCAGCGCCGCGGCGCTGGCCGCGGGCTCGGCGCTCGAGGGCCTCGACGGCGACGCGCGCAACCGGTCCATCAGCCTGCTCACGCTGCTGGCGGGCGCGCTCATGGTGGCGGCGGGCATCGCCAAGCTCGGCCGGTACACCCGCTTCGTCACCCAGTCGGTGATGATCGGCTTCCTCACGGGCGTGGCCGCGAACATCTTCTTCGGGCAGCTGCAGGACCTCACCGGGTACAGCCCCTCGAGCGGTCTCGCGGTGCAGCGTGCCATCGAGGTGCTGCTGCACCCGGGCGACTGGCACGGGCCCACGCTGGTGATCGGCCTCTCGGCCATCGCGCTGCTCGTGCTGCTCGATCGCACGCCGCTGTCGTCGTTCTCGGCGGTCATCGCACTGCTCATCCCGACGGTGGCCACGCTGCTGTTCTCCATCGACGGCATCGCCACGGTCGACGACGTCGGCGAGATCCCGGGCGGTCTGCCGCTGCCCGCCCTCCCCCGGCTCGGCGACCTGTCGGCGTCGGTCATCCTCGGCGCCGTGTCGGTCGCGGCCATCGTGCTCGTGCAGGGGGCCGGCGTCAGTGAGGCCGCACCGAACCGCGACGGCTCGCCGAGCAGCCCGAACGGCAACTTCGTCGCGCAGGGGGCCGGCAACGTGGCGGCCGGCCTGTGGAAGGGCATGCCCGTCGGCGGTTCCGTCGGTCAGACCGCGCTCAACGTCGCGGTCGGCGGCCGCACGCGCTGGGCGGCCATCTTCAGCGGCCTGTGGATGCTCATCATCCTCGTCGTGTTCGCGAAGCCGGTCGGCTATGTCGCGGTGCCCACGCTGGCGGCGGTGCTCATCGTGGCCGCAGTGAGCTCGCTGCGCATCGCCGAGGCCGTCGCGGTGTGGCAGACCGGCATCAACCCGAAGATCGCGATGGTGTCCACGTTCGTCGCCACGCTCACCCTCCCGGTGGCCGCGGCGGTGGGCATCGGCGTCGTGCTGTCGCTGCTGCTGCAACTGAACCGCGAAGCGCTCGACCTCACGGTGAAGGAGGTCTACTTCGACACCGACGGCCGCCCGGCCGAACGGCCAGCACCGGCAACGCTGGCGTCCAACCAGGTGACGGTGCTGTCGATCTACGGCAGCCTCTACTACGCCGGCGCACGCACGCTGCAGGTGCGGCTGCCCGACCCCACCGGCTGCGAGCGTCCGGCGGTGGTGCTCCGCCTGCGTGGCCGCACGTCGCTCGGCGCCACCGCGTACGCGGTGCTGCAGCAGTACGCCGCGAAGCTCGCCGAGGTGAACGGCACACTCACCCTCACCGGTGTCAGCAGCGGTGTCGTGGCAGAGTTGCACCGCACCGGCCGGTTCGATCTGCAGGGCCCGGTGCAACTCGTGCCCGCCACCGACCGTCTCTTCGAGTCGACCGAGAAGGGCTACCGCGCCGCCGAGGCGTGGTTGATGACAGGAGGCGACCCGACGTGATCTGGACTGCGTTCGGCAGCACGCTGCCGCAGGCCGTGGGCATCGCGGTGAGCCCCATCCCCATCGTGCTCGTCATCCTGATGCTCGTCTCCGTGAAGGCCCGCGCCAACGGCCCGGCGTTCCTCGTGGGATGGGCCCTCGGCGTCGCGGTGGTCTCGGGGGCGGCCTACCTGCTGGCCGACGGCATCGACGCGGCCACCGACAGCGGCGCATCCGACAGCATCGACATCAGCCAGTTGCTGTTCGGGCTGCTGTTCTTCGCGCTCGCCGCGAAGCAGTGGCGCGGGCGCCCACGACCGGGCGAGGAGCCGCCGACGCCGAAGCTGTTCTCGGCGGTCGACGGGATGGGCGCCGCGAAGGCGTTCGGCCTGGCGTTCGTGGCGTGCGTGGCGAACCCGAAGAACCTGCCGCTCGCGGCCACCGCCGGCGCGGGCATCGCGCAGGCCGGTGCCACGGGCGGCGACGCGGCCGGTGCGTTGCTGCTGTTCGTCCTCGTCGCGTCGGCATCGGTGGCGGCACCGGTGGTGGTGTACTTCGCGCTCGGTGACCGTGCGCCCGCCGTGCTCGCCGAGTGGAAGACGTGGCTGATGGCCAACAACGCCACGGTCATGATGGTGCTGTTCGTCGTGCTGGGAGCGAAGCTCGTCGGCACCGGTCTGGGGGTGTTGGGATGAGCGAGTCGGTGGAAGCGGCCATCCGGGCGGCGCTGCCGTCGTGGCGGCCGGGTGCTGCGCTCGACGAGATCGTGGCGTTCGTCGGCGCCGTCGACGCGATCGCCCCGGCCGACCGCGTGGCGGTGTTCGACAACGACGGCACGCTGTGGTGCGAGAAGCCGTCGTACCCGCAGCTCGCGTACTTCGTGCACGAGCTCGGTGCCGCCGTGAAGGCTGACCCGTCGCTCGCCGAACGGCCCGAGTTCGCGGCGCTCATCGCCCGTGACAACGCGGCCATCGCCGAGCTCGGGTTGCTGCGCATCGGTGGTGCGCTGCTCGACCTGGCCGCAGGGCTCTCGCCCGAGGAGTTCGCCGCACGAGCCGCCCGGTTCGTGCTCGAGGCGCCGCACCCGACGCTCGGCCGCACGTTCGGCCGCGCCGTCTACCAGCCGATGCTCGAGCTCATCGCGCTGCTCCGGTCGCACGGCTTCGCCGTGTTCATCGTCACCGGCAGCGGCACCGAGTTCGTGCGCGCCGTGAGCCACGCGCTCTACGGCGTCCCGCCGGAAGGTGTGGTCGGCAGCCTCATCCAGTACGAGTACCTCACGGTCGACGGCGCCCCGACGTTGCGGCGCCTCACCACTCTGGCCGGCGAGGCCAACGAAGGCCCGGCGAAGGTGCTGCACATCCAGCAGGCGCTCGGCCGGCGCCCCGTGTTCGCAGCGGGCAACTCCGCCGGCGACCGCGAGATGATCGAGTGGGCCCGCGCCACGCCGGGCCCGTCGCTCGGGTTGCTCGTCGACCACGACGACGCCGAGCGCGAGTTCGCGTACACCAGCGAGGCCGGCACGTTCGAGAGCCACGAGGACATCGTCGACGTGGGCCGCGCACAGGGGTGGACGGTCGTCAGCATGCGCGACGACTGGGCCACCGTGTTCCCCGAGGAGGGTTGATGGAGCACGGGTTGAGCATGGCCGTCGTGGTGTCGGTCACCGTCACCCTGTTGGCCTGGACCCTGGTCTCGCAACGGCTCAGCCGCTGGAACATCACCGCCCCGATGTGGTTCGTCGCGGCCGGGTTCCTGCTGGCCGAGGGGTGGTCGATCGTGCACATCGGCCTCGGCAGCGGTGGGCTCCGCGAGCTCGCCGAGGTCACCCTGGCCGTCGTGCTGTTCGGCGACGCTGCTCGCGTCAGCGTGGCGGCGTTGCGCCGCGACCCCGGGCTGCCGGGTCGGTTGCTGCTCGTCGGGCTGCCGCTCACCATGGTGCTCGGCACGGTCGCCGCGAAGGCGCTCATGCCGTCGTTGTCGTGGTGGGTGTGCGCCGTCATCGGCGCGTCGGTGGCCCCCACCGACGCCGCACTCGGTGCGGCCATCATGGACGACGAGCGCGTGCCGGCGCGGATCCGGCGCGTGCTCAACGTCGAGAGCGGGCTGAACGACGGCATCGTCACCCCGTTCGTGAAGTTCTTTCTCGTCGCTGCGGTGGTCGGCACCGAACTGGAGACCGAGAACGAGTTCCGCGCCGTGCGCGAGATGGGCATCGGCGTGGTGATCGGCGTCGCCATCGGCCTCGGCGGTGCGCTGCTGCTGCACCGGGCACGCACCGCCGACTGGAGCAGCCCCGCCTACCGCGCCGCCGCCGTGGCCGGCCTGTCGCTGATGTCGTACGCCGCGGCACTCGAGCTCAGCGGCAACGGGTTCGTGGCTGCGTTCGTGGGCGGCCTGGCCTACGGTGCCGGCACCCGCCGTGCCGGACGCGCCGCCGGCGAGTCGGAGATCGAGCACTCGCTGGAGTTCACCCACCAGTCGGCCGAACTGCTGTCGCTGATCGTGTGGTTCCTGTTCGGCGCACTCATGGTGCCCGTGCTGAGCGACCTCGTGTGGCAGGACGTCGCGTTCGCCGTGCTGGCCCTCACCGTGGTGCGCATGGTGCCCGTGGCGCTGGTGCTCGCCGGCACCGGCCTCGACCGCGCCACGGTGGCGGTGGTCGGCTGGTTCGGGCCTCGCGGCCTGGCGTCGGTGGTGTTCGCACTGCTGGCGGTCGACGGCCTGACCCCCGACGACGGGAGCCAGGCCGTTCGCGTGATCACGGCCACCGTGCTGCTCAGCGTGGTGCTGCACGGTGTGTCGGCCGCACCGGTGAGCGCCCGATTCGGGGCGTCACACCACGAGTGACGCCCCGTTCGGGAACCGGTCAGTGCGAGGCGCCGTCGGTGCCCGCCTGCAGCTGCGCCAGCACCGAGTCGAGGTTGAACGACGCCGGCTTCTGCCGCGGCGGGAACGCCAGGAAGTTCTGGATCATGCCCGCCACCACGCCCTGCATCTTGTACAGCACCCAGAGATGGTCGATCATCCAGTCGTAGTAGCTGTTGGAGTTGTCATCAGCGCGTTCGAACGGATCGGTGCGCAGGTTGAAGATCTTCGGCGCACGCAGCTTCACGAACGGCTCGATCCACGCCTGCAGACGCGTAGCCCGCTGCTCCATCAGCACGCACTTGTAGTCACCGAGGCGGATGGCCATGATGTCGCCGTCGTCGCTGATGTAGAAGAAGAACTCGCGCGGGCTGTTGGCGACCTCGCCGGTGAGGTACGGCAGCATGTTGTAGCCGTCGATGTTCACGTTGAAGTGCTTGTCACCCGCCTGGTGCCCGGCGCGCAGCTTCTCCACGATGTCGGGCTCACCCGCGGCCGCCAGCAGCGTGGGCAGCACGTCCTGGTGACAGACGATGTCGTTGAGCACCGAACCGGCAGCGATGTGACCGGGCCAGCGGAAGAACGCGGGCACGCGCCAGCCGCCCTCCCAGTTGGTGTTCTTCTCCGAACGGAACGGCGTGATGCCGGCGTCGGGCCAGCTGTTGTAGTGCACGCCGTTGTCGGTGGAGTACATCACGATGGTGTTGTCGGCGATGCCGAGCTCGTCGAGCTTGTCGAGCATCACACCGACCTGTTCGTCGTGCGCCACCATCACGTCGTTGTACTCACCGTGGCCGTTGCTCTTGCCGAGGTGCTTCTCGGCGGGATGCGTGCGGAAGTGCATTGCCGTCGTGTTCCACCAAAGGAAGAACGGCTCCTCCGCCGTGACCGCGGCCTCCATGAACCGGATGGCGTGCGCGGTGACCTCCTCGTCGATGGTCTCCATGCGCTTCTTGGTCAGCGGGCCGGTGTCGACGATGGTCTGCCCGCCGTTGCCGTCGCCGTGGCAGTGCAGCACGCCACGCGGACCGAACGCTGCCTTGAAGGCCGGGTCCTGCGGGTAGTCGGGGTGCTCGGGCTCCTCCTCCGCGTTGAGGTGGTAGAGGTTGCCGAAGAACTCGTCGAACCCGTGCATGGTGGGCAGGAACTCGTCCTTGTCACCGAGGTGGTTCTTGCCGAACTGGCCGGTGCGGTAGCCGAGCGGCTTGAGCAGCTCGGCGATGGTGGGGTCTTCCTTCTGCAGGCCGAGGTTCGCACCGGGCATGCCCACCTTGGTGAGGCCCGTGCGCAACGGGTTCTGCCCGGTGATGAACGCTGCCCGACCGGCGGTGCAGCTCTGCTGCGCGTAGTAGTCGGTGAACGCGACACCCTCGTTGGCCACCCGGTCGATGTTCGGGGTGCGGTACCCCATCTGGCCACGGCTGTTGTAGCTGATGTTCCACCAACCGATGTCGTCGCCCCACAGGATGAGGATGTTCGGTTTCGACGTGGCCATGTGGTTCCTCCGGGCTGAACTACTGCCGCTGGTGCGCGGCACTCCTGATCCTGGCATGTTCCCTGAAACGGGCGGGCGGGGCATCATCCCGGCGGGGTGAACCGACACTACGATCCGAGCACCATGAGCGACGCCGACACCTCCTCCCCCACCCTGTCGGCCTGGCCGGAGAGCGCGCCGCCGGGGTTCCACCTGCTCGCCAAGCCCAGCGGCAGCACCTGCAACATCGACTGCACGTACTGCTTCTTCCTGTCGAAGGAGGCGCTGTATCCCAACGACAAGAGCCGCATGACGGCCGCGACGCTCGAGAACTACATCCGCCAGCTGCTCGAGTCACACCGCTCGCCGCACGTCACGGTGGCGTGGCAGGGCGGCGAGCCGACGCTGATGCGCGTCGAGTTCTTCCGCCTCGCGATGGAGCTCGTCGAGCGGTACCGCCGGCCCGACCAGACCGTGGAGCACACGTTCCAGACCAACGGCATCCTGCTCGACGACGAGTGGTGCGAGTTCTTCCGCGAGCACGGCGTGCTGGTCGGGCTCAGTGTCGACGGGCCCCGAGAGATCCACGACTCGTACCGGCTCGACCGCCAGGGCCGTGGCACGTTCGACCGGGTGATGAACGGTTGGCGCATGCTGCGCAAGCACGGCGTGGAGTTCAACGTGCTCTGCACCGTCAACGCCGCGAACGAACGGCACGGTCGGCACGTGTACCGGTTCTTCCGCGACGAGCTCGGTGCGAAGTGGGTGCAGTTCATCCCCATCGTGGAACGCGCCAGCGAGGCGACGCTCGCCATCGCGAACCAGGGCTGGAGCGTGCGCGAGGACGGCCGCAAGCGGCTGCTGTACACGCAGACGGGCAACCTCGTCACCGACCGCTCGGTGGGTGGCGAGCAGTACGGCACGTTCCTCGTCGACGTGTTCGAGGAGTGGGTGCGGCACGACGTCGGCACGGTGTTCGTGCAGATCTTCGACGTCACGCTCGAGGCGTTCTTCGGGCGGCACCTGCTGTGCATCCACGCCCCGACGTGCGGCTACGGCCCGGCGCTCGAGCACAACGGCGACCTGTACAGCTGCGACCACTTCGTCGAGCCCGACTACCTGCTCGGCAACATCAACGAGACCCACATGGTGGAGCTCATCGCGAAGCCCGAGCAGCGCACGTTCGGCCAGAACAAGCGCGACCTCCTCACCGCGCAGTGCCGCGACTGCAAGGTGCGCCACCTGTGCAACGGCGGCTGCCCGAAGGACCGGTTCGGCCGTTCACGCGACGGCGAGGAAGGGCACAACCACCTGTGCGCCGGGCTCGAGAAGTTCTTCATGCACAGCGGACCACGGTTCTCGGTGATGGCCCAGATGCTGCAGCGTGGGGAGGCGCCGGCCGACGTGATGGCGGTCGTGCGGGCCGAGGACGAGCGCCACGGCCCCTACCGACCGTGCCCGTGCGGGAGCGGGGAGAAGTTCCGCTTCTGCCACGGCCCGAAGGCCGCCCCGTCACCCTTCTCGGGTGTCGAGCGCGCCTGAACCGGCGGGACGGTCGAGCGACACCAGCGCGGCGCCGATGAACCGCAGGCGGTCGAGCACGCCGTTGAGGCCCGCCTGGTCCACCTCGGCCGTGATCAGCGACGTGCGTCCGGCACCGGTGGAGATCGAGAGGTCGTCGAACATCGAGGCCGTGACGGTGTCGAACTCCCCCTCGACGGTGATGCGATAGGTGCTGGTGTGCATCGGTGGTCCTTTCGCGCCGGCCATGCACAGCCTGCGCCGCCGGCGACCGGGAGGGCATCACCCCGGCGAGGTGAATCGTCGAACCACGATGCGTAGGCTCCGGGCGTGGCCGCCGACGACGTGCAACTCCCCCGGGGTGTCCGGCCGCCGGTGTTCTCGCGGACCAAGTTCCTGGCACCGCCACCACGGCCCAACGCCGTCGAGCGGCATGCGCTGCGCGACCGGCTCGTCGCCGCCGCACCGCTGCCGCTGACGTTGGTGGTCGGCTCGCCGGGCAGCGGCAAGTCGTCGCTGCTGGCCGACTGGTTCCGCGCCACCGACGACGGTTCCAATGCCTGGCTGGCCGCCGATCGGGGCGACGACGACCCGACCCGTTTCTGGCAGGGCTTCATCCGCGCCATCCAGCAGGTCGATCCGACGTTCGGTGTCGAGGCCGCCGACATCATCACGCTCGACGGCGTGGTGGGCAGCGACGTGCTCGAGTCGCTGCTCGCCGACGACGCCGCGTGCGGCGAGCGCATCAACGTGGTCATCGACGACTTCCATCTCGTGTCGCTGCAGGCGGCCGATCAGCTGTTCCACCTCCTCGATCGCGGGTTGTCGAACGTCCGTCTGCTCATCGGCAGCCGCAGCGACCCGGTCGGCGTGCACCGCCTGCGGGTGCGCGAGGCCGTGCACGAGGTGCGCGAGGCCGACCTGCGGCTCGATCCGCACGAGACGGAGCAACTGCTCGGACGGCTCGGTGTCGAGCCCGGCAGCATCGGCGTCGCCGCGCTGCACCACCGCACCGAAGGGTGGGCGGCCGGGGTGCAGCTCGCCGCGCTCGCGCTGCGCAGCGCCGACGACCCGTCGGCACGGCTCCGCGAGCTCACCGGCACGGCACAGACCATTGCCGGCTACCTCACCGCCGAGGTGCTCTCCACCCAGTCGGCGCCGCTGCAGCGGTTCCTCGAGGACACCTGCGTGGTCGACGAGCTCGACGCGGCGCTCGCGGCGGCCCTGGTGCCCGACGATCCCGACGAGCCGGACGAGCCACGCATCACGCTCAGCGACGTCGAGCACGCCAACCTGATGCTCTCGCGCGTCGACAGTGCCGGCACCGTGTTCCGCTACCACCAACTGTTCGGTGAGATGCTCCGCCACCGGCTCGAGGTCGGCGACCCCGAACGATTCCGACGGCAGCACCATCGCGCCGCACAGCACTTCCTCGGGATCGGCGACACCAACGCAGCGGTCCGCCACCTCTGGCGTGCCGGACACGGCGACGAGGCCGCCCGACTGCTGCGCACCCGCATGCTCGACGTGCTGTCGGCCACCGATGCGCCGGCCCCCATCGAGCCGCACGCGATTCCGAGCGCCGACGCCGTCGCCGCCTCCCCCATCGACGCCGTGGGCTATGCCGTGGGGTTGATGATGAACGGCCATGCGCCGGTCGCCGCTCGTCTGTTGCGATCCGCCGAGTCGGCCGCCATCGCGGCCGGGTTGCCGCCGGACGAGCTGCTGCAGGTGTGGGCGGCGCGGCTGACGGCCGAGTTGCTCGTCGGCGAGACCGCCGAGGCCGTGCACTGCGCCCGTTCGGTGTGCGCGTTGGCCGACGAGGGCGGTCTCGCTCCCGACGCGTGGAACAGCGTGTCGTTCCACTTCGGTGCACGAGCTGCGGTGTGGGAACGCGACTTCGAGCTCGCAGAGGCACTGCTCGCCATGGCCGAACGCAGCTCCGATGCCCGGCTCGAGCGGGTCGACGTCGCAGGCGTGCGGGCCTTCCTGCACCATGAACGCGGCGAACTCGACCTGGCCGTCGCCGCCGCCGACCGTGCGACGACTGCGGCCCACGCGCTCGGGGTGGCCGGCAACGGCGCCGACGTCGCGGCACGGGCCGTCCGCGGCGCTGCCCGCCTCGACCGCGGCGACCTCGACGACGCCGAACGCGACTTCCGCTTCGTGCTCGACGGTCGACGCATCGAGCGCGTGCCGTCGTTCGTGCTCGCCACCGTCGGGCTCGGCCGCGTGCACCGTGCCCGCGGCGACTTCGACGCCGCGCTCCGCCTCCACGAGTCGGCGAAGTCGCGACTGTCGACGGTCTCGCCCGGGCCCACGCTGCGCACGACGCTCGTGCTCGGCAAGGTGGCCGTCCGCCTCGCGCTCGGCGACCTCGACCGGGCCGGCGAGCTGCTCGACACCGCGGCCGACGGGTTCCGCACGCGTCTGCTGCGCGGCTGGCTGCAGACGCTCAGCCGACGCACCGACGGGCTCGACGAGCTGCTCGCCGACCTCGCCGCCTCCTCCCGTTCACCACGCGACGAGCTCGAAGTGGCCCTCCTGCGGTTGCGGATGGCGCTCGACCTCGACCTGCCCGGCGCCGACGCGCTGGCCGACGTGGTGCTCGACCTCTCCGAACCGGCCGGGTTTCTGCTCCCCATCGCGGAGTCGGGCACCGGTCCGCTGCTCGCGGTGGTCGGCGCCGCACGGTCGAGGCCGCGCACCGCCTACGTCGAACGTCTGTCGGCCACCCGCCCGGTGCCGCGACCGGCCGAGCAGGCCCGGCCGGTGCACACCGCCGACGAGCTGTCGAACCGTGAGCTCATCGTGCTGCGGTACATGGCCACGTCGATGAGCAACCAGGAGATCGCCGACGCACTGTTCCTCAGCGTCAACACGGTGAAGACCCACATCAAGCACGTGCTCCGGAAGCTGGGTGCCACCTCACGCACCGAGGCCACGCAACGGGCCCAGGAGCTGCGCTACCTCTGATCGCCGGTCGCCGTTCGCGGCCCGCGCTGGCAGACTTGGGTCATGGCATCGCGTGACGCACACCTCGCCCGCATCGACGGCGGCTCGTTCGACGTGTTGATCGTGGGTGGTGGCATCAACGGGGCGGTGTCGGCGGCCTCCCTGGCCGGTCGCGGCGCATCGGTGGCGCTCATCGACCGCGGCGACTTCGGGGCGTTCACCAGCCAGGAGTCGTCGAACCTGGTGTGGGGCGGCTTCAAGTACCTCGAGAACTACGAGCTGCCGCTGGTGTTCAAGCTGTGCCGGTCGCGCAACCGCCTGATGAAGGCGTACCCCGACAACATCAAGGAGATCAGCTTCCTCGCCGGCCTCGACGAGACCTCGCCGTACGCGCCGTGGTTCGCCGGGCTGGGCGCGTTCGGGTACTGGGCCATCGGCCAGTTCGGTACGCGTCCGCCGCGCATCCTGCGCAAGGACACCATCGAGCGCGACGAGCCGGCCATCAACACCGACTCCGTCCGAGGTGGCATCGAGTACCGCGACGCGTACCTCATCGACAACGACTCCCGCTTCGTGTTCTCGTTTGTCCGGTCGGCCCTCGAGGCCGGTGCGTCGGCGGCCAACTACGTCGAGTTGGTGAACGCCACCCGCGAGGGCGACCGCTGGCGCGCCGAGCTGCGCGACACCGACACGGGCGCCACGTACACCACCACGGCGCGGGTCATCATCAACGCGGCCGGCCCGTTCGTCGACGCGTTGAACCAGTCGTGGGGCTCGAGCACCGATCACAAGATCGTCTACTCGAAGGGCATCCACCTCGTGGTGCCGCGGCTCACCACCAGCCATCACCAGCGCGTGCTCGCGTTCTTCGACGACACGCAGCGGTTGTTCTACGTCATCCCCATGGGCCGACGGTCCGTCATCGGCACCACCGACACGCGCGTCGATCAGCCGTTCACCGAGGTCACCGACGAGGACCGCGACTTCCTGCTGTCGCAGATCAACGCCCGGCTCGACCTGCTGCACCCACTCACCAAGGACGACATCATCGCCGAGCGGTGCGGGGTGCGGCCGCTGGTGGTGAAGACCACCGCCGGCAACACCGACTCGGTGGAGTGGACGTCGCTCAGCCGCAAGCACGCCATCGAGTCCGACCGCAAGCGACGCGTCGTCACCATCTTCGGCGGCAAGCTCACCGACTGCCTCAACGTGGGCGAGGAGGTCGCCGACGCCGTCGAGGAGCTCGGCGTGCCGCTCGAGAAGGACCTGCACAACTGGTACGGCGAACCGGCGAAGGCCACCCGCGACGAGTTCTACCGGCAGGCGCGGCTGATGAAGCTCGACGCGCTGCGTTCGAAGCCCGACACCGAGCGCCTCACCGATCGCCTGTGGCGTCGTTACGGCCGCCGGGCGTTCGAGATGCTCGAGGCCATCCGCGACGACCCGCGCATGGGCGAGGACATCATGGAGAGCGCCGACTACCTGCGCGTCGAGCTCCATCTCGGCGCGCACACCGAGATGATCACCAAGCTCGACGACTTCATGCGTCGCCGGTCGAAGATCGACCTCGTGGTCCCCAAGGACGACATCGTCGGCTCGTCGGGGTTGAAGGAGGTCGCCGAGATCCTGTTCGGCGACGACGCCGAGCGGCGCCTGCAGGAGTACCTGGCCGGCCGCTGAGGTCAGCCGGCGGGCACCCGGCCCGCCGCACCGATGGCCCGTTCGACGAACGGGCGCCAGTCGTCGGTGGTGAGGTCGCCACCCAGTTCGAGCAGCACCGACGCGCCGTACCCGAGCGCGGCACCGAACGCGAGCACGTCCGCCGCGCGGGCGTCGCTGCCGTACCGGTCGGCGAGCAGGTGCGCCGCCGTGTCGCGGGACAGGCCTTCCACCTCGGCCGCCACCTCGGCCAGGCGCACGTCGTGCATCGTGGCGAGCAGCAGCTCCAGCGCGAGCCGGCGACGTGGCTGCCCCTGGGGCGACAGCAGCGTGCCGAGGTGCATCGCCAGCATCTCGGGGCTCGCGTGCACCATCGTGCGCAGCTCGGCGGTGGCCGAGCCACGGAGGATGCGTTCGACGAGATCGAGGATGAGCGCGTCGCGGTTCTCGAAGCGGTTGTAGACCACGGTGGGCGTGAGGCGAGCCGCGCGCCCGATGCGCTGCAACGTGGCACGCTCCACGCCGCTGCGGGCGATGACCTGTCGGGTGGCGCGCAGCAGCGCGTCGATGACCGGGTCGTCCGGGTCGTGGACGGGCTCGGCCCGGAACGGCGGCGCCGGCGGCCACGGCGTGACCGCACGCGGTGCCGGTGCGCCGCACCAGCGGATGATCGGCGTCCAGTCGGTGCCGACCGCGCCGCGCACACCGTCGAGCAGCACCGCGCCGATGGCCAGTGCGACGACACCGAGATCGTCGCCGTCGTGCTCGCCGAGCATCGAGCCCACGTCGCCCGGCACCACGTCGGCCAGTTCGTCGATGCGTCGGGTGACCGCCATCAACTGCGCCCCGACGCGCAACGCGTTGGACGGCTCGGCCAACCGTGCTGCGAGCGCCGCGACCGCGGCGGGCCCACCGCCCGAACGGGGCACCGCCAGCGCCGCGTCGACCAGGCCCTGCACCGCGTCGAGCGACTCGCGCTGCCACACGTCGGCCAGCAGGTCGTGCTGGTGCTCGTAACGGGCGTACAGCGCGCCCGTGCTGAGCCCGGCCGCGGCGGCGACGCCGACGGTGGTGATGCCGTCGATGCCGTGGCGTTCGATGCACCACACCGCGGCGCGCAGGATGCGCTGGTCGTTCTCGACGGCCGTGCGACGACGAGCCCGGTGTGCGGTCACCACGGACGCCACCCTACGGGTCAGGTGGCGGCACCGAGGCGATCGACCGCGAGACCCTTGAGCCGCTTGTAGTCGACCTTGCCGTTCGGCGCGCGGCCGATGGTGTCGACCAGCACGAGGTGGCGCGGCGCCTTGTAGTGCGCGAGGTGCTCCTTCACGTGGTCGGCCAGCTCGTGCAGTTCGGGGGCGGCGCCGTCGACGGGCTCCACCACGGCGCAGATGGTCTCGCCGAATCGCTGGTCGGGGATGCCCACGGCCACGGCGTCGCGCACGGCCGGGTGCTGCTTGAGCGCCTCCTCGACCTCCTCGGGGAACACCTTCTCGCCACCCGTGTTGATGCACACCGAACCACGCCCGAGCAGCACGAGCGTGCCGTCATCGTTGACCTCGGCCCAGTCGCCGGGCACGGTCCAGCGTTGCCCTTCGAACGTGCGGAACGTCTGCGCGGTCTTCGCCTCGTCCTTGTAGTACCCGAGCGGGATGAAGCCGCTCACCGCCACCAGGCCGCGCTCGCCGGAACCCGGGGCGACACGACGGCCGTCCTCGGTGAAAACCGCGCACGCCGGCCCGATCTGGAAGCGAGCGGTCTGCGAGGTGCCACCGGCGGTGGACACCGATGCGCCCATGCCGACGGCCTCCGACGAACCGAACGAGTCGAACAGCGCCGCCTGCGGCAGATGGCGCAGCAGCCCCTCCTTGTTGTCCTGCGCCCACATCACACCCGACGACGACATCATGATGACGCTCGACAGGTCGTAGCGGCCCGGTTCGGCGTCGAGCGTCTCGAGGATCGGGCCGGCGAACGCCTGGCCGACGATGATGATGGAGTTGACGCGGTTGCGTTCGACCTCGCCGAGCAGCTCGTGCACGTCGAAGTGGCGCGACGGCAGCGTGACCACGCAGCCGCCGAGGTTCATCGCGATGAGGCTCGAGAACTGGCCGGTGCCGTGCATGAGCGGGCATGCCGAGAGCAGCACGAAGCCGGGGGTGGCGGGGTCGAGGCGCTCGCCGAGCTGCTCGAGCGACTCGGCGGGTGGCACGCCGAGCACCGCGTTGCCGCCGGCGCCGAGCACGTTGAACAGGTCGTCCTGACGCCACATGACGCCCTTCGGCATGCCGGTGGTGCCGCCGGTGTAGAGCAGCAGCAGGTCGTCGCCGCTGCGACCCCACGGCCCGCGCACGGCCTCGGTGACGCCGGGCGACACGACGGCCTCGTAGTCGACCGCCCATTCGGGCGCCGTGCCGCCCTCGGTGACGCAGTACCAGCGGCGTACCTTCGGCAGTTCGTGACGGACGCGCTCGACCAGGTCGACGAACGCCTCGTGGAACACCACGGCCTCGGCGTCGGCGTTGTCGAACAGGTACACGATCTCGTCGTGCCCGTAGCGGTAGTTGGTGTTCACGGGAGCGAAGCCGCCCTTGAACGCGCCGATGTACGTCTCGAGGTACTCGGGTCCGTTGTGCAGGTAGGCGGCCACCTTGCTCTGATGCGTGAGGCCCGCGGCCAACAGGTCGGCGGCGAAGGCGTTGGCCCGCGCGTCGAACTGTGCCCAGGTGATGACGCGGTCGCCCTGCACCTGGCACGGCCGGTCGGGCACACGTGCCGCCACCAGCTCGTAGACGTCCGCGAAGTTCCATGCAGTCATTGAGTTCCCCCTCGATTCCCCGCTCGACAGCTTGGCAGCGAGCATCGGTCACGCCCGTTACCGAGCCGCACTACGCTCGCGACGTCCACGAACACTGGGGGTGTGTGGGATGAACGCAACTCGTCGCATGGTCGCTGCCTGCGCACTGCTCGGTTCGCTGCTGCTCAGTTCGTGCGGCATCGTGCTGTTGCCCGTCGGGGGCGGCACGGTCACCGCATGCCCGGCCGGCAGCTGGCAGGTGTCGTCGGCCGCGGTGTCGAGCCTCGTGGCCACCGTGGCCGGCAAGGTCGACGTCACCCTCCAGGGCACCGGCGTCACCGCGACGGTGAAATCGGACAACACCTGGTCGCTCACGGCCGACCAGGGCGCGACGGTGTCGGGCACCACGCAGTGGGGTGCGGTCAGCGGCACGGCGCGGGTGAAGGCCACGGCCAGCGGCACCTACACGCGCACCAGCACCACGATGACGTTCACGGTGAAGGCGCTGACCGGCAACGTGACCTACAACCTCACCGTGAACGGCCAGCCGTACGCCGGCACGCTGTCGCTGCCCGGCACCAACGCCGACGACCGCGACCTCGAGATCGAGGACCTCTACGGGTTGGTGGGCACGGCGTCGTACACATGCGGCACCGATGGCACGTTGTCGCTGCAGTTCCCGGCGTTCAAGCTGAAGTTCAAGCGGTAGGCGCAGGCGGCTCGCCGCCGGTGCGCCGCTGACGCCCCACCACCACGCCACCCACCGCCGCGGCCACGGCGGCGCCGCCCACCACGAGCGGCACCACCGAGCTGCCGTCCGAGCCACCACTGCCGGCCGTCGCCGTGGTCTCCGGCGCGACCGTCGCCAGCGTGTCGACCGGCGCTGCCGTGGTGCTGGGCGCTGGGGCGGTGGTCGTCGGTGCCGCGGTCGTCGTGGTGGTCGGGGTCTCCCGGCGGCCGCGGAACGGGCCGGTGATCTCGTAGGTGACGCCCACAGCGGTGCTGTCGGGCTCGGCCGTGATGCCGGGCACGATCTCGGCGCGGGTGCGAGTGCCCGGTCCGCGCTGCGACGAGAAGTACAGCCGGTCACGGGTGGGGTTGAACACCGGGCCGGTCATCTCCGAGGTCTCGTGGCCGGCACCCACCACGCGCACGAGCGGCCCGACCGAGCCGTCGGGGGCGATGACGACGAGCTCCATGTTGCCGCCGTCCTCGGCCACCACCAGGTCGCCGGAGCCCTCGTCGACGGTGATGTTGTCGACGTGCGACAGCACCGCGCCCTCCACCCCGAGGCCGTCGGGGTCGCCCTTCCAGATCAGCCGGTAGGTCTGCGCAGCGAGGTCGATGCCGTGCACCGAGTGCGTGTACTTCGAGGTGAAGTAGATCCACCCGTCGAAGTACCAGATGCCTTCGCCGCCAGGGAACACGGTGGCACCCGGCACCTGGGTGCGGGTGGGCGCCGTGGCGCCGCTCGGGTCGGCGACGGCCGCCCACGTGACCGTGCCGTCGGCGGCCACGATGCACGCCTCGAGCGAGCCGGCCGACAGGTCGGGGTACGCGTCGGGGGTGAACCGGTAGAGCAACCCTTCGGGGTGGTCCTGGGTGAGGTACACCTGCTCCCCCACCGGGTCGACCGCTGCGGCTTCGTGCGCCCACAGGCCCATCGCCTCGTGGGCCACGGCAGCCTTCACGCCCGTGGGGTCGCACTCCCACACCCGCCCCTGCTCGGCGCTGTTCTCCTCGCACGAGAGCCAGGTGCCCCACGGGGTGGGGCCGCCCGCGCAGTTCGAGTTGCTGCCGCGCAGCACCGGGTACGCGTCGAGCACCTCACCGTCGGGCCCGAAGTGGATGGCCGACGCGCCTCCGCCGTCGGTGGCCATGTGGTCGAACACCTCGCTGTTGCACACGTAGTACCAGCCGCCCTCGCCGTCGGGGAACGTGCCGGCGCCGTCGGGGAACAGGTGCCAGGTGTGCGCGGTGTCGGCGACCGGGTCGCCCGCCACGGCGACGATGCGCGCCGTGAACCCCTCGGGCAGCAGCAGGCCGTGCTCGTCGGGCTCGGTGGCGAGCGGGCCGTAGACGCTCACCCCCGGCTCCGGCGCAGCGAGCACCGTCCGCGGCACCAGCGCGCCCCCACCCACCGCGGCGATGCCGGCCTTCACGAACGTCCGTCGATCCATGCACCCCATTCTTCTCCAACGTGGGCAGGAATTCGGGCCGACACCGGCGCCGGGCTCAGTCGGCGATGGCGGCGATGGCGCTGTCGACATCGTCCGCGTTGTTGTAGCAGTGCGGGGAGAACCTCACACCGCCACCGCGGGGAGCGCACTTGATGCCGGCCGCAAGAAGTCGCGCGTGCAGGTCCTCGGCTGGCGTGCTCGGGTGCCGGAAGATCACGATGCCGGACCGCTCATCATGAGATCGGGGGCTGATGATCTCGTGGCCGCTCGAGATGAGGCGCTCGCAGAGCACGTCGGTCAACGAGAGCACGTCCATCTCGACCTGGCGGGGACCTCGCTCGAGGAAGACCGACACGGAAGCACCGAGCCCGAGGATGCCGATCACGTTCTCGGTCCCCGGCTCGTACCGATCGGCGGTGCTCGGCATCTCGAGCTGGTAGTCGAACGCGAACGGTTCGCGGACCGACAGCCAGCCGACGATGTCTGGGCGGATGCGCTCGAGCCCCCGATCCGACACGTGGACGAAGCCGACGCCCGCCGGCCCGAGCATCCACTTGTGGGAGCTGACTGCGAGCAGGTCGATGCCCGAGCGATCGACGTCGATGGCGAGCGCACCAACGGCCTGCGTTCCGTCGACGACGAACAGCACGCCCCGTTCCCGACACAGCTCGCCGATCGCGGCGACGTCGTACCGGTGGCCGTTGGAGAACTGGACGGCGCTCACCGAGACGACACGCGTGCGCTCGTCGATCGCAGCAGCGATGGCGTCGACGGTGGAGTGGCCTTGGGGCGCCGGCACTTTCCGCAGGCGCACACCTCGGTGTTCGAGGTTCATCCACGGGTAGAAGTTCGACGGGAACTCCCGCTCGGGGAGGACGACGTTGTCGCCAGGTCGCCAGTCGAGGCCGTTCGCTGCGATCGACAATCCCGTGGAGGTGTTCTGCGTGAATGCAACGTTGCCGGCCGAGGAACCGACCAGCCGGGCCACCATCGCGCGGACGTTCTCGATGTCGTCACGCCACGAGTTCTGGAATCCGTCGGCGCTGTACGTCTCAGCGACCCGATGGATCGCTGCCGCTGTGCGACGGGGAATGGGACCAACCGACGCATGATCGAAGTGCACGGCGACGTCCGCCGAGGGGAACTCGCTGCGCAACTCGCTGTGGTTCATCCCGTCATTGTCGCCGAACCGGCACGGCAGCTCCCCGTCCCGGCCCCGACCGCGTTCCACCAGGTGACAACTCAGGTTGTCGCACCGACAACCTGAGTTGTCACCGCGTCTGCCGGACACCCCTCCGTTCGGCCGCCCTGGCCGGCGGGCGTCGGCATCGGCGGCGAGAACGGCGAGAGGGGCTCCCCGTGGGGAGCCCCTCTGCTCGTTGGAGGCGACGATGGGAATCGAACCCATGTGGAAGGATTTGCAGTCCTTTGCCTCAGCCACTCGGCCACGTCGCCACCTGCCGTCGGTTGCCCGAACGACGGCAGCACACTACCGGGCGATGCCCTGGGCGCCACCGGTGAATCCCCGGCCCGACAGGCGAACGCCCTGGCTGCCATGGGAAACTCGACGGTCATGCGGACACGTGCACTTCCCGTCGCCCTGGTCGGCCTCCTCCTACTCGCGGCATGCGGCGGCGACGACGAGACCACCTCCACCTCGCCCGCCGACACCGCGGCGTCGACCCCCGAGACCGTGGCCGACACGGCGGCGCCCACCTCCGATGCGGCCACCACCACTGCCGCGCCCGACCCTGCCGACGCCGCATTCGCGTACACCGAGCCCGGGCCGTACCCGGTGGGTGTCACCACGCTGCAGCTGGCCAAGGGCCCGAGCGTCGAGGTCTGGTACCCGGCCGTGGAGGGCTCCACCGGCACCGAGAGGTACGACGTGCGCGACTTCACCCCGGAGGCCATCAAGGCGCTGCTCACGGGCGATGTGCCCGCCACGTTCACCTACGACGCCGCTCGCGACGCCGACGTGGCCGACGGGGCGTTCCCCGTGGTGCTGTTCAGCCACGGGTTCACGGGCATGCGCCTGCAGAGCACGTTCCTCACCTCGCACCTCGCCAGCTACGGCATGATCGTCGTGTCGGCGGACCACCCGTCACGTGACCTGATGAACGTGCTCGGCGGCACCGCCAGCGGCGACCGGGCCGACTCGGTCGACGACCTGCTGCAGAGCCTCGAGCTCATCACCGCCGCGGGCGACGACCCGACCAGCCCGTTCTCGGGCCACGTCGACGCCGAGCAGGTGGCGGCCGTCGGCCACTCGGCAGGCGGCGGCACCGTGGTCGGCGCGGCGTCCGACCCGCGCATCGACGGCTACGTGAGCATGGCATCGGGCGTGCGCCTCGGCGGCGGCACCGACGCGACCTCCACCACCGCCCCGGCGGCGCTGCCCGACAAGCCGTCGTTCTTCCTCGGCGGTTCGGTCGACCAGGTGGTGCCGGTCGAGGAGGCCACCCGGCCGGCGTTCGAGGCGGTGCCCTCGCCCAGCCTGCTGTGGGTGATCGAGGGCGTCGGCCACAACGGCTTCGACGACTTCTGCACGTTCGGCAACGGCACCGGCATCATCGGCGTCGCCGAGGCGTCGGGCCTCGGTCCGGTGCTCGATGCACAGCCGCAGCTGCGCACGCTCGGCGAGGACGGGTGCGTGCCGCCCGCCATCGCGGTCGACGAGACCTTCCCCATCATCCGACACTCGGTCACGTCGTGGCTGCGGTCGCTGTTCGGTGTCGACGCCGAACCGGTGGGCCTCGACGAGTCGGTCGCCGACCAGTACTCGACGCCGGTGGAGATCGCCGCCAAGTGACACCGCGGTAGCGTCGCGGCCATGGAGTGGTCCGACGTCACCGCACATCTCACCGGCCTCGCCCATCTCGCGACGGCCTCACCCGACGGCACGCCGCACGTGTCGGTGGTGATGCCACTCGTCGACGGCGACACGCTGTGGATCTTCACGCGCGCCAGTTCGGGCAAGGCGCAGCGCATCGCCGCGAACGGCAAGGTGGCGATGATGTGGCAGCCGGGGCCGGAGGCGTACGTGTACGGCGACGCCGAGCTGGTCGCGTCGCTCGACGAGAAGCAGCGGCTCTGGGCGCGGCCCGACCTGCCGTTCGATCCGGCGATGTTCTTCGGCACGGTCGATCACCCCGATCACGTGCTCGTGCGGGTCACCCCCACGCGGGCCACCGTGATGGCGGGTGGTGACGACGGCATCCGCCGTCTCACGTGGCGCCGGTGACCGCCGCCCCGCCGAACGCCGGCCGCGAGAACACCTCGCGCACCATCGGCTCGAAGTGCTCGATGGGCTCCGTCGGGTAGTCGGGGTCGAACGCCGCCTGGTCCCACCGCTCGCAGAACCGTTCGCAGCTGTCGAACCACGGATGGTCTCGGTACGCCTCGCGAGCGTCGGGGTCGAGCCCGATGTGGTGCCCGTAGTAGTGCTGCTGGAACAGGCCGTGCATGTTGACCACCCACGTCACCTCGTCGCGCACGTACGGGCGGATGATGGACGCAGCGAACTGCGAGTGGTTCGACGGCGCGAGCCCGTCGCCGATGTCGTGCACCAGCGCGGCCATGATCCACTCGATGTCGGCGCCGTCGCGTTCGGCCCTCGTGGCCGCCTGCAGCGAGTGCTCGAGGCGGGTGACGCGGTAGCCGGCCAGCCCGTCGTCGAGCTGTTGCAGCGCGGTGAGGATGCGGTCGGGCAGGAGATCGATGTACTGCCGTTCGAGGCCGTGGAGGAACTCGTACTCCTCACGGGTGCCGTCGCGCATCTGGGTGAACGTGACCTGTTCCATCGCACGATGGTACGGCACGGTCTACCCTCGCCGACATGACGGACGGCACCGCCGACGACCTGGCACTCATCCGCGACGCGGTGGCCGCGCTGTGCGCCGACTTCGACGACGACTACTGGGCGGCGTGCGACCGAGAGCACCGCTTCCCGTGGAACTTCCACCGGGCCATGGCCGACGGCGGCTGGATCGGCATCGCCATCCCCGAGCAGTACGGTGGTGGCGGTCGCGGCATCCTGGAGGCGGCCACGGTGCTGCAGACCGTGTCGGCGTCGGGGGCGGCCATGAACGGTGCGTCGTCGCTGCACATGAGCATCTTCGGCATGCAGCCCGTCATCCGCCACGGCGACGAGGCGATGCGGGCCCGCTACCTGCCCGGCGTGGCCGACGGCAGTCTGCACGTCGCGTTCGGTGTCACCGAGCCCGATGCGGGCACCGACACCACCCGCATCACCACCCGAGCCGTGCGCGACGGCGACCACTACGTGATCAACGGCCGCAAGGTGTGGACCAGCAAGGCGATGGAGGCCGACCGCATCCTGTTGCTCACCCGCACCACTCCCCTCGCCGAATGCCGTCGACCGACCGACGGGATGACCCTGTTCCTGGTCGACAAGCACGCACCGGGTGTGGGCGTGATGCCCATCCCGAAGATGGGCCGCAACGCCGTGGCTTCGTGCGAGACCACGTACGACGACGTGCGCGTGCCGGCCTCCGATCGCGTCGGCGAAGAGGGCCAGGGCTTTCGCTACCTGCTCGACGGGCTGAACGCCGAACGCGTGCTCATCGCCGCCGAGGCCATCGGCATCGGGCAGGCGTCGTTGCGCGTGGCCGTCGCGTACGCCAAGGAGCGCGTCGTGTTCGACCGCCCGATCGGGCAGAACCAGGGCATCTCGTTCCCGCTCGCCGAGGCGCACGCCAAGCTGCGCGCCGCATCACTGATGGTGCAGGAGGCCGCCCGTCTGGTCGACGCCGGACTGCCGTGCGGCGAGGAGGCGAACCTGGCGAAGTACCTCGCTGCCGAGGCGGGGTTCTTCGCCGCCGACCGCGCCGTGCAGACGCTCGGCGGGTTCGGCTACGCCAGCGAGTACCACGTGGAGCGCTACTTCCGCGAGGCACGCCTGATGCGCATCGCCCCGATCAGCCAGGAACTGGTGCTCAGCTACGTGGCCGAGCACGTGCTCGGCCTGCCCCGCAGCCACTGACCGTCCAGGTTGGGTGCTTTCGTACGCCCGTGGGGCGCACGAAAGCACCCATCAGGAGAAGCCGAGGGCGCGGCGGGTGTGTTGGTGCACGAAGTACACGCCGCGCTCCTCCACCGTGGCCAGCACACCGTTCGCGTCGACGCCGGCGTCGTGGCTGCGCTGCACGGCCGTGCAGATGTCGACGTCCTGGAGGTGCACCAGACGATGGGCCTCGACCTGTGCTTCCACCGAGGCGGCATCGGCCGCGGGATGTGCGTAGAGCCGGCGGTGCACCACGGTGCGGTTGGCCGACAGCGGCTCCATCCACATCGCCAGCGCGGCGTCGGGGAACACGTTGAGCATCAGGTTCGGCCAGATGGTGAGGTAGCTCCCCACGTCGTACGGGATGGTGGTGGGCGACGAGCCGATGTCGTCCCAGCCGTCCTCCCCCGGGAGCAGCGTGGCCATGCGCGCCCCCGCGTCGGTGGTGGGGCGGAGCGGACGATCCCACGCGTAGAGCGTGAGGCCGTCGGACACCATCGGGTAGTCGTGGGTGTTCGACGTGTCGATCTCGGGGTGCACGAAGGGCGTGTGGTAGTTCTCGCTGTAGTTCTCGAGCAGCACCTTCCAGTTGAACGGGCGCTCGTGCGCCTCGCTCAGCACGACGTGCATGTCGTCGACCGGATACCCGCGCACGGCATCGGCGAGCGGGCCGAAGTCGGGCGGCGACGCATCGGCACTGGCGTGCACGAACACCCAACGCCGCCAGGTGGCGAGCCCCACCGGCTGCAGCGAGTGGTCGGCCACCTCGAAGCCCTCGGGGTCACCCACGCCGTGTGCGCGGGCCAAGGAGCCGTCGAGTCGATAGAGCCACGCGTGGTACGGGCAGCTGAGCGCGGCACCGTGACCTTCGTCGCCGGCCTCGCACAGCGGCGCGGCGCGATGACGGCACACGTTGAGGAACGCCCGTAGCACGCCCTCGCGATCGCGCACCACCAGCACCGGCAACCCACCGACGACGAGCGCCTTCCACGCACCCGGTTCGGGCGTGTCGAGCGCATCGCCCACGCACAGCCATTCGCCCCGCCAGACCGCGTGCAGCTCCCGTTCGAAGTGCGCCGCGTCGGCGTACCACGACGCGGGCAACGTGCGCGCGGTGCGGATGCCGTCGGGGTCGGGGATCCGTCTCGGCGTGATGTCCATGTTTGTTATTCTGACTCACGAGTCAAACAACTCTTGGGGGAACAACATGACTTCGTCCCGTCGCGACTTCCTCGCTCGGTCCGCGCAGCTCGGCGTGCTGCTGGGCGCCGGCATCCCCATCCTGCAGTCGTGCGGCAGCGACAGCGGCTCGTCCGGTCCGGTGGCCGATCCCATCGCCGACGGGCTCGAGCCGGAGGCCGGCCCGCTGCGCGTCTTCAACTACGACTCGTACGTCAACCCCGACGTCGTCGCCGCGTTCGAGGCCCAGCACGGCGTGAAGGTGGAGATCACCACGTTCACCACCGACACCGAGGCCGTCACCAAGCTCGCGTCGAAGGCCATCGAGGTCGACGTGCACCACTCGATGGCGGCCACGTCGATCGACCGACTCATCCTCGGCGGCATCATCCAGCCGCTGAACAAGAGCTACATCCCGAACTTCGCGAACGTGTTCGAGAGCCTGAAGGACCCCTGGTACGACAAGGGCAGCGAGCACTCCGTGCCGTACAACTTCTTCGGCACCGGCATCGGCTACCGCGCCGACCGCATCGACCCCGCCCAGGTGGAGGAACAGGGCTGGGACACGCTGTGGAACGCCACCGACTTCAAGGGCCAGGTGTCGGTGCTCGACGACGAGCGCGAAGCGCTGGTGATGGCGATGATGCGCAAGGGCAACTTCGACGTCAACACCACCGACCAGGCGGCCATCGACCAGGCCCTCGCCGACCTCACCGAGCTCATCGACCTCGTGAGCGTGAAGGTGAACATCGAGGCCTACAAGAACATCCCCGAGGGCGCCACCACCGTGGCGCACACGTGGAGCCCCGACCTCATCAACGCCTACGCCGCCTACCTGCCCGAGGGCACCGGGCCCGAGGTGCTCGGGTTCTGGCATCCGCCCGCCGGCGAGTACCTCGTCACCAACGACAGCATGGGCGTGGTCGCCGGCTGCAAGAACCCGGTGCTCGCCCACCTGTACCTGAACTTCCTGCTCGACCACGACATCGCCGAGCAGAACTTCAGCTGGGTCGGCTACCTGCCGGCGCTCACCAAGTTCGACGCCGACTACGTCATCGGCGCCGGCTACGTGCCCGAGAACCTGCGCGCGTGCGTGCCCACCCTCGAGGAGATCGAGAAGGGCCTCTACCTGAAGCCCATCGGCATCGAGGGCGACGCGAAGTACACCGCCGCGTGGTCCACGTTCACCTCGGGCGCCTGACCGCGTGACCGCCGCGATCACCACCGCCGGCCCTCGTCGGCGCACCCGGTTCTGGGCTGCCTTCGCGGTGCCCGGTGTCGGTTGGCTCATCGCGTTCTTCGTCGTCTCCGTCTACGCGGTGATGGCCGTCGCGTTCGGCACCATCGACCCGGTGCTGCGCACCGCCGTGCCCGCATGGAACCCGCTGCAGTGGGACTTCGGCGCGATGAGCGACGTGCTCGACCGCGTGTTCGGCGGCGACCTCGGCGTGGTGTTCGTGCGCACGTTCCGGTTCGTCGCGCTCTCGCTCGCCGGCTGCATCCTCATCGGCTACCCGGTCGCCTACTACGTGGCCCGTAAGGCCGGGAAGCGGCGCGGCCTGCTGCTGGTGCTGCTCGTGCTGCCGTTCTGGATCAGCTACCTGATGCGGATGCTCGCCTGGACCAACCTGTTGCAGCTCGACGGCATCGTGAACGACGTGCTGCAGTTCCTGCACCTGCAGGACGAGCCACACAACTGGCTCGACGGCAACTGGTACACGGTGGTGTTCGGCCTCACGTACGGCTACCTGCCGTTCTTCATCCTCCCGCTGTACTCCACGCTCGAACGCATCGACGGTCGGCTGATCGAGGCGGGCCGCGACCTCGGCGCCTCGTCGATGCAGACGTTCTTCCGCATCACGCTGCCGCTCTCGGTGCCGGGCCTGATGGCGGCGAGCGTCATCACCATCCTGCCGATGTTCGGCGACTACTACACGAACACCTACCTCACCAGCGGCTCCCCCAAGACCGAGATGGTGGGCAACCAGATCGAGAGCTACCTGCTCGGCACCAGCCAGCCGCAGACGGGCGCGTCGCTGGTGCTGGTGCTGATGGCGTTCCTGTTCGTGTTGATGGCGTACTACCTGTACACCACGCTCCGCCAGCAGCGGATGGCCGAGCGATGAGCGTGCTGCGCCGCAAGCACGGCAGCGCCCGCTGGCTGGCGCTCATCACGTGGCTGTACGTGATCTGGTCGCTCGCCCCGGTGCTCGTTGCCGTACGCATCTCGTTCAACAGCGGCAAGAGCCGGTCGTCGCTGCAGTCACCGTCGTTCCGCTGGTACTGGGGCGACCCCACGTCGTCGGTCTGGCACGACGAGTCGTTGCACACCGCGTTGTTCAACACGCTGCAACTCGCGGCGCTGTGCATGTTGATCGCCACCCCGCTCGGCGTGGCCATGGCCATCGGATTGCACCGCTGGCGCAGCAAGGTGTCGACCGGCGCCAACGGCCTGATGCTGGTGCCCATCGTGACCCCCGAGATCGTGTTCGGTGTCGCCCTGTTCCTGGTGTTCACCGAGCTGTACTCGGGGGTGCCGTCGGGCATGCCGAGACAGCTCATCGGGCACATCACGTTCACGATGAGCTTCGTCGTCGTCATCGTGCGCGGCCGTCTCGTGGCCATCGGCGACCAGTACGAGGAGGCGGCGCGCGACCTCGGCGCGACGCGCCTGCAGGCCATCCGCCTCGTGCTGCTGCCGCTGCTGGCGCCGGCCATCTTCGCGAGCGTGATGGTGGTGTTCGCCACGTCGGTCGACGACTTCGTCATCTCGTCGTTCCTCACCACCGGCGCCTCCACCGACACCGTGCCGATCAAGATCTACTCCGGCGCCCGCGGCAGCAGCACCCCCGCGCTCAACGCACTCGCCACGGTGATGCTGTGCTTCACGCTGCTCGCCGTCGCGCTCGCGGCGTGGGCGATGCGCCGCATGAGCCGACGCGGTGGCGAGGACGTCGGCACTGCGGGCGGCCTCGCCGGCCTGAGCGGTTGAGCCGCCCTCGTCCCTCGCGTCCACCATCCCGCCCCTACCGGCCACGACCCGCCGATCTGGCAGAGTGAGCAACCGATGAGCACCACGACCGCACCCCGCTTCGTCCGCGCCGACGGCCCCGACAAGGTCACCGGCAGCGGCCGCTACACCGCCGACCTCACGCTCACGGGCGCGCTGGTCGCGAAGTTCAAGTACGCCGAGGTCAGCCACGCCCGCATCACCAAGCTCGACGTGTCGGCCGCGCGCGCCATCCCCGGGGTGTTCGCCGTGCTCACCCAGGACGACGTGCCCGACGTGCGGTTCGGCCCGTTCGTGCAGGACCGCACGCTCTTCGCCCGCGACGTGGTGCGGTTCGAGGGCGAGATCCTGGCCGCGGTCGCGGCCGTCGACGTGCCCACCGCGCAGCGGGCGCTCAACGCCATCGTCGTCGAGTACGCGCCGCTGCCCGTGGTGAACGACATCGAGGCCGCGCTCGCCGCCGACGCCCCGCTGGTGCACGAGGGTTGGAGCGCGTACGGGGCCGCCGAGCCCATCGTGCGCGAGCGCAACGACGCGTCGATGGCGTCCATCGCCAAGGGCGACGTCGACCAGGGCATGGCCGAGGCCGACGTCGTGGTGCACAGCCGCTACGTGGCCGACGGCTGCCACGCCGCCCCCATCGAGCCCCGCGCCGTGGTGGCCCAGTGGGAGGGCAACAAGGTCACCATCTGGACCAGCACACAGGTGCCGTTCGACGCCCGCGCCGGCGTGTGCGAGACGCTCGAACTGCCCGCGAACCGCGTGCGCATCATCGTGCCGCACCTCGGCGGCGGCTTCGGCGGCAAGTGCGGCTTCCACTACGAGGCGCACGTCGCCGCGCTCGCCCGCGCCACGAAGCGCCCGGTGCGCCTGGTGTTCAGCCGGCGCGAGGAGTTCGTCGCCCCCGACCGTCGTCGCGAAGGCATCGTCTTCGACCTCGAGACCGGCGTGCGGCGCGACGGCACCATCACCGCCCGCAAGGTGTGGCTCGCCATCGACAACGGCGCCTACACCGCCGACGCCGGCTTCTTCAGCCAGCTCGCGGCCATGCACGCGCTCGGCCCGTACCAGGTGCCCAACGCGTTCGCCGAGGCCCACCTCGTGTACACCAACCACCAGCCGTCGGGCTCGGTGCGCGCCCCAACCGCACCGCAGACGTGCTGGGCGCTCGAGAGCCACACCGACGAGGTCGCGAAGGCCATCGGGATGGACCCGGTGGAGTTCCGCCTGAAGAACGCCGTCGCCACCGGCAAGGAGGGCCCGAGCGGCCAGGTGTACGACGAGATCGGTCTCGTCGACTGCATCCGTGCGGCCGCCGCCGGTGCCGGGTACGGCCAGGCGCTGCCCGACGACGAGGCCATCGGCGTGGCCATCGGCTGGTGGCCGAGCTTCAGCGTGCCCTCCGGCGCGTACGTGAAGATCGACGGCGACGGCAGCGGCCAGATCATCACCGGTGCGCAGGAGTGCGGCACCGGTGCGGTGATGACGCTCCGCCAACTGGTGGCCGACGAGCTCGGCATGCAGGCCGAGGACTTCGAGCTCGTGTACCAGGACACCAGCGTCGCCCCGTACGACATGGGCGCCACCGGCTCGCAGACGCTGTTCAACAACGGACGCGCCGCCGTGGCCGCCGCCGGGCAGATCGCCGAGCAGCTCAAGCAGCTCGCCGCCGAGCAGCTCGAGGCGAACCCGGCCGACATCGTGCTCGCCGATGGTGCCGCCTCGGTGGCCGGCACGCCGTCGCGTTCGGTGCCCATCGCCGAGCTCGCCGGCATCGCCGCCGGTGGCGAGCTGCTCATCGGTCACGGGTCGGGCGCGCCGCCCGCTCCACCGGCAGTGGTGGGCGCCACGTGCGTGGGCGACGTGGGCATGACCGCCTGGGTGGCGCCGCAGTTCTCGTGCCACGCCGTGCGCGTGAAGCTCGACCGCGACACCGGCGTGGCCCGTGTGCTGCACGTGAGCGCGGCGCACGACTCGGGCACCATCATCAACCCGGTCGGCGCCACCGGTCAGGTGGAGGGCGCCGTGCTGATGGGCATCGGCCAGGCGCTCACCGAAGGCACCCGCTACGACGACGAGGCCAAGCAGCGCAACGCCGCGCTGCTCGAGTACAAGCTGCAGACATGCGCCGACGCACCGCCGATCGACATCCACTTCGTCGAGATCGACACGCCCGACGCCGGTCCGCGTGGCGCCAAGGGGCTCGCCGAGGCACCGAACGTGGCCACGGCGGCGGCCATCTCCAACGCCATCGCGGCCGTCGTCGGCAGGCCGGTGCGCCAGCTGCCGATGACCGCCGAGCGTGTGTGGGCCACCATCAACGGCATCGCCGAAGGGAGCGCGAAGTGAGCTTCGTCATCGCCACCACCGTCGACGAGGCGCTCGCCGCGCTCGCCGCCGGCGCACGTCCCGTCGCGGGCGGCAGCGACCTCGTCGTCGGTGCCCGCCACGGCAAGGCACCGCTGCCCGCCGACCTGGTCGCCATCGACCGCATCGAGGAGCTGCGGTGCGTGGAGATCTCCGACGCCGGCGCCTGCATCGGTGCCGGTGTGAACCACCACACCATCGAGCACCATCCGGTGCTGTCCACCGTGTACACCGCGCTCAGCGACGGCAGTGCGCTGGTCGGCTCGCCGTCGACGCGCAACGTGGGCACGCTCGGCGGCAACGTGATGAACGCCTCCCCCGCCATGGACACCGGTTCGCCGCTCGTCGTGCTCGGCGCCGAGGTCGAGCTGCGCTCGGCGAGTGGTGGTTCGCGTCGCGTCGGGGTGGCCGAGCTGTGGACCGGTCCGGGCCGCAGCAGCGCCCGGCCCGACGAACTGTGCGTGGGCATCCACGTGCCCGCACCCGCGGCCCGCAGCAACAGCGCGTACCTGCGCCTCGAGTACCGCCGGTCGATGGAGATCGCCGTGGTCGGCGCCGCTGCCTCCGTCACCCTGGCCGACGACGGCACTGTCAGCGCGGTGCGCGTGGCGCTCACCGCCGTGGCACCCACCATCATCGAGGTCACCGGCGTCGGCGGTGGCAGCGTGGCCGACGTGGCTGCCGCCGCGCAGGCTGCGGCCGCCGACCAGGCCCGCCCGATCAGCGACGTGCGGGCGTCCGACGCCTACCGCCGCCACACCGTGGGCGTGATGGCCCGGCGTGCCGTCGAGGCCGCCGCACGTCGAGCCCTCGGCGAACCCGTGTCCGTCCCTGTGAACCGCGCCATCGGCATCGGAGCCGCATCATGATCAGCTACACCCTCACCGTCAACGGCGTCGACTACCCGGTCACCGCCGACCAGGGCCGCAACCTGCTCAGCGTGCTGCGCACCGAGGTCGGCCTCACCGGCACGAAGGAGGGCTGCGACGACTGCGAGTGCGGCGCCTGCATGGTGCTGCTCGACGGGCAGCCGGTGAACTCGTGCAGCTACCTCGCCGTGCAGGCGCAGGGCCGCGCCGTCACCACCGTCGAGGGGTTGCAGCAGGGCGACGAGATGCACCCGTTGCAGCGCAACATCCTCGAGGAGGGCGGCGTGCAGTGCGGGTTCTGCACCCCGGGCATGCTGCTCAGCGCGTGTGCGCTGCTCGAGCGCAACCCCGACCCGACCGAGGAAGAGGTGCGCATCGGCCTCTCCG
>JBDKJP010000069.1:0-11606 GCA_039796575.1 Actinomycetota bacterium
GTGACCTCGATCTGCGGCACGCCACGCGGGGCGGGCGGCAGGTCGACGAGCTGGAACTTGCCGAGCGTCTTGTTGTAGCCGGCCATCTCGCGCTCGCCCTGCAGCACGTGGATCTCCACGCTCGGCTGCATGTCGTCGGCGGTGGTGAACACCTCGGTGCGCTTGGTGGGGATGGTCGTGTTGCGCTCGATGAGCTTGGTCATCACGCCGCCCTTGGTCTCGATGCCGAGCGACAGCGGGGTGACGTCGAGGAGCAGGATGTCCTTCACGTCGCCGCGCAGCACGCCGGCCTGCACGGCGGCGCCGACCGCGACCACTTCGTCGGGGTTGACGCTCTTGTTGGGCTCCTTGCCGGTGAGGCTCTGCACCAGGTCGGTGACGGCGGGCATGCGGGTGGAGCCGCCGACGAGGATGACGTGGTTGAGCTCGCCCTTGCTGATGCCGGCGTCCTTGAGCGCCTGCTCGAACGGCACGCGGCAGCGCTCGATGAGGTCGGCGGTCATCTCCTGGAACTTGGCGCGGCTGAGGGTCTCGTCGAGGTGCAGCGGGCCGTCGGCGGTGGCGGTGATGAACGGCAGGTTGATCTGCGTCTGCTGCACCTGGCTGAGCTCGATCTTCGCCTTCTCGGCGGCTTCCTTCAGGCGCTGCGCGGCCATCTTGTCGGCACCGAGGTCGACGCCGTGCTTGGCCTTGAACTCCTTCACCAGCCAGTCGATGACGCGCTGGTCCCAGTCGTCGCCACCGAGGTGGGTGTCGCCGTGGGTGCTCTTCACCTCGAACACGCCTTCGCCGATCTCGAGCACCGACACGTCGAACGTGCCGCCGCCGAGGTCGAACACGAGCACCTTCTCGTCCTCGGCGCTCTTGTCGAGGCCGTAGGCGAGCGCCGCGGCGGTGGGCTCGTTGATGATGCGGAGCACCTCGAGGCCGGCGATGGTGCCGGCTTCCTTGGTGGCGGTGCGCTGTGCGTCGTCGAAGTAGGCGGGCACGGTGATGACGGCCTGCGTGACGGTGTCGCCCAGGTAGGCCTCGGCGTCGCGCTTCAGCTTCATGAGCGTGCGCGCGCTGATCTCCTGCGGGCTGTACTTCTTGCCGTCGATGTCGTCGCTCTTCCACGCCTCGCCCATGTGGCGCTTGATGGAGCGGAAGGTGCGATCGGGGTTGGTGATGGCCTGGCGCTTGGCGACCTCGCCGACGAGCACTTCGCCGGCCTTGGAGAACGCGACCACCGACGGGGTGGTGCGGCCGCCCTCGGAGTTGGGGATGACGACGGTGTCGCCGGCTTCGAAGACGGCGACGACGGAGTTGGTGGTACCGAGGTCGATACCGACGGCCTTGGCCATGGGACTGCTCCTTTGGATGGGGGGATCTTGAGCGAACCTGACGCAAGGCTAGATGCCCCTCGCCCCGCCCGCCAACCCGACGAACAGAAAACTTGAGTCGCCTTCACTCAACTCTCACCGAGGGTCGGGTCCGTGTCGCGCCACTGGCGGCACGAACCGGACCCACGGGTCCGAGTTGCGCCATTCCTGGCGTGTTGCGGACCCGTGGGTCCGAATCACGCCACCTCGGCGGCGGCCCGACACCGACGGCCAGTCGGGCGCGAAACCCGCCAGTTCTGGCTCACTGCGCGCCCACGGGCGCGAAACCTGCCAGAAGTGGCACTTTTCGCGCCCAATGGGGCGCGGGTGGCGGCGCGGGTCACCAGTCGAGGATGACCTTGCCGCACTCACCGCGGTGGACGGTGGCGAACGCCTCCTCGAACCGGTCGGCGGGCAGGCGGTGGGTGACGATGCCACTCACGTCGAGGCCGCTCTGCAGCATCGCGGCCATCTTGTACCAGGTCTCGAAGATGCGCCGGCCGTAGATGCCCTGGATCTCGAGGCCCTTGAAGATGACGTCGTTGACATCGAGCGTCATCGGCCCGGCGGGGATGCCGAGCACGGCGATGCGGCCGCCGTGGTTCATCGAGTCGAGCATCTGGTTGAACGCCGCTTCGGCGCCGCTCATCTCCAGCCCGACGTCGAACCCCTCGGTCATCCCGAGCTCGGCCATCACCGGGCCGAGCGACTCCTTCGACACGTCGATGACGCGGGTGGCGCCGTGCGCGGCGGCCATCTGCAGCCGGTACGGGTTGATGTCGGTGACCACGATGTGCCGCGCGCCGATGTGGCGGGCGATGGCGCACGCCAGCACACCGATGGGGCCGGCGCCGGTGACCAGCACGTCCTCCCCCACCACGTCGAACCGCAGCGCGGTGTGCGTGGCGTTGCCGAGCGGGTCGAGCACCGCGGCCACGTCGTCGCTGATGTGCGCCGGCACGACGAACACGTTCTGCGCGGGGATGACGATGTACTCGGCGAACGCGCCGGGGCGGGTGACGCCGACACCGGTGTGGTGGTGGCAGAACTCGCGGCGGCCGCCCTTGCAGTTGCGGCAGTGGCCGCACGTGACGTGTCCCTCACCCGCGACGCGCTGGCCGATCTCGAGGCCCTGCACGCCGGCGCCGAGACCGGCGATCTCGCCCATGAACTCGTGGCCCACCACCATCGGCACGGGGATGGTGGCCTGTGCCCACGCGTCCCAGTGGTGGATGTGCAGGTCGGTGCCGCAGATGCTGGTCTTGCGCACGCGGATGAGCACCTCGCCGTCGCCGGGCGTGGGTTGCGGCACGTCGTCGAGCCACAGCCCGGGCTCGGCCTTCGCCTTCACCAGTGCCTTCATCACACCACCCCCATCTCGGTGCCGATCTCGGTGAACGCGGCCACCGCCATGTCGATGTCGGCGTCGCTGTGCGCGGCCGACATCTGCGTGCGGATGCGCGCCGCGCCCTGTGGCACCACAGGGTAGGAGAACGCGGTGACGTACAGCCTCTTGCCGAGAAGGCGGGCGGCCATCTCGCCGGCCACCTTCGCGTCGCCGAGCATGACGGGGATGATCGGGTGGCCGGCACCGGCGAGCGTGAAGCCGGCGGCGTTCATGCCCTCGCGGAAGCGCGTGGCGTTGCGGTCGAGTTGGCGGCGCAGCTCGTCGCCCTGCTCGAGCAGGTCGAGCACGGTGAGCGTGGTGGCCGCGATCATCGGCGCGAGCGAGTTGCTGAACAGGTACGGCCGCGAGCGTTGGCGCAGCCACTCGATCACCTCGCGGCGGCCGCTGGTGTAGCCGCCCGACGCGCCACCGAGCGCCTTGCCGAGCGTGCCGGTGATGATGTCGACGCGGCCCATCACGTCGTTCAGTTCGTGCGAGCCGCGGCCGTGCTCGCCGACGAAGCCGACGGCGTGCGAGTCGTCGACCATCACCATCGCGTCGTACCGCTCGGCGAGGTCGCAGATGGCGGCGAGGTTCGCGATGACACCGTCCATGCTGAACACGCCGTCGGTGGCGATGAGCCGGTACCTCGCGCCGGCCGCCTCCTGCAGGCGCTGCTCGAGCTCGGCCATGTCGTTGTTCGCGTAGCGCAGGCGCTGCGCGCGGCAGAGGCGGATGCCGTCGATGATGGACGCGTGGTTGAGCGAGTCGCTGATCACGCAGTCGGCCTCGTCGAGGATGGTCTCAAACAGGCCGCCGTTGGCGTCGAAGCACGAGCCGTAGAGGATGGTGTCGTCGGTGCCGAGGAACGCTGAGAGGCGCGACTCGAGCTCCTTGTGCACGGTCTGCGTGCCGCAGATGAACCGCACCGACGCCATGCCGAAGCCGTGGTCGTGCACGGCCTGTGCGGCCGAGTCGACGAGGGCCGGGTGGTCGGCGAGACCGAGGTAGTTGTTGGCGCAGAGGTTCACCACGCGGGTGCCGTCGGCCAGTTCGATGTGGGCGGTCTGCGGTGAGGCGATGACGCGTTCGTGCTTGAACAGTCCCTCGTCGACCAGGCCGGCCGTGCGCTGCTGGAGGTCGGCGAGCAATGCGGTACGCATGTACCGAGAATACGCCAGGTCGAACGGCCCGGAGGACGGCTCAGAGATCGACACGGAGCGGGGTGGTGTATGGTTGGTGTATGTCACGCACCAACATCGACATCGACGACGAGGCGTGCGAGCGCGTGATGCGCATGTACCACCTCGAGACCAAGCGCGAGGCCATCAACCTCGCGCTGCGCAAGCTCGCCATCGAACCGATGACGAAGGAGGAAGTGCTCGCGATGCGAGGCTTCTGGAAGGACCGCCCACCGGTCGACATGGCCGCGTTGCGCGCCGATCGCTACCCGGACCTCCATGCTGATCGCTGACACGTCGGCCTGGATCGAGTATCTCCGACGCACGGAGTCGCCCGCCGACCTGGCGCTCGATGCAGCCATTGCACGCGACGAGGTGATCGTTCCGGAGCCGGTGAAGGCCGAGTTGCTGGTCGGGGCGCGGTCCAACGAGGAGTTGCGTGCGCTGCAGCGCATGCTCGAGCACTTCGAGGTGATGCTCATGGCCCCTCGCGACGACTTCGACCGCGCCGTCTCGTTGCACCTGCAGTGCCGCACGGCGGGCGTCACGCCGCGCGGCCTCATCGACTGCACCGTCGCGGCCATGGCGCTGCGCGCCGGGGTGCCGCTGCTGCACCACGATCGCGACTTCGCGGCGATGGCCAGGGTGGTCGGCATCACCCAGGCTGCCGGCTCGCTCGACTGAGATGCAGGCCGCGGCGATCGCCGAACGAGACGGGTGGTGGTGCTGGCTGTGTGGCGGTGCGGTCGACCCGCACGCGCCGAAGGACAGTGCGGTGCGCGGCACGGTCGACCACCTCGTGCCGCGCTCGCGGGGTGGCGGCAACGAGCCGGCGAACCTGCGGCTCGCGCACAAGCGCTGCAACGTGCAGCGCGGCAGCCACCTGCCCGAGCTGCAGTGGCCGCGCGAGTGGCCGATGTTGATGACCGTGCACGTGTGGACCGCGCTCGCCCGCCTGGCACCGCGGCCCGGCAACGCCGAGGTGGTGGCGCTCGCACCGTTGACCGACCTGGCCGACGAGGCCGCGGCGTGGGTGGTGGAGCGCGCCGAGGCGTTCGTGCCCGGGGGGTGGGAGGCGTGGACCGCCGCCGACCCGGCGGGCCCGGTGGCGGTGTGGTTGCGGCGGCCGGCCGATGCCGCGCCAGGGGTGACCGGCCGACCCAAGGTGGGCGAACCGGGCTGACTACCGTCGCGCCATGAGCGCTGATCTGCACGTCGAGGTCGAACCCGAGTCGGTGGGGATGTCGAGCGAACGGCTCGCCCGCATCGACCGTCATTTCCGTCAGTACGTCGACGACGGTCGGCTGCCGGGGTGGCAGATCGTGGTGGCCCGCAAGGGCAAGGTCGTGCACCACAGCACGTACGGCAACCGCGACATCGAGGCCGGGCTGCCGGTGGAGGCCGACACCATCTGGCGCATCTTCTCGATGACCAAGCCCATCACCGCGGTGCTCGCGCTGCAGCTGTGGGAGGAAGGTGCGTTCGAGCTCAACGATCCGGTGGCGAAGTACATCCCGGCGTTCGCGAGCACGAAGGTGTGGCGTGCCGGCAGCGTCACGTCACCGGTGCTCGATCCGCAGACCGAGACGATGAAGGTGTGGCAGCTGTTCGCGCACACTGCCGGCCTCACCTACGGGTTCATGTACCACCACCCGGTCGACGAGCTGTATCGCCGCAACGGGTTCGAGTGGGGTGTGCCGAAGGACGCCGACCTCGAGGGTGTGTGCGACGCGTTGGCGAAGCTGCCGCTGCTGTTCCAGCCGGGCACCGAGTGGAACTACTCGATGGGGCTCGACGTGCTGGGCCGCGTGCTCGAGGTGGTGAGCGGCCAGTCGCTCGACGAGCTGTTGCGCACCCGCCTGCTCGAGCCGCTCGGCATGACCGACACCACGTGGTTCGTGCCCGAGGCCAACCACGGCCGCGTCGCGAAGCTGTACGTGCCGAACCCGGCGAACGGCACGGCGATGAAGATGGACATGATGGGCGCCGCGGCGTTCCAGCCGCCGCAGGCGTTCCTGGGTGGCGGTGGCCTGCAGAGCACGGCGGCCGACTACCAGCGCTTCGTGCAGATGCTGGTGCGTGGTGGCGAGCTCGACGGGGTGCGCATCCTGTCGCCGCGCACGGTGAAGTTCATGGGTTCGAACCACTTGCCGGGCAACGCCGACCTCACCGAGTTCGGGCGCCCGCTGTTCTCGGAGACAGCGTTCGACGGTGTGGGCTTCGGCCTCGGTGTGAGCGTGACGCTCGATCCGGTGAAGGGTCGCGTGCCGGGAAACGCCGGCGAGTTCGCGTGGGGCGGTGCGGCGAGCACGGCGTTCTGGGTCGACCCGGTCGACGATCTGACGGTCACGTTCTTCACCCAGTTGTTGCCGAGCAGCACGCACCCGCTGCGCACGCAGCTGAAGCAGATGGTGTACCAGTCGTTCGTCGAGTGAGGTTCGACGTGTGAGGGTCGACGTGTGACGTTCAGCCCGCGGCACGCCGGGCGGCGCGTCGCGCGGCCTGTGCGCGCGTGGTGCCGATGATGACGCGGATCACCGCGGCGAGGATGGCGATGAACGTGAGGAACAGCGCCACGAACCGGTACGCGTCGTTGGTGGCGTCGGTGCCCGCGAGCGCGCCGTGCAGGCTGGTGAGCCACACGGCCACGTAGGCGAAGTAGTGGATGAACTTCCACAGGTCGCGGGGCATGCGCCGTTGCACGAGCGACGTGGCCTGCACGACGGCCACCAGCCAGAACGCGACCACGCCGAGCGCCACCGGTGTGGTCTTCCACGACGACACGCCGGGCACGAGCAGGTCGGCGAGCGAGAAGTGGACGAAGTTGTCGGCCACCAGCGCCAGCATGTGCGGCACGATGAGCACGCAGGCGAGGGCGCTGAACCAGCGGTGCATGGCGAGCAGCCACGTGGGCCGATCGATGGCCTTCAGCACGCGGGTGGCGACGAGCACACCCCACACCAGGCTGGCGGTGAGCAGGATGCCGGCCACCATGCCGGTGGCGCGGGACACCCACCACCAGAACTGTGGATGCAACTCGAACCCCGCCACCCGTCACTCCTGCAGATCGGAACCGACCACACTCTCCCACGCCGCGTTGGTGTAGGCGCGGCCGGTGCCGTAGACGAGCCGGGCGGGCAGGCGATCCTGCTGCAGGCGTGGCAGCGCGCTGGGTGCGCCGCGCACGATGGCCATCGTGGCGTGCATCTCGGCCTCCACCGCGGTGGGGGCGAGCACGACGGCGTGCACGGGCGAGTCGAAGCCGCCGGGCAGCGGTCGACCGTTGGCGGGGTCGAGCACGTGGTGGGCGAACTGGCCGTCGTCGGCGATCCACGACCGGCGAAGCGTGCCCGAGCTGCCGAGCGCGCCCGACGACAGCGTGATGGTGGCGATGTGCTCCTCGGGGTCGAACGCGCCGTCGACGGGGACGCGCCAGCCGTCGGGGTCGGGCGCCTCGCCCATGACGCGCACGTCGCCACCGACGGCCACCATCGCGCCGGCGACGCCGTTGGCCATGAGTTGCTCGGCCACCATGTCGGCGGCGAGGCCCTTGCCGATGCCGCCGGCGTCGACCATGGTGCCCGGTGGCAGTCGGGCGGTGAGTGCGTCGACGTCGATGCTGAGGCCCTTGATGAACCCGCGGTGCTGCGCGCCGGGCGGCAGTTCGGTGACGGCGGAACGGTCGTGCACGCTCGACGCGTAGCCGAGGCGCACGAGCGGGCTGAGCAGCGTGGGGTCGAACGAGCCGTCGGTCACGACGTACGCGTTCACCATCGCCTCGAGCAGGACCAGGGTGGCGGGGTCGACCACGACGGGCTCGCCCTGCGCGGCGTTGAGGCGCGACAGGTCGCTGAAGCGGCGGAAGCGGCTCCAACGGGCCTCGAGGAACGACAGCCGGTCGCGGGCGAGCATGAGGTGCCCGGGGGTGCCGTCGGTGATCTCGACGACGACGGTGGAGCCCATCCCACGGAACTGGTCGCGAAGGATGGTGGACGGCATCGGCGTCACGACGATGGCGCAGTGGTGGCGGAAGGCGGTGGGGGTGCCGGCGCCGGCACCACGATGGGTTGCGGCGTCGGGGCCGCCGGCGTGGCCGGCAGCGGGAGTGGTGCGGGGCTCGGGACGAGCACCTGCACCGGGAGGGAGGTCGGGCCCGCGCCGGGTGGCACGGTGCTGGTCGCCTCCGCTGCCGCTCGAGCCCGTGCAGCAGCCGCGTCCGCCGCTTCCTGCTGCTGGGTCGAGTGGGCCAGGAATGCCACCAGCCCGAGCACCATGCTGGTGCTCAGGCCGGCAGTGAAGATCTTCGCCGCCTGCGCGTGCGGCAGTTGGTTGGCCGCACGGCCGGGGTGACGAGGCGCTGCCGGAGAGGGGGCAGCGCCTGGGTCAGTCATCGTCGCTGTCGTCGCCGCCGCCGCGGCCCTTGCCGCTGCCACTGTCGTCGTCATCGTCGTCGACCGAGTTCGACGTGCTGTTGTGCGTGCTGTTCGACGTGTCGTCATCGTCGTCGTCGATCGAGTTGCCGGTGCTGTTGCCCGTGCTGGTGCCCGAGGCCGAGTAGCTCTCGACGGCGGTGCTGATGATGCCGAACATGAGGTTGGCCTTGAACTCGACGATGGTGTCGGCGGTCTGGAACTTGACCTCGATGTTGAGGGCGTCCTTCTGCTCGGTCTCGATGACCATCCAGCCCTCGGAGGGCACGACCGAGACGATGCGCAGCGTGTCGCCGGCCGTGTCGAGCGTGACGAGGCCGGCGCCACCGATCTGGTAGGCGGCCTGGGTGCCCGTGGCGCTGACCTGCGTGGTCTCCGACGAGTTCGGCACGGAGACCGACGTGGGCGACGACGAGGAGGACGACGCGACCGACGAGGCGGACGACGTGGAGGCGTCCTCGATCTGTGCCGACTTGGTGGACGAGCCCGGCGAGGAGCTGTTGAGCACCTGCGTGTTCACCAGCGCGGCGGCGGAGCCCGCCACCAGCACACCGGTGAGCGACAAGATCGTTGCGATCCGTGCCTTCATGTCGAGTCCGTCCCTCTGATACGGCCGTGGAACACGGCCAAGCCTGCCGTGCGACTCGTCGTGTCGCACCCGTGGGTTCCAAACCTACGACGACCTGGTCCAACGCAGGGTCGGGCTTCTTCCAAGAATCGTCAAAATCTTCACAATCCGTGCCCGGTTTCACGGTGAGGGTCGCGGAACCGGTCAGAATGCTCAGGTGAAGATCCTGCTCGTCGAGGACGACCGCTCCATCGCCAGTTCCGTGGTCGAGGGCCTGGAGGCCCAAGGCTTCCAGGTCACCCATGTCGCGAACGGGGCCGGTGCCCTGGCCGCGCCGGAGCACGACATGGTGCTGCTCGACCTGGGCCTGCCCGACATGGACGGGCGCGACGTGTGCCGCGAGCTGCGCGCCCGCACGAAGGCGCCCATCATCATGCTCACCGCCCGCTCCGAGGAGTTCGACCGGGTGCTCGGTCTCGAGCTCGGCGCCGACGACTACGTCACCAAGCCGTTCAGCTTCCGCGAGCTCGTCGCCCGCATCCGCGCGGTGGCCCGCCGTTCGGCCGCCGAGGGCGGCGCCGCGGCGTCCGACGATCCGGCTGCCGCCGGCCCGCAGGCCATCGGTGGCCTGAAGATCGACCGCCGCACGCGCCGCGTGTTCGTCGACGAGCAGGAGGTGCAGCTCACCGCGAAGGAGTTCGACCTGCTGGCGTTCCTGGCGGGCGACATCGGCGCGGTGCGCACGCGCACCGAGATCCTCGAGAACGTGTGGGACGCGCACTGGTACGGCCCCACCAAGACGGTCGACGCGCACGTCGCATCGCTGCGCAAGAAGCTCGGCGGCCATGAGTGGATCCAGGCGGTCCGTGGCGTCGGCTTCCGGTTGGAGCCACCCGAATGAAGTGGCGGCTGCTGGCCGCCTTCGCCGGGTTGATCACCGTGGTCCTGTTGGCGCAGGACCTGCCGCTCATCAACTACCTGCGCACCATCGAGTTCGAACGCGTCATCGCCGGGTTGGAGCGCGACGCGTTCCTGTTCGCCGGTTCCTCCGAGGACGTGCTGTCCAACCCCGAGGAGGCCGATCCCACCGACGTCACCGACCTCAGCTCGAGCCTCGAGCTGTACTCGCGCAACGAGGGCGGTCGGGTGGTCATCGTCGATGCCGACGGCCAGCTGGTGGCGTCGTCCGACCCGACCGACGAGGCGGGCACGCAGTTCGCCAACGACCGCCGGCCCGAGTTCGCGCAGGCGCTGGGCGGCGAGGTGGCGTTCGGTGAGCGCAACTCCAACGACCTCGGCGGTGACCTGGTGTACGTGGCGGTGCCGGTGCTGTCGGGTGCCGACGTGGTGGGCGCGGTGCGCATCACCTACCCGTCCGCCGTCATCGATCAGCGCACGCGCGAGAAGACCCAGGGCCTGGTGCTCGTCGGCATCATCTCGTTGCTCGGCGCGGCGTTCGCGGCGTTCCTCATCGCCAGTTCGTTCACGTCGCCCATCCGCCGGTTGCAGCGCACCACGGAGGCCATCGCCGAGGGCGACCTCACGCAGCGGGCCGCGGAGAACGAGGGCCCACCCGAGATCCGCAGCCTCGCCCGTTCGTTCAACTCGATGACCAGTCAGATCGAGGGGTTGCTCGATCAACAGAAGGCGTTCGCCGGCGACGCGTCGCACCAGTTGCGCACGCCGCTCACCGCGCTGCGCCTGCAGCTCGAGCGCGCCGCCGACATGGTCGACTCCGATCCCGAGGGCGCGCGCGAGCGCGTCGAAGCGGCCACGGAGGAGACCGAACGGTTGCAGCGTCTGGTCGAGGGCCTGCTGATGATCGCCCGGTCCGAGGGGTCGAAGCCCTCCACCGAACCGGTCGACGTGAGCGCGCTGGTGGCCGACCGGTTCGAGGTGTGGGAGCCGTTCGCCGCCGAGCGCGGCGTGCACCTGGCCATCAACGCCCCGGCCGGTCTGTACGCCACGGCGGTGCCCAACGCGCTCGAGCAGATCGTCGACAACTACGTCGACAACGCGCTCGGCGTGGCGCAGGAGGGCGACACCATCTCCATCGTCGCCGCGTCGTACGCGAACGCGGTCGGCGTGCACGTCATCGACGAGGGCCCGGGCATGAAGCCCGAGCACCTCGACCATGCCTTCGACCGGTTCTGGCGGGCGCCCGACGCGCCCCACGGCGGTTCGGGCATCGGCCTGGCCGTGGTGCAGCACCTGGCCGAGCTGAGCGGCGGTCACGCCGTGTTGCGCAACCGCGAGGACCGCAGTGGCCTCGATGCGTGCGTGGTGCTGCCGGCGGCCGAGGTCAGCCGGCGAGCGTGATCGACACGTCGATGTTGCCGGCGCGCTGGTGGCGCACCGACACCGACACCGCGCTGCCCGCGGCGGCCTTCACGGTCCAGGCCACGAGCGTGCGCTCGGGCGTGCCGTCGTGCTTGCCGTACGCGAACCGGTGGTCGAGGCGACCGCCGAGCTGACCGAGATCGCGGCGGGCGGTGTCGCCCACCACGTCGGCGCCCGACAGTTCGGCCACCAGCGGCAGCACCATGCGGTCGCGGCGGGCGCGCTCGGTGACGTAGGTGGGCAGGAAGCCGGTGTTGGCGATGCCGACCTCGACGCGCCACAGGCCGTCGGCCAACGCGGTGGCCGACGTGTGGAGCACCTCGAGCTTCGGCGAGCACA
>JBDKJP010000070.1:0-7170 GCA_039796575.1 Actinomycetota bacterium
GCTCGCTGGCAGAACTCGACGGCACGCGCGACACTGACATCGCCTCAGCCGCCGGCATCACAACCGGCGACTGAGCAACACCAGGCATCACGCCTGAAAGCCCACCACCCGACGGGGCACCGTCTGGTGGTCTGGCGTCGGCCGCACGTAGCGCGCGTAACGATCGGGGTCCTGAGCCCGCAGACACACAAAGAACTCTCGCATCTGAGCAAGGACAGCGGGTGCGTGACGGTCGAGCCAGGGTCGCCAGTCGAAGTCAGGACCTACACGCTCGAGGCCAAGGTGAGCGACGCGGCTGTGAAGGGCACGCACACCATCCCTCAGATCTGCATTCGGCGACCATCTCCAGCCTTTGACGTAGTCTCGGGCATTCGCTCGGTTCGGTTTGCTGCCCTCCAAGAACTCAACAAGGCAGCGGAGATGAACCAGTGCCGCTTCTAGCGTCCCGTTGTGAGCCAGATTGGCGAGTGGCGTGGGGAGCATGACGAGAGCCCAACGGTTCCCCTGCTCGAGGAACAGGAGCGTCTGGTGGTACTCGTACATGACGTGCTCCACCATCAGGTCAAGCAGCGGCTCCTTGGCGGGCGGCCCGGGCATCGTCGCATTCTCCCACGAAGAGCTCACGCCCCGGTCAGTTGATGGCGGCCGGACAAAGGAGCTGCGGCACCTTTCTGGCCGTGTGCGGAACGCCGAGACAGCCGGAGAACGACTCGAGGCCGCCCTTTCGGGCGGCCTCGGCCTCACTTCCTACGTCGGGCTGGCGGGATTCGAACCCACGACCTCTTGTCCCCCAGACAAGCGCGCTAACCAAGCTGCGCCACAGCCCGTATGTCGACGGCCGACTCTATCGACTAGAGGAACAGGTCCACCACCCGCCAGCCGAGATACAGCGCGAGCAACACCATCAGCAGCTTGAAGTGCCATGGCGCCTTCGCCTGCTCCTCGTCGTCGCCGGCCGCCAGCTGCTTCACGTCGACGTTCTTGGCCGTGATCTTCTGGGCCTCGACGGACCGGCCGCAGCTCGGGCAGGTGCCGTCCTCGTTCATCGCGTTCGGCGTCCAGTACTTGGCGCACTCCTCGCACCAGGGCATCGCAGACCGTCCTACTCGTTGCGCTTGCGGACGCGCAGCTTGATGGGGGTGGAACCGAAGTTGAACGCCTCACGGATGGACCGCTCGAGGTACCGGAGGTAGGTCTGCGGCAGCTCGCGGTTCACGAACAGCGTGAACGTGGGCGGATCGGTGGCGCCCTGCAACGCGTACAACACGCGCAGGCCGTGGCCGGCGGGCTGACGCTGCTGCGCCTCGGCGATCACCTTGTTGACGTCGCGGGTGGGTACCCGGCGGTGGTACTGCTCGATGGCGTCCTGCAGCACGGGCCGCAGCTTGTGCACGTTCTTGCCGGTGAGTGCCGAGATCTTCAGCAGCGGGGCGTCGCCGACGAAGTACAGCATCCGCCGCACCTGCGCCTCGACCTCCACGCGGGTCTCGGGGTCGTCGATGAGCTCCCACTTGTTCAGCATCACCACGATCGGGCAGCCGGAGGCGTCGACGCGCTCGGCGAGCCGCTGGTCCTGGCTGGTGACTCCCTCGGTGGCGTCGATGACGAGCAGGGCGATGTCGGCGGCGTCGATGGCCCGCAGCGCGCGCACCATGCTGTAGTACTCGGCCGAGTCGTCGATGCGGGACCGGCGGCGCATGCCGGCCGTGTCGACGAACACGATCGGGCCGTCCGGCGTCTCGACCAGGGTGTCGATGGCGTCGCGGGTGGTGCCGGCCATGTCGTGGACGACCGAACGGTCCTCCCCCACCAACCGGTTGAACAGCGTGCTCTTGCCGACGTTCGGGCGGCCGACGATGGCCACGCGGGGCGGCGGGGTGTCGCCCATCTTCCACAGGGCTTCGCCGGCCTCGTCGACCGGGATGCCATTGGTTTCGTCGTCGTCGCCCTCCTGCTCGGGCAGCAGACGGCACACCTCGTCGAGCAGGTCGCCGGCGCGCCGGCCGTGCAGCGCACTCACCGGCACGGGCTCACCCATGCCGAGCGCCATGAACTCCCAGCGGTCGTTTTCGCGACGGTCGTTGTCGGCCTTGTTGGCCACCAGGAGCACGGGCGACTTGATGCGGCGCAGCCAGAGCGCGACCGACTGGTCGTCGTCGGTGAGGCCCACCGAGGCGTCGACCACGAACAGCACGACGTCGGCCTCCTTCACCGCGGCCTCGACCTGACGGCTGACCTTCTCGTCGAGCTCGGTGCCGCCGGGCAACCAACCGCCGGTGTCGACCAGCAGGAACTTGGTGCCGAGCCATTCGGCCTCGAGCTCCTTGCGGTCCCGGGTGACGCCGGGTCGGTTCTCGACGATGGCGGCCTGCTCGCCGATGATGCGGTTGAAGAGCGTGCTCTTGCCGACGTTGGGGCGGCCGACGACGACCACGGTGGGAAGGCTCATGACACGGACTCCAGGATTGGCGCACCGAGTGCGCGACGCAGGGCGATGCCATCGGTGGGCACCACTTCGACAGGGCGGGGCAACGACTCGATGGTCGTGCCGTCGAGGAAACGGCCTTCGCTGAGGCACACGTCGGGCAGCAGGTAGCGGTGCCCGGCAGGCTGGTCGGCGAGCACACGGGCGATGTCGTCGCCCACCATCAGCCCGGTGACCGAGGTGTTGCCGCCGAAGAACTCGTTGCGCACCGGCAGGATGCGGATGTCGTCGCGGCCGAGCGACGCCACGAGCGGGCCGATGACACGGGCGCCGTACTCCCCGGTGAGGATGCCGATCGGCGCATCGCGGCGGGCCGTGAGCTGCACCTCGACCTCGACCGCCGGCGCAGGGCCGCGCAGGCCGGTGTCGCCGGCAGGGTTGCGAGGGGCGCGGTAACCGGCTGCAGGCGCGCCGTCGACCCAGGCGAAGAAGCCGCTCTGCACGCCGGTGGGTGCCGCAGCTTCGCCACGGAACTCGAGCTCGAACGTGCGGGCCATGCCGATGCCGTCCTCGTGCATGTGGAAGCCCTCGTACGACTCGGCATCCGGGAACGGCAGCTCGGCCATCAGGTAGTACTCGTCGGCGGCGAACACCATGCGCTTGCCGAGCACGCGGAGGAACACGTCCTGCCAGTCGTGGATGGCGTCGATCATGGCCCGCGCCTCGGCGGCGGTGTGGAGGCGCATCGCGACCTCGGTGTTGAACTTGCTCAGGCCGAGCGGCACCACGGCGACCGACTCGAGCTCGGGGTACTCGTCGAGCACGCCGGCCATGGTGCGTTCGAACACCACGCCGTCGTTCACACCCGGGCACAGCACGATCTGACCCCGCACGGTGATGCCGTGATCGAGCAGCGCCCGCAGCCACCGCAGGCTCATGCCGCCACGCGGGTTCTTCAGCATGCGGTTGCGCACCTCGGGGTCGGTGGCGTGGATGCTGACGTTGAGCGGCGACAGGCGCTCGGTGACCACCCGCTCGAGGTCGGCCTCGGTGAAACGGGTGAGCGTGGTGAAGTTGCCGTACAGGAACGACAGGCGGTAGTCGTCGTCCTTCAGGTAGAGGCTGCGGCGCAGATCCTTCGGCAACTGGTAGATGAAGCAGAACTCGCAGTGGTTGTCGCACGTGCGCACCCGGTCGAACACGGCGCTGGACACCTCGGCACCGAGCGGCTCACCGGCGCGCTTGTCGACCTCGATGGTGAGCTCGAGCCCACCACGCAGCACTTCGAGCGACACCTCGGCGTCGTCGGCGGCGTAGCGCCACTCGATGATGTCGCGGGGAACGGTACCGTTCACCGACAGCACGACGTCGCCGACGGCGAGGCCGGCGCGCTGGGCGGCGGACTCGGGCGCGATGGCGACGACGGTGGGCGATGACATGGGCACCCAGGCTACCGGCGGGCCCACCTGCCCCGCCGCTAGCCTGCCCTGCGTGACCGTCGACCACGTGCTGCTCGCCGAGCCCCGAGGCTTCTGTGCCGGCGTCGAGATGGCCATCAAGGCCCTCGCCTGGATGGTGCGCAGCTTCGAGCCGCCCGTGTACTGCTACCACGAGATCGTGCACAACAAGATCGTCGTGCAGCGGTTCGAGGCGCAGGGCGTGGTGTTCGTCGACGACATCGCCGAGGTGCCCGAGGGGCGACCCATCATGCTGTCGGCGCACGGTTCGGCCCCCGAGGTCGTGGCCGCCGCCCGCGCTCGCGGCTCGTACGTGGTCGACTCCGTGTGCCCACTGGTCACCAAGGTGCACCACGAGGTGAAGGTGCGGGCCGGCAAGGGGTACCGCATCGTGTACGTCGGCCACGAAGGGCACGAGGAGGCCGTCGGCACCATGGCCGTCGCCCCGCACGCCATCAGCCGCGTCGAGAGCGTGGCCGAAGTTGCGGCACTCCCCCAGTTCGACGAACCGGTCGCGCTGCTCGCGCAGACCACGCTGTCGCACCGCGACTGGAGCGACGTGGCCGTCGCCGTGCGCGACCGCTTCCCCGACACGTGGTCGCCCGGCCGCAGCGACCTGTGCTTCGCCACCACCAACCGCCAGTCGGCGCTCATGGCCATGGCGCCGCGGTGCGACGCCATCGTGGTCATCGGGTCGTCGAACTCGTCGAACACGCGAGCGCTCGAGAAGCTGGCCGTCGAGGCCGGCTGCCCGAAGGTGTTCCGGGTGAACAGCGTCGACGAGCTGCCGCACGACCTGTGCGGCACGGTCGGCGTCACCGCCGGCGCGTCGGCCCCCGAGGAGCTGGTCGAGGCCATCATCGCCTTCCTCGCTCCTGTCGGCGGCGTGGAGACCGTGCGGGTCACCGAGGAGGACGAGTACTTCCCTCCCCCGCGCAACATCCGCGAGCTGCAGAGCGCGGTCGGTCTGGCCGCCGCGGCGCTGCTCGGCGGCCCCGCCGAGGCGTCGTCGTCGTTCGACGACCGCGGCCTCGCGGCCAGCGATGTGCTCGCGACCCTCCGCGCTTCCTAACCTCGGCGCATGCTCTCGCCCTCGGCCGACACCATCCGCATCTTCCTGCACGTCCTGTTCGCCTCGGTGTGGGTGGGCGGCCAGCTCACCCTCGCCGGTGTGGTGCCCGCGCTGCGCCGGGCCCACCCGCAGGCCACCACCACCCTGGCGCAGGCGTTCTCGCGTGTGGCGTGGCCGGCGTTCGGGCTCACGGTGCTGACCGGGATGTGGAGCCTGATGGCCGTCGACATCACCGAGGCGAGCGCCGCCTACCAGGCCACCGTGCTGCTGAAGATCGCCGTGGCCATCCTGTCCGGCGTGTTCGCCGCCGTGCACACCGTCGGCAAGAGCAAGGCCGCGCTGGCAGTGGGTGGCGCGCTAGGCGCGCTCACCTCACTGCTGGCGATGTTCTTGGGCGTCCTGCTCCACACCGGCTCCTAGGTTCGGCAGCAAGGGGTGCTGACTGTGGATTATTCCGTTCGTCAAGCTCTCACTGTCCGTACTGGTCGCCGTTGCCGGCGGCCCGTCCAGGTCTCAGGCCACACGGGTGTGTGGCTGCCTGGTTCTGGCATCAACAGACACTGCCGTCCCGGCCGTGGCCGGTTCGGTCTTGCGTGTCCTCCGCGCAGCGTTTCGAGTCTCCGGTCGTAGCCCGGCGACACCCGACACGAGGTCGGCTTGCTGTTGAGCGCGGAGCCTGACGGCCTCGCGCTCGATGTTGGCTGCGGCGTTCACATCACGGTCGATGTGAGCGCCGCAGTGGGTGCAGCCGAAGGTTCGTTGGCTGAGGGACAGCTTGGCTGTCACCGTCCCACAGGACGAACAGGTCTTCGACGACGGAAACCACCGACCGACCTTGATCACGGGTGTGCCGCGTTCGGTGCATTCGGTGGTGACGATCTCGACCAGCTGACCCAACCCGGCGTCGGCGAGGGCGCGGGCAAGTGGCCGGTTGTGGGTCATACCTTTCACGTTGAGGTCTTCGATGCCGACGAGATCGAACCTGGCTGCGAGATCGTTCGCGAGCTGATGATGCGCGCTCGCCCGGGTCTTGGCGATCCGGCCGTGCAGGCGGGCCCGTCGGCGGATCAGCTTGGCCCTGTTCGTCGACCCAGCGCTGCACCGGGCGATGCGCCGGTCGAGGCCCTTCAGCCGTTCGAGCTGGCGTGCGAGTGGTCGCGGGTTCGAGACATGGCCGTCAGCGTCAGTGACATGGGGAACCGGCCGTGACAGGGTCGCCAGATGCGTGACACCAAGGTCGACGCCGACCGCGCCCCCGATCCGGGCATGCCCGCGCTTGGTCGGCCGTGCGCCGACTTGATAGCGGACGAGGAACGACGCCTGCCATCGCCCGCCGGTGTGCGAGATCGTGACCTTCTGGATCGTGGCCCGGCCGTCTTCGACCAGCCGGTACAGGCGCCGTGTCGACTCGACGGTGTGCATCCAGACGAGCTGCTGCATCTTGGCCCGGACATGCTGGTCCTTCGACTGCAACAGCGTCTGCGGCAACATGAGTCGCACGGCGTGCCGTGACGGATGGAACCACGAGAGCTGGTGGTTCAGCTCGACGAACGACACCGACAGCTTCGCGGTCTTGCGCGACTTGAACGACGGGAACCCGACCCGCGCCCCGGCACGTTCACCGTTGCGTGACCTCGACCAGTTCTTGAACGCCACCGCGGCCTGCGAGATGCCGGTGTCGAAGCAGTGCTTGGCCACCTCGCCCGCCCATGGCGCCACGTCGGCCTTCACCTGGTTGAACTGCTTGCGCAACGAGTACGGCGACCATGACAGCGCCGGCGTCAACGCCGCCTCGACGACTCCGGCCTGCCGTTCGGTGGCACGCACCTCGAGGTTCTCGACGATCGTCCGGCGGGCCCAGTTGTACGCGTAGCGGGCTGCACCGCAGTAGTTGCGCAACATCCGATCCTGCGCAGACGACACATCGACGGTGAACACCACCGCCCGTGTCACACACTCCGCGTCACCCGCCGAACCCATGCCTGACAGTGTCGTCACGGGGTGTGACGGAATTGTCCACGCCCCATCCCCCTTGCTGCCGAACTCCCCGGCTCCTGACCGCCCACCCCGCGAACTCAAGTTCGCGGGGCAGTCCGCGAACTTAGAGGTTCAGTGGATAGGTGTGTTCTTGGCGTGGTCGATGAGTTTGGCCGTGATCAGGATGGTGACGACGAGGGCGAGTTGGGCGTGGCGATGCTCGGCGCAGCGGTCGGTGT
>JBDKJP010000071.1:0-3201 GCA_039796575.1 Actinomycetota bacterium
GTGCCGTCGACGGTGATGTCGAGGAACTCGTTGAACGGGCACAGGTGGCCGGCGATGCGATCGACGTCGCGCAGCGGCTCCTCGTACGTCCAGAACAGGTCGCGGTGCACGGTGTCGCCGAGCCGCACGTGTCGGTAGGTGGCGCGGCCCTTGTAGGGGCACCACGTGAACGAGTCGCTGGGCAGCAGTGCGGACGCGTCGACGTCGTCCGCCGGTAGGTAGTACCGCGTCGGCGCGCCGGTCTCGAGCAACAGGAGCGGACGGGTGGAGTCGGCCAGCACGGTGCCGTGCAACGAGACCACGACATGGCGGGACGACCGCAACACGTCGACCCTCGTGTACGGGTCGCGAGGGTGGACGATGATCTCGTCGTCCTCCTCCAGCCAGCGGGTCATCAGGTTCCACTCGAACGACACGTACCCCGCCAGTGGCGGGCAGGCGGCCGGCGTCGCAGGATGCGTCCAGACGGCGTCGGGGACGGCGCGATGAGGGAGGTGCAGGTCGTGCCAGTGCGCCGGCCCGCGCCCGAGCGTGTCGGTGACCCTGCCGTTCGGCACCAGCAGATCGGCGCGCACGTCGCCGAGCGGCAGGTACCAGCGCGGCGTGAACCCGTGCTCGAACAGCGTGAGCGCGGCGTCGCTGTCGCCGACGCACACGTCGTCCACGTACACGCGCACACGACGACGCGCGGGTTCCACGGCGACGTCACCCGGTGAGGAGTGGACGCCCGGTCCTTTCACTGCGGCCATGTGGCCGAACGTAGCGGGTGTGTCAGCGACTGCCGGAGAGCGCGGGGTCGTCGTCGGTGGTGCCGGCCTCGACGGCCGGTGCCTCGGCGGCGACGTGATGGGCGGGGCCCTCCACGTTGAGCCGCGGCAGGATGCGGTCGAGCCACTTCGGCAGCCACCAGTTCTTGTCGCCGAGCAGCTCCATCGTGGCGGGCACGAGCAGCATGCGGACGAGCGTGGCGTCGAGCAGCACGGCCACGGACAGGCCGAGACCGAACAGCTTGATGACGCGGGTGTCTTCCAGCAGGAAGGCACCGAACACCACGATCATGATGGCGGCGGCGGCAGTGATGACGCGTGCGGTGGCGGCGAGGCCGTCGGCCACGGAGCCCTTCGCGTCGCCGGTTCGGTCGTACTCCTCCTTCACGCGGGAGAGGAGGAACACCTCGTAGTCCATCGACAGTCCGAACACGATGGCGAACATCATCATCGGCACGAACGGCTCGATGGGTGCCGGGCCGACGCCGAACAGCGAGCTCAGCCAACCCCACTGGAAGATCGCGACGACCACGCCGTACGCGGCGCCGATGGAGAGGACGTTCATGATGACGGCCTTCAGCGGCACGAGCACCGAACGGAACACCATCATCAGCAACAGGAACGACAGCAGCAGCACCACGCCGATGAACATGATGAGGCGCTCGGACAGGTAGCTCGTGAAGTCCATCGACGCGGCGGTGGAGCCGGTGATGTAGACGGCCAGGTTCGTGCCCTCGGTGGCGGTGGGCACGACGTCGTTGCGCAACCGGTCGATCAGGTCGGAGGTGGCTTCGTCCTGCGGAGCGCTGGCGGGGATGATCTGGATGAGCGCGGCCTCGGGCGGCGTGGTGCCGTTGGGGAACGGCGGCGATGCGAACTGCACGCCCTCGGTGCCGGCGATGGCCTCGGCGAGTGCCGGCAGCGCGGCGGCGTCGGCCGGGTCGGTGATCTCGATGGCCGCGATGAGCGGACCGTTGAAGCCCGGACCGAAGCCCTCCGACAGCATGTCGTAGGCGCGACGCGTGGTGGTGTTCTCGGGGAAGTTGCCCTCGTCGGAGAAACCGAGGCGCAGCGACAGCACCGGGGCGGCGAGCAGCAGCAGGATGAGCGTGCCGCCCGCGAGGGAACGCCACGGGTGGTGCTGCACGACGCGGCTCCACCGGTACGGCATGGTGAGGTGCAGCGGCTTGTGCTCGCGCTCGGGCAGTTCCTTCTTGAGCGGTGCCCAGAACAGGCCGGCGATGAGGGTGACCGCGGCGAGCGGCAGACCGACGAGCAGCGGCGAGATCGAGAGGCCGGCGCCGAACAGCGCCACGGCCAGGAAGCCGGCGGCGATGATGCCGCGCCAGCGGGTGACCTCGACGCGGTGCTGGGCGAAGCCGATGAGCGCGGGCAGCAGCGTGATGGAGGCCACCATCGTGACGGCGACAGTGGTGGCGGCGCCGATGCCGAGGCCCGACACGAACTGCAGACCGATGAGCAGCATGCCGAGCAGCGACACGACCACGGTCATGCCGGCGAACACGACGGCGCGGCCGGCCGTGTCCATGGCGCCGACGGCGGCCTCCTCGAACGACATCCCCGTGCGGAGGTTCTCTCGGTAGCGGGTGACGATGAACAGCGCGTAGTCGATGCCGACCGCGAGGCCGAGCATTGCGCCGAGCGTGGTGGCGAAGTCGGGCACCGAGAACACGTTGCTGAACAGCGCGACGAGGCTGGAGCCGACGCCGACACCGAACAGCGCGATGCCGATGGGCAGGCCCATCGCGAGCACCGAACCGAACGACAGGATGAGCACGATGACGGCGAAGCCGAGGCCGATGAGCTCCGACTCCGGCGGTTCGAACTTGGCGAGCATCTGGCCGCCGACCTCGACGGTGAGGCCGTCGACGGTGGGCAGCAGTTCGCCGATCTGCGTGCCGACGTCGCCCATGCCCTGCTGACCCAGCGCCGGGTCGAGGTTCACGGTGGCGTAGGCGATGGTGCCGTCCTGGTTGATCTGGCGCACGCCGGTGATGCCGTACGGGCTGATGACCGTGACGCCCTCGATGGTACCGACCTCGTCGAACAGCGCGGTCATCGCGGCCTGCACCTCGGGATCGTCGACCCCTTGCTCGGCCTTGAACACGATGGAGCCGCTGCGACCGCTCGCCCCCTGCTGCGGGAAGTACTCGGTGATGACGTCGAAGCCCGACGCGCTCTCTGAGGCGGGGATCTCCATCTTGCTGGAGAAGTCGGAGCCGATGATGGAGTTGCCGAGCGCGCCCACTCCGAGCAGCACGACGATCCAGGTGAGCAGGGTGGCGCGACGGTGCCGATAGCACCAGCGTCCGATGCGAGCGATCATGGGGGAGTCCGTTCGATCGATGACGGGGGGAGAAGAACGACGCTATGGCCGTTCGTTTGCGATCGCACGGGATCGGAGCATGAATTC
>JBDKJP010000072.1:0-64904 GCA_039796575.1 Actinomycetota bacterium
ACGGCGCGTTCGGGTGTTGCGTCCTAACGTTGGACACGAGCTTCTCCTTGTGCGGTGTGAGTTGTGAGAGACCCACAGCCTCGCAAGGAGGGCTCACCTCAACCGCGGACCACCAACACCACCCCGCCAGGGACAACCTCCCTGGTCGTCACATCTAGGCGTTGGCGAGCCAACGGCGAAGTCGAAGTTCGAGGTCCGGCAGGTCGTCACGCCCCGGCGAGAACCCGTAGCCGGAGGGATCCGCGACCATCACCTCCACGGACGTTCCGTCCCGCAACCGCACCTCGATCCTGCCGGGGCTGATGCCACGCCGCTCCCGCACGCTGATGACCGAGACCTGAGCCCGCTTCAGGCGGTGCGTCCTCCACCCGTTCTTGACCGTCAAGTCGTCACCATCGGCGATCAACCATGCGTCGTTCGCCGAGAGCAGCACAGCCATCATCCCGAGAGCGGCAGCACCGCCCAGCAAGAACCACCACTCGCCTGCGACGATGACCCCGACGCACCACACGACCATGACGACGAGTGCCGCGCGGACGACCACTCGATTGTGGTGCAGCACCCATGCTTGCTCTCGGATCTCGACTCGATCCGTCGAATCCGACCCCTCCGCCGACACGTCTCCACGCACCCGAGCAGCGTGCCCGCCCGACGTGGCCGCGTCAACCACTCGTCCTTCTGGGCATGCCCAGAAGGACCCCGGGGTGGTTCTGGGCATGCCCAGAACCGGCGGAAGAGCCCGGTCAGTACTCGGGGTCGGGGTCGCGCCGTGAGCCGGGGCGGGCGGCGGGCGCTTGCCGGTGGGCGAGCTCGGCCAGTACCTCACCCACCATGGTCAGCCCCGGTGCGTCGCCGTACTGGTGGCGCAGGTCGGCGAGGTACGTGGTGACGAACGCGAGGCGTTCCGCCAGCCCCTGTGCCACCAACCGCAGCACGGCCGGATCGCTGTCCAGGAACGCCGGCCCGTCGACGGCGTGGCGCAGCACTGTCGCCTCGCGGGCCACGACGGTGGCCGAATGCCTCGTCCCGAGCAGCGACGACATCTCCCCCACCAGCGCACCCGGCAGCGTGATGGTGTTCACCACGACGTCGCCCTTGCGCACCTCCAGCCCGCCGCGCACGAGCACCCACAGGCCGACGCCGGTGCCGCCCTCGTCCACCACCACGTCACCGGCGGCGACGTGCACCTCGGGCAGATGGGCGGCGAGCTCGAGCATGTCGGTCACACCGGCAGGGTACGACGGCTGCTGTGAACGGCGGATGACGGTTCCGTCCGCCGCCTTCGACACCGCACTCCCCTACGCTGCCCCGCATGACGGACGAGACACTGCCCGAACGCCCACGCAGGACCGCACGCCGCTGGCCGCTCATCTCGGCCACCGTCGCACTCCTCACCGTGGCGCTGTGCCTCCTCACGTCGTGGGGCGGCATCTGGGCCTCCCATCCGGCGTACTGGAGCACGCTGCTGCTCGTCGTCGGCATCTCGGGCGGGATGATCTGGTGGTCGCGGCGCACGCCGACACCGACCACGCTGCGGCCGCTGCGGCTGTGGCTGCCACGGGCCGCGCTGGTGCTCGGCACGCTCGTCACCGTGCTCGGCCTGATGTACCTCCGACCGCTCACCGCCGACGACGTCGCGGTCGACGCCACCGGGTCGGTGCAGGGTGTTTCGGTCGACGAGTCGATGACGCGAATCCGCTTCGACCCCGACGACCCGAAGGGAACGGGTCTGGTCTTCTACCCGGGCGCGAAGGTCGACCCGCGCGCCTACAGCCGGCTGCTGTTGCCGCTGGCCGAGGCGGGCTACACGGTGGTCGTGGTGAAGTTCCCGTACAACCTGGCGGTGTTCGGCATCGACGCCGCCGACAGCGTGAACGGTGACGACGACGGCATCGACCGGTGGATCGTGGGCGGCCACTCGCTCGGTGGCGCGATGGCGGCGAGCTACGCGATGAACACCCGCGACGAGCTGGTAGGCCTGCTGCTGTGGGCGGCATACCCGGCACCCGGCACGTCGGGCTCGGAGGGATTCACCGGTCTCGACGTGACCTCGGTGTACGGCACCGAGGACCAGTTGGCCACGGTCGACGACATCGAGCAGTCGAAGGAGATGCTGCCCCTCGACAGCCACTTCGTGGCCGTCGAGGGCGGCATCCATGCCTTCTTCGGCGACTACGGGTCGCAGAGCGGCGACGGCACGGCCACCATCGAGCGAGACGACGCGCAGCAGCAGATCATCGACGCGACGCTCGAACAGTTGGACCGCGTCGACGCGGCGGGCTGAACCTCAGCCGATCGCTTCGGGCTCGGGGAACGCCCACGAGCCGTCGACCACCTCGGGGTGCGGGCGGTACAGGCGGACGATGTAGTTCCAGCCCTCCATGATGCCGATCTGGTTCGACCGACCGTCCTCGGGGCCACCGAAGTGGATGACCACCGAACCGTCGGCCTCGCGGTCGGCGGTGACGGAGTTGACGCTGACGGCGGCGTTGCCGACCTTCTCGAAGAACCCGCCCGCGTTGTAGAGCGAGATCGACCAGAACGCGTCGACCGGCACGTCGCCGACGACGAGGCGGTACTCGCCGACCGGCAGCGCGTGGTCGACGTTGATGTACATGGCTTCGCTCTCGGGCAACCCGCCCCAACCGGCGGCGGACCCGAGGAGGTGCTTCTCCGCGTCGACGTCCTCACGACGGCCGAACGCGCGGGTGAAACCGGAGAAGTGACGGGCGCGTTCGAGCAGCGCGTTGCGGGTGGCGTCGAGCGATTCGGTGTCCCAATCCGGAGCCACGAACGGTTCCGACGAACCGGCGGTCACGGACAGCCCGCGCTGCACCTCGTTGGCGATGGCGACGTCGGCCGGGTCCTCCGGGTCGGCGAGCACTCGCATCGCAGCCACCACGTAGCGGGTGTCGAAGTCGGCCATCGAGAGCTGGTGATCGCCGGGCGTGTGGAACACGTGGTTGATGTAGTGGTCCTGGTTGACCATCATCACCGACATGTAGCGATCGCCCGCGTCGGGCAGGTGCAGTGTGGCACCCTCGGCGAGGTCGATGACCACGAAGCTGTAGAGCGTGTCGCGGTTCATGCGGATGACGGTCTGCGCGTCGAGCGGGGTGGGCACGAGGATGTGGCTCGTCTTGTTCACGCCACCGGCGAGCGCCACGAACGACGACATCATCCGATCCGTCTCCGCGCGTGCGAAGTTGCCCTCATGGACGAGGATGCTGCCGGTCATGTCCACTCCCATTCGGTCCGAGGCCCCCAACGGCCCGTTCACTGTCAATTGAGAGAATAGTCGGATTCGGAATCGGTGGGCGCAGAGGGACTCGAACCCCCGACCATTGCCTTGTAAGGGCAGTGCTCTACCAACTGAGCTATACGCCCCGAGAACGGGGTGCCGAGCCTATCCGGCGGCCCCCGAGCCGCGGCGGGCGGCAAGGAGTTGGTCGAGCAGCGCCGGCGTGGCCGCAGCCACCGGCGTGCGGCGGTCGTCGTGGCGCAGCGTCACGAGGTCGCGGCCCTGCAGGTCGACCACCGACGCACCGGCCTCACGACAGATGAGCGTGCTCGCGAGGTAGTCCCAGACGCCGTGCGCGCCGTCGGCGCTGCGGTCGTCGCAGTCCACGTAGCCGTCGAGCACACCGCACGCGACCATGCACAGGTCGAGTGCCACAGCGCCGTAGACGCGGCTCTGGCGGTAGCCGAGCGGATGCGGCGGGATGGCGTTGAGGGCGACGATGGAGTCGCTCACGTCGGTGCACGCGGTGGGCGCGATGCGGATGCCGTTGCGGAACGCTCCTCCCCCACGCGTGGCCCAGAAGCGGTCACCGCTCGCCTGGTTCACCACCAGCGCGACCGACGGCCCGTCGGCGTCCACGACGCACATCGCCGTCGCGTACCAGGGCAGGCCGCGACTCGCGTTGGTGCTGCCGTCGATGGGATCGATCACCACGACCTCGCCGTTGGTGCCGGCCTCGGGCTCGCTCTCCTCCGAGAGCACGCCCATGCCCGCAGCGCGCAGCAGCGGCAGCGCGGCGTCGTTGGCCACCACGTCGAGGGTGTACTGCCCGTCGCGGTTGCCCGACGGGCCGAGGTCGCGCACGCCGGCGAACGCCGCGGCCACGGCGTCGGCGACGTCGTGCAACAGGCGAAGTCGGTCCGGCATCATCGGGGCTGCACGGTAGCCTGCCCCCTCGTGGCCGTCATCGATGTCGCCGGGTTCGTCGCCGATCTGAAGGGGCACGCGGTCGATCATGGCTTCCACGTGCACGACGAGCGGCACTTCGTGGAGACGTATTCGCTCCGCCAACTGTGGGAGGTGGACCTGCACCCCGAGGAGGCGTGCAACGGCCCCATCGATCTGCACCTGTCGCTCGAGGTCGACCCGCGTGCGCTGCTCGGCTTCGAGGACGAAGTGCTGAAGCTCCCCGACCCGGAAGACGATCCGCCCACCGGGTTCACGTTCCCGCTGCTGTTCACCTGGACCCTGCCGCCGCTGCCGCAGCCGCCCGACCTGCTGGTGCTGGCCACCGAGCTCGCCGGTGTCGGCGGCATCGACCTGCCCGTCGAGGTGTCGGCCATCGACAGCTTCGCGGCGGTCACCGACGCGCCCGAGCGCAGCCTCAGCATGGTGGCGCGCATCCCCATCGACCTCGCCGACGTGTACCTCGCGAACGACAAGGCGTTCTGCGACACGCTCGACCGGTGCCGCGACGTCAGCCTGTTCCTGCTCGACCGCGCCGACGAGTGGCTGGGCGACGACTGACGACGACCTACACTCCGCCCATGCGAGTGAGCGAACTGATCGACATGTTGAAGGACCAGCCGCCGGACGCGGAGGTCGAGCTGGCCGTGGTGGCCCCTGTCGGCGACGACGAGGACGACATCACGGTCGACCGCTACAGCGTCGAGGGCATGCTGCCCTGGCAGGACGAGGACGACGACGGCAACGAGGAAGACGTCGTCATCTGGCTCGTCGGTGGTGAGGACGACGACGTGGAGGCGTTCCTCGACGCGATCGAGGAGCAGTCACACGACCACGATCACGACCACGGGCACCACCACCACTGACCCATGGCACTGCAGACCCCGCGTCGACGGACGTGGTTCGCCGTCGCGATGGTGCTCGCCCTCACCGCGCTGGTGACGGGCGCGTGGGCGTTGCGTGCATGGCAACCGTTCGCCGACGACGCGCAGTCGGTGGAGTGGCCCGAGAACGTGCAGCCACTCGCCGACTTCGTCGAGCGTGAGACCGGCCTCCCCTTCCTCGACCCGATCGACGTCGAGTTCCTCGGCCGCGACGAGTTCGAGCAGCGACTCGACGACGCCGTGGAGGAGCCGAGCGAGGAGGCCCTCGCCACCGCGCTCGACGACGAAGCACTCGGCCGGGCGCTCGGCTACTGGAACGGCGAGCCCGAACTGGCCCGCCGTTCGGCGCAGCTGCGCGAGGCGTCGAACACGCTCGTCGAGTGGGACGGCGACGACACCATCCTCGTGCAGGCCGACGGGCCCGACGCCGAGTTGATGCTCGACGCGCAGGCCGATCTCGTGCTGGCACTCACCGAGATCGTCGACCAGCAGCACTTCGACCTCGACGAGCGCATCGACGCCGCTCCCACCGCGCAGGACTTCCAGGTGTTGGTCGGGCTCGACCTCGGTCAGGCGCTGTGGGTGCGCGACCGTTGGCTCGACGAGCTGACCCTCGACGAGCACGACCGTTATGAGGAGCAGCGAGCCGACCGCAACGAGAACTTCGCCGATGCCACCGACGACGTCGACCCGGTGTTCCGCTCGCTGCGCATCGTCGGCCAGGCGCTCGGCCCCGCCTTCGTGCTCGCGCTGCACGAGTCGGGTCGCCGCGACGCATTCGAGATCGCGATCCGCGACGACGTGCCCGCAGCGGTCGACCAGTTGATGCTGCCCACCGGCAAGTACGAACGCCGCGACGAGCTCGAGCCGGTCGACGCCCCGCCCGTGCCGAAGGACGCCGAGCTCGTGTACACCCGGCAACTCGGTCCGTACGGGCTGTACCTGCTGATGGCCGGCGGGTTGCCGCCCACCGAGGCGCTGCAGGCCGCCGACGGCTGGGGCAACGACTCGTTCGTGGCGTACCGGCTCGACGACCGCCTCTGCGTCGATGCACGCATCGTCGCCGACAGCCGCACCGACGCCGACCGCATCGAACGCGGGCTCGACGCGTGGGGCCATGCCCGCCCCGACGAGAGCGACGCCCTCGTCGGCCGCGACGGCGACACGCTGCTGCTGTCCGTGTGCGACCCGGGCACCGACGTGCGCCAACGCACGCCCGTGGAGGCGTCGATCCAGCAGTTCTTCGGTCGGGCCGACCTGTTGCAGTCGCGCATCGAGGTCACCGGTCTGCCGGCGCTGTCGGAGTGCGTCACGGTGCGATGGTTCGAGACCCACCTCGCGGTCGACGACCTCTCGATGGTGATGTCGGAGTTCGACCCGTTCGGGCAACTCGACGACCTCACCGACGAGTGCCGCAACTCGGTGTGACACACGCTGCCGACACAGCAGTCGACACAGTAGGGCTCCGGCGCGAAGATCGACGTGTGTGCGCTTCGTCTCGATTCACCCCCGGCAGCGGTCGACAAGGCCACTGAGCGTCGCACCCGTCGCACCACCACCTCCGCCGCAGCCCGGACGCTGACCGCCTCGCGCATCTACCTCGAGGCGGCCGACGCCGTCGAGCGCCTTGAGCACGAGCTGCACCGACGCGACTTCGCCGGCTACGACGTGCTGCGCGCCAGCGGGCTGACGGCCGACGAGGCGAAGGCCGCCTGGCAGCAACTCGTGCACGACGCGATCGAGGAGATCGCCACCACGCTGCGCGACCGCGCCGACCACGACTTCGACCGTGCGATCGCCTCCATCGGCGCCGCCGTGCGTGCCGAGCGGCGGGCCGACGAGACCGCGCCGAAGCCGCGGCGCCGGCGCGGCACCGAGCGACGCCACAGCCGCGCCACGCGAGTACGTTGAGCGCGTCCGCCCGCTCCGATCCGAAGGCCCGCACATGCCCAGCAGGTTCCCCGGCGTCCTCACGCCGCTCGTCACGCCGTTCACCGCCGACGGCGACCTCGACCTCGACTCGGTGCCCGCGTTGGTGGAGCACCAACTGGCAAACGGTATCAACGGCTTCGTCGTCGCCGGCACCACCGGCGAGGGGTACGCACTCGACCTCACCGAACGCGCCGCCATGCTGCGCGTCGTGCGCGATGCCACCGCCGGCCGCGTGCCCGTGCTGGTCGGCGTCGGCGGCATGGCCACCCGCGAGTCGGTGGCGCAGGCGGTGGGTGCGGCCGAGGGCGGCGCCGACGGGTTGATGGTGGGCGGGCCGGCATACGTGCTGCCCGACCAGCAGGAGTTGGCGCGGCACATCCGCCGCGTGGTCGACGCCGCCGCGTTGCCCGCCGTGCTGTACGACTACCCCGCCCGCTCGGGTGTGCAGTTCGGCCCCGAGGCACTCGACGGGCTGGCCGACCATCCGCTCGTGGTGGGCATCAAGGAGGCCAGCGGTGACCTCGACCGCATCGGCATGATGCAGGAGCGCTACGGCGACGCCATTGCCGTCATCGCCGGCGCCGACGCGTTGGCGATGCACTTCTTCGCGGCAGGTGGCGACTGCTGGATCGCCGGCTTCGCCAACGCGCTCCCCGCCGAGCACGCGTCGATGCTCGCCGCGGCCACGGCCGGCGACCTCGACGACGCGTGGGCCCAGTCGCGCCGCATCGAGGCCATCCTCACCTGGGTGGAGTCGGGCCACTACACGGCCAAGTGCCGCGCTGCGGTCGAACTGCGGGGCCTGCAGGTCGGCCCGCCGCGCCCGCCGCTCACCGCACTCGGCGACGACGAGTCGCTCACGCTGCGCGGGCTGATGCTCGACCTCCTCCCCGAACTGGGCGGCTGATGGCCACGATCGACGTCGCGGTCGTCGGCGGCGGCATCGTCGGCCGCTCCGTTGCGTCGTCGGCGGCACGGCGCGGCCTGTCGGTCACGCTCGTCGAGTCGGGCGGCGCCACCGAGGGCAGCTCGGCCGGCAACGCCGGGCACATGGTGCCCAGCCACGTGGTGCCGTTCGCCGCGCCGGGCATGGTGCGCAGCGGTGTGACCAGCCTGCTCCGCCGCGACGGGGCGTTCGCCGTGTCGCACCACGCCGGGCCCGGCATCGTGCCGTGGCTGTGGAAGTTCGCCCGCTCCACCACCGAGGCCAACGTCGCGCGCGGTGTGCCGTCGTTGCGCACGTTGCTCGACCTGACGTCCGACGAGATCGCGCGCCTCGTCGACAGCGGCGCCGCGCTCGACGCCGCACGCACCGGTCTGGTGCAGGTCTGTTCGTCCGATGCGTCGATGCGCGCCGCCGAGCACGAGGTGGCGCTGTTCCAGCGCTGGGGCGTGCGAGCGCGGCTGCTGTCGGCCGACGAGGTGCGCGCCGCCGAGCCTGCGCTCCGCACCTCGGTGCGCGGTGGCGTGGAACTGGTCGACGACGGCCGCTTCGACCCCGCCGGGCTGCTCGCCACGGTGTGGGCCGAGGCCGCAGCGCACGGCGCCACCGCCCAGGCCGCACGCGTCGAGCGCATCGAGGTGGTGGGCGATCGCCACGTGCGCGTCATCACCGATCAGGGCATCGTCGACGCGCAGCAGGTCGTGGTCGCGGCCGGCGTGTGGACCCCCGAGCTCTGTGCGCCGTTCGGCCCACGCCTGCCCATCCGGCCCGCACGCGGCAACAGCGTCACCCTGCCCGATGGGCCGTCGCTGCGCCTGCCGCTGCTGCTCACCGATCAACGCCTGGCCGTCAACCCGCTCGCCGGTGGCCTGCGCATCACCGGCCGGTTCGAGCTCACGGCACCGTCGCACCGCGCCATCAGCGAGCGACGCACGAAGGAGCTCGTCCGCCGCGCCGCACAGGTGCTCGACCTGCCCGCCGACACCGCGCCGCAGCACCAGTGGACCGGGCTGCGGCCCGCCACGCCCGACGGGTTGCCCGTCATCGGGCGCATGCCGGGCGCACCCGCGGTGCTGGTCGCCGCCGGCCACGGGATGCTCGGCTCCACCGCCGGTCCCGGTACCGGCGAAGCGGTCGCCGCGTTGCTCACCGGCGACACACCGCTGGTCGACGACGCGGTCGTCGGGCCCGCACGGTTCGCACATTCGAGGAGGAACGGATGAGAAGCGGTCGAGTGCTCCACTGCGTGGAGTCGCACACCGAGGGCATGAACACCCGGGTCGTGGTCGGCGGCGTCGCGCCCATCCCCGGCGACACGATGGAGGCGCGCCGCCAGTGGTTCATGGCGAACAACGACGACCTGCGCACGTTCCTGATGCACGAGCCGCGCGGCCACTCGGCGATGAGCGGCGCCATCCTGCAACCGCCCACCCGACCCGACGCCGACTGGGGTGTGCTGTACATCGAGGTCACCGGCTGCCTACCGATGTGCGGCCACGGCACCATCGGCGTGGTCACCGTGCTCGTCGAGACCGGCATGGTCGAGGTCAGTGAACCCGTCACCACCGTGCGCCTCGACACGCCCGCCGGTCTGGTGGTGGCCGACGTGCAGGTGCGCGACGGCCGCGCCGAAGCTGTCACCATCCGCAACGTCGCGTCGTTCGTCACCGAGCTCGACGGGCGCGTGCAGGTGCCCGGGTTGGGCGAGGTCCGCTACGACATGGCGTTCGGCGGCAACTTCTACGCCATCGTCGAGCTCGACGAGATCGGGGTGCCGTTCGGCAAGGCGCACGCCGCGCAGCTGTTGTCGACCGGCATGGCCATCATGGACGCGGTGAACGCCGCCACTCCCCCGGTGCATCCGCTCGAGCCCGGCATCAACGGTTGCCATCACGTGCAGCTCGTCGCACCCGGGTCCACCGCCGAGGTGTCGCACCACGCGATGGTCATCGCACCCGGCTACTTCGACCGCTCCCCCTGCGGCACGGGAACCAGCGCGCGCATGGCACAGCTGCACGAGCGCGGCCTGCTGCCGCTGCACCGCGACTTCGTGAACCACTCGCTGCTCGGCACGTACTTCACCGGGCGGCTGGTGGAGGCCGCCGAGGTGGCAGGCCGCACCGCGGCGATCCCCACCATCACAGGCCGGGCGTGGATCAGCGGCACGTCGCAGCAGTTCCTACACCCCACCGACCCGTTCCCGGCCGGCTTCCTGCTGGAGTGATCACGCGGCGGGACTGCCCGCCGTCTCTCCCCAGTGCTCGGCCGTCTGCACCAACCAGAACGCGGCGAACAGCGCGATCTCGGTCATCTCCAGCACCAGCACGCGGTGCCGCCAGTCACCACCGAGGAACCCGAGCGCGAGGCCGCCCACCACCATCGCGACCGCGATGACCGAGTACCACCGGAACCACATTCCGTTGCCCTTCTGACGGTGCTCGACGGCATTGGCCACCACCGCACCCGCGAGGGCGACGAACATCAGGATGGCCGCATAGCCGTGCGCACGGGTGTCGAAGTCGTCCCACGCGAGGAACAGCGCGCCGCCGAGCAGCAACAACACCAGCGCCGCCAGCAGCCCACGACGCATGCCGGCGTCACCGACCTGCGCCACCGCGAACAGGTCGCGGGTGGCGATCATCGCGATGATGGCCGCCACCACCAACCCGACGATGCCGGCGACGACCAGTGCGGTGATGTTGTTGTCGATGTTCGCCGTCACCCACGGGGCCAGCTGGCCGTCGTCGAACTTCGGCAGCGGCGACACCTGGATGCTCCAACAGTTGCCGACGTCGCTGGTCGGCGCGAGCGCCACGACCGGGGCGAGCATGCCGGCCACGTTGAGGAGCGAGTCCTCCCACACCGTGCTGCCCTTGATGACGATGAGGCACAGCCCGATGGCCATCAGCCCACCGACGAAGATCGCTCGGACCGGCGTGTAGTAGTAGGCACTGATCGAGGTCTGCCAGCAGTCCATCTTCGACCGCTCCACCATCACCGACACACCCAGCAGCAGCACCACACCCACGATGCCGATGCGCAGGTAGCGGTAGGTCTTGATCGCTGCGTCGTCGCGCATCGCACCCTCCCTCCGTGCTCTCCCCGCCGCGGAGCGTACCGCGGGGCGCCCGGCGCCAGGACGAAGGGTCAGGCCGACGCGTCGGGTTCGAAGTCGAGGGCGAGGGAGTTCATGCAGTAGCGGTCGCCCGTCGGCGTGCCGTACCCGTCGGGGAACACGTGCCCGAGGTGCCCGCCGCACTTCGCGCACCGCACCTCGGTGCGCACCATGCCGTGCGAGTGGTCGTCGATCAGCTCCACGGCCTCGGGCCGCACCGCCTCGTAGAAGCTCGGCCACCCGCAGCCCGAGTCGAACTTCGTGCCCGACCGGAACAGCTCGTTGCCGCACCCCTTGCACCGGAACAGGCCGTCACGGTGCTCGTCGAGCAGCGCGCCCGTCCACGGCCGCTCGGTGGCCGCCTGACGCAGCACCATGAACTCCTCGACGCCCAGCTTGCGGCGCCACTCGGCTTCGTCGTGTTCCACTTCGTACGGCACGGCAGTCTCCTTCGTGTGTGGACGAGAGCGTAAACGTTGCGCGACCGGGGAGCTCGTGGCACGCGATGAGCGCTCCCCACCAGCCGCTCGCGGCAGCCGCTGTCGGCGCTTCTGGGTGGTTTCCGTCCCGGAAACCGGGGGCTGGCTCAAGGGGTGATCGCAACGGCTCCTGGTGTTGGGGGTGTGTGATGGTGGTTGGGCGGCCGAGGTTGGCGCAGGGTGATGTGTGGCCGGGGCTGGTTGCTCGGGCTCGTGGCGCGTCGTGGTCGGAGGCTGTGGCGGCGTGTTCGGTGTCGGAGAACACGTTGCGGCGGCGGTGGGCCGAGCAGGGTTGCGGGATGTTGCGTGATCGTGTGCCTCGGAAGAACGCGTTGACGCTCGAGGATCGGGTGGAGATCGAGGTCGGTCTCGCGATCGGCCGATCGCAGGTCGAGATCGCTGGTCGGATCGGGAAGCACCCGAGCACGGTGTGTCGGGAGCTCGCGGTGAATGGTGGGCGGGCAAAGTATCGGGCGTTGCCGGCGCAGCATCGTGCTGATCGGGCAGCGGGGCGTCCGAAGCAGGGGTGGGTGGAGCAGCGGCCGTGGTTGTGGGACCAGGTGGTCGAGTGGTTGTTGGGCAAGAAGTGGTCGCCGGAGGCGATCGCTCGTCGACTACGCCGTGAGCATCCCGGGGAGCAAGAGTGGTGGGTGTCGCACGAAGCGATCTATCAAGCGATCTATGTCCAGGCGCGGCCTGAGCTGCGCAAGGAGTTGATCGCGGCGTTGCAGTCGCGGCGTCCGCGACGGTTGCCGCGGAACCCTGCACGGGTGGGAGGCGGCAAGATCGTCGACATGGTCAACATCGCTGATCGTCCTCCCGAAGCGGATGATCGGGCGGTCCCTGGTCATTGGGAAGGTGATCTGATCATCGGCAAGGGCGGGTCAAGCGCGGCAGCGACGCTGGTCGAGCGGACATCACGGTTCGGTTTGTTGATCAAGCTCGAGAGCAAGAACGCTGAGCATGTCGCGGAGAGGATCAGCGAAGCGTTGGGTCGGCTCCCGGCGGTGTTGGCGCGTTCGTTGACCTGGGACCAGGGCACCGAGATGGCCGCGCACAAGGTGTTCTCGAAGACGACCGGGATCGATGTCTATTTCTGTGACCCGCACAGCCCTTGGCAGCGGCCCTCGAACGAGCACTGGAACGGCAAGGTCCGCTGGTTCATCCCCAAAGGCGTTGACCTGTCGACCTACACCCAGGAACAGCTGGACGAGATCGCCGGGATCATCAACGGGCGCCCGCGAGAGATGTTCGACTGGGATACTGCAGCGGAACGATTCGAACAGCTCGTTGCGACCACCACCTGAGCCAGCCGGGACCGAAACCACCCAGAACGCGATTCGAGACGCACGACGCCCAGAAACCCGACGTCGGTGGGGCGGGTGGGTATCGAACCCACGACCCAGGGATTATGAGTCCCCTGCTCTGACCACTGAGCTACCGCCCCGACGAGGCGCCACGCTAGGCCGGAAAACGACGAACGGCCCGCACGGGGCGGGCCGTTCACTGTGCTCCGAGAGCAGGGCTCGAACCTGCGACCCGCTGATTAACAGTCAGCTGCTCTGCCAACTGAGCTATCTCGGAATGGCGACACGCAGGATAGCAAGCGGCTCGCCGCGTCACTCCTCTTCGAGGAACTCCTTGAGACGCTGGCTGCGCATCGGGTGACGCAACTTGGCCAGGGTCTTCGCCTCGATCTGACGGATGCGCTCGCGGGTGACCCCGAACTCGCGGCCTACGTCCTCCAACGTACGGGCCTGCCCGTCGTCGAGACCGAACCGCATGCGCACGATCTCCTGCTCGCGGTCGCTCAGCTCGCCGAGCGCTTCCTCCACCGCCTGGGTGAGCATGCGCTTCGTGGCCATGTCGGCCGGCGCGTCGGCGGTGAGGTCCTCGATGAAGTCGGCGAGGTTGCTGTCGTCCTCCTCGCCCACCGGCGAGTCGAGCGACAGCGGGTCCTGGCTGATGCGCAGGATCTCGCGGATCTTGTCCGGCGGCATGCCGCACCGGTCGGCGAGCTCGTCGAGCGTGGGCTCACGCTCGAGCTCCTGGTGCATCTGGCGCTGCATGCGCAGCACGCGGTTCATGCTCTCGACCATGTGCACCGGGATGCGGATGGTGCGGGCCTGGTCGGCAATGCTGCGCGTGATGGCCTGGCGGATCCACCACGTGGCGTACGTGGAGAACTTGAAGCCCTTCGTGTGGTCGAACTTGTCGACCGCACGCATCAACCCGAGGTTGCCCTCCTGGATGAGGTCGAGGAACTGCATGCCACGGCCGCTGTAGCGCTTGGCGATGCTGACCACGAGGCGCAGGTTGGCCTGGATGAGCTCGCTCTTCGCCTGCTCGCCGCGGCGGATGAGGCGCTGCAGGTGGCGCACGTCGGCGTCGGTGAGCGGCTCGCCGACGAACTCGGGGTGCAGACGGGCGACCGCGAGGTTGCCGTCGACGATGGCCTGCGCGAGGCGGCGCTCCTCGTCGACGTTGAGCAGGTCGACGCGCCCGATCTCCTTGAGGTACATGCGCACGGTGTCCTGCGTGCCGCCGATGTCGCCACGGTCGTGCGACGACTTGGGCAGGCGACGGCGGCGACGGCGCTCGTCGGCACCGGCGTCGTCGGACGAGGTCTGGAGGATGTCGACGGGCCGCTCGATGCCCTCGGTGGGCGTGAGGTCGTCGACCTCGTTGTCGATGCTGATGCCGAGGCCGCCGAGCCGCGACTCGACCTCCTGGAGCACGTCGCCGGTGAGCTCGACCTTGCGGAGGACGTGCGCGATGTCGTCGGCCTGCAGCACGCCGGCAGCGGAGCCGCGCTCCACCATCGACTGCCACTCGGCCGCGTCGACTCCTTCGTACGGAGTCGATTCCGCCGCTGCATCCGCTGTGTCGTTACTCACCACGCTCCTCATTCGCCCCTTGGATCCACCCTAGCAATGCCTCCGCTGCACCATCGGCTGCTTCTGGCTGATCGATGAGCTCCAATGCGAGCCGAGCCTCTCGCATCGACAGCATGACAGCCGGATCGGTGATGCCCGATTGGCGACCGAGCAGCCGCCGCGTTGCGGCCGCAATGAGGTTGCGCGCCTCGAGCACGGGGTCGGCGTCGACGTCGGTGACCGCCGCGCGTTCGAGGAACTCGCGGGCTTCGGGGTCGGCGAGCTCGAGCGCCTTCTCGATGGCGCCGCCCGCCTCGGCGACGGCCAGGAACGCGCGCCGGGCCACCTCCTGCGCGAACAGGTCCTCCACCAACCAGGGGGCGATGTCGTCCCACCGCTGCAGCAGCATGGCCACCGACACGAACTCGGCGTTCTCCGGCGCACCGACCTGACGCTGCTGCACCACGCGCACCGTGGGTGCCCGCGTGCCGCGCTGCGCCAACTGCACCAGATCGTTGACCGGCAGGCCGACGTGCGTGGCCACCTGGCCGGCGTACAGCTTGCGCACGTCGACGTTGGGGTGCTCGTTGACGATGGCCAACGCGTCCTGCGCCATGCGTGCACGGTCCTCGGGCGACCGCAACGGACGGCTGTTGAGCACCCGGTTGAGGCGGAACCCGAGGAACGGCAGCGCGTGGTCGACGGCCTCCTTCAAGGCATCCGGGTCGTTGACGCTGAGCTCGCCCGGGTCCTTGCCGTCGGGGAAGCGGGCGACGCTGACGCGCACCTGATACTTCTCCTCCCACTCGTAGAACCGTTGCGCGGCGCCCTGGCCGGCGGCATCGGCGTCGAACGCCAACACCACCTGGCTGGCGTAGCGCTTCAACAGGCGCACGTGGTCCTCGGTGAGCGCGGTGCCACAGGTGGCCACCGCACGACGCACACCGGACCGGTGGAAGCCGATCACGTCGGTGTAGCCCTCGCACACGATGACCTGATCGGCGCTGACGATGTCGCCCTTCGCCCAGTGCAGGCCGTACAGCGTCTTCGACTTCGCGTAGATGGTGGTCTCGGACGAGTTCTTGTACTTCGCCGGGTCGGGGCTGCCCGGCATGATGCGCCCGCCGAACGCCACGGGCTCGCCGTTCTCCGTGAAGATGGGGAACATCACGCGGGCACGGAACGAGTCCTGCAGGCGGCCGGCCTTGTTGGTGAACGCCAGGCCCGTGTCGCGCAGCACGTCGGCCGGGAGCTTCAGGTCGCGGCACAGGGCATCCCAGTCGTCGGGAGCCCAGCCGAGCTTGAACGTGCGCGCCGTGTCGCCCGACAGCCCACGGCGCCGCAGGTAGTCGCGCGCCTCGCGTGCGTCGGGCCCGGTGAGCAGCCGCTGGTGGTACCACTCGACGGCACGGCTCATGGCTTCGACGAGCTGCTTGCGACGCTGCCGGTCCTTGCCCTGGTTCTCGCCCGTGTAGCGCAGCTGGATGCCGGCACGCGACGCCAACTGCTCGACCGCGGTGACGAAGTCGACGTGCTCGATCTCCTGCACGAACTTGAACACGTCGCCCGCTGCACCACAGCCGAAGCAGCGGTACCGACCGGTCTCGTCGCGCACGTTGAACGAGCCCGAGCGCTCGGCATGGAAGGGGCACAGGCCCACCTGGTTGCGGCCGACACGGCGGAGGGCGACGTACTGGGACACGACGTCGGAGAGCACCAACGATGCCCTCACCCGCTCCAGGTCTTCCTCCTCGATCGCCATTGCATCCGCACCCTACCGGCGGGGTGCGACACCGATGAAAGGGCAGATCGGCGTCAGCGCTCCTGCGGCGGCGGCGGGTCCTCGGGGATGTCGATGTGGTCGTCGGCGTCGCGCGTCGCACGCAACGAGAAGCCGATCGACGCCAGCAACACGATGGCGATGACCAACAACGACAGCCACGTCGGGATGGGGTACCACGAGTGGATCAGCATCTTCACGCCGACGAAGGCGAGGATGATGGCCAACCCCTCCTGCAGGTAGCTGAAGCGTGCGTGCATGTCGGCGAGCAGGAAGTACAGGGCGCGCAGACCGAGGATGGCGAACGCGTTGGAGGCGAACACGATGAACTGCTCGTGGCTCACCGCGAGCACCGCCGGCACCGAGTCGACGGCGAACAGCACGTCGGTGGCCTCCACCAACAGCAGCACCGCGAACAGCGGCGTGGCGAACCGCTTACCGTCGATGCGCGTGAACAACTTCTGGCCGTCCATCTCGTCGGTGAGGGGCACCACCTTGTGCACCAACTTCAGGAACTTGCTGTTCGACGGATCGACGTGCTCGTCGCCGCCCACCACCAACTTCACCGCGGTGTACAGCAGGAAGGCGCCGAACACGTAGAGCACCCAGTCGAACTTCTCGATGAGTGCAATGCCGGCGAAGATGAAGATGGCGCGCAGGATGAGCGCACCGAAGATGCCCCAGAACAGCACCCGGTGCTGGTACCGGCGCGGCACCAGGAAGTAGCTCATGATGAGCGCCCACACGAACACGTTGTCGACGCTGAGGCTCTTCTCGATCAGGTAGCCCGAGTAGTACTCGCCCGCGGCCGCACCGCCGAAGCCCCACCACACGACGAGGCCGAACGCGAGGCCGATGCTGATCCACACGGCCGACTCGATGGCCGCCTCACGGGTGTGGACCTCGTGACCCTCCTTGTGCACGACGAGCAGGTCGACGAGGAGCAGCACCGCGATGAGTGCGAGCAGGCCGATCCACCAGCCGGCGCCCACATCGAGCTGGACGAACGATCCGGACGCGTCCTCCGACGCAGCGAGCAGCACCGGTCAGTCCCTCGTGAACAGTCCGCCGACGTTGAGCCCCGCACCACCGGTGCCGGAGTTCGACGTGCCCACGAAGCTCATGATCCAGCTCTGCAGCTCGTTCGGGTTGCGCGTCTGGGTCCACACACGGCCGGGGCCGCTGAACTCGAACACGAAGCCTTCACCGCTCTTCCAGCTCTGCACCAGACCGCCGCCGCTGGCCTTGCGGAACCCCATCGTGACCGTGTCCTCGTAGGCCACCATGTGGCCGGTGTCGACGGTGAGGCTCTGCCCCTGCTGCAGGTTCCAGACCTCGAGTGCGCCGTAGCAACCGAACACCACGGTGCCGTGCCCCTCGGCGCGCACGATGAAACCACCCTCGCTGCCGAACATGTTCTTGAACCCGCCCCACTTGGCGTCGATGTTCACGTTCACGTCGTTGGCGAGCCACGAGCCCTTGCTGATGAACAGCGCCTTGCCGGGCACGACGTCGTGGGTGCTGATGTCGCCGGGCAGGCGCGCGGCCACGTCGACGAAGCCACCGGCCGGCGGCGCGGTGTAGGTGCTGACGAAGAAGCTCTCGCCGCCGAGCGCGGCACGTTTCAGCGACTTCATGATGCCGCCCTCGGCCTTCGCCGCGAGGGTGACCCCTCCCGACATGGCCATCATGGCGCCGCCCTCCACCTTCACGGGCTCGTTCGGACCGAGCGTGAGACGAGCCACACCGAAGGCGGGCCCCTGACGCGTCTGCACCTGCATCGTGCTTCCTTTCAGTTGTGGATCCATTGTCGCTCACCCCGTGGGGTGAGCGACGGATCACTTCGTCGAGCTGGTGGCGCCGCCGATGACGGCCTGCGCCGCCGCGAGGCGGGCGATCGGCACGCGGAACGGGCTGCAGCTGACGTAGTCGAGGCCCGCTTCGTAGAACAGCTGGATGCTCTCGGGATCACCACCGTGCTCGCCGCACACGCCGAGCTTGAGGTTCTTCTTCACCGATCGGCCGCGGGCGGCGCCCATCTTCACGAGCTCGCCCACACCACCGCGGTCGATGGTCTCGAACGGGTTGCGCTTCAGCAGGCCCTGCTCGAGGTACGCCGGCATCATGCGGCTCTCGACGTCGTCGCGGCTGAAGCCGAACGTCATCTGGGTGAGGTCGTTGGTGCCGAAGCTGAAGAAGTCGGCCTCCTCGGAGATCTCGTCGGCGCGCAGCGCGGCGCGGGGCGTCTCGATCATGGTGCCGATGGTGACGTGCGGCGGGTTCTTCAGACCCTTGGTGGCGGCGTCGATCTCGGCCTGCACCCAACCGCGGGCGAGGCCCAGCTCCTCACGGGTGACCGTGAGCGGGATCATCACTTCGACGATGGGGTTCTTGCCCTTCTTGCGCAGCGCCGCAGCGGCCTTGAGGAGCGCCTTCACCTGCATCGAGTAGAGGCCCGGCTTCACGACACCGAGACGGACACCGCGGGTGCCGATCATCGGGTTGTGCTCGGCCCACTCCTCGGCGGCCTTCAGCTCGGCGGTCTCACGCTTGGTGAGGCCCGAGACGGCCTTCTTGATGTGCAGCTCCTCCACCGACGGCAGGAACTCGTGCAGCGGCGGGTCGAGCAGACGCACCGTGACGGGCAGGCCGTCCATGGCCTCGAGGATCTCCTCGAAGTCGATCTGCTGCACGCGGCCCAGCTCGGCCAGCGCCTTCGCCTCGTCGGCGTCGGTGTTGGCGAGGATCATCTCGCGCACCACCGGCAGACGGTCGGGGGCGAGGAACATGTGCTCGGTGCGGCACAGACCGATGCCCTCGGCGCCGAGCGCACGGGCGTTGGTGGCGTCCTCGCCGGTGTCGGCGTTGGCGCGCACGGCGAGCTTGCCCTTGCGCACCTGGTCGGCCCACTTGAGGATGGTGTTGAACTCGGCCGGCGGCTCGGCGGCGGCCAGCTTCATCTCGCCCAGCACCACTTCGCCGCTGGAGCCGTCGAGGCTGATGATGTCGCCTTCCTTGACCACGACGTCGCCGACGGTGAACTGCTTGCCGTCGATCTTCACGGCCTCGGCGCCCACGATGGCGGGCGTACCCCAACCACGGGCCACCACGGCGGCGTGCGACACGAGGCCGCCGCGGGCGGTGAGGATGCCTTCCGACACCATCATGCCGTGCACGTCCTCGGGGCTGGTCTCGTTGCGGACCAGGATGACCTTCTCGCCACGCTCGGCGGCGGCATCGGCGTCGTCGGCCGTGAAGTACACCTTGCCGACCGCGGCGCCCGGCGAGGCCGCGAGGCCCTTCGCGAGCACCTTGCCCTTGCCGGCGAACTGCGGGTGGAGCACCTGATCGAGGTGCTCGCCCGTGACGCGCATGATGGCTTCTTCCTTGGAGATCTTCCACCGCTGCGCACCCTTGCCGGTGCCCTTGGTCATGTCGACGGCCATCTTCAGCGCGGCCGCACCGGTGCGCTTGCCCACGCGGGTCTGCAGCATCCAGAGCTTGCCCTGCTCGATGGTGAACTCGGTGTCGCACATGTCCTGGTAGTGACGCTCCAGGCGGGCGAAGATGTCGAGCAGCTCCTTGTGGATCTCGGGGAAGTGGAGCTTCATGTGGTCGAGGTCTTCGGTGTTGCGGATGCCCGCCACCACGTCCTCGCCCTGCGCGTTGATGAGGAAGTCGCCGTACGGCTTGTTCTCGCCGGTGGCGGCGTTGCGGGTGAAGCCCACGCCGGTGCCCGAGTTGTCGTCGCGGTTGCCGAACACCATGGCCTGCACGTTGACGGCGGTGCCGAGGTCGTGGCTGATGCGCTCACGCACGCGGTAGGCGATGGCGCGGGCGCCGTTCCAGCTGGCGAACACGGCCTCGACCGCACCACGGAGCTGCTCGCGCGGCTTCTGCGGGAACGGCTTCTTCGTGGCCTTCTTCACCACGGCCTGGTACTGCTTGCACAGGTCCTTCAGCACCTTGGCCGACAGGTCGCTGTCGCTCTTCACACCGGCCTTGGCCTTCGCGGCCTCGAGCGGGTGCTCGAACAGCTCGCCGTCGACGCCCATGACGATGCGGCCGTACATGGCGATGAAGCGGCGGTAGCTGTCGTACGCGAAGCGCTCGTCGTCGGTGACGTGGGCGAGGCCCTTCACGCTCTCGTCGTTGAGACCGAGGTTGAGGACGGTGTCCATCATGCCCGGCATCGAGAACTTGGCGCCCGAACGCACCGACACCAGCAGCGGATCGAACGGGTCGCCGAGCTTGCGGCCCATCTTCTTCTCCAGTGCGAACACCTGCTGGGCGATCTCCTCGTCGAGCTCGACCGGCCAGCCGTTCTTCATGTACGCACGGCAGGCGTCGGTGCTGATGGTGAAGCCCGGGGGAACCGGCAGCTTCAGCACGCTGGTCATCTCGGCGAGGTTCGCACCCTTGCCACCCAGGAGGTCCTTGTACTCCATCGGGGGACGGCGGTGCTTGTGGTCGAAGGCGTAGACGTATGACACGAGGTGCAAGTGTACGGCCCGCCGCCGGTCTTGCAGGAGATTCACCCTAGGCTTTGCCCGTGCCGCAACGCCGTCCGTCGTTCCAACTGCTCGGCTTCCCCGTGCACGTCCGGCCGGGTTTCTGGATGTTCATGGTGCTCGTCGTGGTGGCACAGGGACCCCACCTCGGCATCCCGTTCGCGATCTTCCTCGCGGTGTTCACGCTCATCCACGAGCTGGGCCACGCGTTCGCCGCTCGTAACACCGGGGCGCAGGCCCAGATCGCGCTCGATTTCATGGCCGGCTACGCCGCCTACACCCCAACGCGCGCACTCTCCCGCGGCGAGCGAGCGCTCATCTCGGTGGCCGGGCCGGGCGTGCAGATCCTCATCGGCGGCATCGCGTACGTCGCGGTGCGCGGCGGGTTCCAGGCCCCCGAGGCGGGCAACGCGGTGCAGCTCGCCGTGTTCTGGGCCGGACCCGCCATCGGCGCCCTCAACCTCATCCCCGTCCTGCCGTTCGACGGTGGCCACCTGGCCGAGATCGGGGTCGAGCTGGTCGCGCCCGCACGCGCCCACCGCATCATGCAGTGGTTCACCATCGGCATCACGGTCGCCGCGATGGTGGCGATGGCGCTCCAACCGACGCTCGTGCGCTGGATCTTCTTCGCGCTCATCCCGTTGCTGTCCGTCGTGGCGTCGATGAACAGCGAGAAGAACCGGCAGCGCAAGACCGACCACCAGCAGGCCCTCGGCCGGGCCGAGGCGCTCGCCTGGGCCACCGGCGTCGTCGACTTCCCGAAGGGCTCCGTGCCGTCACCGTGGTTCCGTGCGTGGCAGCAACTGCAGGCCGGCGACCGCAACGCGGCGCTGCACGTGCTGCTGCTCGACCTGGCCGACACCGAGCCCGTGAACTGGTGGCCGCCCGACGCCGCTCCCGACGACGCGCTGCGCCAGGTGCTCGACGTGCTGCCGAACCCGATGCCCACCGGCCGCGCCTACAGCTCGTACGTGCTGTCCGGCGTGCTGCTGCGCCTCGGCCGGTTCGACGACGCCGCGCACTTCGCCGCCGCCGCCTACGGCACCAGCCGCGTCCCGATGCTCGCCGTGCACGTCGCGCGTGCGGCTGCTGGGCTCGGCCACCGCACCACCGCACTCAGCTGGCTGCGCACCGCCGCCGCGTCGTCGCCCGAACTGGTGGCCGACGCCGTCGGCAACGCGAAGGAGTTCCACGCCTACCGCGACGACCCCGAGTTCGCTGCCGCGCTGGCCAACGCCTAGGCGAGCGCCGACCTCGACACGTAGGCCAGCACCGCGTCGCCCGCGCTGCTCGTGACGCGGGCGCCCAGCTGCTCGGCCTCGGCAGCGGTCAGCCGGCGCAGCTGGCGCGGTGCGGTGGCAGCCCTGCTGTCCATCCGCTCGACCAGTTCCTGCCCCGGGTAGCAGCCCTTCGTGAAGCTGACGGCGACATCGGTGATGCCGGTCTCGGCGGGGATGGTCTCGCCGGGCACGATCTCGCTGCCCATCGCCGGCCAGGCGGCGTCGATGCGTGCCGCCAGCAACTGCCCTGCGTCGCCCTCGGGCACCTCGGCCGGGGGCTGCGGCGTCGCGGCGAGCAGGTCGAACCCGCCGCCCCACGCCACGAGGCCGTCCCCGTTCGCGCCACGCACCGCGGTGCACCGCCAGTCGAGCGGCTCGATGTCGGCCTTCACCCGGATCTTGAACCGGTTGAGGCGCGCCACCATCGCGTCACCGAAGCCGGCGTCGGTGTCGAGCACGTACGTGTCGTCGGCCGTGCGCCACACACGCAGCAGCACCTCCACCTTCCCGGTGGGCTGCAGCACGAACGACCACGTGCTCTCCCCCACCTGCAACGGCCGCAGGTCCTGCGACAGCTGCGACTGCAGGTAGGTGCCGGCGTCGGGACCGACGACCTGCACGACATCGCGGGGGTACTCGCACCAGAACATGTCCCCCAGAGTGCCACCGATTCCGGGAAGTGGCACACTGCTGCCATGCAACTCGACACCACCGCACGCCGCGCCGGAGAAGGGGTGCAGTCGCTGCTGCGTCGCCTCGCGTCGTTGGTCGGGGGTCTCGTGGTGGTCGCCGCCCTCATCAGCCTCGCCACGTTCGCGACCGGGATGTGGGTGTTCGACAGCAGCGTCACCTGGATCGTCCTGGGCGGCATCATCTGCCTCATCCCGGTCGGCGCCGCGCTTCTCGGTTGGCTGCTCGTGCACGGCGCGGCGAAGTACACCCCGCGGCTCATCGCCGACATCAGCGCGTTCCTGAAGTCGCGGTCGCCGTCGGCGCAGGTGCTCATCGACTACGACACCGGCCAGCCCATCGCTGCGTCGGCGAAGAGCTTCAGCGGACTGCAGACCGACCTCGAGACCCGCAAGACCGACCTGCCCGCGCTCTACATCGGCGTGCGGGCCATCACCAAGGTGCCCGCGCTGGCCGCGGTCACCGTGCTCGGCATGCTCGGCGTCGGCGCCCTCGGCACCATCCTCCTCATCGGCGGCCTCATCGACTGACCCGCGAACTCGAGTTCGCGGGGATGGCGCGCGAACTCAAGTTCGCGGGTGGCGGGCGGCGGTCATGCGGCGGGCGGCGGGGACGGCGGCCATGAGCGCGGCGGCCTTGTTGCGGCACTCGAGGTCCTCGTCGTCGGGCACGCTGTCGGCCACGATGCCGGCGCCGGCCTGGAACGACGCACCGTTCGCACCCACGAACATCGTGCGGATGGCGATGGCCGTGTCGAGGTTGCCGCTGAAGTCGACGTAGCCCACGACGCCCGCGTACGGGCCGCGCTTCACCGGTTCGAGCGAGTCGATGATCTCCATCGCGCGCACCTTCGGCGCACCGCTCACCGTGCCCGCGGGCAACGTGGCGCGCAGCACGTCGATGGGCGTGCGGCCCTCGAGCAACCCACCGCTCACCTCCGAGGTGAGGTGCATGACGTGGCTGTACTTCTCGAGCGTCATCAACTCGTCGACGCTCACGGTGCCGAACTTGGCGATGCGACCCACGTCGTTGCGTGCGAGGTCGACGAGCATGATGTGCTCGGCCACCTCCTTCGGGTTCTCCTTCAACTCCCCCGCCATGCGCCGGTCGTCGTCCTCGGTGCGTCCCCGGCGGCGCGTGCCGGCGATGGGCCGGCTCACCACCTTGCGCCCGAGCACCTGCACCATCGGCTCGGGCGAACTGCCGGCGATGGTGATGTCGGGGTGGCGGAGGAAGTACATGTACGGGCTCGGGTTCACCTGCCGCAGCACGCGGTAGAAGTCGAACGGGTCGGCCTGCAGATCGATGTCGTACCGCTGCGCGAGCACCACCTGGAAGATGTCGCCGGCGAGGATGTGCTCCTTCGCCGCCTCCACCGCGCGCTGGTACATGCCGTCGGCCATCGTGCTGCGCACGTCGGGCGGCGCCTCACCCCGCTCGGGCGGCTCGACCGCCGGGGTGGCCAGCGGCACCGAGAGCTTCGCCGCCGCGGCGAGCACGCGCTCGATGGCGGCCTCGTACTCGCGGTCGACGCCTTCGGTGTCCATGTGTAGCACGGGCACGCTCTCGATGAGGTACATCCGCTGCCGCCAGTGGTCGAACGCAGCGAGCGAGCCGATGATGCTCATCACCGCGTCGGGCATGCCGCGGTCGTCGTTCGGCACGTCGGGCAGGTGCTCCACCTCGCGCACGACGTCGTAGCCGAGGTAGCCCATCACGCCACCCTGCAACGGGGGAAGGTCGGGCATGATGGGCGCCTTGTACGCGGCCAGCACGGCGTCGAGCACGGCGAGCATGCCCTGGTCGTACGGGATGTCGGCGCTGAGGTGCTGGCCGTGCTTGGTGACGGTGCCGTTCCGCAGCTCGAACGTGGCCACCGGGTCGTGACCGACGAAGCTGAACCGGCTCCACCGTTCACCGTGCTCGACCGACTCGAGCAGGAAGCCGTCGCCCTCGCCCACCAGCTTCAGGTAGGCCGACACCGGGGTCTCGAGGTCGGCGAGCAGCTCGGCCCACACGGGCACGACGGTGTGCTCCGCGGCGAGGGCGTGGAACTCGTCGCGGCTCGGCCGGATGCGCAGGCTCACTGGCCGTCACCGAAGGCGCGGTAGAAGCACGAGTACTCGCCGGTGTGGCAGGCACCCTTGCCCTCCTGCTCGACGAGGAACAGCAATGTGTCGCCGTCGCAGTCGTAGTACGCCTTGCGCACGAACTGGCGGTCGCCGCTGGTGTCGCCCTTGCGCCACACCTCCTGCCGGCTGCGGCTCCAGTAGACCATGCGCCCTTCGTCGAGCGTCATCTGCAACGTCTCGGCGTTCATCCAGGCCATCATCAGCACGGTGCGCGTCTCGATGTCCTGGGCGATGCACGGCACGAGGCCGTTGGCGTCGTACTTCACGGTGGCCAGCTGGTCGGCGGTGGCGTGGATGGCGACGGCGTCGGGCATGGTGGCCATGCTAGGAGAACCGACCCGCTGCGACCTCAGAGATAGAGGCCGGTGTGCTGTTCGATGCGCGACGCGGCGACGGCGTGGATGTCGCGCTCGCGCAACATGATGTAGTCGGTGCCACCGACCTCGACCTCGTAGCGGTCCTCGGGGCTGAACAGCACGCGGTCGCCCACTTCCGCGGAGCGCACGTTCTGGCCGAGCGCCACCACCTCGGCCCACACGAGGCGCTTCGACAGCTGCGCCGTGGCCGGGATGAGGATGCCGCCGGTCGAACGACGCTCGCCGTCCTTCTCGGGGATGCGCACCAACACCCGGTCGTTGAGCATCTTGATGGGCAGCTTCTCGTCGTCGAGGGGCACGGGCGGCAGGGTACCGTCCCTCACGTCGGGCACCCAACGCGCCGATACTTGGGTGCTCCCCGCCGAAAGGAACCCTCTGTGCGCCGTCCCCTCGTGGTCCGAATCCTCGCTCTCAGTGCCGTCGTGGCACTGACCGTCGCGTGCAGCGGGGGTGGCGACGGCGACGCGTCCGACTCGTCGGGCATCACGGGCAGCACCGTCGGCCAGAGCAGCACCACGGTGTCGACCACCATCGCGCCCACCACCACGTTCATCCCCGACTGCTCGATCATGCCGAGCGCCGCCGATCTGTCGGCGTTGGTCGGCGTGCCGATCGCCGACGGCTACGTCACCGGTGCCGGCACGTGCCAGTTCCCCGGGCTCAACGACCAGTCGAAGTACCTCACCCTGGCGAAGCTCACCGACGCCGGCGACCAGGCGGCGTGGGCCGACCTGCAGGCCTCGCTCGGCACGCCCGTCCCGTTCGACGACCCCGCACTGCCCGGCGCGTTGCTCGGCGCCGACTCCACGCTCTACATCGTCAGCAACGGCGCCACCTACACCGTGCTCACGTTGGTCAGCGGTGCGAGCGCGGCCGAGCAGGTGCGCCTGTCGGCCGCCGTGCTGAAGGCCTGGCTCGCCACCCCCTGACCGGGCGCGGCGCTGCGATCGCAACGGCGTGTTCCGGACCCACGGGTCCGCAACACGCCACTCCTGGCTCACTTCGGACCCGTGGGTCCGTAGTGAGTCGGAAATGGCACGAAACGGACCCGACCCAAAGGCGGCGGGCGAGGGTTACTCGCCGCGGTTGCGGCGGGTGCGGCGCTCGCCACCACCACCGGCGCTCGGCGCCGAGTTGGTGAGCGGGCCGACGGCCTCGACGATCTGCTCGATGGTGGGCGCCTCGCCCTTGGTGTGCGCGTCGATGGACGCACGCATCGCGGCGAGGTGCTCGGGCGAGGTGCCGCAGCACCCGCCGATGATGGCGGCGCCGGCGTCGACGGCGAGCGCGGCATAGCGACCCATCAGCTCGGGCGTGCCCGAGTAGACGATCTCGGTGCCCTGGAACTGCGGCACACCGCAGTTGCCCTTGCTCACCACCGGGCGACCGGCGGCCTGCATCTCGAGCACGGTGACCAGGATGTCGGGCGCACCGACGCCGCAGTTCGCACCCTGCGCGAGCGGGCCCACGGGCTCGGCGTCGAGCACGCCCGCCAACTGGTTGGGCAGCAGGCCCATCATGGTGCGGCCGGCCGTGTCGAACGAGCAGGTCACCACGTAGGGCATGTCGTGCGCGATGGCCGCGGTGGCCGCGGCGTGCACTTCCTCGGGGGCCGACATGGTCTCGATCCACACCACGTCGACACCGCCGTCCTTCAGGCCACGGATCTCCTCGCCGAACGACGCCACCGCGGCGTCGTGAGTGAGCGCGCCGAGCGGCTCGAACAGCTCGCCCGTCGGGCCCACCGAGCCGCCCACCACCACGGGACGCGGCGCGGCATCGGCCACCGAACGGGCCAGTTCGGCCGCGGCCTTGGCGAGCTCGTACGTGCGCGCCTCCGCCTTGTGCAGCTTCAACCGGTGCGGGTTGCAGCCGAACGTGTTGGTGAGGATGATGTCGGCGCCGGCGTCGACGAACTTCTGGTGGAGTCCGGTGACCTCCTCCGGACGCTCGACGGTCCAGAACTCGGGCGGCTCGCCCGAGGCCAGACCGGCCGCGAAGTAGTTGGTGCCGGTGGCGCCGTCGGCCAGCAAGGGCCGGCCGGTGGCGAGGAGTTCCTGCAGCGAAGTACGCATCACTGCGAGGCTACGCGAACACCGCCTCGATGCGGGCGACGAGTTCCGGCGTGAGCGCCTCGAGCACGTCGAGCGCCTTGAAGTTCTCGACCACCTGGCTCGGGCGGCTGGCACCCGTGATGACGGTCGACACGTTCGGGTTGTACGCGCACCAGGCGATGGCCAGCTGGGCGAGCGTGCAGCCGAGCTCGTCGGCGATGGGCCGCAACTGCTCGACCTTGTCGATGGCGGTGAGCTCGGTGAGCCGGTCCTGCAGGAACTCGTACCCGGCGAGTGCGCCACGGCTGCCCTCGGGGATGCCGTCCTTGTACTTGCCGGTGAGCAGGCCCGAGGCGAGCGGGCTCCAGATGGTGGTGCCGAGGCCGATGTCCTCGTACAGGCGGGCGTACTCCTTCTCGACGCGCTCGCGTACGAGCAGGTTGTACTGCGGCTGCTCCATCACCGGCTTGTGGAGGTGATGGCGATCGGCGATGAGCCACGCGGCGCGGATCTCGTCGGCCGACCACTCGCTGGTGCCCCAGTAGAGCGCCTTGCCCTGGCTGACCATGTCGCTCATGGCCCACACGGTCTCCTCGAGCGGCGTGTCGGGGTCGGGGCGGTGGCAGTAGACGAGGTCGACGAAGTCGAGGCCGTAGCGCTCGAGCGAACCGTCGATGGCCTGCATCAGGTACTTGCGGTTCAGCGTGTTGCGCATGTTGCGCACGTTGCCGTGGATGCCCCAGTAGAACTTCGTGCTCAGCACGTACTCGTGGCGTTTCCAGCCGAGCTGGCGGATGACGCGGCCCATGATGGCCTCGCTCTCGCCCGCGGCGTAGCCCTCGGCGTTGTCGAAGAAGTTGCAGCCCGCGTCGAACGCGGTCTGCATGCTCTCGGCGGCGAGGTCGTCCTTCATCTGGTTGTCGAACGACACCCAGCTGCCGAACGAGAGGACGGACACCTGCAACCCACTCCGACCGAGACGTCGGTACTGCATCTTTGCCATGTGAGGCACCATAACGCCCGCCCGGCGCGCGTGCATCAGGAAGCGAAGCGAAGGGCGTGCAGGGCGCGGATGCCCTCGGTGCCGACCCCGCAGCAGCCGCCGATGAGGCGTGCCCCGGCGTCGAGCCAGGCGGGCACGAGACCGGGGAGCTCTGCGCCTCCCGTCGGCCCGAACCAGCACTTGTGGTCGGCGTCCCAGGCGGCGCCGTGGTTGGGGTACACCACGAACGGCACGTCGACGGTGGCCGACCGCAGCAGCGGCTCGACGAAGCCGGGGGCGGTGCAGTTCACGCCGACGGCCTGCACGGCAGGGGCGACCCGCGACGCTGCGTCGGCGAACAGGTCGCCGCCGCACGTGCGGCTCGCGTCGGCGCACGAGAACGTGAGCCACGCCGGTGCATCGGTGAGGCGCCGCAACTCCTCGACCACGATCTCGGCCTCCGCCAACAGCGGGATGGTCTCGATCGCGAACAGGTCGGGGCCCGAGTCGACCAGCACCTCGAGCCGCGCACGGTGGAACGCACGGATGTCGTCCCACGGCGTGTCGTAGTCGCCGCGGTACTCGCTGCCGTTGGCCAGGTACGCGCCGTACGGGCCGACCGACGACGCCACCATCGGCGCGCCCGACCCACGCGCGACCTCGGTGGTGGTGGCCAGCACGCGACGGGCGTCGGCGGCGGACAGACCGGCAGCGACGAAGCCGGGTTCGCTGGCCTGGTAGCTCGACGTGATGACCACGTCGGCGCCGGCATCCACGTAGCGGCGGTGCGCGGCGGTGATGACCTCGGGCCGGTCGAGCAACGCGGCAGCGGTCCACAGCAGCCCCTGGGGCTGCTCGCCCAGCTCCTCGAGCGCGGTGCTGAGGCCGCCGTCGACGAGCGTGAACGGGGTGCGGACGAGCTCGATCATGCCGGTCGCACCGTCACGCCCGCGGCCGTCATCACGGCCTTCGCCTCGGCGATGGTGTGCTCACCGAAGTGGAAGATGCTGGCCGCCAGCACGCCGGTGGCGCCGCCCTCCACCACGCCGTCGACGAGGTGCTGCAGCGTGCCGACACCGCCGCTGGCGATGACCGGGACCCCGACCGCGTCGCTGACCGCACGCGTGAGGCCGAGGTCGAACCCCTCCTTCGTGCCGTCGCGGTCCATCGACGTGAGCAGGATCTCGCCGGCGCCCAGCCGGGTGGCCTCGACCGCCCAGCGCACCGCATCGATGCCGGTGGGCGTGCGGCCGCCGTGGAGGTACACCTCGTAGCCCGAGCCGTCGGCGTTGCGCTTGGCGTCGATTGCGCACACGCAGCACTGCGCACCGAACTCGGCGGCGATCTCGCCGATGAGCTCGGGCCGCTGCACGGCGGCGGTGTTGACGCTGACCTTGTCGGCGCCGGCGCGCAACATGGTGCGCGCATCGGTGACGGCACGGATGCCGCCGCCGACGGTGAACGGGATGAACACCTGATCGGCGGTGCGCTCGACGACGTCGACCATGGTGGCCCGGCCGTCGGACGACGCGGTGATGTCGAGGAACACCAACTCGTCGGCGCCCGCCAGGTCGTAGCGCGCGGCGAGCTCGACCGGGTCGCCGGCGTCGCGGAGGTCGACGAAGTTCACGCCCTTCACGACGCGACCGTTGGTGACGTCGAGGCAGGGAATGACCCGCGCGGCCCTCATCGCGCCAGCTCCTGCAATGCCTCGGCCACGGTGAACCGGCCCTCGTACACGGCCTTGCCGGTGATGACGCCACCGATGCCGGGCACGGCACGCAGCGCCGCGATGTCGGCCAACGACGACACGCCGCCGCTGGCGATGACCGGGATGGTGGTGGCACGCGCCGCCGCGGCGAGGCCGTCGACGTCGGGGCCGGTGAGCATGCCGTCGCGGGCGATGTCGGTGATGACGAACGCCGACGCGTCGGGGAACCAGCCGAGTGCATCGGCGAGCTGCACGCCCGACCCCTCGGTCCAGCCGTGCACCGCCACCTCGCCCTCGCGGTGGTCGAGACCGACCGCGACCGGCACCACCTTCGCCGCGGCAGCGACGAGCGACGGGTCCTTCACCGCGGCGGAGCCCATCACCACTCGGGCGACCCCTGCGTCGGCCAACGACTGGGCGTCGCCGACGGTGCGCACTCCCCCGCCGGTCTGCACCGAGGCCCGACCCGCGAGCGCGGCCGCGATGGCGGCCACGACCGGGCGGTTCACGGGCGAGCCGCTGCGCGCCGCGTCGAGATCGACGACGTGGATCCAGCGCGCCCCGGCGTCGGCGAACGACACGGCCACCGCGACCGGATCGTCGCCGTAGGTGGTCTGCTGGTCGTAGTCGCCCTGCAGCAGGCGCACGACCTTGCCGTCGCGCAGGTCGATGGCGGGATACAGGTCGATCACGACGGGTCCTCCAGAGCGGCGACGAAGTTGCGCAACAGCGCGAGGCCGGCGGTGCCCGACTTCTCGGGGTGGAACTGGGTGGCCACCACGTTGCCCGAGCGGAAGACGGCGTTCACCGTGCCGCCGTACTCGCAGCTGGCCACCACGGTCGCCGGATCGTCGGGCACGCCGTGCAACGAGTGCACGAAGTACACCCACGGCGCGTCACCGAGCCCGGCGAACACCGGGTCGGCGGTGTGCAGGCGCAGCTGGTTCCACTGCATCTGCGGCCGCGGCAGCTGATCGGTGATCCACTCGATGCGACCGGGGATGATGCCAAGGCCGGCTGCCTCGCCCTCGGCGCTGCCCGAGAACAGCATCTGCATCCCGACGCAGATGCCCATGAACGGACGGCCGGAGGCGACGGCGTCGTGGCACACCTGCTCGAGCCCTGCGTCGCGCAGGGCGCGCATGCACGCGTCGAACGCGCCGACACCCGGCAGCACCACCGCATCGGCGTCGGCCACCAGCGCGGGATCGGCGGTGAGGCGTGCGTCGGCGCCCACGTGCTCGAGCGCCTTCTGCGCTGACCGCAGGTTGCCGATGCCGTAGTCGAGCACGGCGACGAGGGGTGCCGTCACAGCACGCCCTTGGTGGACGGCACCGACGAGCCCTCGACGCGCACCGCGTCGCGCAGGCAGCGCGCCAGCCCCTTGAACGTGGCCTCGATGATGTGGTGCACGTTGGTGCCGTGGCACAGCCGCACGTGCAGCGTGATGCCGGCCGACGTGGCGAACGAGTGGATGGCGTGCTCGGCGAGCTGCGGGTCGAACGGCGGGTTGCCGAGCGGCAGCACCTCGGGCATCGGCACGTCCCAGACCACGAACGGGCGGCCCGACAGGTCGAGCGCGACCTCGACGAGCGCCTCGTCGAGCGGGAACATGCCGCTCGCGAAACGTCGCACGCCGGCCTTGTCGCCGAGCGCGTCGCGGAAGGCCTCACCGAGCGCGATGCCGACGTCCTCGACCGTGTGGTGGGTGTCGATGTGCAGGTCGCCGGTGGCGGCGATGCGCAGGTCGAACCCGCCGTGCTTGCCGAGCTGCTCGAGCATGTGGTCGTAGAACGGGATGCCCGTGCTCACGGTGGCAGTGCCGCTGCCGTCGAGCTCGATCGACAGATCGATCGACGTCTCCTTCGTGGCGCGGGTGCGGGTGGCGGACCGGCTCATCGCATGACCTCCGAGAGTGCCGTGAGGAATTCGTCGTTCTCCTCGGGGGTACCGATGGTGACGCGCAGGCAGTGGTCGAGGCGCGGCCAGCCGGAGCAGTCGCGCACCAACACGCTGTGGTCGAGCAGGCCCTGCCACACCGCACGACCGGCGATGCCGCGCGGGCGGAACAACACGAAGTTCGCGCCGCTCGGGAACACGTCGATGGGCATCGCCGACATCGCGGCCATCAGCCGCTCACGCTCGGACACCACCAGCTGCACACGCGACTCCATCTCGTCGGCGAACTGCAGGGCGAGCCGACCGGCGATCTGCTTCGCCGCGTCGAGGTGGTACGGCAGCACCACCTTGTCGAGCTCGGCCACCAGCCAGCTCGGCCCGACGAGGTACCCGAGGCGCGACCCGGCCATCGACCAGGTCTTGCTGAACGTGCGGGTGACCACCATCGGCACCTCGTCGTCGATGAGCCCCATCGCCGACCAGCTCGCGAACTGGCCGTACGCCTCGTCGACCACGAGCAGACCGGGCACCAGCGAGAGCACCTCGCGCACGTTGGCCTCGGGCTCCTCGAGCCCGGTCGGGTTGTTCGGCGAGCAGAGGAACGTGACCGTGGGCTGCGACTCGGCCAGCACCCGGCGCACCTCGGCGAGGTCGAGCGTGAAGTCGGCGGCGCGCTCACCCTCGGCGACCGTGGCGCCGGTGAGGTGGGCGATGTGGCCGTGCAGCTGGTACGTCGGCTCGAACGTGGCCACGGTGCGGCCGGGACCGGCGAACGTGAGCAGCAGGGTCTGCAGCACCTCGTTGCTGCCGTTGGCGGCGAAGACCTGGTCGGGCCGTACCCCGTGCAGCGCGGCGATGCCCTCGCGGAGGGCCGTGGCCGACCGGTCGGGGTAACGGTGCCACTCCACCCGGGAGAGCTCGGCGGCGAACGCATCGCGCCAGGCGGCCGGCGGCGGGAAGGGCGACTCGTTGGTGTTGAGGCGCACGCGGACGTGCACCTGCGGCGAGTGGTACCCCTCGAGCGCCGAGAGGTCGTCACGCACGGGTACTCGGGTCACGGCGGCCACGTTACCGAGCCGGAGTGTCCGCACGCAGGTGGATTGCGGCCAGACTGGCGCCATGCCGAGCAACCCGAGCGCCAGCCTGCAGGTGATCGCCGACCACGTCGAGCGCTACCACGAGCAGATCGGCGACCTGGTGCCGCACTACCAATCGACCGACCAGGCCGACATGATCAATGCGCTCGTCGAAGCCGAACGCGCACTGCGGCATGCTGCGCGCGCGGTGCGCAAAGCCGCGAAGACCGCCAGTACCGCCCACTGAGCACGATCGCTCACTGCACGCGCGAAGCCAGGAGGAAAAACAGAAACGGCCCCCCGAAGGGGCCGTTTCCGGCAACACCGGGCGGCGGATCCCAGCGTCGCGTCAAACCAGGTGGCGGGAACCTGGTCAATGGCCATCATACACTCGATCATTGACAGGGCAAGTGACGTCCCCGACGGTGGTTCACTTGACGGTTGCTTGACGTTTCCTCGGCAGCTGTGACGAAGGGCACATGTCCTCGAGCACGCAGTCGCCGCACCGCGGCTTCTTCGCGTCGCAGACCCGGCGCCCGTGGAGGATGACCCGCAGGCTGAAGTCGCCCCACGCCGCGGCGGGCAGCAGCGCGCACAGCGCCGTCTCCACCTTCACCGCGTCCTCCTCCTGGGTCAGCCCGAGCTTGCGCGACAGCCGCCCGACGTGGGTGTCCACGGGCAACCCGGGCAGTCCGAACGCCACGCTGCGCACCACGTTGCCGGTCTTGCGGCCCACGCCCGCGAGCGTGACCAGATCGTCGAGCGCCGTCGGCACCTCGCCGTCGAACCGGTCGACCAGTGCCTGTGCCATCGCGATGAGGTTGCGCGCCTTCGACTGGTAGAACCCGGTCGAGCGGACGATCTCCTCCACGTCGGCCGGCACGGCGGCCGCCAACGCGTACGCGTCGGGGTAGGCGGCGAACAGCCGTGGCGTCACCATGTTGACGCGGACGTCGGTGGTCTGCGCCGACAGGATGGTGGCGGCCAGCAACTCGAACGGCGTGCGGTGGTCGAGCTCGCACAGCGCCTCCGGGTACTCGAGCGCCAACCGCTCGGCCACCACCTTCGCTCGGCCCTTCGGGGTTCTCGGCGTGCCCATGCCCCGAGGCTAGGCCCACGTCGGCCCGCCGACCGGCAGTAGCCTTCGCCCGGATGCCCAGTGTCCGGATCCTGCGTGCCGTCGGTCCTGCCGACCGAGCCGCCATCGAGCAGTTCCTGCTCGACGCGCACGCCGACGACTGTGCACAGCTGAACGACCACCTCCGTGCCGATCTCGCGCAGGGGCCGCGACGCGGCTTCGTGGCCGCACTGGCCACACAGCACGACACCGTGGTCGGCTACGCGCAGGCATCGGCGGGCAACACGGGGTTCGTGGTCGACAGCATCGTGTGGTCGGGCGTCGATGCCGACGCCGACCAGGTCCGCGCCGACCTGTTGGCCGCACTGCTCGCCGAGCTCCCGGCCGACGCCGACGTCACCTGGTGGACCCACGACGGCGACGACGTCGCCCCGGTCGCCACCGCGCTGGGGTTGGTGCCCGGCCGAGCGCTGCTGCAGATGCGCGCCGCGCTCCCCCTCGCCGACGACGTGGCACCGGGCGCTGCCGTCGCCACCCGGCCGTTCGAGGTCGGCAGCGACGAGGCCGCGTGGCTCGAGGTCAACAACGCCGCCTTCGCATGGCACGGCGAACAGGGCGGCTGGGACCTGGCCACGCTGCAGCAACGCGAGCGCGAGCCGTGGTTCCGGGCCGACGGGTTCCTGCTGCACGAACGCGACGACCGTCTCGCGGCGTTCTGCTGGACGAAGCTCCACCCGCCCCAGCATGTCGGCGACCCGCTCGTCGGGGAGATCTACGTCATCGCCGTGCACCCCGACTTCCACGGCCTCGGACTGGGCCGATCGCTCACGGTCGCCGGGTTACACTCGCTCACAGCGATGGGTTCGACGGAGGGCATGCTCTACGTCGATGCCGGAAACACCGCTGCCGTGCGGCTCTACGAGTCGCTCGGTTTCCGGATCGCCCACACCGACCAGGCCTACGTTCGACCCGCAAGGATGCAGCTTCCGTGACCACCCTCGACTCGCCCTCCACCGCCGACGCCCTGCCGCGGTGGAGCGTCAGCGATCTCCACGAATCGTTCGACTCGCGCTCGTTCGCCGATGCGATGGATCGCACCGCCGCCGACGCCGCCCGCATGGAAGCCCTGTTCGAGGAACGAGGCATCCGCGCCGCCGAGCCCCGGCCCGTCACGGCCGACGACGGCACGGCGGCGGACGAGGCCATCGCCGCGCTGAACGCGTTCCGCGAGCACACCGACCTGCTCGACGCCTACCTCTACGCCACCACGAGCACCGACAGCTACAACGAGCGGGCCGAGGCGTTGATGGCCGAGTTCGACATGGCCAGCCGCCGACAGCGTCCGCTCGTGGCCCGATTCGCCGCATGGCTCGCGTCGCTCGGCGTGCACGAACTGGCCACGGTGAGCCCGGCGGTGGCCGAGCACCTCGGCCCGCTGGAGAAGCTGGCCGACCGCGCCGAACACCAGATGAGCGAGGCGGAAGAAGGGCTCTACGCAGAACTGCTGTCCACCGGTTCGGGTGCGTGGGGTCAGCTGCAGCACGTCGTCACGTCGCAGCTCACCGCCACGGTCGCCATGCCCGACGGCAGCGCCCCCTCCTTGCCGATGGCCGCGGTGCGGGGGCTCGCCAGCCACGCCGACCCCGCGGTGCGCAAGGCCGCGTACGACGCCGAGATGACCGCGTGGCCCACCATCGCCGCCACGTGTGCCGCCGCGATGAACGGCGTGAAGGGCGAGGCCACCGTGGTGAACCGACGCCGCGGCTGGTCCACGCCACTCGACGCGTCGCTGTTCGCCAACAGCGTCAGCCGTGCCACGTTCGACGCGATGCACGACGCCGTCACTGCCTCGCTCCCCGACTTCCGTCACTGGATGCGCAGCAAGGCCCGGCTCCACGGGCACGACGGCGCGCTGCCGTGGTGGGACCTCACCGCGCCGCTGCCCTTCGCCCCCGCCGAGATCTCCTGGGACGACGGCCTCGGCATCGTGCGCAACGCGTTCGGCGCCTACGGCGGCCAGCTCGCCGGCATCGTCGACCGCGCCGTCGACGAGCAGTGGATCGACGCCGGCCCGCGCCCGGGCAAGGGCGGCGGCGCGTTCTGCATGCCGTTCATCGGCGATCGTTCGCTCGTGTTCCTCAACTGGAGCGGCAGCGTCGACGCAGCGCAGACCACCGCCCACGAGCTCGGCCACGCCTATCACAACATCCAGCTCGCCCACCGCACGCCGTTGCAGCGCGCGCTGCCGATGGCGCTCGCCGAGACCGCCAGCATCTTCTGCGAGACGTTGGTGGTGGAGGAAGGGCTGCAGCGGCTCGAGGGCCGCGACCGCCTGTCGTTGCTCGACACCGATCTGCAGGGCACCAACCAGGTGGTGGTCGACATCCGCAGCCGCTTCCTGTTCGAGACCGAGGTCTTCGCTCGGCGCTCGCGCCGCACGCTCGGCGTGTCGGAGCTCACCGAGTTGATGCTCGAGGCGCAGCGCGAGGCGTACGGCGACGGCCTCGACCAGACGACGGCCCACCCGTACATGTGGGCGCTGAAGCCGCACTACTACGGCAGTCACTTCTACAACTGGCCGTACACGTACGGGTTGCTGTTCGGGCTCGGCCTGTACGCGCAGTACCGCCTCGATCCCGAGCGGTTCCAGGCGCACTACGACGACGCGCTGTCGCGCGCCGGCATGAACTCGGCCGAGGAGCTGGGGGCGTTGTTCGGCTTCGACGTCACCGATGGCGCGTTCTGGACGGCCAGCCTCGACGTGGCCCGCGACCGCATCGCCGCGTACGACCGGTTGGCCGCCGAGGTCGCGTGACCACCACGCTGTACACGCCCGACCGCGACGAGCTCGCGGCGCTGCTGGAAGGCGAGCCCCGCTATCGACTCGACCAGGTGTGGTCGGGTCTGTACACGCAGCTCGCGTCGCCCGATCAGATCAGCAATGTGCCCAAGGCGTTGCGTGAGCGGCTGGCGAAGGAACTGCCCACCTCGCTCACCCAGGTGGTGCGCCGTGTGAGCGACGGCGGCGACACGGTGAAGTACCTGTGGGAGCTGCACGACGGCAGCCGCGTCGAGACCGTGCTGATGCTGTACCCCGACCGCGTCACCGTGTGCGTCAGCAGCCAGGCCGGGTGCGCCATGGCGTGTGGCTTCTGCGCCACCGGCCAGGCCGGCTTCACCCGTCACCTCACGGTCGGCGAGATCGTGGAGCAGGTGGTGGTGGCGGCGCGCGACGCACGCCAGATGGACCGCCGTCTCGCCAACGTGGTGTTCATGGGCATGGGCGAACCGATGGCCAACGAGGCTGCGGTGTGGTCGGCGGTCGAACGTTTCCACGGCGCCATTGGGCTGTCGGCGCGTCACCTCACCATCAGCACCGTCGGTCTCGTGCCCGGCATCCACAAGCTCACCGAACGCCCGCTGCCGGTGAACCTCGCCGTGTCGCTCCACGCGGCCAACGACGAGCTGCGCAACGAACTGGTGCCCATCAACAAGCGCTACCCGCTCGACGTGTTGATGGACGCGTGCGCGCAGTACCTCGCGGTGAAGGGCCGCCGGCTCAGCTTCGAATGGGCGTTGATCGCCGACGTGAACGACCGCGAGTCGGACGCGAAGGAACTGGCCCGGCTGTGCCGGAAGTTCCACCTCCCTGCACACGTGAACCTCATTCCGCTCAACCCCACCCCGGGCTATCCCACGGTGGGCTCGACGCCGACGAAGGTGCACGCGTTCCGCGATCTGCTGGTGCAACTCGGTGTGAACGCCACGGTGCGCCGCAATCGCGGCACCGACATCGACGCCGCGTGTGGCCAATTGGCCGCCGGACAGCCGGTGACGTTACGACCCAAGAACTAGGACCCTTCCTCGTTCATTTGCCCGGTCAACGATGACCGAGGAATGTGTGTATTGTGCGCCCACCTGCCGACGGGAAAGGCGCGTCAATGAAACGACTGCTGGTCTTCGCGCTCGCACTTGCGAGCGCCCTCACCTTCGTACCGAGTGCTGCCACGGCACTCCCACCGGGGGTGGTGGCAGGCCCGAACTCCATCACCGGCACGGTCACCGACGGAGCCGGCACACCGTTGGCCGGCATCCGGCTGTCCGACTCGTTCGGCGCCACCGCCGCCACGAGCGACGCTGACGGCACCTATCTGCTCGACGGGCTGCAGCCCGACACCGAGTACTTCGTGTCGGCCAGCGACCCCGCCGGCTTCCACACGCCGGCGTTCATCGGCCCGGTGCTGGTGAGCTCCATCGAGACCGCGGTGGCCGACATCGTGCTCGACGATGTCGTCGTCCAGGTGGTCGGCACCATCACCGATCCGCTCGGGCAGCCCGTCGCCGGCGTCACCGTGACCGACTCGCTCGGGTTCGGCATCTTCGCCACCACCGGGGCCGACGGCCGTTACGCGCTGAGCAACCTGCCGGCCGCGACGTTCGAACTGAACGTCGACCCCTCGGGCAGCCGGCCCGACCTCCGGCCGACCACCATCGTGGTCGACGTGGTCGACGGTGTCGTTGCCGACGGTTCGGTGCAGCTCCAGGCACAGGCCGCGTTCGTCGTGCACGTCACCGCCGCGGGCTCGCCTGCAGCGGGCAGCGTCAGCATCTGGCGCTCGTCGCCGTTCGGCTGGGTGCAGGGCCCCGGCGCCGTCATCGGTGCCGACGGCACGGCCGTCGTGGCAGTACCCGAGGACGGCGACTGGCTGGTGCAGGTCGACTCGGCCACGCCCGACTTCGCCGGCGAGTTCGTGCCCGGCGGTGGCATCCCCGAGGCCGGCACGCTCTACACCATCACCGGCGACCAGCAGGTCGCGCTCGACGTCGCGCTCACACCGGCCGGCGTGATCTCGGGCACCATCACCCGGCCCGACGGCTCGCCCGGCAACTTCTTCGACGCGTCGGCGCTGGCGGTGGGCGGCTCGAACAGCTTCCCCACGCTCGTCGGCTGCAACCTCGCCGACGAGAGCGCTCCGGCCGGCACGTACCGCATCGGTTGCCTCCAGCCGTCGGTCGACTACATCGTGCAGGCCAGTGGCGGCGAGTCCGCCGATGAGCAGTTCTACCCCGATGCGCAGAGCCCGCAGCGCGCCACTCCGGTGGCCGTGGAGCCCGGCGTCGAGACGACCGGCATCGACTTCCAACTCCACCCGAAGACGCCCGAGCCCACCATCACCGGGCTCTCGCAGAGCTACTTCCGCACCGGCACCGTCACTCGTGGCGTGCGGGTGTACGGCTCGTTCTTCCCCTCCGATCCGAACGCCCTCGTCTTCCGTGACTTCGTGTTCGGCACCGAGTTCAAGGTGACCCGCGTGATCAGCTCCCGGGAGGCCGTCGTCGACATCACGGTGGCACCGGGCACCATCGGAGAGGTCCCTGTCGCGCGCGACATCCTGCTGTTCCGCACCATCGGCGGGTTCGGCAGTTGCGGCTCGTGCATGTTCGTCGGCGATCGCACCACGAAGGTGGGCACCATCACCGGCAAGGTCACCGACAATCGCGACCGCGGAGTCGGCGGCGCCCAGGTGCGGCTCACCAGCCTCGACGGGACGACGGTGCACACCGTCGGCACCGCAGCCGACGGCTCGTACACCGCAGCGGGGCTCGTGCCGGGCAAGTACACGGTGCACTTCGAGGGCACGGAAGCCCTGAACCCGCAGTACTGGCGCCGACAGACCTCCGCAACAGCAGCGACGCCGGTGACGGTGTCGACCGGCAAGACCACGAAGGACATCTCGGCCAAGCTCGCTCGTCGCGGGCCGATCACCATCACCGGTGCGGTGCAGACCGAGGTGCCGACGTCGTTCGATCTCGACCTCGTCGGCACCGGCCTGTCGTCCATCGAGGACGGCTTCCGCGTGTCGATCGCGGGGCCGTTCGGTCCGCAGGTGCTGACGGCGACCTCGGTGTCGTCCACCAACCTGCGCGTGAGCGGCTTCACGTTCCCCGGCGTCTACGACGTGACCGTCACGTGGACCGCCGACAACGGCACCCTGCGCAGCACCGTCTGCAGCGGCTGCCTGAACGTGGTCTAGGCGAGGTACTTGGGGTTGGCGACGGTGAGCTTGTCCTTCACCGTCGCCCACACCAGTTCGCGCACTTCGGGCAGGCGGTCGTCGAGCTCACCCTCGCGGATGCGGCGGGCCAGCTCGCGCTCGTCGGCGCAGCCGAGCTGCGCGAGACGGGCGGCGTGCGCCACCGCCTGGCCGTGACCGAGCTCGAGTTCGCGCTCCACCATCGCCAGCACGTTCACGGCCACGCGGGTGTGGAACTGCAGCCGACCGGTGGTGCCGGCCAGCACGTCGCGTTCCAGCCACTCGCGCACGCTCTCCACCAGCTGCAGCGCCGACGGCATGTCGTGCGGGCCCACGAGTTCGTGGTCCGGCGTGTTCGGATCGTCGACGTCGCTCACCAGCGTCCCTCCAGTGCCAGGAACAGGTCGTGCTCGTTCTCGCACACCCGGCGGCCGATGGCGGCGAGCTCGTGGCTGCGCGCCACACCCGACACGTGGGCGTTGGCCTGACCGATGCACATGATGCCCCACTTCAAGGTGCCGAGCACCTCCCACCAGCGCACCACCTCGGCGTCGACGTCGATGCCGCTCGCCTCGCGATAGGCGTCGATGAGCTGGTGGTACTCCCCCACGCCGGCCACGGGCTTGGGGCTGCCGAACCGCCACGCCTTCACGCACAGCCAGCCGAGGTCCTCCATCGGGTCACCGACGTGGGCGAGCTCCCAGTCGAGCACGGCGCGCAGGCCGTCGGCGCCCACCATCACGTTGCCGAGGCGGAAGTCGCCGTGCACCAGCGTGGTGCGGCTGCTGGGCGGACGGTGTTCGTCGAGCCACTTGAACACGAGCTCGAACGTCGGGTGCGGTTCGGCCATCAGGTCGAGCATCTGCCGGTACTGGTGCACCTGATCGGTGGCGGTGAGCCCCGGGATGGTGGCCGGGTCGATGGTGTGCAACTGGGCGAGCGCACGACCGAGCTGGCCGGGCAGCACGGCTCGCGCCGTGGCGAACTCGTCGTCGCGCAGGATCTTGCGCGCGATGGTCTCGCCGTCGACGGCAGAGAGCACCATGTACGCCGAGCCGATGTCGGAGGGTGTGGCCGACGACGCGACCAACTCGGCCGTCGGCACCCCGGCCGCGTGCGCGGCACGCACCACCTCGGCCTCGGTGCCCATGTCGCGGGTGTCGCCACTGCGCTGCCGTTGCAGGATGAGCGGGCGGCCGTCGGCGACGAACCGGAACGTCTCACGAGAAGCACCACCCGACAACCGCGTCAGGTCGGTGACCTCACGCGCTCCCAGGGCCGCGGCGAGTGCCGCTGACAGATCGTCCATGGCGGTCAGCCTTGCCGATGCGGCGCGACGGTTCCGAACCGTGCGTCAGCAGTGGGCGCGAACGGTGGGGTACGGGTTCACCGCGGCGCCACCGCCGGGGTGGATCTCGAAGTGCAGGTGCGGCACGCTGAACTTCGCGTTGCCGGTCTGGCCCATGTAGCCGATGACGTCGCCCTTGCTGACGGCACCGAGCTTCGCGTAGCGATCGAGGTGCGCGTAGTAGTACTTGTTGCCGTCGGCACCGGTGAACCAGATGGTGATGCCGCCGAGCGTGTTGCTCTTCGGCTGCGCGAAACCGTCGACCACGGCGAGCAGCGGCACGCCGATGGGACCGATCATGTCGACGCCCTGGTGACGACGACCACCGCTGCGCGGTGCACCCCAGGTGTCGCCGAACGCCACGGCTGCATCGCCCGTGGGGCACACCCAGTCGACGCCGCCGTAGTCGTTGCCACCGGCACCGCCGGGCCGGCCACCTGCGCCACCGCCGCCGGTCTGACCGCCGGCGCCACCGGCGCGCGGCGCCGAGGTCTGCGGCGCACCGCCACCACCGTCGGCACCTGCCGGGTCGAAGCCTTCTTCGAGCGTGGTGGACGATGCCTGCTTGGCGGCATCGGCCGCGGCCTTCGCCGCGCGAGCAGCTTCCTCGGCCGCGAGGGCCTTCTTCACCGCTTCGTCCTTGAGGCGTTGCGCCTCCACTTCCTTCAGCCGCTCGACCTCGGCCGTGGCCTGGTCGCGCAGTGCTGCGGCGGTGGCCTTCTGCGCCTCACCCTCGGCCTGCTTGTCGGCGAGCGCCTGCTTCTTCGAGTCGAGGTCGCGGCTGAGCGAGTCGTAGTTGTCGAAGTCCTCGTCGGAGGTGTCGTTGATGACGGCGGACAGGGCGGCAACCTGCATCATCTCCTCGGGCGTGGAGAACCCGTTGAGCAGGGGCGACGACGTGTTGGTGGACCGCGTGAAGCGGTTCACGGCGATCTGCTCGACACGCTCCTGGAGCGCGTCGACCTGCCCCTGCAGGTCGGCCACCTCGGCCTCGAGCGCCTGTGCCTCCAGCGACAGCTGGTCGAGGCGGCTCTCCGCCTGGAAGTACGCGTCGGCGGCCGCATTGGCGCGTTCGCGTGCGTCGGCGATCTCGCGAGCCGCCTGCTCGGCGGGGTCCTCGGCGCGCACAAGATGCGCCGGTGCCACGGGCACGAGCGCGCTGAGTGCGAGGACGAGGGGGAGGAAACGACGCATTCGGGGGGTCAGGCTAACAGTTGTTGCATTTCGGTTACATTCATTGCCCGCACGAATCTCGTGCCGTGCACTGCCGGCCGCCTAGTGTCATCGGCCAGATGAGCCCGGTACTGAACCTCTCGCGAGTCACCTTCGTGCGTGACGAGCGCCTCATCCTTGCCCCCATCGACTGGCGGGTGAGGGATGCCGAGCGGTGGCTGGTGCTCGGCGCCAACGGGTCGGGCAAGACCACCCTGTTGCGCATCGCGTCGATGTACGAGCACCCGAGCGCCGGCAAGGTGGAGGTGCTCGGTGAGCGGCTCGGCCGCACCGACGTGCGCGAGCTCCGGCGTCGGGTGGGCTACATGTCGGCCGCGCTCGCCGTGCAGATCCGGCCCGAGCTGCGTGCCCGCGACGTGGTGATGACGGCCCGCTACGCCGCGCTCGAGCCGTGGTGGCACCGGTACACCACCGCCGACGAGGCCCAGGCCGACGCGTGCCTCGAGCGGATGGGTGTCGGCTGGACCGCCGAACGGTCGCTCGGCACGTTGTCGTCGGGCGAGCAGCAGCGCGTGCTCCTGGCGCGCACGCTGATGAACGACCCCGGTGTGCTGCTGCTCGACGAGCCCAGCGCGCGCCTCGACCTCGGGGGCCGTGAACAGTTGGTCACGGCCCTGTCGGAGCTGACGCTCGACCCCGCCGCTCCCCCGCTGGTGCTCGTCACCCATCACCTCGACGAGGTCCCGCCGGGCATGACCCATGTGCTGATGCTGCGCGACGGGCAGGTGGTGGCGAAGGGCCCCATCGGCCGCCACCTCACGGCCGCCAACCTGAGCACCACGTTCGGCATGCCGCTGCAGTTGGAGCGACGCGCCGACGGCAGGCTCAGCGCGTGGAACGCACCAACGTGAGCAGCCGCTCACGGCCGTTGGTGATCTGATCCGCCAACGCCCGTTCGAGCACACCACCGGTCCACAGTCCGCCGCCGTAGTGGAGGTGCATCTCCAGCCGGCATCCGTCGTCGACCGGGGTCACCTCGGCGCGCAGCACCCACGGTGAATGCGTGCGCCCGTCGGTCTCGTGCCGTTCGAACACGGCGACGTGTTGGTCGATGTCGTGCGTGGTGCGACGCATGCGCAACTGCTTGCTGCGGGCGAACGGGCCGATGCGGGCGCGCAGCTCGATGTGCCACTCCGGTGCACCGTCACCCTCCACCGATTCGGCGCGGTGCACCAGGTCGACCCACGACGGGTAGCGGCCGAGGTCGTCGACGAACGCGAACAGCTCGTCGGGTGAGCACGGGGCCTCGAGCGCTGCATGGACGTCCACCCGTGCAGTATCGCCGATCCATTCGCGTCCCTTCACAGTTTCCTCACACGTGGTCGTCAGAGTGCGTCGTGTCAGCCCCACCCCGAACCCGAAAGCAGGCACGACATGAACATCACCAAGAAGCTCCTCACCGGTACGACCGCCGCCGTCATGGTGGCCGGCATCGGTCTCGGTTCGGTGGCCTCGGCCGAGGCCCCGACCGCCGCTGCCCGGCCCGCCGTCGACGTGCAGGCCAAGTGCGACCGCGAGCCGCAGATCACCGCCCAGTACGACAAGACCCACGAGGCGCTCACGAAGCGGATCGCCAACCTCCAGGAGCGTCACCAGAAGGCCGTCGACAACGGTCGCGACAAGCTCGCCACCCGTCTCCAGCGCCTCATCACGCGGGTGCAGCAACTCGACACGAAGATCACCAACCGCTACGAGAAGTACGAGGCGTGGTTCGACGCCAACTGCCAGGCCGGCTGACCCCCGACCGCACGGATCCCCCGATGCACCGGCGCTCCCCTCGTGGGGGCGCCGGTGGCGCGTGCCGGCTCAGTCCTTGTCGTGCCGGTCGCGACGACCGAACGCCCGCGACAGCAGCGGGCTCTCCACGGCGAGCAGGCCGCCGAGGTCGTCGGTCTGGTCGAACACCGGCTTCCACGGCGCGATGCCGTTGCGCGACCCCATCTGCACCTCGGGCTCGACGCCGTCGTCGGTGTCGTCGGGATCGTCGGGCACGACGCCGAGCTCCAGTTGCCCGGTCTCGTCGCGACCAGCCGACTTCGACCGCTTCGACTTCTGCTTCACCGGTGCCGGTGCCGGCGACTCACGCGGCTTGAACAAACGCGGCACGGCCTCACGGCGGTCGTCGAGCACCCACCCGAGCGGCACCACCATCGCGTCGGCGTGACGGCGGCACAGCACGCCACCGCGGTACCCGACGGTCTCGTCGAACGGGTCGATCCACACGGTGAGGCGATCGGCGTCGATGCCGTAGATCACCTCCGCGGGTTGCGAACAACCTGGGCGTTCGCACAGACGAGCCATGCTGTGAAACTAGTGGCCGCAACGGTTCCGTTGATGGACGCTCCGCGCGAATCGACACAGGAATTCGTCAGGAAAACCGACAAGGCCCCGACCGGCGAACCGGACGGGGCCTTCGTGGTGGGCGATACAGGGCTCGAACCTGTGACCTCTACGGTGTGAACGTAGCGCTCTAGCCGACTGAGCTAATCGCCCTCACAGGCAGGGCAATCTATCAGTTGCCCTCGCGATTGCCACCCGTCACGACGGGCGGATGCAGGCGGTGCCGAGACCGAGTTGGTCACGGTGTGGTTCGGTGGCGCCGGGGCACGCCTCCCCCGCCGGCACGAGCACTTCGACCACGCCGAAGTGCGGTTCGGTGCACAGCCGTTCGGCCGCGTCACCGTTCGGTTCGATGACCACGCAGTCGCCCGGCTGCAACAGGTTGTCGACCGTGGGCGGCGGCGGATCGGACGCGGTGGCGATACCCAGCAGCACGAAGCCGAGCACCCCGACAGCGAGCACACCCATGAACTTCCACGGGAACCGCGCGGGCGGCAACGGCGACAGCACCACCGGATCGGGCACCGGCGCCGCACGCGTCGTCGCGACCGGCTCGCGCAACGACAGGTCGTACCGGCGGCGCTCGACCGGGTCGCCGAGCACCTGCCACGCACGGTTCACCTCGGCCATGTGCGCGGCCGACGCGTCGCCCGCCCGGTCGGGGTGGTGCTCGCGGGCCGCACGGCGATACGCGTCGCGGATCACCGACGTCGGTGCGTCGGGGGCGACGCCGAGCAGGTCGTAGTAGGAGCCGATGGGCCAACCCTACGATCGCTCAGACGTCGGTGCTGCCTCCGGCTCGCCAGTACACGCCCGCCTCGCGCTCCATGAACCCTTCGTCGACCAGGTATCGGCGCAGCGCCGCCGTGTCGGCGTGCCGCTGCCCGATGACGAGGTTCACCATCTGCTCGCTGTAGCGGCGGCCGGGCTCGAAGTCCTGTGCCAACCAGTCGAGCAGCAGCAGTCGCTTCGAGTGCTTGCTGGGGATGGTGACGATGCGCCCGTCGCGCACGAACGCCTTCAGATGTGCGGGATCGGCGGGATCAGTAGCCGAGGTCGACATGGATGGGACCGACCAGTGGCTCGCGGTCGGCGAAGCGCCGCACGTTGGTGGTGATGCGTTCGCCCAGCAACGGCACGGCCATCTCGGGCGTGTTGCCGACGTGCGGCGTGATGATGCAGTTCGGCATGCTCCACAGCGGGTGTCCCGCCGGCAACGGCTCGGGATCGGTGACGTCGAGCGCCGCACCACCGATGACGCCTTCCTGCAACGCCCACACGAGGTCGTCGGTGACGATGTGCCGACCGCGGGCCACGTTGACGATCCACGCGTCGGAGCGCATCTGCTCGAGCTCGTTGCGCGAGATCATGCCCTCGGTCTCGGGCGTGAGCGCGAGTGCCAGGAACACCACGTCGGCATCGGCCAGCGCGTCGACGTAGCGGTCGGGCTCGAGCACCTCGTCGGCGCCCTCCATGTCCTTCACCCGGTTGCGCACCACGGTGACCCGGCACTCGAACGGCTGCAGCAACCGCAGCAGCTCCTCGGTGATGCCGCCACCACCGAGCACCGTGACGTTGCAGCCCTTCAGGTTGCGACCGTGCGGCCGGCTCCACTCGGTGGCCTGCGCGTACTGGCCGACGTGGCGCAGCCCGGCGAGCGCCAACGAGAGCGCGAGCTCGGCCACCGGCTCGGCGTAGACGCCCTTGCCGCACGTCCACACGCGATCGTCGTCGACGAGGTCGACGAACGTCTCGATGCCGGCGAACGGCAGCTGCACCCACGACAGGCGCGGGTTCTCGGCGAGCGCCACCCGCAGGGCCTCGGGGTCGCGCGGTGCGGCCCACACGAGGGCCTCGGCGTCGGCGAGTGGGACGAGATGGCCGCCACCGGCGGTGATGGCATCGGCCATCCAGCCGGGCGCGCCGTCAGGCGCGAGTGCGATGCGAGGAGGCCCGTCGGATTCGGGCCCGGTTCGTGGCGCGGTGGTACTTGGCATGGTGCCGCGAGGCTATCCGGCGGAGACGATGCGCGCGGCGACGGTTTCGCCGCTCTCGAGCGCACCCTCCATGTACCCGGTGCACCCGGCCACGTGCTCACCCGCGAGGTGCACACGACCCCAGGGCTCGCGCAGCACCTGCCAATAGGCGGTGACCTGGCCCGGTTCGTACACGGCGTACGAGCCACCGAAGCGCGGTTCGGTGCTCCACGCACGCGAGTAGCCGCCGAGGGTGTGCGCCGTGAGGCCGTGCATCGATCGCATCTCGGTGGCGGCGAGCCCGATGCGCTCCCCCTCGGTCATCCGCGCCCACTCGTGGCCGCCGTCGCCGCCGCAGTAGCTCATCAGGATCCCCGTGTCGCCCGGCTGGTCGGCGGTGGGGTCGTAGATGCGCTGCGCGCGACCGGCGGTGGTGGCGTAGCCGGCGGGCCACTGGCGGGCCGACCACTGCACCGAGGTCTTGGTGACCGTGCCGTAGCCGAGGCCGTGCACCGCCGCGTGCAGCGGCTCGGGCATCGGCGTGTGGAACGTGACGTCGCGCAGCGGCACGAGCGAGCAGGCCAGCACCACGTGGTCCGCCTGCAGCGTGCGTCGATCAGTGTGCACCGTGACACCGTCGGCGTCCTGGTCGAGGCCCACCAGCATCTCGCCGTAGCGCACCAGGTCGCCGAACTCGGCGGCCATGCCCTCGGCGATGCGACTGAAGCCGCCCTCGACGCGGTACGCCGTGACCGTGCGATCGCCGGCAGCATCGCGCTGGTGGGCGCGCTGCTGTGCCACGAACAGCAACGACACCTGGCGTGGCTCGGCGGCGAACTCGCCCTGCGCGTCGCGACGCTTGAAGATGCCGGCGAGCTCACCGAGGTCGCTGTCGGCGGCCACGTCGGCGAGCGAACGTGCGTCGACCTCGGCGGCGTTCGGGTGCAGGTGCGGCGCGTTCGGGTCGAGCAACCCCGCGGTCACCTCGTCGATGATCGAGTCGAAGCGCTCGAACTGCGTCGCGATGTCGGGCTCGGCGGCCAGCACGGCCGCGGGGTCGAGCAGGCGGCCACCGTGGTGCAGCCAGCGACGGATGACCGTCCACTGCTCGCCCGCGCCGAGCGTGCGCACACCGAACCGGTCGAGCAGTTCGAACATGCGATGGTGGTGGCCGTCGACCCACTCGGCGCCGCTCTCGCTGTACAGACCGCCGGAGAACACGTCGTGCACGGTGCGCACGCGGCCACCGGGACGCACCCCACCTTCGACGACGGTGACGTCGGCGCCCGCGGCGACGAGCCGTTCGGACGCGCGCAGGCCGGCGAGTCCGGCTCCGATGACGACGACCCGCATGAGGTGTGTCAGCCGCCGCCGAGCGTCGCGGCGATCTGCGCCGACGAGTCGCCCGACTTCTTGAGCACGCGGGCCACGAAGGCCAGCAGCGCCATGGTCATCACGAACAGCACCACGGCACCCACACCCCAGAACGGCTTGATCTCGCTCTTCGTCGCCGAGATGAGCGCCACCGGGAACGTGGACGACGCGCCGCTGATGAGCGACGAGATGATGGTGTTGTCGAGGCACAGCGTGAACGACAGCAGACCACCGGCGATGAGCGCCGACGAGATGAGCGGCAGCGTGACCTGACGGAACGCACGGCCTGGCGGCGCGCCGAGGTCGGCGGCCGCCTCCTCGAGCGACGAGTCGAGACCGGCGAGGCGTGCCCGCACGATGAGCGTGACGACGGCGCTCGCGTAGAGGGACTGGCCGACCCACAGGCGCAGCATGCCGAACGGAATGCCGAGCGTGTCGGAGTTGAACGGACCGCCGATGCGCTGCATCCAGCCCGCCAACGCGATGGCATCCATGATCTCGGGGGTGACGAGGATGAGGAACAGCAGCGCCATCATCACCTTGCTCCACCGGCCCGGATGACGGGCGAGCGCCACGCCGCAGAGACCGCCGATGGTGACCGCGATGATGGTGGCGCCGAAGGCGGCGAGGAACGAGCCGCGGAGACCTTCGCCCACGCCGGCCTGCTGGAAGATGTCGAGGTACCACTCGGTCATCACGCCGTTGACGATGATGGCCAGCGCGAACGCCACGAGCGCCGACCAACGCGACAGCTGGCGATGCTCCTTCTTCGTGATGGCGCGCACCACGATGGGCAGCAGGATGCCGACCGCCATGAACAGCGCGAACCGGACGAGCATCGGGCCGGTCTTGCCGAAGTCGAACAGGCCCACCATCGGGATGCCCGACGGTGTGCGACCGGGCGCGCCGCCCCACCACACGGTGCTGTACTTGCCGCTCCACACGGAGAACGACGGGCCACCGTTGAAGGAGTGCCGGATCACCAGGAAGATCGGGATGAACAGGAAGAGCAGCACCAGACCGGTCCACACGGCGAGCGCCGGACGGAGCAGGTCGGGGAACTTGCTCGCCGTGGCCTCGGGCCGGGGACGACTGCGGTAGCGGTCGACCGCGGGACGTGCGAGCCGGATGAGCTTGCGGACCAGCCACACGAGCGCGGCGCCGACCAGCAACGACAGCAGCACCATCACGATCATCAGCACTGCCATGGCCGAGCCCTGCGGCCAGTTCTGCGATCCGCGGAACTGGCTGTCGACGAGGGCGCCCACCATGAGGCCCTTCGTGCCACCGAGCACGGTGGCCGTGACGTAGTCGCCACACATCGGGATGAACGTCAACACGATGCCGGCCACCACACCGGGGCCCGACAGCGGCAGCGTGACCGACATGAACGTCGAGGAACGGTTCGCGCCGAGGTCCTTCGAGGCCTCGCGCAGCGACGGGTCGATGCGGTCGAGTGCGACGAACATCGGCAGCACCATGAAGCCGACGTAGTTGTAGACGATGGCGAGGAACACGGCGGTCTTCGTGCCGAGCACGTCGAACGGCGCGGACAGCACACCGATGTCCTGCAGCCACTTCGAGAGCTCGCCGTTGGCGGAGAGCGGGATCTTCCACGCGATGGTGCGGATGAGGAAGCTCGTGAAGCTGGGGATGACCACCAGCGCGAGCAGGATGGCGCGCCACTTCTCGCTCACCTTGAACGCGATGAAGTACGACACCGGGAAACCGATGACGAGGCACAGGAGCGTGGCGAGCACCGCGATGCGCAGCGTGCTCTTGAACACGTCGAAGAACAGCTCGGAGAAGACCTCGCGGTAGTTGTGCAGACCGAGCTGGCCGAGGTCGACCGGCACCAGCTGCGTGGAGTCCTTCGTGCCGAAGGAGTACACCACGATGATGGCGATCGGGGCGACGAAGAAGAGGGTGTACCAGACGAACGACGGAATGGCGAGGCCCCACTTGGGGCCCCGCCACTTCCGCTTGTTCGGCACGTGTGCAGTTGCCGTCACTGCGATCAGCCTGCGGCTGCAGCCTTCATCTTGTCGAGGATCTCCGTGTGGCGATCCTGCGCGCTGTTGACGGCACCGGTGCGCATGGTGGCGACCTGCTCCTCGGGGAAGAAGATCATGTCGGCACGCGGCGCGTCGGGGGCGAGCTCGGCCATCAGCTTGTCGATGTCCTTCATGCCGCTGTGGTAGCCGTGGTACAGCAGGTCCTTGATGCTGATCTCCGGGGTGAGGAGCCAGTTGATCCAGGCGTGGGCCGCCTCGGGGTTCGGGGCGCCGGTGGGGATGCAGTAGTTGTCCATCCACAGCTCGGTCTCGGGAGCGCCGAGGCCCCACACCCAGTCCTCGGGGTTGCCGCCGGCATCGGCGATGCGGGCGAACGCCTGACGGGCGTCACCGTTCCACGCCATGCACAGGTCGTACTGGCCCTCGGCGATGGCCGTGCTGGGGTAGCTGTCGAAGCCCTTGATGTGCGGGGCGATCTCGTCGACGAGGTACTTCTCGCACGCATCGAGGTCGGCGGTGTCCTCGGTGTTCCAGTCGATGCCGTTGGCCCAGAAGTACGGGCCGACCACGTTCGGCGACGAGTCGAGCCACGACGTGCGGCCGCTGCCCTCGCCGGCCGTGGCGTCCATGAAGTCCTGCCAGGTCTTGATCTCGGTGGTGATGACCGTCTTGTTGTAGATCCAGCCGGTGCTGCCCCAGTCCTTGCAGACCGAGTAGTCGTTGGTCGGGTCCCAGTCTCGAGCCAAGTACTGCGGGTCGATGTTGACGATGTTCGGGAGCAGCGACTTGTCGAGCTTCTGCAACAAGCCCTTCTCGAGCATCTGCGGGATGTACGGGCCGGTGGGCACCACGATGTCGAAGCCGCTGTTGCCGTTGGCGGCCGACAGCTTCGTGATGAGGTCCTCGTTGCTCGGGTAGTAGTCGACCTTCATGGTGACGCCGAGCACGCTCTCGGCGAGCGCACCGACGATCTCGGGGTCGTTGTAGTCGCCCCACGTGAACATCGCGAGCGAGCCGCTGGCCGTGTTGATGACGTTGCTGTACTGGCTCAGCAGGTCGCTGGTGCCACCGCCGGTGGAGCCACCGGTGGTGCCACCCGTGGTGCCGTCGGTGCCGCTGCTGCTGTCGTCACCGCAGGCGGCCAGAATGGCCAGACCCGCAGCAGCGCCGCCGAGCTGGAACAGCGCACGGCGCGAGAGCACGGTGCGGAAGCTGTCGGGTGCCAGGATCCGCAGCGGTTCGTTGGGCTTGGACATTCGGGTTTCCCCCTTGATCGTTGGTACGCGGGATGTGCTCAGGACTCGGCGTCGAGCGCCGGTTCCTTCAGCACGAGATCCGCCTGAGCGGCGGAGAACATGTAGACGTCGTCGGCACTCCACGTGCTCCAGACGGGGTCGCCCACCGACAGACGCACGGCTTGTGCGCGAGGGGTGAGCACGACGATGGTACGACGCGGGGTGCGCACCACGTACTGCAGGGTGTCGCCGAAGTGCGACACGCCGGCCACCTCGCCCGCCATCACGTTGGCGGTGGTGCCGGGATCCTCGGTGCGCAGCACGACGCTCTCGGGGCGCACGGCCACGAGCGCCGCCGCGCCGGCGGCGACGTTCTCCTCGGGCCGGGACACGGCGAACACGGTGCCGTCGTCGGCCTGCGCGCCGGAGCCGTTGGCGGTGCCGGTCCAGAAGTTGTTGCGGCCGATGAAGCCGGCCACGAACGCGCTGGCCGGCCGTTCGTACACGGTCTCGGGGTCGGCGAGCTGCTCCACGTGGCCGTCGAGCATGATGGCGATGCGGTCGCTCATGCTCATGGCCTCCTCCTGGTCGTGCGTGACGAAGATGAAGGTGATGCCGAGCTCGCTCTGCAGCAGCTTCAGCTCGATCTGCATCTCCTCGCGGAGCTTGCGGTCGAGTGCGCCGAGCGGCTCGTCGAGCAGCAGCACGCTGGGCCGGTTCACGAGTGCACGGGCCACGGCCACGCGCTGCTGCTGGCCGCCCGACATCTGCCGCGGCTTGCGGTCGGCGAGCTTGCTCATCTTCACCATGTCGAGCGCTTCGGCCACCCGGGCCGCGATCTGGGTCTTGTTGACGCCCTTCTGGCGCAGGCCGTAGGCCACGTTCTCGGCGACGGTCATGTGCGGGAACAGCGCATACGCCTGGAACACGGTGTTGACGTCGCGCTTGTACGGCGGGATGCCCTGCACGTACTGGCCGCTGATGCGGATGAAGCCTTCGTCGGGCTGCTCGAAGCCGGCGAGCATGCGCAGCGTGGTGGTCTTGCCGCAACCCGACGGTCCGAGCAGCGAGAGGAACTCGCCCGGTCGGACCTCCAGGTTGAGGTTGTCGACGGCCACCATCGAGCCGAACCGCTTGGTGACGCCTTGCAGCTCCACCGAACCGCGCTGGCCAGGCGACTCCTGGGCCACGGTCGTGGACGTCGTCGAATCGGTCACCCTGTTCTCCCCCGAGATCTGTTGGGCAGCGCCCACTGTGTCGTGCGGTGTCGCGAGTGTAGGCACGCTCGAGACCACATCCGGACGTCACCCCGTGAGCGCCGCGGTGCACCCACGGGGCGCAACGCTGCCATGGCCGTCGGGCCAAAAGCAAGGAAACCGCGTGTGAACAGACGGCGCGGCCACGGAATCGGTTGCGATCCGGCCGCGCGACGTGGAGAATCCGTGGTCGATGGACAGGACCGGCACGCACATCGACCACATCGACCGCTCGATCATCGAGCAGTTGCAGCGCGACGGCCGTGTGCCGTACACCCGCCTCGGTGCCGCCGTCGGCCTGTCGGAGGCCGCGGTGCGCCAGCGCGTGCAGCGCCTCACGGACGCCGGCGTGATGCAGGTGGTGGCGGTCACGAACCCGCTGTCGCACGGCAAGCGGCGCATGGCCATGATCGGCGTGCGCACCGAGGGCCCCACCGACGACATCGCGAAGACGCTCCAGGCGATGCCCGACATCGACTACCTGGTGGTCACTGCGGGCACGTTCGACCTGATGGCCGAAGTGGTCGTGAACGACGACCTCGGCCTGCTCGACCTCACCAACCGCATCCGCCAGGTGCCCGGCGTGCGCAACACCGAGACGTTCATCTACCTCGACCTGGTGAAGCAGACCTTCACCTGGGGCGCCCACTAACCAGTCGCCCGCCGTCACCCCTCCGCCGGCGGCCCCGGTGGTCGGGTCCGATTCGTGCCACCTGTGGCTCACTTCGGACCCACGGGTGCGAATCACGCCGCCCATGGCGCGAAACGGACCCGTGGGTCCGAAACCGGCCGCGAGCGGCGGTCAGCCGAGGACGGGACGGAGCACGAACTTGCTCTCGGTGCGGGCCACGCCGCCGTCGGTCTTCAGCCAGCGGATGAAGTCGTCGAGCCCCTCGGCGCCGGCACAGTCGACGATGATCGTGTAGTCGGCCGGACCAGTGACGTACATCGCCAGCTCCACCTCGTCGCGCTCGAGCAGCCGCCGTTCGAACTCGGCCGGGTCGAGGCCGGGCGGCAACGCCGCGTCCACGACGGCCCGCACGTCGCGGCCGAGGGCCTTGCGGTCGATGTGCGCGCCGTAGCCGCGGATCACCCCAGCTGCCTCGAGGCGACGCACCCGGTCGGCCACCGACGACGGGGCGAGGTGCACCCGATCGGCGAGGTCCTTCCAACTGATCCGACCCTCGACGCCGAGGATGTCGATGATTCGTCGGTCGATTCGGTCGATCACCGTTGATTCGTCGGCCATCTCCACAGTCTGTCGGAGAAACAGCCGTTGATCAACGGATTCGACTGGTGGAAGATCAGCGCATGATCAACACCGTCGGGGTCCCCAAGGAAATCAAGACCGCAGAGCACCGCGTGGCGATGACGCCCGACGGTGTGCGTGAGTTCGAACGGCTCGGGATCGACGTGTTCGTCGAGACCGGCGCCGGCGAAGGGGCCAGCTTCCACGACGACGACTACCGCGCCGCCGGCGCCACCATCGTGCCCACCGCGGCGGATGCGTGGGCGCAGCAGATGGTGGTGAAGGTGAAGGAGCCGAAGGAGGAGGAGTTCACGTTCCTCCGCCCCGACCTCACCCTGTTCACCTACCTCCACCTCGCCGCCTACCCGGGCGTGGCGAAGGCCCTCCTCGACGCCGGCACCACCGGCATCGCGTACGAGACCGTGCAGCTGCCCGGCGGCGCACTCCCCCTGCTCGCGCCGATGAGCGAGGTGGCCGGTCGGCTCGCCCCGCAGATGGGCGCCCACTACCTCGAGCGCCACAACGGCGGGCGCGGCGTGCTGATGGGCGGCGCCCCCGGCGTGCAGCCCGCGAAGGTCGTGGTGCTCGGCGCCGGCAACGTCGGCTGGCACTCGGCCTGGATCGCCGCCGGCATGGAGGCCGAGGTCGTGCTGTTCGACAAGAACCTCGACCGTCTGCGCTGGGTCGACCAGATCAACAAGGGCCGCATCGTCACGCTCGCCTCCAACCGTGGCGCGCTCGAGCGCAACATCGCCGACGCCGACCTGGTGATCGGCGCCGTGCTGGTGGCCGGCGGCCGCGCCCCCGTGGTGGTCACCGACGACATGGTGCGCACGATGAAGAAGGGCGCCGTCATCGTCGACGTCGCGGTCGACCAAGGTGGCTGCATCGAGACCATCCACGAGACCACGCACAACGACCCGGTGTACGAGCTGCACGGCGTGCTCCACTACGCGGTCGGCAACATGCCGGGCGCCGTGCCGCACACCAGCACCTACGCGCTCACCAACGCCACGCTCCCCTACCAGCTCGAGGTGGCACGCCACGGCGTGGCCGAGGCCTGCCGTCGCGACGAGGCCCTGTCGCACGGCCTCAACACCCACGCAGGCCAGGTCACCAACGCCCCGGTCGCCGAGTTCCTCGACACCGCGTTCGTGGCCCCGCTCGACGCGCTCGCCTGAACCGCTGCGCGCGGCGTACGGTTCGCGCATGGCAACTCTCGCGGCCGATCTCGACCTTCCGTTCTTCGAAGGTCGCAACGTCAACCAGAACCCCGAACTCCCCGCCGACGGGTGGCTGGCGCGCAACTTCTTCGGCTACGCGGTCTGGCACTACGACGACGCCGTCGGCATCCTGCGCGACAAGCGCTGGCACAACGCGGCCGGCCGCATCCCCGAACTGATGGGCATCACCAACGAGGAGTTCCTCTCGCGCCAGGGTGTCAGCATCCTCAGCGCCGAGGGCGACATGCACACGCGCCTCCGCCGCCTCGTCGCACCCGCGTTCTCGCCGCGTTCCGCCGACCGGCTGCGTCCGTTCATGCGCGAGGTCATCAACGGCCTCGTCGACAACGTGTCGGCCGCAGGCAAGGCCGACTTCGCCACCGACATCTGCGAGCCGTACCCGATCCCCATCATCTGTGAGCTGCTCGGTGCGCCGAAGAGCGACTGGCAGCTGTTCAGCCGATGGGCCAACGACGTGCTCGAGATCTTCTCGCTCGACGTGGCCACGAAGCTCGACCTCATCATGCGCACCCAGAACGAGCTCGACGCCTACACGCGCGAGCTCATCGCCGAGCGCCGCAGCAAGCCGGCCGACGACCTCCTCACCGACCTCATCGCGCAGGAGGAAGCCGGCGACAAGCTCTCCACCGACGAACTGGTGATGATGGTCAACGCCGTCATCGTGGGCGGCACCGACACCACCCGCAACCAGCTCGGCTGCGCGGTGAACCTGTTCGCCCAGCACCCCGAGCAGTGGGCGCTGTTGGCCGAGCAGCCCGACCTCGCGCAGCGCGCCGTCGAGGAGTCGATGCGCCACTTCGGCGCCGTGCGCGGCACGGCCCGCTTCGCCAGCGTCGACATCGAGTACAAGGGCGTGCTGTTCCCCGCGGGCACGTTCATGGCGGTCGGCCTCAACGAGGCCAACCACGACACCGCCGTGTTCGACCAGCCCGAGGTGTTCGACATCACGGCGCAGAAGAGCGACCAGCCGCAGCTGACATTCGGGTCGGGCATCCACTACTGCCTCGGTCAGGCGCTCGCCCGCGCCGAACTGCAGGAGGCGCTGCCGTTGCTCGCGCAGCGCATGCCGAACCTGCGCCTCGACGGCGACACCACGTGGAAGCCCGACGGCGTGGGCATCTTCGGCCCCGCCCACATGCCCGTCACCTTCGACCCCGGCCACTGACCCCCGCCGATCCCCCGCGAACTCAAGTTCGCGGGTATGTCGCGCGAACTTAAGTTCGCGGGATCAGCGAGCGCGGTCAGGTGATCACGAGGCCGGGCCGGCCTTGGAAGAACGAGCCGTCGACCATGCCCGAGATGTTGAGCATCGCCAGGACGACGCCATTGCGGCCCGACAGGTCCACCTCAGGCGCCTCCAGCACATCGATGATGTGCTGCAACTGCTCCGCCAGCATCAAGGTCCAGCCCTTCCCCGCGATGGGGTCGAGATCGGCGGCCACTGCCGCTTGCGCGTCGTCGCACACCCCCCGGGCCTGGTCGAGCAACTCGGGATCGACCGGCGCGACCGTCGCCGGTGGCGTCGAGGACGTGATCCACGAGACGTCGAAGTGCATGAGGTCGGCCATCGCCTTCACGCAACCGACTGCGACGTCGGCGGTCGAGCGCGTGATGTCGTCATCGCGGACGTTGCGATCGCGTTCGACGGTGGTGCTCGATGCATCGGCCGACGTGTCGCCGTCTCCGCCGCACCCAGACAGAGCCAGGGTGCCGGCGACGACGGCCGCGGCGATGGAGTGACGCATCAGGGGCCGACGGCGGCGAAGGCGGCGTTCACCAACGACGAGCCGCGCTCGTCGCCGACCAGGCCACCTTCCATCTTGTTCATCATGTAGGTGATGGTCATGCGGTTGTCGAGGTCGTTGATGACCAGAGAGCCGCCCCAACCACCCCAAGCGCAGACGCGGCGGTCGGGCACGAACGGCATCGACTCGGTGGCGAGGCCGTAGCCGATGCCGAACTTCGCCGACACCATCAGCACCTGGTCGATGCCCTCGGCCTGCACCTCGAAGATGCGGTCGATGGTGTCCTGGCCGAGCAGGCGGACACCGTTGACCACACCGCCGTTGCTGATGGCGCTCTGCGCGATCGCGATGGAGCGGGCGTTGCCGTGGCCGTTGGCGGCACCGATGTCGGCCTGACGCCACTCCTTCGTCCACGACGCCTCGGCACCCGGCGCCGGACCGGTGAACGTCTTCACCGCCACCATGTCGGGCGGGAGCTGCGAGAAGTCGACCGGCAGGGGCGGCGGCGGGATGACGTTGCTGACGCGACCGAACTCGCTCTCGGGCAACCCGATGTGGAAGTCGACGCCGAGCGGCGTGGCCACCTCGTCACGGAAGAACTCGCCGAGCTTCTTGCCGGTGATGCGGCGGATGACCTCACCCACGAGGTGACCCTGGTTGAGCGCGTGGTAGCCGCTCGCGGTGCCGGGCTCCCACCACGGCGCCTGTGCGGCGAGCTTCGCCGTGCTCTTCTCCCAGTCGTAGATGTCGTCCACCACGACCGGCTGATCCCAGCCCGACACGCCGGACGTGTGCGACATGAGGTGCTTGACGAGCACGCCCTCCTTGCCGTTCTGGGCGAACTCGGGCCAGTAGGCGGCGACGGGCGCGTCGAGATCGAGCTGCCCGCGGTCGGCCAGCATCAGCGCGCACAGCGCCATCTGGGTCTTGGTGCTCGACCACACGTTGGTGATGGTGTGCTCACCCCACGGTGCGCTGTGCGCCTGGTCGACCCAGCCACCCCACATGTCGACGACGAGCTCGCCCTCGAGCATCACCGCGACCGACGCGCCGACGTCGGCGCCCGAGTCGATGTTCGCCGACAGGATGTCGCGCATCGCGCCGAAGCGCGGATCGCAGGTGCCGTTGATCTCGGCCATGTTCACTACCCCCAAGGTGTGCGTTCCCCGGCAGTGACCGTAGCCGGGGTCAGCGAGGGTCGCGCCACATGAGCCACATCGGCGGCCCGTTGCGGCGATGGGTCATCTGCTGCCGCACCTCGAACCCGAACCGGCCGTAGAACGCGATGTTCTGCTCCTTCGAGTTCTCGAGGTACATGCCGACGCCTTCGCGATCGGCACGCTCCACCATCGGGTCGAACAGCATGCGCCCGAAACCCTTGCCCTGCTGCGCCGGGTCGGTGCCGATGAACTCGAGGTAGTAGTGCGGCTCGGCCGGATGGAGCTTCTCGAGATCGGTGAGCACCTGCAGGTTGGAGAAGAACTTCGTCCCGTACAGCTTCAGGAAGCGGGGCGTGTAGCGCGCCACCGCGGTGATGGGCACCTTCCAGTGGCCCGGCGGCGACCAGAGCGCCGCGGCCTCCACACCGGGCGTCACGTAGGTCTCCCCGTGCGGCAGCTGGATGCGCGTGAACGCGTCGAAGAACGGCAGCACCTGTTCGGTGGTGAGCGTGCGACCGCCGGCGAGGAACATCTTGATCGGGTCGTCGTGGAACGCCTTCGCCAGGGTGAGTGAGATGGCGGCGATGTCGTCGGGTGTGGCCTTGCGGGCGGCGGCTGGCATACGGTCCCACCCTATGACCTCCGCGATGAAGCCCAAGTCGATGAAGCTCGGTTACAACTCCGGTTACTGGGGTAGCGGCCCGCCCGCCGGCGCGCTCGAGGCGATCAAGGAGGCGGAGCGGCTGGGCTACAGCTCGGCGTGGACGGCGGAGGCGTACGGCAGCGACGCACTGACGCCGCTCGCGTGGTGGGGTGCCCACACCAGCACCATCCAGCTCGGTACGGCGATCGTGCAGATGAGCGCACGCACCCCCGCCGCGACGGCGATGGCGGCGATGACGATGGACCACCTCAGCGAGGGCCGGTTCATCCTCGGCCTCGGCGTCAGCGGCCCGCAGGTGGTGGAGGGCTGGTACGGGCAGGAGTACCCGAAGCCGCTCGCCCGCACCCGCGAGTACGTCGAGATCGTGCGTCAGATCATCCGCCGCGAGTCGCCCGTCGACTTCCACGGCGAGTTCTACGACATGCCCAACAAGGGCGGCACGGGCCTCGGCAAGCCACTGAAGAGCACCATCCACCCGCGCCGCCAGGAGATCCCCATCTACCTCGGCGCCGAGGGCCCGAAGAACGTCGCGCTCGCAGCCGAGATCTGCGACGGCTGGCTGCCCCTGTTCTTCAGCCCGAAGGAGGACGCCTTCTACCGCGCCTGCCTGCAGGAGGGGTTCGACAAGGCCGACGATCCGTCGAAGAAGGACCGCTTCGAGGTCGCCGCGACGTTGATGATGATCCCGGGTGACGACGTGGAGAAGTGCGCCGACATGGTGCGCCCGTTCCTCGCGCTCTACGCCGGTGGCATGGGTGCCCGCGGCGCGAACTTCCACTTCGAGGTGTTCGCCCGCATGGGCTACGAGGACGTCGCACTGAAGGTGCAGGACCTGTACCTCGCCGGCAAGAAGCAGGAGGCCGCCGCGGCCATCCCGCTCGCGATGGTGGAGGACGTGGCGCTCGTCGGCCCGCCCGACAAGATCCGCGCCGAGCTCGATCAGTGGCGCGAGACCTGCCTCACCACGTTCCTCGTGAGCGGCCCGAAGCAGGTGCTCGGCCAGTACGCGGAGATGATCCTCGGCTAACCCTCGTCGCCCAGTGCCACGGTGGCCCGCGGCAGCAACTCGAGCACCACGCCCGACGGGTCCACGCCTGCGGCGGCGAGCTCCGCTGCCAGCTCGTCCACCGCCGGCAGCGGCGGGAGGCCGACCACCACGACGTCGGTGCGCAACCCGTTCGACGTGACCGAGAGCACCGACCAACCCAACGGCTCGGCCCACGCCTCGGTCACCGTGCGCACGGTCGACTCACGCCGAACGTTGCGCGTGATCTGCACCGTCGATGCGAACAACGGGATCCCCACGATCACCAGGAATGCGACGATGACGGCGATCGCGCCCTTGCGGTTGACCGTTCGACCCGTCTGCGGATGCACCTTGGTGTGCACCCGGTACACGGCCATCACGATGATGCCGGTGACGAGGATGGCCGCCACGTTGGTGGCGAACAGCAGCAACGCGCCGAGCGACTCCTCCCATGCCCCGGCCTCGGCGGTGAGGCCGACCACCGTCAGCGGCGGCACGAGCGAGATCGCGATGGCGACGCCCGGCAACGTGTCGGAGATGTCGGTGCGAGCCAACGCCACCGACCCGACCACGCCAGTGGCGAGCGCCGCGACGAGGTCGACCACCGACGGGCTGACACGGCCGGCCACCTGGCTGTTGGTGGCCGCCACCACGTCGCCGACCACGAACACACCCATCAGGTAGCCGATGCCGATGGCCGCCGCTGCGCCGGCCGCCACCAGCGCGACCGAGCGGACGAGGTTGGCGCGGTCGGCGATGATGACCGCGAGCGTGGTGCCGAGGATGGGCGTCATCAACGGCGCGACGATCATGGCGCCGATCACGGTGGCCGTGGAGTCAGCGACCACACCGGCGGAGGCGATGATCGAGGCCAGCACGAGCAGGATCCAGAAACGGCTGAGCCGTCGACGGAGGTTCGGGCCTTCGAAGAACACTGCGTCGCGCATGTGGGCGAGGTCGTTGAGCACCCTGTCGGTCATGCACGCCATTGGAGCACGCGGTCGCACTCGCAGAATGCGATCCGTGCTTCACTCGCGAGATGAACCTGTTCCACCTCAACTCCGTGGTGCTCGCGTTGCTCGTCGCCGCGGTGCTCGCCGGCAGCGTCGCCACCGGCGTGCTCATCGGTCGCCGACGGCTCGCTCGCGGTGACGACAACCACGGCACCGTCGGGGTGGTGCAGGGCGCGCTGCTCGGCCTGGTCGGCCTCCTGCTCGCGTTCGGGTTGTCGATGGCGGTCGGCCGGTACGAGACACGTCGCGGGCTGGTGGTGCAGGAGGCCAACGACATCGGCACCACCTACCTCCGCGCACAGTTGCTGCCCGAGCCGCAACGAACTGCGTCGCTCGACCTCCTGAAGGAGTACGGCGACGCGGCGATCGTGATGGCCGACCTGGTCCCCGGATCGGACGAGTTCGTGGCGGCCGCCGAGGTGAAGGAGGGGCTGCAGAACGAGCTGTGGGCGGTCGCGGGCGAGGTGATCGCCGACCGGCCGCAGGACGGCGCGCCGAAGCTCTACATCGAGGTGCTCAACGACACCATCGACACGCACACCGACCGCGTCGCCTCGCTCGGCAACCGGGTGCCGCCGCCGGTGATGTGGCTGGAGTTGCTGTGCAGCGCGCTCGCACTCGGCGCAATGGGCCTGTACCTCACCATGCTCGGTCGCAAGCTGGCGCCGTCGTTCCTCACGGCCGCCGTGCTCGGCGTCATCCTGCTCGTGTCGTTCGACCTCGACCGGCCCGAGCGCGGCATCATCACCGTCCCGAGCAACGCGTTGATCGACGTACGCGCGTCGATGGACGAACCGCCGGCCGCCGCAGCGCCCGACTGAGCGGTGCGCTACTTGCCGCCGCGAAGGCGCTCGACGTAGGCACGGGCACTGGCGCGGCCCTCCTCGTCGCGCAGACCGGCGTACAGCCCGTCGGCGTCGGCCCAGCTGCGGCCCGTGCCGACCATGCTCTCGGTGACCGCGTTGACGTGTGCCTTCGTCTCGAGCAGTGCGAGCTTCGGCTTCTGCAGCAGCTGCTGCACCAGCGCCTCCACCTGCGCGTCGAGCTCGTCGTCGGGCACGACGCGATTGAGGAACCCGGCCGCCTTCGCCTCGTCGGCGTCGAACGGGCGGCAGGTCATCACCAGCTCCTTGGTGAGCGCAGGACCGATCTCGCGCACGAGGCGCGGGATGCCGCCCCAGGCGAGCGGGATGCCGAGGTCGACCTCGGGGATGCTGAACCGGGCCGACTGCGCCGCGACACGCAGGTCGCAGCCCGCCGCGACGATGAGCCCGCCGCCGACGCACCAGCCCTGGATGCGGGCGACGGTGACGGCGCGCATCTCGTCGAGCGCGCGTCCCATGCGCCAACCGACCTGACGGTCCTCCATCGCACCCGAGCCGCTGAACGCCGAGAGATCGGCACCGGCCGAGAACGAGCGACCAGCGCCACTGACGAGCACCACCTTCAGGTCGTGGTGCTCGTCGAACCACCGTGCCGCGAGCTCGATCTCGTGCAGCGTGTGCATGCTCAGCGGGTTGAGCTTCTCCGGACGGTTGAGGCGCAGCTCGCCGCGCGGCCCGTCGGCGGTGGCGATGATGGTCTCGAACGGGGCGACGTCGGCGGTGGTCATGCGCTCAATCGCAGCACGAATCGCGCCAGCCGCACGAACCGCACTTGAAGTGCGCGTGCTCCGGGTGCAGCGAGCCGCCACACAGCGGGCACTCGGGGTACGTGCCGAAGCGGGCACAGCGGTCGGAGACGATCTCGGGGGCAGCGGTGCGATCGGGCGCCATGTGCCAAGTGTGACAGCCCAGGACCACGCGCGAGCGGACCGCCCGTCGTAGTCTTGACCCACGGGTCAAGGCCAGCGGCCGCACCCGCACCCTCCCCCGCATGACCGCCGACATCGACGCCCCCGTCCGCCACGGGCACACCCCGGGCAGCGCACGAGCGGCTCTCGCGTACCCGCGGTTCCGGCGGATGTGGACGGCGAGCTTCAGCTCCAACATCGGCACCTGGATGCAGAACGTGGTGCTGCCGCTCTACGTGCTCGACCGCACCGGCAAGGCGTCCGTGGTGGGCCTGATGGTGTTCGCCCAGCTCGGTCCGCTGCTGTTCCTGTCCATCCCCGCCGGCGTCATCGCCGACCGCTTCGACCGACGCCGGTGGCTCATCGCGATGCAGTTCGTGCAGCTCGGCTTTTCGGCGGCGCTCGCACCGCTCGCCGCGGCCGACGCGCCGATCTGGACCATCTTCCTCGTCGCGTTCGGCGTGGGCATCGGCAACGCACTCAACGCGCCCGCGTGGTCGGCCATGTTGCCCACGCTCGTCAGCCGTGAAGACCTGCCGGGCTCGGTGTCGTTGAACTCCACGATGATCAACGGTTCTCGCGTCGTCGGCCCCATCATCGTCGCGGTGCTGCGCTCGGCCGGCGTCACCGTCGCGCAGATCTTCCTCATCAACGCGGTGACCTACCTTTTTGTCATCGGTGCGTTGTGGCGCACGCCGATCAAGCAGGCGAAGGTGGCGGCGCGCGAGCCCGGCCTGCGGCAGTTCACCGCCGGATGGCGCATCGCACGGGCGAACCCGGGCGTGTGGCGGCTGCTCGTCACGCTGTTCACGTTCTCGTTGCTGTCGTTGCCGTACGTGGGCCTGTTCGCCGCCGTGGCGCGCAAGAACTTCGGCATCGACAAGGGCTCCACCACCTACGAATGGCTGTACGCGACGTGGGGCCTCGGCGCTGCGATGGGCGGCCTGGCCATCGGCACCGTGTTCGTGCACGTCGACAAGCGGCGCCTCATCCGCATCGGCTTCGTCGCGTTCGCCGTGTTCCTCGCCGGCTTCGCCGCGGCACGCGAACCGATCGGCGCCTTCACCGTCGCGGCGTTCCTGGGCTTCGCCTACTTCGGCACCACGACGTCGATGAACACCGTGCTGCAGAGCCGCCTCGCCGACCACGAGCGCGGTCGGGTGATGAGCCTGTGGTTCATGGCGTTCGGTGGCACGGTGCCGCTCGGCAACCTGGTGTTCGCACCGCTGATGGACGCCATCGGCGCCCGCTGGGTGCTATTCGGCGGTGCCCTGTGGGCGCTGTTCCTCGGCTGGTACTGCGACCTCGTGCGCATCGACCGGCTGGCCGAGCAGCGCGGCAGCCACACGCTCGAGCCCGACCACACGGCTACCTTTGACGAGCACGGCATCTCCGCCGGCGAGTGAGCCCAGTTCGACCACGACGTCGGTCACGGGCGTGATGCCGTAGAGGTCGGTGCCCACCGCCAGCACCTCCACGTCGCGGTCGAGCGCGTAGCGCAGCACGGCGCGGTGCTCGTCGACCGCATCGGCGATCTCGGCCATCAGCCCGAGCACGGCGAACCGCCGCGACGCCGGCAGGTCGACGAGTGCGTCGATGGCGGCCCGCATGCTGGTGGGGTTGGCGTTGTAGCTGTCGTTCAACACGGTCGCACCGGCCGCGGTGCGACCGATCTCCATGCGCATCGCGGTGAGCCCCACGTCGGCCAGTGCCGCGGCGCCGGCCTCGAGGTCGGCACCCACCGCGCCCACTACCGCGAGTGCCGCTGCCGCGTTGTTCACCATGTGCCGACCGCTCACGCCCAGCCGGACCTCGACCGAACCCCACGGCGTCGCGAGCGTGAACGACGCACGTGCGAGCTCGTCGAGCGTCACGTCGGTGACGCGCACGTCGGCCTCCCGAGACTCGCCGAACAACAGCACCCGCGCCCCGGTGAGCGAGCGCATCGCGAGCACCCGCGGGTCGTCGGCGTTGAGCACCGCGGTGCCGTCGAGCGGCAGTGCCTCCACGAGCTCAGCCTTCGCACGGGCCACGCCGTCGATGCCCCCGACGCGATCGCTGTGCGCCTCCGCCACTCGGGTGACCACGCCGAGCGTGGGCCGGGCGATGTCGCACAACGCACGGATCTCACCGAACCCGCGCATGCCCATCTCGAGCACCATCACCTCGGTGTCGGCCGGCGCGTTGAGCAC
>JBDKJP010000073.1:0-11334 GCA_039796575.1 Actinomycetota bacterium
AACGTGACCATCACGGTCGAGCTGGGCAAGCCGATCGCCATGGACGAGGGTCTGCGTTTCGCCATCCGTGAGGGTGGCCGTACCGTGGGCGCCGGCCGCGTCACCAAGATCACGAAGTGAGGTAAGCCGACATGGCCAGGAACGACAAGCGGGTGAAGATCACCCTCGAATGCACCGAGTGCAAGCATCGCAACTACATCACGATGAAGTCGAAGATCAACGATCGCGAGCGACTCGAGATGAAGAAGTACTGCAACCACGATCGCAAGCACACCGTGCACAAGGAGACCCGCTGACCCCCGGACCCCGGGGTCACACCTCGAGGGGCGGCTGGTAGCGTTACCGGTCGCCCCCAGAGGGCAGTAGCTCAGCTGGTAGAGCATCGGTCTCCAAAACCGACGGTCGGGGGTTCGAGTCCCTCCTGCCCTGCCCATACCCATCCGCACCCACCCCGATCGGGGTGAAGAACCGAGTGAACCGATGTCACTGGACGACCTCAACCGAGAGCAGAAGCGTCAGCTGAAGCGCCAGGGTGCCCTCAACGAGCAGGGCCAGCCCCAGCGTCAAGCTGCGCCGCGCCCTGCCAAGAAGGAGCGGGTCGGCATCGCGCAGTACCTCCGTGAGGTGCGCGACGAGATGCGCAAGGTCGCCTGGCCGAAGTGGCCCGAAGTGCGACGCTTCTCCATCATCGTGCTCGCCACGGTGGTCATCTACACGGCGTACGTGTTCGGCCTCGACTCGTTGTTCGGTGTCCTCTCCGGCTGGTTGTACGACTGATCATGAGCAACGACCTCACCCCCGACACCGACGACGCGGCGGAAGCCGTCGAGGTGGCCCCCGACGCCGAACTGCTCGACGAGCAGATCGACGCCACGTTCGACCTCTCCGACGACGCCGAGGCGTCCGACGGCGAGGGCGACGAAGAGCCCGAGATCATCGACGACCCCTGGACCCGTCCGGGCCAGTGGTACGTGGTGCACACGCAGTCCGGGTACGAGAAGAAGGTCACCGCGAACCTCACCGCTCGTATCCAGTCGATGAACATGGAGGAGAAGATCTACGAGATCGTCATCCCCATGGAAGAGGTCGACGAGTTCAAGAACGGTCGCAAGCAGACCGTGCAGAAGAAGGTCTTCCCCGGCTACCTGCTGGTCCGTTGCCAGATGGACGACGACAGCTGGTACTGCATCCGCAACACGCCCGGTGTCACCGGGTTCGTGGGGCAGAGCAAGCAGGGTCAGAAGCCCACTCCGTTGTCCCGGCGCGAGGTGCAGACGTTCCTCGCCGCGAAGGGCGACGGCACGGGTGGCCTGCCCACCCGCAAGAAGCCCAAGCTCGAGTACGAGGTGGGCGAGAGCGTGCGCGTGAAGGAAGGCCCGTTCGCCGACTTCGCCGGCACGGTCGCAGAGATCAACGCCGATCACATGAAGCTCAAGGTGCTGGTGAACATCTTCGGTCGCGAGACCCTCGTGGAGATGGACTTCAGCCAGGTCAGCAAGCTGTAAGCCCCGTCAGCACCAGTAGGGCAACGAGAAGGAAGTAGTCAGTCATGGCAAAGAAGAAGGTCGCTGCGATCGTCAAGATCCAGATCCCGGCAGGCAAGGCCACCCCGGCGCCGCCGGTCGGTACCGCGCTCGGCCCGCACGGCGTCGGCATCATGGACTTCGTCAAGCAGTACAACGCTGCCACCGAGGCCCAGGTCGGCACCATCATCCCGGTCGAGATCACGATCTTCGAGGACCGCACGTTCTCGTTCATCCTGAAGACCCCGCCGGCGCCGGTGCTCCTGCGTGAGAAGGCCAAGGTCGCCAAGGGTTCGTCGAACCCCGGCAAGCAGACCGCCGGCAGCGTCACCGAGGCCGACATCGAAGAAGTCGCCAAGATCAAGATGCCCGACCTCAACGCCTACGACCTCGAGGCCGCGAAGCAGCAGATCCGTGGCACGGCCCGCAGCATGGGCCTCACCGTCGTCGCCTGACCGGCCTCGACACCCAAGTTCCAATCACACCGCTCGACCGGGATCACCTCGCCCGGCGGCGCAGACACCTGAGGGAGACAATCATGTCCGGCAAGAAGTTCGCTGATGCGACGAAGAAGTACGACCGTGACCAGCAGTTCACGCCCACCGAGGCGCTGGCGCTGGTGAAGTCGCTGGCCTCGGCCAAGTTCGACGAGACGGTGGAGATCGCCGTGCGTCTCGGCGTCGACCCGCGCAAGGCCGATCAGATGGTGCGTGGCACCGTGGCGCTGCCCAGCGGCACCGGCAAGGACGTCCGCGTCGCCGTGTTCGCTGCCGGTGAGGCCGCCCAGGAAGCCCGCGACGCCGGCGCCGACCTGGTGGGTGCCGACGATCTCGCTGCCGAGATCGAGAAAGGCATCTTCAACTTCGACATCGCCATCGCCACCCCCGACATGATGCCGCTCGTCGGCCGTCTGGGTCGCACGCTCGGCCCGCGTGGCCTGATGCCGAACCCCAAGACCGGCACCGTCACCCAGGACGTCGGCCGTGCGGTCGGCGAGTTCAAGGGCGGCAAGGTCGAGTACCGCACTGACCGTTACGGCAACGTGCACGTGCAGCTCGGCAAGGTGAGCTTCACCCCCGAGCAGCTCGAGGCCAACTTCCGCGCCGTGCTCGACGAGCTGCAGCGTGCGAAGCCGGCGTCGGCGAAGGGCCGCTACCTGAAGAAGATCTCGCTCAGCTCCACCATGGGCCCCGGCGTGAAGGTCGACCTCAACCGCCTCCGCCCCGAAGTCTGATCCATCCGATCTGCGCACGAGCCGCCGAGCCCATGAGGGCCGGCGGCTCGTGCCGTCTTCGGCTCAGGTGATCGAGGAGGAGATGGGCACGTCGATGGTGTCGATGACGGTGTCGCCGTCGAGCACCTCGATGGTGAACTGCGCATATCCCGGCACCGTGCCCACCTTCCGCAGCATGCGGCACCGACCGTCGCGGTCGGTGCTGGTGAAGCCCTCCGGGCTCGCGATGCACGGTTCGGGCTCGCTGCCGGTACCGAACTTCACGGCGCTCCCGATGTCGAACACGTTGTCGAGGATGGGTGGGGCCGACGCGACGCGGACGGTGTGGCCCTTGGCGTCGAGCCACGACACCGTGACCAGGATGTAGTTGCCGTCGGGGTCGACTTCCTCCTGATCGGTGAGGAAGCGGCCCACGGCGCAGAACTGAGGCCCGGCGGGCACCGTGGACGGAGCGACGACGGGCACCTCGATGCAGCCCTCCCCGAACGTGACGGCGGTGCGCTCGCCGGTGTCCGAGCATGCGACGACCGCCAACACGGGGATGAGGCACACGGTGCTCCGGAGTCGTCGGCGCATCCGCGCAGCGTAGACCCGGTGGGCGACCCGTTGGCGCGGAGCGCATCGCCCGTTAGCCTTCAGCCGTCAATCAAACCGGTCGCTCGCCGTAGACCGCTGGCCCAAACCCTCCGGGGTGCGGACAATGGATTCGTTCCACCAGCCGAGGTGAACCTGCGCCGGATCGATCGAACGGTTCGTTCCGTCCTTTCGCTCCTCGTGGTGTTCGCTCTTGCGAGCACCTCGAGTCGTAGCGAAAGGAGGTGTACATGACTACAGAGAACCCCCGCGCCGAGAAGGTCGCGGTCGTCGAGGAGATCACCGCCAAGCTGCAGGCAGCCGAAGCGGTGTTCATCACCGAGTACCGCGGCATGAGCGTCGGCCAGCTGGCCAACCTCCGTCGGCAGCTGAAGCCCGCCGGTGGTGAGTACAAGGTGTACAAGAACACGTTGGCTCGTTTCGCCGCGCAGAACGCCGGTCTCGACGGCCTCGCCGACATCCTCGTCGGCCCGTCGGGCATCACGTTCGCGAGCGGCGACATCGCCGCCACGGCCAAGGCCCTCCGCGATGCCGCCAAGGCCAACCCGCTCCTCATCATCAAGGGCGGCGCCATGGGCGAGACCGTGCTGTCCGCCAAGGACGTCGAAGCACTGGCCGAGCTGCCCAGCCGCGACACGCTGCTGGCGATGTTCGCAGGTGCCCTGCAGGCTCCGCTGGTGAAGACCGCCGGCCTGCTCCAGGCACTGCCGCGCAACTTCGCCTACGGCCTCAAGGCCCTCATCGACCAGAAGGAAGCTGCCTGAGCAGCCCTTCACCCCAACGCAAGCAACCCCATTTTCAACACCGAAGGAAGTACCCCAATGTCGATCGAAAGCATTCTCGACGAAATCAGCAACCTCACCGTCATCCAGCTCAGCGAGCTGCTGACGGCGTTCGAGGAGAAGTTCGGCGTGACCGCCGCTGCTCCGGTGGCCGTGGCCGCCGTTGCCGCCGGTGGCGGCGCTGCTGCTCCCGCCGAAGAGGAGAAGGACGAGTTCGACGTCATCCTCACCGATGCCGGCGCCCAGAAGATCCAGGTCATCAAGGTCGTGCGCGAGCTCACCAACCTGGGCCTGAAGGAAGCCAAGGACCTCGTGGACGGCGCCCCCAAGCCCGTGCTCGAGAAGGCCAACAAGGATGCCGCCGAGGCCGCCAAGGCCAAGCTCACCGAGGCCGGCGCGAGCGTCGAGGTCAAGTGATCCCTGCGGCTCCGGCCGCGTGATCATCACCAACGAAGAAGGACCCGGGGTTCGCCCCGGGTCCTTCGTCAATTTTCGCCCCGGTTCGCCCCTCGGAGGCCCAGGATGCTTGACATCCGTGGCATCGCGGGCTTACCGTTCCGCCCAACGGAATTCGCCGCCGAGGAGCAACTTCGGCGGTTGACGACCGCGTTCCCCGCGGATAGGCTCGTCCGTTGCCGTGCGTCCTGTGTCCCGCTACTCCTATGTACCGGTGACCCTGCGCGCCCCCATGCCTGCTGAGACTGAGGAGTAACCGATGGCCTCTCGTTCCGTGTCCCGCGAACGCTATTCGTTCGCCAACCTGACCGAGCCGTTGGAGCTGCCGGATCTCATCGCAGTGCAGCGTGAGAGCTTCGAGTGGTTCCTCAACGAGGGTCTCGCCGAGACGTTCAAGGACATCTCGCCGATCAAGGACTTCAGCGAGGCGCTGCAGCTCGAGCTCGAGTTCGACCCCGACGACGAGGACCTGCGTCCGCCGCCGAAGTTCTCGGTCGACGAGTGCAAGGAAAAGGACATGACCTACAGCGCGCCCATCTTCGTGCGCGCCCGGTTCATGAACCGCAACACCGGTGAGATCAAGGAGCAGACGGTGTTCATGGGTGACTTCCCCATGATGACCGAGAAGGGCACCTTCATCATCAACGGCACCGAGCGCGTCGTCGTGTCGCAGCTCGTGCGTTCCCCCGGCGTCATCTTCGAGCCGGGCGAGCGGTTCCGTCTCCGCAACCTGAGCAAGCACCAGCTCGTCAAGGGCACCATCCACCCGTACCGCGGTGAGTGGCTCGAGTTCGACGTCGAGCAGAAGCCCGGCAAGGACGTCACGGCCGGCACCCGCGTGGCCCGCAAGCGCCGCATGGGCATCTTCACCCTCCTCCGCGCGCTCGGCTACGACGAGGAGCACGCGCCCGGCTTCATCGATCGTTTCGTGCAGCACTTCGACTTCCTCGAGGGGCAGTGGGAGAAGGAGCGCCACCTGGCGCCCACCCAGAACGAGGCGCTCGTCGAGATCTACAAGCGCGCACGTCCGGGCGAGCCGCCCACCGTCGAGTCGGCCAAGGCCTACTTCCGCAACGCGTTCTTCGAGAACCGTCGCTACGACCTCAGCCGCGTCGGCCGCTACAAGCTCGACCGCAAGCTCGGTGACGAGATCGGCAAGCTCGACGCGCTGTTCGGCAAGGGCACCCGCGACATCGGTTCGTTCTTCCAGGCCGACACCGACGACCCCACCAAGCGTGGCGTGGTCAGCGACCCCGACGACGATCACGTGCTGCGCCCCAACGAGGTGCTCGCCGCCATCAGCTACATGCTCCACCTCGTGAAGCAGGAGCCGGGCTACCGCCTCGACGACCAGGACCACTTCGCCAACCGCCGCATCCGCAGCGTGGGCGAGCTCATCCAGAACCAGGTGCGCATCGGCCTCAGCCGCATGGAGCGCGTCGTCCGTGAGCGCATGACCACCCAGGACGTAGAGGCCATCACGCCGACCACCCTGGTGAACATCCGCCCGGTGGTCGCGGCCATCAAGGAGTTCTTCGGCACCTCGCAGCTGTCGCAGTTCATGGACCAGGTGAACCCGCTGTCGGGCCTCACCCACCGTCGCCGCCTCTCGGCGCTCGGCCCGGGCGGTCTCAGCCGTGAGCGCGCCGGCTTCGAAGTCCGCGACGTGCACTTCAGCCACTACGGCCGCATGTGCCCCATCGAGACGCCGGAAGGTCCGAACATCGGCCTCATCGGTGCGCTCTCCACGTTCGCCCGCGTGAACCCGTACGGCTTCATCGAGACGCCGTACCGCGTGGTGAAGAACGGCAAGGTCACCGGCGAGATCCGCTACATGGCCGCCGACGAGGAAGAGAACTACGTCGTCGCCCAGGCCAACACGCCGATCAACCCGGACGGCACCTTCAAGGAGGCGCGCGTCCTCGTGCGTCGCAGCCCGCAGGCCGCCAGCCTGGAGGACCTCCGCAAGATGCTGGAGGCCGAGAGCTTCTTCGGCGCCACCACCGACATCGCGTCGGTGCCGCCGGAGGAAGTGCAGCTGATGGACGTCAGCCCGAAGCAGATCGTCTCGGTCGCGACGGCGCTCATCCCGTTCCTCGAGCACGACGACGCCAACCGTGCGCTCATGGGCGCCAACATGCAGCGTCAGGCCGTGCCGCTGGTGCGCGCCGAGGCGCCGTACATCGGCACCGGCATCGAGGACCGTGCGGCGCGCGACGCCGCCGACCTCATCCAGGCCACGGGCGAGGGTGACGTCGTCGAGGTCACCGGTGCGAGCATCGTCGTCCAGTACAAGGAGGGCGGCAAGCGGGTGTACCCGCTGAGCAAGTTCCGTCGCTCCAACCAGGACACGTGCATCAACCACCGTGCCCGCGTGAAGGAAGGCGACAAGGTCGTCAAGGGCACCATCCTCGCCGACGGTCCGAGCACCGATCACGGCGAGCTGGCGCTCGGCAAGAACCTCCTCGTCGCACTGATGCCGTGGGAGGGCTACAACTTCGAGGACGCCATCATCCTCAGTGAGCGTCTGGTGAAGGACGACGTGCTCACGTCGATCCACATCCATGAGCACGAGGTCGATGCCCGCGACACCAAGCTCGGGCCGGAAGAGATCTCCCGCGACATCCCGAACCTCAGCGACGACATCCTTCGCGACCTCGACGACCGCGGCATCATCCGCGTCGGCGCCGAGGTCGGCCCCGGCGACGTGCTCGTCGGCAAGGTCACCCCGAAGGGCGAGACCGAGCTCACCCCCGAGGAGCGCCTGCTGCGCGCCATCTTCGGTGAGAAGGCCCGCGAAGTGCGCGACACCTCGCTGAAGGTGCCCCACGGCGAGAGCGGCAAGGTCATCGACGTGAAGGTGTTCACCCGTGAGGACGGCCACGAGCTGCCCCCGGGTGTGAACCAGCTCGTCCGCGTGTACGTGGCGCAGAAGCGCAAGATCAGCGTCGGCGACAAGCTCGCCGGCCGTCACGGCAACAAGGGTGTCATCTCCAAGATCCTCCCGATCGAGGACATGCCCTTCACCGCCGACGGCAGCGCCGTCGACATCATCCTCAACCCGCTCGGCGTGCCGAGCCGTATGAACGTGGGTCAGGTGCTCGAAGCGCACCTCGGCTACGCGGCTCGTTGGGGCTGGACCGACGCGAAGAACAACAAGCAGGTCGGCGACGCGCCCATCCGTGGCACCGAGACCAAGACCCGCCCCACCACCAAGCCCAGCACGTTCGTCGCCACCCCGGTGTTCGACGGTGCGCACTGGGACGAGGACGAGGCGGCCGGCAAGCACCCCACCATCCAGAGCATCTTCGAGAACCTCAACCCGGAGAGCGTCGACGGTGTGCGCCTCATCCAGCCCGACGGCAAGACCACGTTGTACAACGGCCGCACCGGCCTGCCGTACGACAACCCGGTCACGGTCGGCTACATGTACATCCTGAAGCTGGCCCACCTGGTCGACGACAAGATCCACGCCCGCTCCACCGGCCCGTACAGCATGATCACCCAGCAGCCGCTCGGTGGTAAGGCGCAGTTCGGTGGTCAGCGTTTCGGTGAGATGGAAGTGTGGGCCCTCGAGGCCTACGGCGCGGCCTACTGCCTGCAGGAGCTGCTCACCATCAAGTCCGACGACGTGCTCGGCCGCGTGAAGGTGTACGAGGCCATCGTCAAGGGCGAGAACATCCCCGAGCCGGGCATCCCCGAGAGCTTCAAGGTGCTCATGAAGGAGATGCAGGCGCTGTGCCTCAACGTCGAGGTGCTCGCCAGCGACGGCTCGGAGATCGAGATGCGCGAGATGGACGAGGACGTGTTCCGCACCGCCGAGGAACTGGGCATCGACATCAGCCGCAACGAGCGCGGCACCGACGAGGACGACCGCGAGCGTGAGGCCCGTCGGGCGTCGCGTACGAGCGGCTACTGAGACTGACTGACGGAAGAAGACGAGAGGCGACTGCGATGCTCGATGTGAACATGTTCGACCAGCTGAAGATCGGTCTGGCCACGGCCGACCAGATCCGGCTGTGGTCCCACGGTGAAGTGAAGAAGCCCGAGACGATCAACTACCGCACGCTGCGTCCCGAGAAGGACGGCTTGTTCTGCGAGAAGATCTTCGGACCCACCCGCGACTGGGAGTGCTACTGCGGCAAGTACAAGCGCGTGCGCTTCAAGGGCATCGTGTGCGAGCGCTGTGGCGTGGAGGTCACCCGTTCGAAGGTGCGTCGCGAGCGCATGGGCCACATCGAGCTCAGCGCGCCCGTCGTGCACATCTGGTACCTCCGTGGCACCCGTTCGTGGCTGGCGTACCTGCTGGCCGGCCTGGAGCCGAAGGAAGAGCTGAAGGCCAAGCAGCTCGAGAAGGTCATCTACTTCGCGGCGAACCTGGTCACCTGGGTCGACGAGGAGAAGCGTCACGCCGATCTGGCGAACCTCGAGGTCGAGTTCCGTGAGGAGCTCGAGGCCATCGAGAAGGAGCTCGAGATCGCGATCGATCGTCGCTACAAGGAGCTCGAGGACGAGGCCGGTCGCAGCGAGGCCGAGGGCGCCGACGCCCGCAAGCTGAAGACCGCGGCCGAGAAGGAGATCGCGAACATCCGCGAGCGCTACGAGATGGAGCTCGATCTCCTGAAGCGCACGTGGGACGAGTTCAAGGGTCTGCACTCGCGCCTCATCATCGACGACGAGCTGCTGTGGCGTGAGCTGCGCGACCGTTTCGGCGACTACTTCGAGGGCGGCACCGGTGCCGACGCCATCAAGGCGCTCATCGACCGCATCGACTTCGACGAGGAGGAGATCAAGCTCCGCGACGCCATCGACCACACGTCGAGCGGCCGCAAGCCCCTCTCCGCCCAGCGTCGTCAGAAGGCCATCAAGCGTCTGAAGATCGTCGCGTCGTTCAACCAGCGCGACGAGCACGGCCGTCGCCTGAACGACCCGAAGGCGATGATCCTCGACGTGGTGCCGGTCATCCCGCCGGAACTGCGCCCGATGGTGCAGCTCGACGGTGGCCGCTTCGCCACCTCCGACCTCAACGACCTGTACCGCCGCGTCATCAACCGCAACAACCGTCTGAAGCGTCTGCTCGATCTCGGTGCGCCCGAGATCATCGTGAACAACGAGAAGCGCATGCTCCAGGAGGCCGTCGACGCGCTGTTCGACAACGGTCGTCGTGGCCGTCCGGTCACCGGCCCGGGCAACCGTCCGCTGAAGTCGCTCTCCGACATGCTCAAGGGCAAGCAGGGTCGCTTCCGTCAGAACCTGCTCGGCAAGCGCGTCGACTACTCGGGCCGTTCGGTCATCGTGGCCGGCCCGACGCTGAAGCTGCACCAGTGCGGTCTGCCGAAGCTGATGGCGCTCGAGCTGTTCAAGCCGTTCGTGATGAAGCGTCTGGTCGATCTCGAGCTCGCGCAGAACATCAAGAGCGCGAAGCGCATGGTCGAGCGTCGCCGCCCGCAGGTGTGGGACGTGCTCGAGGACGTCATCAAGGAGCACCCGGTGCTCCTCAACCGTGCACCAACCCTGCACCGCCTCGGCATCCAGGCGTTCGAGCCGGTGCTGGTGGAGGGCAAGGCCCTGCAGATCCACCCGCTGGTGTGCACCGCGTTCAACGCCGACTTCGACGGTGACCAGATGGCCATCCACGTGCCGCTGTCGGCCGAGGCGCAGGCCGAGGCCCGCGTGCTCATGCTGAGTGCGAACAACATCCTCTCGCCGGCGTCGGGTCGCCCGATCGTCACGCCGAGCCAGGACCTCATCATCGGTGGGTACTACCTCACCGAGACCCAGCCCGGCGCTGTCGGTGAGGGTCGCGTGTTCCGCAACCTGTGGGAAGTGCTGCGTGCGATGGACGAAGGTGCGCTGCACCTGCACTCCACCATCACGATGCGCCGCAAGGAAGTGCTCCTCGGCGAGGAGAGCTCGGAGTTCACCACCACGGCCGGCCGTCTGCTGTTCGAAGAGGCGCTGCCCGACGACTACCCGGCCAAGTTCGGCCACATCGACTTCCTCATCAAGAAGAAGGAGATGGGCGTCATCGTGGAGCGCCTGTCCGACCACTACGACAAGAGCGTGGTCGCGTCGTCGCTCGACGCCATCAAGAACCTCTGCTACCGCTACGCAGCCCAGAGCGGTCTCACGGTGTCGATCGACGACGTGAAGACCCCGAAGGCGAAGAAGCAGCTGCTCGAGGAGCACGAGGCGATGGCCGACAAGGTCGAGAGCCAGTTCCGTCGCGGCATCATCACCGACGGCGAGCGCCGTCAGCAGGAAGTGCGCATCTGGACCGACGCCACGGCGAAGGTGCAGAACGCGATGGAGGCCGAGTTCAAGGCGCAGCGGTTCAACCCGATCGACATGATGGTCGGCTCGGGCGCCCGAGGGAACATGACCCAGATGCGTCAGATCGCCGGCATGCGCGGTCTGGTGGCCAACCCCCGTGGTGACATGATCCCGCGCCCGATCAAGAAGAACTTCCGTGAGGGTCTCGAGACCCTCGAGTACTTCATCGCCACACCAGGCGCCCGCAAGGGTCTCGTCGACACCGCGCTCCGTACCGCCGACTCTGGCTATCTCACCCGTCGTCTCGTCGACGTCGCCCAGGAGTTGATCGTCCGCGAGATCGACTGCGGCACCACGCTCGGCGTGTGGGTGGAGAACGTCACCTCGGACACCGCCAACAAGCGGGCCTACCTCGAGACGAAGCTGTTCGGCCGCGCCCTGCTGCAGGACACCACGCTGGCCGACGGAACCG
>JBDKJP010000074.1:0-2546 GCA_039796575.1 Actinomycetota bacterium
GCGTTGCCCTCGTCGAGCTTGCAGATGAACACCGTGGTGTCGGCGTACGGGCCGTTGGTGATGAACGTCTTCGAGCCGTTGAGGATGTAGTCGTCGCCGTCGCGGCGCGCCGTGCTCTTCATCGACCCGAACGCGTCGCTGCCCGAACCGGGTTCGGTGATGGCCCACGCGCCGACCTTGTCCATCGTGAGCAGGTCGAGCGCCCAGCGCTCCTTCTGCGCCGTGGTGCCCTTCGACATGATGGCGGCCGACGTGAGGCCCATGCTGACGCCCATCGCCGTCACCATGCCCGGGCACACCCGGCACAGCTCGATGATGGGGATGAGCGACATGCCGCTGTCGCCACCCGACCGCTCCCTCGTCGGTGCGGCCTCGGCCTCGCCCGCAGCGACGGCCTTCTCGCGTGCGATCTGCTTCTGGAAGCGATCGCGGGCCATGGCGTCCATGCCGAACGTGGCGAACAGCTTGCGGAGGATGTCGTACGGCGGCAGGTCGCCGTGCTCCAGTTCCTCCACGTGCGGACGGATCTCGTCGTCCACGAAGCGCTTCACGGCGTCGCGGATCATCTGGTGCTCTTCGCTCCACTCGAACATGAGGCGATGGTAGGTGACCCATGCCCCTGTGCTCCCAATGCGCCGACGAGTACCGTTGGGGTGGAAGGAGCGATCCTGTGAGCAGCGTGATCGTCGCCCGAGGACTGACCAAGCGCTTCGGCCCGTCGGTGGCACTCGACGGGTTGGATCTCGAGGTGCGCGAGGGCGAGGTGTTCGGGTTCGTCGGCCCGAACGGTGCGGGCAAGACCACCACCATCCGGCTGCTGCTCGACCTGCTGCGGCCGACCGTCGGCCAGGTCACCGTGTTCGGCGCCGACCCGCGCGTCGACGGTGCTGCCGTGCGTGCCCGCGTCGGGTACCTGCCGGGCGACCTGAACCTGCCGCCGAAGGTGACGGGCCGGGCGTTCCTGGCCGACCAGGCGGCGCTGCGCGGCCTCGACCTCGCGGCCCGGCACGACGAGCTGGCCGAACGCCTGGCCGCCGACCTCGACCGGCCGATGGGGGAGTTGTCGCTCGGCAACCGCCGCAAGATCGGCGTGGTCGCGGCGTTCGCCCACCGGCCCGATCTGCTGGTGCTCGACGAACCGACGGGCGGGCTCGACCCGTTGGTGCAGCAGACGTTCAGGGCCATGGCCCGCGAGGCCGCTGCGGAGGGGCGGACGGTGTTCCTGTCGTCGCACGTGCTCGACGAGGTGCAGCACCTGGCCGACCGCGTGGCCGTGCTGCGCAAGGGCCGCGTCGTGGTCGAGGACCGCGTGGACGCCCTCATCGCCCGGCTCGTCCGCATCGTCACGGTGCGGTTCGACGCCGCGCCCGCGGCGGACGCGTTCGCGGCGGTGCCGGGCGTGGTGTCCGTCGCCGAGCCGCGACCGGGCGAGCTGCAGTTCACGCTCGCCGGTGCCGCCGGCCCGCTGCTCGCCGCGCTGGCCCCGTTCACCCCGGTCGACCTGCACGCGCCCGAGCCCGACCTCGAGGACGTGTTCCTGCACCTCTACGGGGAGGACGGGCCGTGAACGAGTCGCTCGTGCTGTTCCGCCGTGCGGTGCTCGACCGCCGTCGCTGGTTCTTCGGGTGGAGCATCGGCATCGTCGCCCTCGTGGTGATCACGCTCGCGTTCTGGCCGTCGTTCAACGACCAGGCCGACGAGATGAACGACATGATGGACAAGCTGCCCGAGAGCGTGAAGTCGCTGATCGGCATGGGCGGCGGCCTCGACCCGTTCTCCCCGGTCGGCTACCTGTCGTCGCAGATCTACGCGTTCATGCTCCCGCTGCTGCTGGCCATCGCCGGCATCTCGGTCGGCGCGTCCCTCGCCGGCGACGAGGAGCACGGGCTGCTCGAGACGGTGTACGTGCTGCCGGTGAGCAGGCGTCGTGTGGTGCTCGAACGGTGGCTCGCGATGGTGGTGCTCACGGCTGCGCTCGCCGCCGTCACGTTCGTCGCGGTGCTCGCCACCGTGCGAGTGGTCGACATGCCCATCGGCACCGCCGCGATGGCCTTGGCGTCGGCCACCGGTGCCGTGCTCACCTGGTCGCTGTCGGGCATCGCCGTGCTCGTCGGCGCCTGGACGGGACGGCGCGGGGTGGCCATCACGGTCGCCGTGGTGGTGGGCGTGGCGAGCTACGTTATCACCGGCCTCGCCGATGCCGGCATCGGCGCGTTCGAGGCGCTCGAGCCGTTCTCGCTGTTCACCCACTACGACGTGGTGCACACGTTGGTGCAGGGCCGGCCGTCGTGGTCGGTGCTCGTGCTGGTGGCCGTGACGGCGGCGTCGCTCGGTGCCGCGCTGTGGGGTATCGACCGGCGCGACCTGCGCGCGGGCTGACCGGGCCGGGTGACGGCCGCTAGTGTTGCGGTCCGCTCGCCTCTATCGCCAGGAGAACCCAGGTGCCTGCAGAAACCCACGTCGAACAGGGTCCGCTCGACCGCAACGGCGTCTTCGAGATCGTCCGCGCCAACCTCGCCGACATCCTCGAGATCGACCCGGCCGGC
>JBDKJP010000075.1:0-8715 GCA_039796575.1 Actinomycetota bacterium
CGGCGGTGCGCGCCGGTGTCGCGGGTTACTCGCGGCGCACGGTTGCTGCGTCGTCGGCTGGGTGCCGGGTCGGTGCTCACGGTGGTTCCCTCCTGTCCGTACAGTACTGTACGGACAGGAGCCCCTGGACCGACGAGGCAAACGGCGCGACCATGCAGCCAGGAGGCCTCCGATGTCCGGCTTCGACGACCACCCCCTCCCCGAGAGCGAGGCTCGACGACACGGGCCGAGCGGCGGGGCCATCGTCGGCACCGTGGCGCTGTGGGTGATCGGTCTGCCGACGCTGCTGTTCGTCGCCAGCATGTTCGCCCTGGGTGCCGGCTTCGCCGCCGACTCCGGGCAGGAGTCGAACCCGGCGGGTGCCTTCATGATCGTCGCGCTGGTTGGTGTCGTCATCATGGTGTGCATCACGGTGTTGCTGCTCGGCGGTGGGGCCGACGAGGAACCGATGGAACCTCCCGCGCCCTACGCCGGCCGGCCGTTGACGGAAGTGCCGCCGGTTGCGTCGTCGTTCCCGGCGAAGCGGCGATCAGGCCCGTCGCCCGACGACGCCTGACCGCGTCGATCGGAGGCATCTGGGCGTGTTGCGTCCCGGTTTCCGGGGCGGAATACGCCCAGAAGCAGTAGTGGGACGATCGACGCCCAGAAGCCCCGACGTCGACGACGGGGTCAGAGGCGGCCGCGGACGGCGCCGCTGCGGGCCCAGACGGCGCCGATGGCCAGCACGAACAGGGCGCCGACGGCGACCGCTGGGCTCGACGGTTCGTACTCGTCGAGGCCCACGATCACGAGCCAGGCGAACACGGCAGCGGCCGATGCCGCGAGCACGCGCTGCAGGTAGCGACGGCTCATCGTGGGCGTCCAACGCGCGGCTCCTGGCGCCGACGCCGCGGCGGCCATCGACACGTGGAACACGGCCAGCAGCACGCCGAGCACCGCCGACCACGGTGACGTGCGGTCGTCGACCGAGGCCAACCACGGCACCACCACGGCGACGATCACCACGAGACCGAAGTGCGAGTCGGGCAGCACGGCACACGCCACCCCGGGCACGCCGATGATGAGCAGCCACTGCCACGGCCGCGACCCGTCGGCGAGGGCCGCCGTGCAACCTGCGGCAAGGAGCGCCGATGCGGCGATCGCCAGCCGCACGAACAGGGCCGCACCGCGTGCGTGCTGCGCGTGGGCGGCCGTCGCCCGGAACGAGTTGCCCCACACCTGCACGGGCTTGATCGACTCGCCGCCGATGAACCTCACGGCCGCCGTCCGATCGCCGCGCCGGGTCGGCGGGCCAGCTCGCGCAGCACCATGTCGAGGCTGCCGGGGCCGCGCCACGGCACCACCGGTACGCCGACGTCCTGGATGCGGCGCAGCTCGCGTTGCCGTTCGAGCAGGCGGATGCGCCACGCCAGCTGGTCGCGCGGGTCGGTGAAGCGGTTGCGGGTGATGTCGGGCGGCAGGGTGTCGATGACCACCACCGAGTGCCCGTGACGGGCCATCTCGAACGCGCGCTGCAGCGCAGCGGCGGCCACGAGCGGCGACAGCACCACGACGAGCGCGCCGCTGCCGAGGCCCGGCGGCACGCGTCCGTCGTCGACGCCGCGCGCCGACACGTCGGTGGATGCCATCAGTCGCATCATGCGGTCGAGGTGCCGCATGCCGTTGCCCGGCGCGAGACGACGGAGCTGGTTCGCGCTCATCACCATCATCGACACGCGGTCCCCGGTGCCGAGGTGATGCGCGGCGATGGCGCCCGCGGCGCGGAACGCCGTGTCGAGGCTGGACGCGCGACCGTCGATGCCGTCGCTCTCACCGATGTCGTTGAGTGCGTCGACGAGCAGCACGACGTGCCGGTCGTGGTCGGCGTGGGTGGAGGTCACGTGGAGCTCGCCGGTGCGCAGCGACTGCTTCCAGTGGATGCGGCGCAGCCGGTCGCCCGGCTGGAACGAGCGGATGCCGGCGAACTCGTTGCCCGAGCCGTGCCGCGGTGAACGGTGCACGCCCACCAGGCCAGGCTTCGACACCGCGGCGGACGGTGCATCGAACACGGCCGGCTTCGGGAGCACCATGAGCGGCTGGTCGCCGTCGGTGCGGCGCAGCACCGACCGGAACGCACCCCACGGACTGTTCGCCACCACGAGCGCGGGACCGAGCCGCAGCCGGCCCCAGCGGGTGGGTCGCACGAGGAGCCCGAGGTGTGCGGACCGTTCGTCGTCGAGGTCGGTGACCGCGCGGCCCATGACGTGGCCACGATCGACCCACGCCGGCACGTCGAGCACGGCGGCGACGGTCTCGGCACCGCCGTCGGTGTCGTCGATGTCGACGTGCCACGTGGTGGTCTCACCCTCCATCAGCACCCCGTGGCCCATCCGTTGCCGCACGACCGGCGAGGCGGTGGGTCGGGCCGCGGCACCCATGGCGGCAGCCGCGAGGAACGGTGCGGCGAGCACCAGCAGATCGGGTCGACGGGCGAGCACCGCGACGGCCGCGAGCGCGAACGAGGCCACGACCGCGCGGGCGTGCGCGGGCGTCGGCTTCCATTCGGACGCGGGCCGTCCTTTCACGAGGGTGTGTTGCTCCCCGCCGTGGGGGTGGGCACCGAGGCGAGCACGTCGCGCACGACCGACTCGCCGGTCACCGCCGACAGCCACAGCTCCGGCTTCAACGAGAGCCGGTGCGCGAGGACGGCCGGCGCGACCGCCTTGACGTCCTCCGGCGTCACGTAGTCGCGGCCGGCCACGACGGCGAACGCACGAGCGCAGAGCACGAGGGCGATCGCGCCGCGCGGCGACGAACCGATGAGCGTGTGCTGGTGGTCGCGGGTCGCGACGGTGAGGTGCACGCAGTAGCGGCTGATGTCGGGATCGACGACGACCGCCTCGACCGCACGTTGCATCGCCAGCAGCGTGTCGGCATCGACCACCTGACGCAGCTCCTGCGCCTCCTGGCGGCGCTCCATGCGGCGGCGCAGCACCTCGACCTCGTCGTCGGGCATGGGGTAGCCGAACGACACGCGCAGCAGGAAGCGATCGAGCTGCGCCTCGGGCAACGGGTAGGTGCCCTCGTACTCCACCGGGTTCGCGGTGGCGAGCACGTGGAAGGGAGCGGGCAGCGCGAACGTCTCGCCCTCCACCGTGATCTGGCGTTCCTGCATCGCCTCGAGCAGTGCCGACTGGGTCTTCGGTGGGGTGCGGTTGATCTCGTCGGCGAGCAGCAGACCGGTGAAGAGCGGGCCCTTGCGGAACGTGAACTCCTGCGTGCGCTGGTCGTAGAAGAACGAGCCGGTGAGATCGGCCGGCAGCAGGTCGGGCGTGAACTGGGCGCGCGCGAACTGCAGGCCCAGGGTCTGCGCGAACGACCGTGCGGCCAGTGTCTTGCCGAGGCCGGGCAGGTCCTCGAGCAGCACGTGGCCGCCGGCCAGCACGCCGCACAGCACGGTGGCCAGCTGGGTGCGCTTGCCCACGACGGCGCGCTCGACCTCGTCGAGCACGTCGCGGGCCAGTGCCGACGTGCGGCCGATGTCGATGTCGCTCACAGGGTCTCCTCGTTCACAGGGCTTCGATGTCGTCGATGATCTGGTTGACGTCGCGCAGGATGGGCGCGGCACGTCCGGGGTCGGCCACCACGCGGCGCAGGCGAGGGGTGAGCAGCGCGTTCGCCGCCGCGGGGTCCTCGTAGCGGTCGACGTCGTGGTGGGCGAGCAGGCGGTCGTCGATGATCTCGACCAGCACGTCGCCGATCGACTGGCGGCTCATCCACGGTGCGCCGTCGAGCTGGCGGCGCAACGTGTCGACGCGGGCGTCGCGACCGCGACGCCCGGGGCCGACCTCGAACGGGCTCACCCATTCGACGTGCTCGACGGTGTCGACGAGGTCGCGCAGCACGACGACGCCGACCGCGAGCACCGTGACGAGTGCGGCCAGCAGCAGCGGATCGGGCTGCGCGTCAGCGACGGCGAGCGCGCCCCAGAGGAGCAGCCAGCAGGCGGCGGTGATGCCGACGCGCAGCGGGGTCACGAGGTGGTGCCGATCCGGCTGAGGAGCGCGCGCTCGACGCGCTCGAGCGCGGCGATGGCGGCGGCGCGGTGCGACTCGTCGATGTCGTGCTCGGAGAAGCGGGCCTCCCGGAACAGCGCGCCGAGCTCGGTGATGGGTGCCGCGTCGACGGACGCGACGGCGATGACGCGCTGCACGTACTCGGTGGAGGTCTCGTGATCCAGCCGGGGGAGACCGGCCCACGACGCCTCGGCCTCGAGCTGCATCCAGCAGGCGACGATGGCATTGCGCGGTTCGCCCTCGTGGAGGGCGAGGCGTGCCGTGTCGGTCTCGATGGGCGGCGGCACGATGCCGAGCGGGTCGTCCTCGAGCGGGTCGAGCTCGGGCATCGCACGTTTGCGGTGGAAGCGGAACTTCGGCACGCCCCACATCACCATGCCGCGGACGATGGTCCACACACCGAACAGCACGAACGCGCCGGCGAACACCGTGATCGCGATGCCGATCACCGACAGCGACGTGGTGGCGGGCTGATCGTTGGTGCCGCCGCCACCGCCGCCTGCGCCGTTCTCCGGAGCGATGGTGTCCTGGGTGACGGGCGCCTGTCCGTCGCTCGGCGGCACGGTCCACGGCGAGGACCGGTTCGCGGACGCGGCGAACGCGAGCAGCACCAGCACCAGCACCGTCGCTGCGGTCGCCACCGTGAATCGCCCACGCATCGCCTCAACGTAGCAACGGCGCCCGCGCCGGGTCAGAGGCGCCGAGTCAGAGGTGCCGGATCAGAGGTGCTGGCCGGGGAGCGAGCTCGCCTGTCGCACCCAGTCGACGAACTGCGCCTCGTCGATGGTCTCGCCCTCGTGCACGTGCAGGTACCGCGGGTCGGGTTGCTTCGAGGTGACCGGCGGCTCGGGCTGCAGGTGGGCGCCGTTGAGGAACGCGATCTTCACGTACTTCGTGAGGCAGTGGTGGCCGAGGAACCAGCCGTTGCCCTCGACGCCGTAGAAGGGCGTGTTCCACTTCACCATCGTCCGCACGTCGGGCACGGCGCGCCGGACCAGCGCGTCGACCTGACGGCCGATGTCCTGCTTCCACCCGGGCATCGCGTCGAGGTACGCCCGCAGCGGTGCGTCACCCTCGCCCTTGGGGATCTGCGGGTTGCCGCCGGAGAGGAGGCGCGGTGCCGGTTCGTCGGTCATGGTGCCAGTGTCGCGCGACCCGCCGGTCGGCTCGACCAGGGGTGATACCCAACGCCTATCGACCCGAGAAGAACTATCGAATGGACGAATGGTGGAGTGGGGCGCACGATGGGAGGCACCCATCCCCTCGCTCCCCGGAGGACTCCCATGTCGAACGACACCACAGCGAAGTGCCCCTTCTCGGGCGGCGGCCGCGGCACCACGAACCGCGACTGGTGGCCCGAGCAGCTCGACCTCTCCGTGCTGCGCCGCAACTCACCCGCGGCCGACCCGATGGACGACGACTTCGACTACGCGGCCGAGTTCGCGCAGCTCGACCTCGCCGCCGTGAAGCGCGACATCGAGGCGGTGATGACCGACTCGCGGGACTGGTGGCCGGCCGACTACGGCCACTATGGCCCGTTCTTCATCCGCATGGCATGGCACAGCGCCGGCACGTACCGCATCAGTGACGGCCGCGGCGGCGCCGGTGCCGGCATGCAGCGCTTCGCCCCGCTGAACAGCTGGCCCGACAACGCGAACCTCGACAAGGCCCGCCGTCTGTTGTGGCCGGTGAAGCAGAAGTACGGCCGCCGCCTGTCGTGGGCGGACCTGATGGTGCTGGCCGGCAACGTTGCCCTCGAGTCGATGGGGTTCCGCACGTTCGGTTTCGCCGGTGGGCGTGCCGACGTGTGGGAGCCCGACGAGACCTACTGGGGCGGCGAGCGCACCTGGCTGGCCGACGAGCGCTACCGCGGCGACCGCGAGCTCGACAACCCGCTCGGCGCCGTGCAGATGGGCCTCATCTACGTGAACCCCGAAGGCCCGAACGGCAACCCCGACCCGTTGGCCGCGGCCCGCGACATCCGCGAGACGTTCCACCGCATGGCGATGAACGACGAGGAGACCGTGGCGCTCATCGCCGGCGGCCACACGTTCGGCAAGGCGCACGGTGCGGCCAACCCCGACGGCCACGTCGGCCCCGAGCCCGAGGGTGCCGGCATCGCCGAGCAGGGCTTCGGCTGGACCAGCACCTACGGCACCGGCCACGGCGGCGACACCATCACCAGCGGCCTCGAGGGTGCCTGGACCAACGAGCCCGCGAAGTGGGACAACGGGTTCTTCGACAACCTCTTCGGCCACGAGTGGGAGCTGGTCACCAGCCCCGCCGGTGCGAAGCAGTGGGCACCGAAGGGTGGCGCCGCGGCCGACGCGGTGCCCGACGCGCACGACGCGGCGAAGCGCCACGCGCCGATGATGCTGACCACCGACCTCGCGCTGCGGTTCGACCCGGCGTACGAGGCCATCTCGCGCCGCTTCCACGAGCACCCCGACGAGTTCGCCGACGCGTTCGCGAAGGCGTGGTTCAAGCTCACCCACCGCGACCTCGGCCCGTACGTGCGTGGCGTGGGGCCGGAGGTGCCGACCGAGCCGCAGCCGTGGCAGGACCCGGTGCCGGCCGTCGACCATCCGCTGGTCGGCGCCGCCGAGGTCGCGGCGTTGAAGGCCGAGGTGCTCGCCTCCAACCTCAGCGTGTCGGAGCTCGTGCGCACGGCGTGGGCGTCGGCCTCGACGTACCGCGGCACCGACCATCGCGGTGGTGCGAACGGCGCCCGCATCCGCCTCGCCCCGCAGCGCGACTGGGCGGTCAACGAGCCGGCCGCGCTGACGAAGGTGCTCGGCGTGCTCGCGGGCATCAAGGCGCGGTTCGACGCCTCGGCCCCGGGCGGGATGCGCATCTCGCTCGCCGACCTGATCGTGCTCGCCGGTGACACCGCGGTGGAAGCCGCTGCACGCGCCGGTGGCATCGAGGTCGCCGTGCCGTTCACCCCCGGCCGCACCGATGCGACGGCCGAGCAGACCGACGTCGAGTCGTTCGCCGTGCTCGAACCGGTGGTCGACGGGTTCCGCAACCACTGGGTGGCGGGCGTGCCGTTCTCGCAGGAGGAGATGCTCGTCGAGAAGGCCGATCTGCTCACGCTGTCGGCGCCGGAGATGACGGTGCTCGTCGGTGGCCTCCGCGTGCTCGGTGCGAACACCGGTGGCAGCGCCGACGGTGTGCTCACCGATCGCCCCGGTTTGCTGAGCAACGACTTCTTCGTGCAGCTGCTCGACATGGGGACGGTGTGGACCGCCACGGACTCGAGCGAGACCCGCTTCGGAGGTCGTGACCGGGCCACTGGCGCCGTGCGCCACACGGCCACCCGCGCCGACCTGGTGTTCGGTTCGAACTCGCAGCTGCGTGCGCTGGCCGAGGTGTACGCGTCCGACGACGCGAAGGAGAAGTTCGTCCGCGACTTCGCCGCCGCCTGGCACAAGGTGATGGAGCTCGACCGCTTCGACATCCGCTGAGGCTTCTGGGCGTCGATCGTCCCAGATCTGCATCTGGGTGTGATCCGTCCCGGAAACCGGGACGGATCACACCCAGAACGCGCCCACGGAGCGGTGGCCACGGGGCATGGACGGGAGCGCGAAGATCGGGACATGACCGTCGCCGCTCCCAACGCCAGCACCGAACTGCTGCAGCACCTCATCCGCCTGCAGTGCGTGAACACCGGCCACGCCGACTCGGGCGACGAGACCCGTGCTGCCGAGCTGCTGCGTGCGGTGGTCGACGTGCCGGGCGTCGACGTGCAGTCGTTCGGGCCGCTCGCCAACCGCCAGTCGCTGGTGGCCCGCCTCCCCGGCACCGACCCGACGGCGCCCACGCTGCTGCTGCTCGGCCACACTGACGTGGTGCCCGTGACACCCGACGACTGGCGCCACGACCCGTTCGGCGGCGAGCTCATCGACGGGTGGGTGTGGGGTCGCGGCGCCATCGACATGCTCTGCGTCACCGCGTCGATGGCCGTCGCGTTCGGCGAACTGGCGCGGCGACGCGTGGCACTGCCCGGCACCGTGGTGTTCGCCGCGGTGGCCGACGAGGAGGCGGGCGGCACCGCCGGCGTGGGTTGGCTGCTCGACCACCACCAGCCCGACGTGGCGGCCGACTACGTGCTCACCGAGTGCGGCGGCACCCCGTTGCACACCCCGTCCGGTATGAAGCTGCCCGTGCTCGTGGCGGAGAAGGGTGCGGCGTGGACGAAGCTCGTCGTGCACGGCCGCGCCGCCCACGGTTCGACGCCGCTGATGGGTGACAACGCGCTGGTGAAGGCGAGCGAGATCGTGCGCCGCATCGCCCAGTACCGCCCCCTCGCCGAGATCCACGACACCTGGCGCGGCTACGTGCAGGCCATGGAGTTCGACTCGGAGATGGAGCGCGTGCTGCTCGACCCGGCGGCGCTGGCCGAGTGGGCCGCGCAGCACCCCGACCGCGGGTTCGCCGCCGACTGCCACGCGTGCACGCACATCACGCTGTCGCCCAACGTGCTGCGCGCCGACGGCAAGACCAACACCATCCCGGCGAGCGTGGAGATCGAGGTCGACATCCGCACCCTGCCCGGGCAGACCAACGACGACGTCACCCGGCTGCTGCACGACCTCATCGGTGCCGACCTCATCGAGAGCGTCGACATCGAGTTCATGCACGAGGAGTGGCACGCCAC
>JBDKJP010000076.1:0-12373 GCA_039796575.1 Actinomycetota bacterium
TCACCTTCATCGAAATCACCTTCCGGCCCATGGTCGATCACTCGACCACGAACACCCTCAGGTGTCACCCATGCTCCGCGACATCAACTGTCACCCATGCTGCGAGATCGCACACCGGGAAATCCTCGGAAACGGCGCGACGAGAACGGGGTTTGCCGATCGGCCGAAGTGCGCGTGCCCAGTGTGGTGTGCGACACGAACAGCAACTGATCGAACTCGCGGCGAGCCGCCATCACCTGCTGACCACCGCGATGGTGCGACAGGCCGGCATCACCGAGGCGCAATGGGAGCGGCTTCGCCGGGACGACATCTGGATCCCCCTGACCTCCGGCGTGTGGCACCACGCCGCGACACCTCGCACGTGGGAGATGGAGGTGCATGCCGGGGCGATGTGGCTCGGCCGTGACGCTGCGCTGTACGGCGGGGCGGCGCTGCGGTGGTCGGGTGTCGAGAGGAACGAAGGTGCCCGAGCCAGCTTCCTCACCCCCCGGGGACGTCGGCACCTCCCGCCGTGGCTCGAGCTGCACACCACCACCCGGTGGGACCCACGCGACCTCGTCAACCGGCACGGGGTCCGGACGTGCAACGCGACGAGAGCCATCATCGATCTCGCATCGACCGCCTCTCCTCGCTCGGTGGAGTCGGCGATCGACCATTCGATCCGCCGCAGGCTGACATCGGTACCGACGCTCACCGCCCGGCTGGCCGAGCTCAGCGGGTCGGGACGTGCCGGTACCCGCCTCGTGCAGACGCTGCTCCTCGATTCCGGTGGCGAGTCGTTCCTGGAGCGCGAGTTCCTCCGCCTCCTCCGTCGCCACGGGCTCCCGAGGCCGGCCGCGCAGATCACCTACCGACGCGACGGCGTTCGGGCCATCCGTGTCGACTTCGAGTACGTCGACCTCGATCTCGTGATCGAGGTGTCGGGCAAGCGCGGGCATTCGAGCGATCGCGATCGGGCCAAGGACAACCGGCGTCGCAACGAGCTGGTCCGTCGCGGCAAGACCGTGGTGGAGTTCACGACCGGTCAGGTGCTCGACGACCCCGTGTACGTCATCTCCACCCTCCGCGACCAGCTTCCTGTCGCGGGATCTCCGAGGAATTCCCGGTAGCGGCATGACAAGAACGATGGGGGTGGGGACCTGACCCGGGCGGACCCGGGTGCGGGGTTCCGGGTCGGGGGTCTGCGGGTAGGGTGCCGGGGATGGCAGATCGGGCCACCTTCACGCAGGACGCGATGCAGCACGCGGGGCAGTTGTACTCCGCGGCCATGCGCATGACCCGCAACCGGTCGGACGCCGAGGACCTCGTGCAGGAGACGTACCTGCGCGCGTACCGCGGGTTCCACGGCTTCGAGGAGGGCACCAACCTGCGGGCGTGGCTGTTCCGCATCCTCACCAACACCTACATCAACAGCTACCGGTCGAAGCAGCGCCGGGTGCAGGAGACCGAGCTCAACGACGTCGAGGACCTGTACCTGTACCGCCGCATCTCGAACGTCGACCAGGCCAGCCGCAGCGCCGAGGACACGTTGTTCGACCTCTTCACCGACGACGAGGTGAAGGCCGCGCTCGAGGACCTGCCCGAGAACTTCCGCCTGCCGGTGCTGCTGGCCGACGTGGAGGAGTTCTCGTACAAGGAGATCGCCGAGATGCTCGACATCCCCATCGGCACCGTGATGTCACGGCTCCACCGGGGAAGAAAAGCAATGCAACGTGCGTTGGCCGACTACGCAACCAACCGGGGCATCCTCACTCGTACCCCGGCCTCCTCCTCGGAAGACCCTGCTGATGGCTGACTGCAACGAGACATTGCGAGAGCTCGAGGCGTTCCTCGACGGCGAGCTCCCCCGCGACGTGCACGACTCGGTCCACACCCACCTCGAGGGGTGCATGGACTGCCTCCAGGCCTTCGACTTCCACGCCGAGCTGCGCACCGTGGTGCGCGAGAAGTGCCGCAACGACGAGATCCCGCCCGGCCTGCTGGCGAAGATCGAGGCGTGCTTCGGCGAGGACTTCGACGGCGACGGCGTCATCGGCTGAGCCGCGGATGTGCGCGGATTGGGCGCACCCCCTCTCCGGCTCGCTAACCTGCACGCATGCTCGCAGTGATCTTCCACTATTGGCTGGGCCTGCTCCTGGCGATCGTCGGCGGCCTCGCCGTCGTCTCGCTCATCGTCGGCTACATCAAGAAGGTCGTCGCGCCGCAGTACCCCAGCGGTCGCGCCCGCCGCGACGACTGACCGGTCCGGCATGAGCCCGGCGCCGAGCCCCATCGACTGGGACCGCGCCGAACGAGTGGCACTGGGCATCGCCGCACGCCGGCGACCGCCCGCAACCGAACCCGGCTTCGACGCGTCCGAGGTGGCGGCGGCGGTGGCGGCCACCGTCCCGGCGGTCGAGGATGCCATCGAGGCGGTCACCGGGCTGAGGTCCTCGCTGGGGCGTGCCGAGGTGCAGTTCGTCGATCGGCCGACGTGGATCCGCGCGAACCTCGCCTCGTTCCGCAACCTGCTCGCGCCGCTGCTCGAGCAGTGGGGTGACAAGGCCGCCGGGTCGCCCACCGCGGCCGGCATCGGGCGCCAGGTCGCGGGCGCCGAAGTGGGGGCGCTGCTCGGCTGGATGAGCACCCGCGTGCTCGGTCAGTACGACATCCTCGTCGGCCGCGAGCCCGACGACGAGGCCGTGTACCTGGTGGCACCGAACCTGGCCGACATCGAGCAGCGGTACGGGTTCGACACGGTGGAGTTCCGCACGTGGGTGCTGCTGCACGAGCTCACCCACCGCGCCCAGTTCACCGGCGTGCCGTGGATGCGCGAGCACTTCACAGGGCTGGTCGAGCAGAGCCTCGCGTTCGCGAACCCCGACCTCGCCGCGTTCACCGATGCGTTGAAGGCCGCACTGCGCAACCGTCGCGAGGCCGGCGCACACGTGCGCGACGGTGGCGTGCTGGGACTGCTGGCGGTGCCCGAGCAGCGCGCCGTGATGGGTCAGGTCGGAGGGCTGATGTCGTTGCTCGAAGGGCACGGCGACATCACGATGACCCGTGCCGCAGGCGACCTCGCGCCGAACGCCGAGCGGTTCGAACGCATCCTGCGCGAGCGGCGGCGCACCGCGAACCCGCTCAGCCGCACCGTGATGCGGCTGGCCGGCATCGAAGCGAAGCTCAACCAGTACGCGGCGGGCGCGCGGTTCATCGCCGTGATCGAGGACGCCGAGGGCGAGCGCGCCGTCGACCGGTGCTGGCGCAGCGCCGAGCACCTGCCGACGCTGGAGGACGTGCGCGTGCCCGCCAACTGGATGGCGCGCATGGCGGCGCTCGATGGCTGAGCCCGGCCCCGTCGCGACGGACGAGCTGCTGGTGCGCTGCACGTTCCCACCGGCCGGCACCGAGGTGACGTGCGCGGTGTCCGGTGGCGCCGACTCGATGGCACTGCTGGCGCTGGCCGTGGCGGCCGGGTGCCAGGTCACCGCGGTGCACGTCGATCACGGGCTACGGCCTGGTTCCTACGCCGAGGCCGACGTGGTGCGCGACGCGGCCGAGCGGTTCGGGGCCGAGTTCCGCGCCGTGCGGATCGACGTCGGTGAGGGCCCGAACCTGGAGGCGCGGGCGCGAGCCGCGCGCTACGCGGCGCTGCCGGCCGACGTGCTCACCGGCCACACGGCCGACGACCAGGCCGAGACCGTGCTGGTGAACCTGCTCCGCGGCGCGGGCGCGAGCGGGCTCGCGGCGATGCGCCCCGGGCCCCGACGTCCGCTGCTCGCGCTGCGCCGCTCCGACACCGAGGGCCTGTGCGCCACGCTCGGGCTCGCGGTGGTGCACGACCCGTCGAACGCCGACCCTCGGCACCTGCGCAACCGGGTGCGCCACGAACTGCTCCCCCTGCTCGACGAGCTCGCCCGTCGCGACCTGGTGCCCGTGCTCACACGGCAGGCCGACATCGCGCGCCACGAGGCCGACCTGCTCGACGCGCTGAGCGACGCGCTCGACCCGACCGACGCCCGGGCCCTGGCCGCCGCGCCGGTCGCGCTGGCTCGTCGTGCGGTGCGCCGGTGGCTGACCGGCGACCATCCGCCCGACCTGGCCACGGTGGAACGGGTGCTCGACGTCGCCCGGGGCGCGGCCCTCGCCACCGACGTCGGCGGTGGGCGGCGGGTGAGCCGCCATCAACAGCGACTGCTGCTCCACGACGGCCACCCTTGGGCGGACGGGGAGCCGAGCGAGTAACCTGAGCGCACATTCACTGCGAGACCGTGAGGAGGGCTCCATGCCCCCGAGGCTGCGCGGGAAGTGGGCACTCGGCATCACGCCGCGCAACTTCACGTGGTTCATGAAAGACAAATTGGCGGTCTGCGAACGACCGGGCGGCTACGGCGAGAACCACCGCCGCGTCCGTCGTCAGGAAGAGATCATCTGGCTGCGCGAGAACGGCTTCGGCTGCGTGATCAGCATCATTCCCGCGCCCCACAACCTCCACAACTACGAAGAGCTGGGCCTGCCCTACCTCCACCGCCCGTTCACCGGCGTCGACGACCTGGGCCTGTGGCTGAAGGCGTTCTACACCGAGCTCCACGGCCTGCTCGAGGGCAGCACCAAGGTGATGGTGCACAACGAGTCGGTCGACGACCGTGTCATCGGCATCCTCGGCGGCTACATCCGCTGGAGCCGAATGGTCGACGATCCGTCGATGGCCATCAACCTCACCGAGCGCATCGCCAAGCGGCAGCTCGACCCGTTCGCGCGTGAGGTCATCCTCATGGCGCACGAACTGCGCTGATCCGCGGCTCGCGCCGCCCCGATCAGGCGGGGTTCCACAACGCCCGCACGTCGAGCACCACATGGGTGTCGACGCTGGGCGACAGGCACAGGCCCGCGGCGTTCGTCCGCATCACGGCCGTGTAGGTGAGCGACGACCCGGCGGGCACGGCCACCACCCACGGTGTGCCTCCGCAGGCGCCGAGGCCGATGCTGCCGGCCTTCGCCGTGGGGCCGACGACGGTGATGGTGACGCTCACGGCCTGCGTTCCCGACACCTGGCCGAGTTTGGCGGGCGAGATCGCCACGGTGGTGCCACCCTTCACGGGGGCGCCGGTGCGGGTGTCGAGCGCACGCCGCACGGTGATGGGGATCTGCTTCGTGCCGGTCGTGGCCGTCTGCGCGATCACTGCCATGCGCACGTCGACGTCGGCGGACGAGGTGACGCAGAACGAGCCGCCGGCGACTGCGGTGGCGGCCACCGTGGCCGCGAGCACACCAGGCCCGAAGCTGAGCGACGGCGTGGCCGACGGGGCGACACCGCACGCGTGCAGGCGGAGCGTGCCGGCCGTGGCCGCCGTCGGGGCCACGACGCGGAGCAGCACGGCCGAGGTGCTGGGCGACACGCCGCTGAGGCCGGCCACCTTGACCGTGGTCGGCTGACCCGCCACGAGCTTGCGGCCGGTGGACGCGGTGTTGAGCGCCATCACCGGAGCCACGAACTGCCACTTGGACAGCGTCGCGGCGGGCGGGGTGGCGGGCGGCGTGGTGGTCGTGGTGGTGACCACCGGCTTGGTCGTCGTGGTGGTGACGGCGGGCTTCACGGTGGTCGTGGTCACCGCGGGCTTCGTGGTGGTGGTGACGGCGGCCGTGGTGGTGGTGGGTGCTGCCGTCGTCGACGCGGGCGCGGTGGTCGGCGTGGTGCCGGGCTGCACCGGCAGGTCGGTGACCTTGCAGCCGTCGACGAGGCGTACCACGGCCGTCGGGTTCACCGGAGCGCCGCCACCGGGATGCACCTCGAAGTGGAGGTGCGGTGCGCCTGCGTTGCCGGTCATGCCGACGTAGCCGATGATCTGGCCGGCCTTCACCGTGGAGCCGACCTTCAGGCCGGGGGCGAAGGCGCTGAAGTGCGCATAGAAGAAATACGTGCCGTCGGCCTTCGTGAGGCGCCAACCGTTGCCTGACAGCGAACCGGGGGCGTCGAGGTACTGCTTGGTGAGCGTGCCGTCGTCGACCGCGTAGACGGCCTTGCCGCTCTTGGCGATGATGTCGACGCCCTGGTGGCTGCGGCCGCCCGAACGCGGTGCGCCCCAGGTGTCGGTGAACCAGCACAGGCCCTGCACCGGGAACTGCTTGATCGCGACCGGGCCCTTCGAGGCGGCGGTCGTGGTGGTGGTCGTGGCACCGGCCGACGTGGTCGTGGCGCCCGCGGTGGTGGCGGTGCTCGACGACGTCGAACCCGCAACCGACGGCAGGCACAGCACGTCACCGGGGAACAGCCAGGTCGCAGTGGTGGCGCTGTTCGCGGCGAGCAGCGAGCTCATCGTCACCCCGAGCTTCGAGGCGATCTTGCTCCAGCTGTCGTTGCGGATCACGGTGTAGGTACCGCCCGTGCACGCCACGGTCTTCAGACGAGGGGTCGACGGCACGGCGTCGGCGTTGCCCGACATGGCCACCGGCACGGCGACCATCGCGACCACCATGAGCAGGAGCGCAGCGACGCGACGGGGGGTTGCGGCCATCGTGGCCACGGCTCCGCCGCCCTTCGTCTCCACCTGCGCCTGCTCCATACCGCTCCTCAGCCCTGCAGAGAGGTATCGGCCGACCGCGCCGGTGCCTTGAGCCACGCGAGACTGTCGCGATGGCTTCCGTCGTCGTCCGCGGCACCGCCGCGACCACCGTCACACCCGACCGCGCCCAGCTCAGCCTGGAGATCGCGCACCGCGCCGGCGACCCGGCCGCGGCCCTCGACGAAGTGGCCCGACGGTCGGGCCAACTGGTCGAGGTGCTCGCCCGTCACGGCCTGGCCACCGCCGACTGGAGCACCGACGGCGTGCAGGTCGGCGAGGAGTACCAGTGGCGCGACAACCAGCAGGTGATGACCGGGTACCGCGCCGCCACCACGGTGACCGCCACGGTGCGCGCCGCCGACACCGTGGGCGGCCTGGTGCGCGACGGCGTGGCCGAGGTGGGCGCATCGGTGCGCAACCTCACGTGGCACGTCGATCGCGACAACCCGGCCCGAGCCGCGCTGCTGGCTGACGCGGCACGCGATGCCCACACCCGTGCCACGGCGTACGCCGGTGCCCTCGGGCTGCGCCTCGGCGAGGTCGAGTTGATCAGCGAGATGCCCATCCCGGCCGAACCGCACCCGGGCGGGATGCGGATGGCGATGGATTCGGCGCCGATGGGCGCACCGCCCGTGGAGGTGAGCGGCGGCCAGATCGAGCTGTCGGCCGACGTGCACGTGCGGTTCGCCCTGCTGGCCTGAGCAGCGCGTGCTGGCCTCGGCACCTACCGATGGGTAACCTGGCCGTGTGAGGGGTCAACGAGTCCTCGTCAGCGGCATGGGCGGTGAGCTCGGGTCGCTCGTGGCGGCACAACTGGAAGCCGAGCCGTGGGTCGGCGCACTGGTCGGCATCGACGTCGACCCGCCCCGCCGACGGCTGCGCACCGCCGAGTTCCACCTGCTGCAACCGTCGCAGCGCGAGCGCATCGTCGACGTGGTGACGAAGTTCAACCCGCACGTCGTCATCAACCTCAGCGTGTGGGAGCCCGACGCCCGCGCCGGCCTGGCCCACGCGCGGCAGTTCACCGCCGACGCCACCACCGCCGTGGTGGGCGCCGCGGCCGAATGCCCCGCGCTCGAGTCGATGGTCGTGCGCAGCGGCATCGAGGTCTACGGACGAGCCCGCAACACACCCACCCGACCCACCGAGCGCACCCCGGTCGACCCCACCACCGAGTACGGCCGCATGCTGGCCAACATCGAGCGGTCGGCCCGAGAGGTCGGCACGCGCGTCGGCCTGGCCGTCGGCAAGCTGCGCCTCGCACCCGTGCTCGGCAAGCACGTGCCCAGCCCGCTCGGCCGGCTGCTGCGCCAGCCGGTCGTGCCGTTCAGCGCGCTGGCCGACGCACCGTTCGCCGTCGTGCAGGACCACGATGCCGCTCGTGCGTTCGTGGAAGCAGCACGCCTGCGACTCGACGAGCCGGTCAACGTGGTCGCGCCCGGCGCCATCACCGCGGTGCAGGCCATCCTGCGCGGCAAGCGAGTGCCGCTGCCGCTCGTCGGCCCCGAATGGGCCATCGCCCGCCAGTTCAGCCACCTGTTCGGCGCACCGATCCCCGACCACGTAGTGGAGCTGATGCACCGCGGCCGCCTCGCCGACGGCAGCAAGGCGCGTGATGCGCTCGGCTTCGCACCGCAGCGCACCACCCCCGAGGTCATCGACCAGCTCTTCGCATGGCCCAGCGTCGTGCGCGTCGGCGCGATCCGAGAGGTGGCCTGATGGCCCAGATCGTCGGGTTCCCGAAGCGCGTCGCCGGCACCGCCGCCAACGTCATCGCCGAGCCGCTGCGCCACTGGCCGGCCCACTCGGTCGACGACTTCGGCCGCGACCCGCACCTCATCGCCGCGCTGTCACCGTTGGCACGGCTGCGCTGGGACGTCAGCGTCGGCGGGCTCCACCATCTGCCGGTGCGCGGTGGCGCACTGCTGGTGTGCAACGACCGCCGGTGGGCGCTCAGCAACATCTCCACGTCGTGGGCGCTCAGCGAGGCCACCGGTCGCCCGGTGCGGTTCGTCGGCCGCCCCGACATCGCCCCGCTCGGTTCGTTCATGCGCCGCATCGGTGGCCTGCTGTCCCGGCCCGACGAAGTGCTCGGTGCGCTGAAGAACCACGAGCTCGTGCTCATCAGCTGCGCCACCTCGAGCCACGCCCGCCATGCCGGCGAGGTCGACCACACGTTGGTCGGCGCCGCGGTGATGGCCGGTGTGCCGGTGTTCCCCGTCGCCGCGATGAGCAGCTCCGTCGGTCGCGCCGCCCGCGCCGAAGTGGGCCCGCAGGTGCGGCCGCGTCGCAAGCGCCGCGGCCCGCTGGCCGAGGTGGAGCTGGCCGAGCAGGTGCAGCACCACGTGCAGCGCATGCTCGACGGGTTCGGCGGCATGCAGACCGGGGTCGCACCCCTCGACTGGCTCACGGCGGAGGGCTGATGCCGTACGCACGCGCAACCGACGGCATTCGCCTGCACTACGAGGTGCTCGGCCGCAGCAGTGCGCCCGCGGTGCTGATGATCCAGGGCCTCGGCGCCGACAAGCACGGCTGGGACATGCAGCGCATGGTGCTCGCCGCGAAGTACCGGGTGATCGCACTCGACAACCGTGGCGCCGGCCGCAGCGACAAGCCGTTCGGCCACTACACGCTCGAGCAGATGGCCGACGACGCGATGGCCGTGCTCGACGCGGTGGGCGTCGAGCGTGCGCACGTGGTGGGCGCGTCGATGGGTGGCGCGATCACGCAGATCGTCGGCCTCAAATACCCCGAGCGCGTCAACTCGCTCACGCTCGCGTGCACCGCGTGCCGCAACCATCCGTGGCGGCGAGAGCTGCTCCACGGCTGGGCCACCACGGCCACCGAGCAGGGCATGGGCGCCATGGCGCGCGAGGCCGCGCGTTGGGTGATCGGCCCGCGTTCGTTCCGCCGTCTGCTGCCCGCGTTCGGCTGGCTCGGGCCACTCGCGATGGGTCGCACCGCGCACGCGTTCGTCGCACAGGTGAAGGCCATCCTCGACGTCGACGAGTCGGTGAGCGAGCAGCTCGAGCAGGTCGACATCCCCACGCTCGTGCTGGTCGGCAACCAGGACATCCTCACGCCGCGAGGCGACAGCGAGGAGATCGCCGATCGCATGCCCAACGCCGAGCTGGTGGTCATCTCGGGCGCGGCGCACGGGTTCATGGTCGAGCACGCCAGCACGTTCAACCGCGTGCTGCTCGAGTTCCTCGGCCGCGTCACCGCCATGCAACGCGCCGCGGCCACCGCCCCCGAAGCCAAGGCCTCGTAACCGCCCGGCCCACCGAGGGTCAGGTCAGGGCTTCTGGTTGGGTTCCGTCCCGGAAACCGGGACGGAGGGCAACCGGAACGCGATCTGCGACGTTCGACGCCCAGAAGCCGACGAGGTCAGGCGGCGGGGGTGTCGATGGCGAGCTCGGCGCGGCGGCGGTAGGCCCAGCCGGGGCCGCGGAGCACGAAGCCGAGGCGGTCGCGCCAGTTGTCGGCACGGGCGACGTCGCGGAACATGTCGCGGTACTCGTGCGTGCTCACCGTCCACAGGTTGTACGAGTGGATGTTGCGCGTGAGGCCGTAGATCACCGGGTCGTCGACGGGCTGCTCGCGGCGGAACGTGCCGAACATGCGGTCCCAGACGATCAGGATGCCGGCGTGGTTGCGGTCGAGGTACTGCTGGTTGCTGCCGTGGTGCACGCGATGGTGCGACGGCGTGTTGAGCACCTCCTCGCCGGCGCCGAGCGTGCGGATGGTGTCGGTGTGGATCCAGTACTGGTAGATCAGGTTCAGCGCCCGCGACGTCTCGACGATCGACGGCCGCACACCGAACCGGCTGACCAACCCGTACGGCACCCACACGCCGAACGCGCCCGCCACCGGCTGACGCAGCGCGGTGGACAGGTTGTAGTGCTCGCTCGAGTGGTGCGGCACGTGGATGGCCCACATCGCCCGGATCTCGTGCTGGAAACGGTGGTTCCAGTAGTACGCGAAGTCCCACCACAGCATCGACGCCACCCACGGCACCACACCGTTGCCGAGGTCGTGCGACTTCCCCTTCGCCCACATCCGCTTGGTGCCGGTGAGCGCCGCGGTGGTGGCGGTGAGCACCACCCCGCCGGCGGTGATGGCCACCACGCTGCCGGCACCGGCCACCTGGCGTGCCTTCTTGCGCAGGCGGCGGCCGTCGAGCGTGCTGCCGTCGGCACGGCGTGCGATCACGTCGGCCACGGTGGTGACCGCGGCGGCGCCGAGTGCCACGCCGAGCACCACCTTGCCGATGCGACCCTTCGGCCCACGGCGCAGCGCCGCATAGCCGGCGAGGTGCGCGGTGATGGGCGTGGTGAGGCTGAGCACACCCATGCCGAGGCTGGCGACGGTGTCGGGCTTGTCGTAGTCGGCGGCCCTCGGCCCCTCCAGCGCGGCACGGCGCTGTAGCGCCTTGCGTTCGGCAGCCATCGTGGCGAAGTACAGCGGCGTCACCGCGACCGACAGGTCCATCCTCCAAGTCTGCCCCACGGTCCCGCAGAACTTAAGTTCGCGGGATGATCCCGCACGACCACGATCTGCGCGACCGCCTCCGGCGGCACCTCGACGCACATCCGCTGCACACGGTGCCGTTGGGTGAGCACAAGCGCGCGGCCGTCGCCATCGTGGTCACCAGCAGCGAGGCGGGCAGCGACCCGGCCGACCCGATGAGTTTCACCGCGGAGGAGATGAGCGTCGTGCCCGGTGACATCACCGGATTCGACGGCTCGGTCAGCGGCGTTGCCGGTGGTGCGGCGTTCTTGCTGTGCCGACGGGCCGCGACGCTGAACGGTCACGGCGGCCAGTGGGCGCTGCCCGGCGGCCGCGTCGACGCGGGCGAGACCGCCGAGCAGACCGCACGCCGCGAGCTGCACGAGGAGCTCGGCCTCGACCTCGGCGACGACGCGGTGCTCGGCCGCCTCGACGACTACGTCACCCGTTCGGGCTACGTGATCACGCCGGTGGTGCTGTGGGCCGACGGCGACGTGGAGCTCGAGCCGAACCCGGCCGAGGTGGCGTACGTGTACCGCATCGGCCTGCACGAGCTGCAGCGGCCCGACTCACCGCGCTTCGTCACCATCCCCGAGAGCGATCGACCGGTCGTGCAGGTGCCGCTCGGCAAGGACCTCATCCACGCCCCCACGGGCGCCGTGCTGGTGCAGTTCCGCTGGGTCGCGCTCGACGGGCGCGCCGGCGAGCGCGTGCACGAGTTCGAGCAGCCCGTCTTCGCCTGGAAGTAGCCCCGCGCGGGCTCAGTGCTTGCCGGTGTGGCCGAAGCCGCCACCGCGGTCGTCGCCCTCGAGCTCGTCGACCACCTGCCACTCGACGGCCTCCACCTGCTGCACCACGAGCTGCGCGATGCGGTCACCACGGTGCACGTGGAACGGCTGGTGCGGGTCGGTGTTGAGCAGGATCACCTTGATCTCGCCGCGGTAGGCCGCGTCGATGAGGCCAGGCGCGTTGGCCACCGTGAGGCCGTGGTTGAGCGCGTTGCCGCTGCGCGGCAGCACGAACCCACCGTGACCGGGCGGCAGCGCGAGCGCGATGCCCGTGGGCATCAGCAGCCGGCCACCGCCGGGCGGCACCACGCCGTCTTCGCGAGCCCGCAGGTCCATGCCCGCATCGCCCGGGTGGGCGTACGCCGGCAACGGCAACTCGGGGTCGAGACGGACGATCGGCACGGCCAGCATCGGACCGAGTGTAGGCAGGGCGGGTACTCTGCGACGGATGAGCGCGACCCCCCGACCGCCCAGTGTCGACACGCTGGCGCGCGCCATGGCACCGTCGGGGCTGCCGCATCCGCTGTGCGTGGA
>JBDKJP010000077.1:0-18075 GCA_039796575.1 Actinomycetota bacterium
CACGCGTCTGCGGCATCGGACCATCCGTCGCGGCGACCACCAGGATCGCACCATCGACCTGGGCCGCACCCGTGATCATGTTCTTGATGTAGTCCGCGTGACCCGGCATGTCGACATGCGCGTAGTGACGATTCGCGGTCTCGTACTCGATGTGCGCGATGGAGATCGTGATACCACGAGCCTTCTCCTCCGGCGCCTTGTCGATCTGATCGAACGGCGTGTACTGCGCCAACCCACGATCCGCCAACGTCTTGGAGATGGCCGCCGTGAGGGTGGTCTTGCCGTGGTCGATGTGACCCATGGTGCCGATGTTCACATGCGGCTTGGTGCGCTCGAATTTCGCCTTGCTCATTGCAGTCTCCGTCGTTCGGGGATCAAGTGGGTTGTCAAAGAACGCTGCGAGTGTAGCGCGCCACTCGGCGACTCCACCCGAGAACGTGCAGGTTGTGCCGGGTTTCTCGTCGGGCCGCAAAACGAGCGATGCACCGGCGACGGGAGAGGCCGGTGCATCGCATGAGGCTCATCCGCAGATCGACGGGAACGATCCGCAGGGCCGTACAGCTGTTGTGGGAGCTGGTGATGGAATTGAACATGACGCGACGCACGCGCGCCACCCCTCGCGGCCCCTTCACACCAAGTCTTCAACTGCGCGTCCGTTTTCCGACGCGCGGTTCGGTTTCGGCCGCACCCGAAAACGGCGAGAGGGGCGAGGCCTGACGGCCCCGCCCCTCGCACACGTTCGGTTCACTCGCCGCGGACGCGCTTGATGATGTCGCTGGCGATGTTCGGCGGCACTTCCATGTACTGCGCGAACTGCATGGTGTAGGTGGCGCGACCCTGGGTGCGGCTGCGGAGGTCGGTCGAGTAACCGAACATCTCGCTCAGCGGCACCTGTGCCCGCACGACCTGCGTGTTGCCACGCGCTTCCATGCCCTCGATGCGGCCACGACGGCTGGACAGGTCGCCCATCACGTCGCCCATGTACTCCTCGGGGGTGACCACTTCGACGCCCATGATGGGCTCGAGCAGCACCGGCTTCGCGAGCTCGGCGGCCTTCTTGAACGCCATCTGGCCGGCGACCTTGAACGCCATTTCCGAGGAGTCGACGTCGTGGTACTGACCGTCGACCAGGGTGGCCTTCACGTCGACCGTGGGGTACCCGGCGAGCACGCCCGAGTCGAGCGCGCTCTGGATGCCCTGGTTGGTCGGGTTGATGTACTCACGCGGGATGCGGCCACCGCTGATCTTGTCGACGAACTCGTAGCCCTTGCCCGGGTTCGGCTCGAGGTCGATCTTCACGACGGCGAACTGACCCGAACCACCCGACTGCTTGATGTGGCGGTACTCGACGGTCTCGACCTTCTTGGTGACGGTCTCGCGGTAGGCCACCTGCGGCTTGCCCACCGTGGCGACCACGTTGAACTCGCGCTGCATGCGGTCGACGAGGATCTCGAGGTGGAGCTCGCCCATGCCGGAGATGACGGTCTGGCCGGTCTCCTCGTCGGTGCGCACCCGGAACGTCGGGTCCTCGTCGGAGAGGCTCTTCAGGGCCTTGCCGAGCTTGTCCTGGTCGTCCTTGGTCTTCGGCTCGATGGCCACGTGGATGACCGGCTCGGGGAACTCCATGCGCTCGAGGATGATCGCGTTGTTGCGGTCGCAGAGCGTGTCGCCCGTGGTGGTGTCCTTGAAGCCGAGGCCGGCGACGATGTCGCCCGCCATGGCCACGTCGAGGTCCTCACGCTGGTTGGCGTGCATCAGCAGGATGCGGCCGAGGCGCTCCTTGCGCTCCTTGGTGGAGTTGTAGACCTCGTCGCCCTTGTTGATCTGGCCCGAGTACACGCGGAAGTAGGTGAGCTTGCCGAACGGGTCGGCCACGATCTTGAACGCGAGCGCCGCGAACGGCTCGGACTCGCTGGCCTTGCGGGTGAGGACCTCGTCCTCGTGACCCGGGCGGATGCCCTCGGCCGGCGGGATGTCGAGCGGGCTCGGCAGGAAGTCGATGACGGCGTCGAGCATCGGCTGGACGCCCTTGTTCTTGAACGCCGAGCCGCACAGCACCGGGACGAAGTCGCCGGCGAGCGTGCCCTTGCGGATGGCGGCCTTGATCTCGGCCTCGGTGAGGTCCTCGCCGCCGAGGTACTTCTCCATCAGCGCCTCGTCGGAGGTGGCGATGGTCTCGAGCAGCTCCTCGCGGTACTGGTTGGCCTCGTCGACCTGATCGGCCGGGATGTCGACCTCGTCCCACTTCGCGCCGAGCTCTTCGTCGCGCCAGATGAGGGCCTTCATCTTCACCAGGTCGATGAGACCGGCGAACGGCTTGTTGCTCTCCGGGCCACCGGCGCCGACGGGCAGGTGCAGCACGGCGGGCACGGCCTGGAGACGGTTCTTCACCATGTCGACGGTGCGGTAGAAGTTGGCGCCGATGCGGTCCATCTTGTTGACGAAGCACATGCGGGGCACGTTGTACTTGTTGGCCTGACGCCACACGGTCTCGGTCTGCGGCTCGACGCCGGCCACCGAGTCGAACACCGTGACGGCACCGTCGAGCACGCGGAGCGAACGCTCGACCTCGATGGTGAAGTCCACGTGGCCGGGGGTGTCGATGATGTTGATGCGGTGGTTGTTCCAGATGCACGTGGTGGCAGCGGACGTGATGGTGATGCCACGCTCCTGCTCCTGCGCCATGTGGTCCATGGTGGCGGCACCGTCGTGCACCTCACCGATCTTGTAGCTCTTGCCCGTGTAGTACAGGATGCGCTCCGTGGTGGTGGTCTTGCCCGCATCGATGTGGGCCATGATGCCGATGTTGCGGGTGCGCTCCAGGGGGTACTCGCGCTTGGCCATCTCAGTGTCTCTCTTCGCTCGTGCGTCGTGGGGGCGCGCAGCGGCCGATCCGGCCACAGGCACAAGTTTCGATGATATCGGCCAGGTCGCCGAACGGAACGCGAAACGCGCCGCAGCGGGAAGGTGCTGCGGCCCTGGTCAGCAGGCCGTCGCGGGGGTGATCACCGGGGTGGCGGTCGCCGGGCTGCGACTGCCGTCGGCCATCGCGGCGGTGATGCGCAGGGTGACGGTGATGTTCGGCGCCTGACCGGTGAGCGCGGCGGTGGTGACCGCGTCGGCCGTGGCGAAGGCGCCGACGAGGCTCCAGGCACCGTCGGGGCCGAGCACTTCGAGCTCGTACTGGGCCAGGCCGGCGAGGTCGCCGGGCCAGCCCGGCACCAGCGACCAGCCCGCGCCCGGGGTGGGGCACACCGGCAGCACGTTCACGCTCGGTGCGGGCACGGGGGCCACGGGCGCGGCGCCGGGCACCGTGGTGGGCGCCAGGGTGGAGGCCGCCGGGTCGAGCGTGGTGCTGCTGGCGTCGATGAAGATGGTGGTGCTGCTCGCCACCGCGTCGGTGGCGACGCTCGGTTCGCCGTCGCTGCGCAACACACGGAACAGTGCGCCGCCGGCGAACGCGACGAGGCACGCCGATGCGACGACGGCGATCCAGAAGCGGCGGGTGTGCGGATGGTGGAGGCCACCCTTGTGCGCCGCCGACGCAGCGGCGGGCGCGGCATCCGCCGCGGGCGGAGCAGTGGGCAGCGGGGGCGGCGGTGCGGGCACGGCGGGCGACGGCGTGGTGGCCACCACACCGCGCGGCCGGGTGCCGGCCACGACGAGGAGCGGCACGGCGCGCTCGCCCACCTCGGCCACCTTCGTCGAGGGCAGCAACGTGTGCGAGCCGCGGCTGAGGACGCGGGTCATCTGGTCGGCGGCGCACACGAGCACACCGTCGATGGCCGGCGGCACGGTGTCGGGCACCGGGGTGCCGAGCAGCCCGAGCACGGGCACGACCGGCGTGCCGAGGCTCTGGGTGAGCGACTGGGCCTGGGCGCGGGCGCTGTCGAGCAGCGGCTTCGCCGGCGTCGATCCGTGGAAGAGCTGGTCGCCCTGCACGCTGAGCGGGCCGTCGACGCGTCGCGACGCGATGAGGAACGCGCCGCCGGGGCCGATGACGACGTGCTCCACCGAGCCACGACCGCCGGGGAGGTTGAGGTCGTGCAGCACGGTGTAGGAGCTGGGCAGTTCGGCGAGGTGCGCCGCCATCGACCGTTCGTCGGCCGCGGTGGCGTCGAGGCGCGTCGCCTCCGACAGCAGGCGCTCGGCGTTCGCGCGTCGTTCGGCGGCCTGCGACTGCGCGCTGCCGCCCGGGGTTCCGCCCTCGATCATCGGTCGCACCTGGCCATTGCTGACAGTTTCATCGAAGGTGCATCGGCACGGCGAGACAAAGTCTTGAAGGTCGCGTGAGGCGACCGCGCGGGTGGGGTCAGGACCAGCCGCCGTCGTAGGCCACGAACTGGCCGGTCGCGAACCCGCTGGTGCCGTCGAGGAAGCCCATGCAGAACGCGGCGCACTCGTCGACGGTGCCGAGGCGACGCAACGGCACGGCGGACTCGATGCGTGCCCGGACCGCGGGATCGTCGGCGCCGCTGGCCCGGCGGAACTCGGGGAAGTCCATGAAGTTGGTGCCGACCGCGTTGACCTGCACGCCGTGGCGCGCCACCTCGGCGGCGACGTTCTTCACGAGCATCGTCGCGCCCGCGCGTGCAGCCGAGTACAGGGGTGCGTTGGGCGTGGGGCGGTTGCCGGCCGCGCTGGTGAGCACGAGGCACTGACCGCTCCCCTGCTCCACCATCTGCGGCACCACGGCGCGCAGGAAGTGGTACGGCGCATCGAGGCAGCCGCGCTCGACGGCGTGGAGGTCGTCGAGCGTGGACGTGAGGAACGAGCCGGTGACCACGCGGCCGCTGAACGCGACTGCGGCGTCGAGGCGGCCGAAGCGGCCGACCGCCGCGTCGACGAGACGGGTCGACGTGTCGGGCTTCGACAGGTCGCGCGCGTCGTCGACCACTTCGACCGCGGCGCCCATCGCCTGCAGTTCGTCGACCAGACCGTCGGCCGGGTTGCCGATCACCAGGTCGTGCCCGCGCTGGGCGAGCAACCTCGCGATGGGCGGACCGACGTAGAAGCTGGTGTCGGCCACGAGAGCGACGCGACGGGTGGGTTCGTTCGACATCGGGCCATTCAAACAATTGACACTCGGACTGTCAACACACGCGACGGCCTGGTACGGTACCCGCATGGCCACCGCACGTTCGGGTCCCTCCGCCCCACTGCCCGACCCGCCCGCCGACGGCCGACGGGCGCGCCGCGATCGCAACCGCGACGCCGTGGTGCGCGCACTGTTGGCGCTCTACAACGAGGGCAACCTCGACCCGTCCACGGAGGAGATCGCCGCCCGCTCCGGCGTGTCGGCGCGTTCGCTGTTCCGCTACTTCGACGACAGCGACGACCTGTCGCAGGCCGCCATCGCCCAACAGCAGGACGACGTGCGCCACCTCGTGGCCGTCGACGCCACGGCCGATCAGCCGCTCGCAACCCGCATCGCCGCGATCGTGCGGCAGCGCGGCGAGCTGTTCGAGGCCATCGAGAGCGTCGCCACCGTGTCGCGCCTGCGCGCCCCGTTCCAGTTGGTGGTGGCCGACAAGCTCAGCGAGGGGCGGTCGTTCCTGCGCAAGCAGGTCGCCGACCTGTTCGCCCCCGAGCTCCACGCGATGCCCGACCCCGTGGCGGCGGCACGCCTCGCCGCGGCCGACGTGGCGACGTCGTTCGAGGCGTGGCGGCTGCTGCGCGACGACCAGCGCCTCACCCGCCCGAAGGCGGCGGCCGCGATGACCGAAGTTCTCACGTTGTTGTTCACCCCTGCACAGGAGCCCACCCGATGAAGTCCCTCCGCACCCCCGACGAGCGGTTCGAGAACCTGCCCGACTTCCCGTTCGAACCGCACTACGTCACCGTCGTCGACGGTGAGGGCGGCGAGCTGCGGGTGCACTACCTCGACGAGGGCCCGGTCGATGCGGCGCCGGTGCTGCTGATGCACGGCGAGCCGAGCTGGTCGTTCCTGTACCGCCACATGGTGCCGGTGCTCGTGGCGGCCGGCCACCGCGTCGTGGTGCCCGACCTCATCGGTTTCGGTCGCAGCGACAAGCCCACCGAGCAGCGCGACTACACCTACGCCCGCCACGTGGCGTGGATGAGCGAGGCGATGTTCGATCGTCTCGACCTGCGCGACATCACGTTCTTCGGCCAGGACTGGGGCGGCCTCGTGGGTCTGCGCCTGGTGGCCGCGCAGCCCGAACGGTTCGCCCGCGTCGTGGTCGGCAACACGGGCCTGCCCACCGGTGAGCGCCCGCCGAACGAGGCATTCCTCGCATGGCAGAAGTTCTCGCAGACCGCGCCGCAGTTCCCCATCGGCGGCATCATCAACGGCGGCTGCACCACCGATCTCTCGCCCGAGGTGATCGCCGGCTACGACGCGCCGTTCCCCGACGACACCTACAAGGCCGGTGCGCGCATCTTCCCGTCGCTCGTGCCGACCAGCACCGACGATCCCGCGCACGCCGACCAGATGGCCGCGTGGGAGGTGCTCTCGAAGTTCGATCGCCCGTGGCTGTGCGCGTTCAGCGACAAGGACCCGGTCACCGCCGGCGGCGACCGCGTGTTCCTGCGGTCGATCCCGGGGTGCGACGGTCAGCCGCACACCACCATCGAGGGCGGTGGTCACTTCCTGCAGGAGGACCGCGGCCCGGAGTTGGCGAAGATGATCGCCGACTTCATCGCCGCCGGCTGACGCGGACGGGTCGACGCGGCGGCGCGCTCAGCGCGCCAGGCGTCCCCACATGAGGATGCGACGGAACGGGAAGAAGTAGGGCGCCGCCACACCGATGACCTCGAGCAGTCGCTGTTCGTACTCGGCCAGGAACTGCGCGAAGGCGTCGGGTGGCATCACCTTCTGGAACCGGGTGAGTGTGGTGCCGCGCACCCACTCGACCACCGATCGGCTCTCGGGCAACAGGTGCGGGTACACCTGCAGCCGCACGTGCTGCTCGGCGAAGCCCAACTGGTGCAGCACCTGCGCATAGACCTCCGGCTCGAGCACGTGGTCGGCCACCGGGTCGCGTGGCGGGCCGGCGGGGCCGAACGCCGACGCGAAGTGCGGGCGGGCCGCCACCTCGGCTGCGACCGTGTGCGACGGCTGCTGCGCGTTGGCCGGCACCTGGACGGCGAGTTGGCCGCCGGGCGCGAGCGCCGCCGTCCATCGGCGGAGCACCGCGGGATGATCGGCCACCCACTGCAGGCTGGCGTTGGCGAGCACGACGTCGTGGACGGGCGGAGCCGTCCATTCGGCGATGTCACCGGCCTCGAAGCACAGGCCGGCGCGTGCGTGCGGTGCGGCGGCAGCCAGCATCGCCGGCGAGGAGTCGACGCCGACCACGTCGGTGGCGCCGAGGTGCTCGGCAGCAGATGCCGTGAGCTCACCGCTGCCACATCCGAGGTCGACCATGCGGGCGACGGGCTCGTCGTGCTGCAACAGGGCGACGAGATCGTGAAACGGCTGCGTGCGTTCGCCGGCGAAGCGGTGGTACTGGGCCGGGTTCCAATCGATCACAACTTGTATTGTACTTGTATTATCCCTTGTCCGCCAGGGTCAGTCCGTCGGTGCCCTGGAAGATGGTGAGCTTGGTGCCCTCGATGTCGTACTCGACCGTGCCCTGGAGCACTGCGACCACGGTGTTCTCGAGCTGCGTCGCCACCTCGTCGCAGGCCATGCGGGTGAGCACCAGGTCGCCGAACGTGATGGACGTGCCGTCGACGGTGTAGGGGGCCGAACCGGTGTTGCAGCCGGCGAACACCTCGGCCGTGCCGTCGTTCAGCAGCATCGTCGCGGGCTCGGTGTCGAGGCTCGAGGTGGCGTCGCCCTTCACCGTGCCGGTGACGGTCCACGTCGTGCCCTCGAGCGCGCTGTCGACCACCGGCGCGGCTTCACGGAACGTCATCGTGATGTCGCTGCTCTGCAGGGTCATCACGTCGCTCGCGATGACGATGCCCGGCGACGACGTGAGAAACGCCGAGACCGCGTCGTCGAACGCCATCAGGTCCTCGGCGCACGCGAGCTGCGTGACCGCGAGGTTCGGCGCGACGAGCTTGCTGTTCTCGACCGTGTAGGTGCCGCTCATCGTGTTGCAGCCGCCCGACCCCGTCAGGTCGGTCTCGGTGAACGCGAGCTGGAACGCGCTGGCCTCGGGGACCTCCAGGCCCGACGCCTCCGCGAGCAGGTACGTGGTGCCGGCGGGGTTCGCCAGCTCGGCCGCGGTGTCGGCCGGCTGGGTGTCGTCACCACAGGCGACCGCGGCCACCACGAGGAGGCCGAGGAGCAGTGCGTTGCGAACGGTACGGGTGGCGGTCATGCCCCCAAGTATGACGAAGCGCCGCGGAAGGCGGCATCACCCCGCTGAGGTGAACGACGTGACGACGGCCTCACCGCAACGGCGACCCGAGTACAGCGCACCCTGGATGGACGGCGTGTCGACGTGGTCGCCGCACACCCACAGGCCGCCGCCGAGCGACTGACGGCGCTTCGGCGCGAACGGCGGCGCCGCCACCGGCTGACCGTGCGCGATGGTGTCGACCCGCAGCGTGCTCCACTGGTCGACCTGCGGTCCCCACCACCGGCGCAGTTGGGCACGAGCCTCCTTGGCGAGGTCGGCGACGTCGGCCGTGTCGGGGCACGCCGCGGCGACGAGCGCATGACCCGCCGGCGCGGCAGCGGTGACGTACTCGGGTGCGACGTTGCTCATCACGGCCACGTTCAGCACCGGGCCGGAGCGCACGCCGTCGAGCACGATGAGCTTGTCGCGCACCGGCGCCGCAGGGGCACCGAACCACACGCAGCCCACCTCACGGGAGCCGCGGTCGACGACCTGCTCACCGAGCAACGCTGCCGCCGCCGGGCCCTCGGTGGCCACGATCACTCGCTGGGCCGTGACGGTGCGACCGTCGGCGAGGCGCACCTCGCCGGGCGACACCGACGCGACCGGCGTCGACAGGTGCACCGTGCCGCCGGGGAGACGCGACGCGAGCTGCGTGGGGACGGCCTGCATGCCCTCGGCCGGCACCGCCGATTCGCCGACGGCGAGACAGTGGAGGATGGTCTCGAACATGCGCGCACTGCCCGACAGCGACGGGTCGAGCTGGATGCCACCGATGAGCGGACGGAAGAAGCGGTCGATGATGCGCGGCCCGAAGCCCGCCGCGTGCAACGCCTCCATCGTGGTGAGGTCGGGGCCACGGAGCAGTTGCTTCGGGTCGGCCGACTTCACCCGACGCAGCAGCGCGGCCATGCGTGCCTTGTCGGCCACCGAGCCGATGGGCGCCACGGCGCTGGGCAGCAGCAGCGACGGCTTGCGGAACGGGTCGCCCACTGCGTACGGCCGCTCGCCGGTCCACACCAGCGAGCCCGGCAGGAACGCACGCAACTGCAACGCGTCGAGATCGAGCTGGCGCTGCACCTCCGGGTAGGCGGTGAGCAGCACCTGGAAGCCGCGGTCGAGCCGGAACCCGTTGACCACGTCGGTGCGCACCCGGCCGCCCACGCCGTCGGACGCCTCGAGCACCACGACCGAACGACCGGCCGAGTGCACGGCGCGGGCCGCAGCGAGGCCGGCGAGGCCCGCGCCCACGACGACGACGTCGACGGCATCGGGAAGCGGGCGGGTCTCGGTGGCGGCCATGTGAGCCGAGACGCTACCCATGCGGCGCGGGTGGTGTCGTTTCCGGCTCGGGGTCGTGATCGGCACCCCGGCGGCGGCATAGTGGACGGACATGTTGCTCCGCCTGCTCCGCACGCACCTGCGCCCGTATCGCAAGGTCCTCATGCTGGTGCTGTTGTTCCAGACACTGCAGGCCGTCGCCGCGCTGTACCTGCCCCGCATCAACGCCGAGATCATCGACAACGGCGTGCTGAAGGGCGACAACCGGTACATCTGGACCCACGGCGCGCTGATGCTGCTCATCAGCGCGTTCCAGATCGGCTTCCTCGTCACCGCCATCTACTTCGGGTCGCGGGCTGCGATGGGTTTCGGTCGCGACGTGCGCGCCGCGTTGTTCCATCAGGTCACCGACTTCTCCGCCCGCGAGGTCGCCCACTTCGGTGCGCCGAGCCTCATCACCCGCGTCACCAACGACGTCACGCAGGTCCAGACGCTGGTGCAGATGACGTGCACGATGCTCATCGCCGCACCCATCACGGCGATCGGCGGCATCATCTTCGCCCTCCAGGAGGACGTCGAGCTGACGTGGATCCTGGCCGTGGCCATCCCGGTGCTCATCCTCACCATCGGCAACGTCATCGCACGCATGGTGCCCACGTTCCGCTCGATGCAGGAACGCATCGACGACATGAACCGAGTGCTGCGCGAGCAGATCACCGGCATCCGCGTCGTGCGTGCGTTCGTTCGTGAGCCGTACGAGACCGCCCGCTTCGAGGAGAGCAACCAGGTGCTCACGAAGGTGGCCCTGCGCGGTGGCCGGTTGATGGGCCTGATGTTCCCGACCGTGATGCTCATCGTGAACCTGTCGAGCGTCGCCGTGGTGTGGTTCGGTGCCGATCGTGTCGACTCCGGCGACCTGCAGCTCGGTGCGCTCATCGCGTTCCTGCAGTACCTGATGCAGATCCTGATGGCCGTGATGATGGGCACCTACATCGCGGCCATGGTGCCGCGTGCGTCGGTCAGCGCCGAGCGCCTCAACGAGGTGCTCGACACGCCCAGCAGCATCAGCGCCGCGGCGAACCCGGTCACCTCGTTCGTGGCGGCGCCGTCGGTGGAACTGCGTGGCGTCGGGTTCCGTTACCCGGGCGCGCAGCACTCCGTGCTCGCCGGTGTCGACGTGAAGGTGGAGGCCGGCAAGACGCTCGCCGTCATCGGCAGCACGGGTGCCGGCAAGACCACGCTCGTCAGCCTCATCGCCCGGCTCATCGACGCGACGGAGGGCGAGGTGCTGGTCAACGGCACGCCCATCCGCGACCTCTCCCCCGAGCTGCTGTGGGATCGCATCGGCCTCGTGCCCCAACGTCCCTACCTGTTCAGCGGCACGGTGCGTTCGAACCTGGTGTTCGGTCGACCCGGTGCCACCGAGGACGAGCTGTGGGAGGCACTCGAGATCGCGCAGGCGGCCGATTTCGTGCGCGCCATGCCCGGCGGCCTCGATGCGCCCATCAGCCAGGGCGGCAGCAACGTGTCGGGCGGGCAGCGGCAACGGCTGGCCATCGCCCGGGCGTTCGTCCGCAAGGCCGACGTGTACCTGTTCGACGACTCGTTCTCGGCGCTCGACATGGCCACCGACGCACGGCTGCGCGCGGCCATGCATCCGTTCACCCGCGACTCGGTGGTCATCGTGGTCGCCCAGCGCGTCACGTCGATCAAGCAGGCCGACCAGATCCTCGTGCTCGAGGACGGCGAGCCCGTCGGCCTCGGCACGCACCTCGAACTGCTCACCGCCTGCCCGACGTACACCGAGATCGTCAACTCGCAGCTCACCGCCGACGAGGCCGCGGGGGTGACGTCGTGAGCGAGTCGAAGCAGGCACCGCCGCCGCCGGGCAGCACCTCCGAGATGCGCAACGGCCGCTGGAACACGGTCGGCGTGCCCACCGAGAAGTCGAAGGACTTCAAGGGCTCGGTCCGTCGACTCCTCGACCGCATGGGGCCCGAGAAGCCGAAGCTGTTCCTGGTGCTGGTGCTCGCCGTCGTGAGCGTGGCCCTCGTGGTCAGCGGTCCGAAGGTGCTGGGCCACGCGACCAACCTCGTGTTCGACGGCATCGTCGGTGGCAATGGCATCGACTTCGCCGCGCTGCACCGCACGCTGTGGCTGGCCGTCGGCCTGTACACCGCCAGCTTCATCCTGTCGTACGGGCAGGCGTGGGTGCTGGCCGGTGTGGTGCAGCGCACGATGCGCCGCCTGCGCCGCGACGTGGAGGCGAAGTTGCACGTGATGCCGCTCAGCTACCTCGACAGCCAGGCCCGCGGCGACGTGCTCTCCCGCGTCACCAACGACATCGACAACGTCGCGCAGAGCCTGCAGCAGAGCATCAGCCAGCTGCTGACGGGCGTGCTCACCATCCTCGGCACCATCGGCATGATGCTGTGGATCTCGTGGCAGCTCGCGCTCGTCGCCGTCGTGTCGGTGCCGATCTCGGTGTACGTGATGAAGGTCATCGCCGGGAAGTCGAAGGGCCGTTTCATCGCCCAGTGGAAGCACACCGGTTCGCTCAACGCGCAGGTCGAGGAGACGTTCACCGGGCACACCGTGGTGAAGGCGTTCGGCCGTCAGCGTGAGGCGCAGGCCCGCTTCGACGCCACCAACGACGAGCTCTACGAGGCCAGCTTCGCGGCGCAGTTCATCAGCAGCTGCATCCAGCCCGCGACCGTGTTCATCGGCAACCTGAACTACGTCGCCATCGCCGTGCTCGGTGGCCTGAAGGTGGCCAACGGCACGCTCGGCATCGGCGACGTGCAGGCGTTCATCCAGTACTCGCGGCAGTTCTCGCAGCCGCTCACGCAGACCGCGTCGATGCTCAACGTGCTGCAGTCGGGCATCGCCTCGGCCGAGCGTGTGTTCGAACTGCTCGACGCGCCCGAGCAGTCGCCCGAACCGGAGATCGCACCCGAGCAGCACCTCGCTCACGCCGAGGCCCGCGGCCGCGTCGAGTTCATCGACGTGTCGTTCCGCTACCTGCCCGACACCCCCCTCATCGACGACCTGTCGCTCGTGGCCGAGCCCGGCCAGACCGTCGCGATCGTCGGCCCGACCGGCGCCGGCAAGACCACGCTGGTGAACCTCATCATGCGGTTCTACGAGCTCAACGGCGGCGAGATCCGGCTCGACGGCCGCGACATCTCGCGCATGCCGCGCAACGAGCTCCGCGACCAGATGGGCATGGTGCTCCAGGACACGTGGCTGTTCGGCGGCACCATCCGCGACAACATCGCGTACGGCAACGTCGACGCCACCGAGGAGCAGATCCTCGCCGCCGCGAAGGCGTGCTACGTCGACCGTTTCGTGCACTCGCTGCCCGACGGCTACGACACCGTGCTCGACGACGAGGGCACGTCGGTGAGCGCCGGCGAGAAGCAGCTCCTCACCATCGCTCGGGCGTTCCTCTCCGACCCGGCCATCCTCATCCTCGACGAGGCCACCAGCTCGGTCGACACCCGCACCGAGGTGCTCATCCAGCGGGCCATGGCCAAGCTGCGCGGCGGCCGTACGAGCTTCGTCATCGCCCACCGCCTGTCCACCATCCGCGATGCCGACACCATCCTGGTGATGGACGCGGGTCGCATCGTCGAGCAGGGCTCGCACACCGAACTGCTGCAACGGCAGGGTGCGTACTTCCAGCTCTACAACGCACAGTTCTCCGGCGCGGCCACCGACGTGGCGTGACTAGGGTGCGCGGCATGGCCGACGCACTGCACGACACCACCTGGGTCCTCACTGCACCCGTCGATGCGCCCGAGGGTGTGGAGGTGACCGTCGCCTTCAGCGACGGCGCCGTGTCGGGTTACGCCGGCTGCAACCGGTTCAGCGGCACCTACACGTACGACGACGGTTCGCTGTCGTTCGGCACGCTGGCCAGCACGATGCGCGCCTGCGCCGACGATGCGATGGCACTCGAACGCGAGGTGCTCCGTCGCCTCTCCCTGGTCGGCCGTGCCACGTGCAACGCCGGGGTGCTCACCCTGCTCGACGCCGCCGACGAACTGCTGCTCGAGTTCCGGTCGCAGACCGCCGCCGAGCTCGAGGGCGACTGGTCGGTGAACGGCATCCACTACCCCGAGCGCGAGGCCATCATCTCCGTGCGCGGCGACCTCACCGTCACCATCCGCGAGGGCCGCATCAGCGGGCACTCCGGCTGCAACCGTTTCGCCGGCGGCTTCACCGTCGCCGACAGCGAGGTGTCGATCGGCCCGCTGATGGGCACGCGCATGTTCTGCGACGACCCCGACGCCGGCAGCGGCCCGTCGATCATGGAGCAGGAGGCCGCATTGCTGGCGGCCCTCGAGCACACGGCGGGCTATCGACTCGAGGGCACGCGGCTCACGTTCGTGCGACCCGACGGCGGCATCTCGGTGTCGCTGCACCGCGCCTGAGCGCGGTCACCACGTTCGTGTTCGACCGCATCGTCATCGTCGACTGGAGCGCCTCGGCCACACCGAAGCGCGGCGCCGATTCGATCTGGGTGTGCGTCCTCGACACCCGATCCGGTGCCGAAGTCGCGCGGAATCCACCGACGCGGTGGCAGGCGCGCGACCTCGTCCTGGACGCGGCGCGGGCGCCCGGTCGCACGCTCATCGGGGTCGACTTCCCGCTCGGCTACCCGGCCGGGCTCGCGGCGGCGGTCGGGCTCGGTGCGCCGCCGTGGGCGGCGGTGTGGACCCACCTCGCCACGAGCATCACCGACGACGCCCTCAACCACAACAACCGGTGGGACGTCGCCCGCGACTGGAACCGTCGCCTCGGCGCACCGCACTTCTGGGGCGCTCCCCACGCGCGGGCCGACGAATGGTTGACGGTCCGCATGCCGCGCACCGGGCTCACGCTCCCGCCGTACCGCAGTTGCGAGGCCCGGCTGCGCGCACGCGGACTGCGACCGTTCACGGTGTGGCAACTGCTCGGCGCCGGCAGCGTCGGCAGCCAGGCGTTGACCGGCATCCCGGTGATGCACCAGCTGCGCCGCCACCCCGACCTCGAGCACCGCACACGAGTGTGGCCATTCGAGACCGGGCTCACGCCGTTGCCCGCCACCACCATCGACGACGCCGTGGTCATCGCCGAGGTGTGGCCGAGCGCGATCGACTTCCGTCACGTCGACCACCCGGTGAAGGACGCGCAACAGGTGATCGCGCTCGCCCGACACTTCGCTGCGCACGACGCGGCCGGCACACTCGGCGGGTTGTTCGCCCCGACGGTCGACGACGCCGACACCGTGGTGCGCGAAGAGGGCTGGGTGCTCGGGCTGACCTGAACGGTCAGGCGCGCGTGACCTCGACGAACGTGTCGTTGAAGCACGCACCGTTCACCAGTGGGTCACCGGTCGCGGGTGTGAGCGCGTTCACCCCGAGGCCGTCACGATGGTGCCGCAACCAGACACCCTTCGACATCACCGCCACGCCCGGACGCGTGTCGTCGCGCACGTCGACCTGGACCTCGATGCTGCCGACCTCGCTGGTCACGCGCACGGTGTCGCCCGTCGACAGGCCGCGCGCCGCCGCATCGACCGGATGGAGCACGATGTCGGGCGCCGGGCTCTGGAACTCGCCGAACATCGAGTTGACCAGCTTGCTGCTGGCCGGCGAGATGAGCGTGAGCGGGTAGGCGCCGACGTCGTGCGGCACGGGCAGGTGGCGCGGCACGCCGTGCGCGGGGTCGGCCAGGCGGGCGCGACCCTCGAACGGGAACGTGTCGACGAACTGCCGCGACGCCACCACCGCTTGGCGTGGCCCGGCGTCGGGCACCGCCTCGGCGAGGGGTGCCGACGACCAGTCCATGCCCATCGCGTTCGCCAGTGCGAGACCCACCTCGTCGTTGGACCGTGACTCGCCGACGCGCGGGATGACCGCACGCACGGGCTGCACGGTGAGCGAGCCGTAGCTCGAGGTGGCATCGTCGATCTCGAAGCTGGTGGTGGCGGGCAGCACCACGTCGGCGTAGCGGGTGGTGTCGGTCAGCACCTGTTCGTGCACCACGGTGAACACGTCGTCGCGTTCGAACGCTGCCATCACGGCCTTCGTGCCGGGGCACATCACCAGCGGGTTCGCGCCCTGCACGAACAGCACCTCGCAGGGGTCGGCGCTGCCGGGCACCATCCACTGCCCCACCTGGTGCAGCGGGAGCACACGCCGCTCGGGCCCGTCGAACGCGGCTGCGGGCCACCGCCGGCGGGGCTTGGCCGCACCGGCCGAGACGCTGCCGATGACCCCGCTGCCGGGCAGCCCGAAGTGGCCGCCGAGCACCGGCAGCGCCAGGACGGCCCGACACGACGCGCCGCCGTTCGAGTTGCGCTCGGGGCCCCAGCCGATGCGCAGCATCGACGGCTTCGTGGTGCCCCACCATTCGGCGAACGTGGTGATCTCGTCGGCGGTGAGACCGGTGACGTCGCACGCCCGATCGAGCGACCACTCGCGCGCGGTGACGAGGAACTCCTCGGCGCCATCGGCATGCGCCGCGACGAAGTCGCGATCGATCCACCCGCGGCCGAGCCAGATGTTGGCCACCGCGTACGCGAGCGCCGTGTCGGCACCCGGGCGGACGGCGAGGTGCAGGTCGGCACGGGCGGCCATCGCCGTGCGCCGTGGATCGACCACGACGAGCTTCGCCCCATGGTCGACCGCCTGCTGCACGAGCGGCGGGAAGTGGGTGTTGCTCACGGTGGGGTTGGCGCCCCACACCACGACGAGCTCGGCGTTGACGACGTCGCCCGGATCGGCCGACGCCATGTCGCCGAACACGCTGTCCCACGACGCACCCATCGTGTGCGCGCAGATGGTGTGCTCCACCACCGTCGCGCCGATGGCGGCGAAGAACGCCTCCGTCAGGCTGGCGCGCTCGATGAGCGCCGCCGACGAGTTGTACGTGAAGGCCACCACCGAGTCGGGGCCCTTGCGTTCCATCGCCGCGCCCATCCGCGCCGCGATGAGCGCGAGCGCCTCGTCCCACGTGGCCTCACGGAACTCCCCAGAGCCCTTCGGCCCGGTGCGCACCAGCGGCGCGAGCACCCGCTCGGGTGCGTAGACGCGCTGGGCGTGCTTGCGCACCTTCGAACAGATCCAGCCGTCGGTGAGCGGGTTGTCGGGCCCGGCGTCGACCTTGGTGATGCGGCCGTCGGTGACGGTCACGGCCAGCGAGCAGGCGTCGGGGCAGTCGAGCGTGCACGCCGTGTGCACCACGCGGGTGCCGGGTTCGGTCGAGGTCATGTCGCGGGTCTACTCGCTCGGCCGCGGACCGGCAAGCGCGTTCAGGCGTCGGTGTTCACCGCCGCCAGCTCACCGGTGCGGAAGGTGACGGCCGTGCTGCTCCACACGTAGTCGGGCAGCGACTCGGTGTACCCGTTCGCCCAGAACGTCACCCGGTAGGTGATGCGCGCCTGCACGACCACCGAGCCCGGGCCGGGCGGCGTCCATCGGCAAGCACCGTTCACGCCCGGCGCGCTCTGCGCGGGCAACGTCGGCATGGCCGGCATCGCGACCGCGCTGCCGATGGGCGTGGTGCCCCTCGCCACGCAACCGACCACACCCTTGAACGCCGGCGACGGCTGTGCGGGATCGGGTCGGAAGTCGACCACGAAGTCCATCGCCACCGGTCGGGCGAGCAGGTACATCGACCACCCGCGCCAGTTGACGACGTTCGACCGCTGCGACGTCCACGCCGCCGGCGACACGGCGAGCCACGACTGGTAGCGGGTGATGAGACCGCCCCACTTGTCGACCACGGGGTTGCGGTACACCACCGGCCGAACGAGCTGCAGCCCGTTGTACAGCTGGTCGAGACGGCGGTGCGGATCGAACAGCGAGTCGCGGGCCGGCACGGTGATGATGGTGACGAAGTGGTTCGTGGTGTCGCAGAACACGGTGAAGGACCGCACCGCCGCCGACAGCGGGCCGCGCACGACCGACGTGTCCTTCGGCGTGGGCTCACCGATCGACTCGGGGAGGCCTTCGATGAAGATCCACCGCGCGCTCTGCACCTGCTGCCCGGCCGAGTAGTGCTGACCGTCGGAGGTGATGCCGCCGAGCGGTGAGGTGAACGAGCACTTCGAGCCGCTGCCACCGTGACGGCTGAACATCGACGTGGACGGGATGGACGTGAACCGCTGCAACGACCCGTTCGTGTCGCGCAGATCCACCACCCGCGCCCCCGCCACCGACACCGGCGGACCCACAGGCTCCTGAGTCGACCCAGCGTTGACCGTCGTCGGTGAGAACAACAGAACGATCGCGAGAAACAGCGGCCTCTTCACAGGCACGCGTCCGGCTGGTCAGCGATCCGGGACACCTGCCAAGAAGCGGAACTGCTCATCGCAGCGCCAAGCCCATTGTCGATGACCCCCGGAACCGACCCCACGCCCAGCTCGCCATTGGGCAAGCGCCACACGCTGCCGTCGAGCATGCAGTCGAACACGATCGCCGCGTTGTCC
>JBDKJP010000078.1:0-156811 GCA_039796575.1 Actinomycetota bacterium
GCCATCACCACGCCGCTGCCGAACTCGAGCAGCGGCAGGTCGAGCCGTGCCGGCCAGGTGCTCTGCTGGGCGATGACGGTGTTGGTGGCGCGGTCGACGAAGACGTGCTGGCCGTTGATGCCGTGCCCGGCGTACAGACCACGAGCGGCGTCGAGCACCCACCAGCAGTCGCGGTAGTACTCGTGCGAGTTGCCGTCGCGGTTCGCCGCGAAGTGAGCGCGTCGCGTGCCGTCGTCGACGAGCACGCGGTCGGTCCACTCGGCGGGCAGCACCTGCACGCCGTTCACCGTGCCGCGCTGGAGGTGCAGCAGGCCGAAGCGGGCGAGGTCGCGCGCGGTGACGCAGATGCCACCCTCCACCGTCGGGAAGCCCTTGGCGTCGACGATGATGTCGGCGTCGTGCTCGGCGCCGATGCGGCTCCAGATGCGGTCGGCGTAGGCGTCGGCGAAACGCATGCCCGTGACCGACTCGGCGATCCAGCCGAGCACGTCGGTGATGATGGAGCGGTACTGGAACCGGTCGCCGTGCTCGCCCTGTGGCGGCAACGACAGGATCCACGACGCGGTGTCGCTCGGGTAGTCGTCGCGGCGATGGGTGAGGTAGCCCGACACCTGCTCGATGCGCACGCCGTCGCTCTCGGGGTTGTCGTAGTCGTCCTCGTCGAACTGCACGCCGGCCGCCATGTCGAGGCAGTGCTGCACCGTCGCGCCCTCCCACGCGGTGCCGCACAACTCGGGTACGTAGGTCTCCACGCGCTCCTCGGTGTCGATGAGCCCCTCCCCCACCAGCGCGCCGATGAGCGCCGAGGTGAACGACTTGCTGACCGACATGACGAGGTGGTTGCGGTCGGGGCGGATGCCTTCGCCGTACCACTCGTAGACGAGCTCGCCGTCGTGCACCACCACGAACGCATCGGTGTACACGGCCTCGAGCGCGGCCACGAGACCGAACTCACCTGTCTCGTGCGGGATGCGCAGGGTGCCGAGGTCGCGGAACCGCTGCGGCAGGTGCCACACCGGGCCGTTGCCGCGCGAGATCCGGGCCGTGCGTGCCAGTTCGCGCACGTGACTGAAGCCCCAGCGGTTCCACGGCGGCTCGGTCCAGTTGTCGCTGGTGCAGCCGTCGCGGCGCATCGGTTCGGGGCGGACGTGGCTCACCGGCGTGTGCATCCCGCCAGCATGCCAGGTGTACCATCGCTGCGTTGACCGGCCATTCAGGAAACGCCGCTCACGAAGGGGACAGCAATGAATTGGGACGTGTTCATCACCTGCGCGGTCACGGGGTCGGGGGTCACCGCCCACAAGAGCCCGCACGTGCCCGTCACGCCCGAGCAGATCGCGAACTCGGCCATCGCCGCCGCGAAGGCCGGTGCCGCCGTGGTGCATTGCCACGTGCGCGAGCCCGAGACCGGCCTCGGCAGCCGCAAGACCGAGTACTACGCCGAGGTGGTCGAGCGCATCCGCGACGCCGACGTCGACGTGGTGATCAACCTCACCGCCGGCATGGGCGGCGACCTGGTGCTCGGCGGCGACGAGGACGTGCTCCCCCTCGACGAAGCCGGCACCGACATGGCCGGCGCCACCGAGCGCCTCGACCACGTCACCACGCTGCTCCCCGAGATCTGCACGCTCGACTGCGGCACGATGAACTTCGCGTCGGGCGGCGACTACGTGATGGTCAACACCCCGAGCGTGCTGCGCAAGATGGCGAAGATCGTGCAGGACATCGGCGTGCGTCCCGAGCTCGAGGTGTTCGACTTCGGTCACCTCGTGCAGGTGAAGGAGATGATCAACGACGGGCTGCTCGACGACCCGGTGATGATCCAGCTGTGCATGGGCATCGCCTACGGCGCACCCGACGACCCCACCACGTTCACCGCACTCGTCAACAGCCTGCCGAACGACTGCGTGTTCTCCGCCTTCAGCATCTCGCGCATGCAGATCCCGTTCGTCGCCCAGGCCGCGCTGGCCGGCGGCAACGTGCGCGTCGGTCTCGAGGACAACCTCTACAACGGCCCCGGTCAGCTCGCCACCAACGAGCAGCTCGTGGCCCGCGCCAAGCTGCTGCTCGAGACCATGGGCGCGAAGACGATGAGCGCGCAGGCCGTGCGCGACAAGCTCAAGCTGGTGAAGCGCTGACATGAGCCCCGTTCCCGGTCTCCACACCGTCGGCCTGCTCGGCGGTGGCGTCATCGGCGGCGGTTGGGCCGCCCGCTTCCTGCTCAACGGTGTCGACGTGAAGCTGTACGACCCCGACCCCGAGGCCCCGCGCAAGGTCGGTGAGGTCATGGCCAACGCCCGTCGGGCGATGACCAAGCTGTACCAGCCCGCGCTGCCGCCCGAGGGCACGCTCACGTTCGTCGCCACGCCCGAGGAGGCGGCCACCGACGTGCAGTTCGTGCAGGAGAGCGCGCCCGAGCGGATGGAGCTGAAGCAGATGCTGTTGCAGCGCGCGAGCGCGGTGGCACCCGCCGACGTGGTGTTCGGCTCCAGCACGTCGGGTCTGCTGCCCAGCGAGATGCAGCAGGGCATGACCCACCCCGAGCGGCTCGTCGTCGGCCACCCGTTCAACCCGGTGTACCTGATGCCGTTGGTGGAGATCTGCGGTGGCGCGCTCACCTCGCAGGCCACCAAGGACCGCGCCTTCGAGGTCTACGAGGCCATCGGCATGCGGCCGCTGCACCTCGACGTGGAGATCGACGGCTTCGTCGCCGACCGCATGATGGAAGCCCTGTGGCGCGAGGCGCTGTGGATGATCAACGACGGCGTGGCCACCGCGCAGCAGATCGACGACGCCATCCGCTTCGGCCCCGGCCTGCGCTGGAGCTTCATGGGCACGATGCTCATCTATCGCATCGCCGGTGGCGAGGCGGGCATGCGCCACTTCATGGCGCAGTTCGGCCCGTCGCTGCAGTGGCCGTGGAGCAAGCTCACCGACGTCCCCGAGCTCACCGACGAACTGCTCGACACCCTGGTGGCGCAGAGCGACGCACAGGCGGCCGGGGTGGGGCTTCGTGAGCTCGAGGCGCTGCGCGACGACTGCCTCATCTCGGTGATGAAGGGCCTGCGCGGCGTGGGCTACGGCGCCGGCGAGGTGCTCGACGGCTTCGAGCGGCAGCTGTTCTCGCGGGCGGTGCAGCCCGACGTGGAGCACGACCTCGACCGGCCGCTGCGCCTGTACGAGGTGACCGTGCCCGACGAATGGGTCGATTACAACGGCCACATGAACGACAGCCGGTTCTTCCAGGTCACCAGCGAGGCCGGCGACCGCATCATGCGGTTCATCGGGGTCGACGACCAGTACCTCACGCACAGCAGCTACTACACGGTCGAGAGCCACATGAACTTCGGCGCACAGGCCATGGCCGGCGACCGGCTGTACGCCACCGTGCAGCTGTTGTCGCACGACGCGAAGCGGCTGCATCACTTCACCAGCATCCACCGCGCCGACGACGACACCGTGGTCGCCACGGCCGAGCACCTGATGCTGCACGTCGACACGGCCGCAGGGAAGTCGTCGCCGGCCGCACCCGAGCTGTTGGCCAACCTCGATCGCCTCGCGGCGCACCATTCACAGCTGCCGAAGCCCGCACACGCGGGCCGCTTCGTCGGCCAGCCCCGGGCCTGACCGCACCCCGCGTCAGGCGCGTTCGGCGTCCCACGTGGTGGCGGTGATGCCGCGCTCGCGCAGCGCGTCCTTGCGCACCTTCTCGGTCGGCGTGCGCGGCAGTTCGTCGACCACGTCGACGTAGCGCGGCACCATGTGACGTGCCATCCGTTCGGCGCAGAACGCACGGAGCGCCGCGGCGTCGAACGTCGCCCCCGGACGCACGACCACGGCCACCATCACGTCGTCCTCGGTCAGCTCGCTCGGCACGCCGTAGGCCGCGGCGTCGAGCACGGCCGGATGCAGCTTGACGACCTCCTCCACCTCGAACGCGGAGATGTTCTCGCCGCGGCGCCGGATGCTGTCGGTGCGGCGACCGACGAAGAAGTAGTAGCCGTCGTCGTCGCGGCGCAACAGGTCGCCGGTGTGGAACCACAGGTTGCGCCGAGAGCGCATCGTGGCCTCGGGCATGCCGAAGTAGCCGTCGGCCATGAGTGACGGCTCGTTCGGGCGAACCACGAGCTCGCCCACCTCCCCCACCGGCACCTCGAACCCGTCGTCGTCGAGCAGGCGCACGTCGTACGCGGCGATCACCGTGCCGCACGAACCTGGCCGCCGCGGCACGTCGACCGGGTGATACATCGGCAGACCGGCGTCGGTGCTGCCGTACAGCTCCACGAGCTGCAGGCCGAAGCGCCGCTCGAAGTCGTCGGCCGACTCGGGCACGGGGACGCCCCACCCCAGCCGCACCGGGTTGTCGGCGTCGTCGGGGCGCTCTGGTTGCTTGTGCAACATCGTGAGCGTGGCGCCCATGAAGTCGAACACGGTGGCCCCGAAGCGGCGCACCTCGGGCCAGAAGCCCGACACCGAGAATCGCTCGCCGATCGCGGCGGTGGTGCCGAGCACGAGTGCCGGAGCAACCGTGAGCACGGTGGCGTCGATGTGGAACAGGGGGAACGGGCAGTACAGCACGTCGTCGTCGCGGAACCCGAGGTGCTCGGCCATCAGCGCCGCCTGCCGCAACGTGTAGCGGTGCGACAGCACGCACCCCTTCGACGGCCCGGTGGTGCCGGACGTGAACAGGATCATCGCCGGGTCGGTGGCGCGGTGGCCCGCATGCGCGGGGAGCGTCGCGGGGTCGCCGGCGACCGTGTGCCAGTCGACCGTCAGGACCACCGACAGCACACCCGCCTCGATGGCACCGACGTGCACCGCCCGTTCGAGGTGCGGCAGCGACGACGCGACCTCCGCGACCTGCGCCGCGAACGACCCGTGCACCACCACGGTGTGCGCGTCGGTGAGGCCGAGCGCGTGCGCCAGCGCGGGCCCACGGAACGCCGTGTTGACAAGGCACGCCACGGCGCCGAGCCGGCACAGCGCCAGCCAGGTGAGCGCGAACTCCACGGAGTTCGGCAGCAGCACCGGCACCACGTCACCGGCACGCACACCTGCGTGCGCGAGCCCGGCCGCGAGGCGGTCGCTGCGCGCAGCGGCCTCGGCGAACGTGAGGTCGCCCGAGGCGAACCGCAGGAACACCACGTCGGGGTGCGACACCGAACGCAACGCGAGCAGTGCGTCGATGGTGGGCCCGAGGTCGTGCGCCGTGGGCAGATCGGAACTCATCCGGCGAGTGTTACTAGATTCGCCGTGTGGGTCATGCATTCGAGTACGCCACGGTGCTGTCGTCGGTCGACGACGGCGTCCGCACCATCACGCTCAACCGCCCGGCGAGCCTGAACGCGATGAACCGACAACTCATCGACGACGTCGCGGCCGCGTTCGACGATGCGCACGCCGACCCCGCGACGCGCGCCATCGTGTTCACCGGCGCCGGCCGCGCGTTCTGCGCGGGTGACGACCGGGTCGAGCACGTGCACCCCGAGTCGGAGGCCGAGGCCCGCGACCTCGTCGTCGCCATCCAACGCGCGACCGAAGCCATCATGTTCGGCGACAAGCCGGTGGTCGGCGCCATCAACGGTTGGGCCGTCGGTGGCGGCTTCGAGTGGGCCATCAACTGCGACTTCCCCATCTGGGCCGAGAGCGCAAAGGCGTTCTTCCCGGAGGTGGGGCTCAACCTGTTCGTCACCGGCGCCGTGAGCTCGCTGCTGCCCGCGCTCGTGGGCCTCAACACCGCGCGGGAGATGCTGTTCCTGCAGCGCCGCTACACGGCCGCGGAGTTGAAGGAAGTGGGCGTCGCCTGGCGGGTGGTGCCCGACGACCAACTCCTCGCCGAGGCGGGCGCCGTGGCCCGTCAGCTCGCCGATCTGCCCACGCTGTCGGTGCAGGCGATGAAGCGCACCCTGAACCGCACCGCCGCGACCGACCTCCGACTGGCACTGCAGTTGGAGGAGGACGCCACCGTCGCCGGGTTCATGGATCCGCTCACGACGCAGTTGCTCCAAGAATTCGGCTGACTGCCGTGCTCGAGGCCATCGTCCCGACGCGCCTCGGGCGCCGCTTCCGGTGGCTCCTCGCGTCGTCGTGGACCACCAACCTGGCCGACGGCATGTTGGTCGCGTCCGGGCCGCTGCTCGTCGCGTCGCAGACGCGCGACCCGTTCCTCGTGGCGTCGGCCGCCTTCCTGCAGCGGCTGCCGTGGCTGCTGTTCGGACTGTTCGCCGGGGTGGTGGCCGACCGCGTCGATCGGCGGCGCATCGTGATGACCGCCAACCTGATGCGCACGGCGGTGCTGGCGGTGGTGACGCTCACGGTGCTCGGCGATGCCGTGAACACAGGCGTGGTGCTCGGTGCAGTGTTCCTGCTGGGAGTGGCGGAGACGCTGGCCGACGTGAGCACCGATGCGGTGATGCCGATGATCGTCGACCACGCCGACCTCGGGCTGGGGAACTCGCGGCTGATGTTCGGCTACATCACCACCAACCAGCTCATCGGGCCGCCCATCGGCGCGGCGCTCTTCGCCGTCGGTATCGCGTCGCCCTTCGCCACCCAGGCCGTGCTGTTCGCGTGCGGTGCGCTGCTCGTGTCGCGAGTGGGCCGTCTGCCACCCGCGGCCGAACCGTCGGAGCACCACGTCGTGCGCCAGATCCTCGATGGCGTGCGCTGGCTGTGGGGCCACCCGCCGGTGCGCACGCTGGCCATCACCATCGTGTCGTTCAACGTCACGTTCGGCGCCGCCTGGTCGGTGCTCGTGCTGTGGAGCTCCGAGCGCCTCGGGCTCGGCGACGTCGGGTTCGGTCTGCTCACCACCATCAGCGCGGTCGGCGGCGTGCTCGGTGCCTGGGCGTACCCACGCGTGGAGCGCCGGGTCAGCCTCGCCGACATCATGCGCATCGGTCTCGTGATCGAGACGCTCACCCACCTCACGCTCGCAGTCACCACCACGCCGTGGGTGGCGTTCGTGGTGCTCGGGTTGTTCGGCGTGCACACCGCGTTCTGGGCCACCACGTCGACCAGCGTGCGTCAGCGCGCCGTGCCGACCGAGTTCCAGGGCCGGGTCGGCAGCGTCTACATGATCAGCGTGCAGCTCGGCATGCTCGTCGGCACGCTCATCGGCGGCATCATCGCCGACCGCGGCGACATCACCGACCCGTTCTGGTTCGCGTTCGTCGGCTCGGCCATCATCCTCGTCGCCATCTGGCGGTCACTGGGCCAGATCGCACACGACTGACGCGCTGCAGCGACGGCGTCAGCGGGTGCGCTTCAGCGGGCTGGCGTCGAACCCGGGACCGAGCAGGCGTGACGCCTCTGCCAGCCACACCCGCTCCACGCGCTCGCGCGTGACGCCCTTCGCCTTCAGCGCGAGCAGCGGGGCGAGCCCGTCGAGCAACGCGGCGAGCACGAACATCACCTCGTCGGGGTCACCCGCAGCGAACTCGCCGCTCTGCTGCCCGTCGCGCACGGTGGCGCGCAGCGCGGCACGCCACCGCCGGTCCATGCGGTCGCGCTCGGCTGCCGCGGCCTTGTCGCGGAGTGCGAGCACGCACAGCTCCATCCAGAGCTTCCAGTCGTAGTGGTGCAGCATCGCCTCGATGAGCACGCGCAGCCGCTGCGACGCCGTCTGCTTGTGCTCGGCCTTCACGGTGTAGCGATCGTGGAACTCCTGCTCGCGCATCTTCAGCGCTTCGGCGAGCAGACCGTCCTTGCCCTCGAACCAGTACAGGATGGCCGCCGGGCTGGTGCCCGCGGTGTTGGCGATGTCGACCACGCGGGTGTTCGCGTAACCGCGTTCCGACAGCACCGTCGCGGCGGCAGAGAGGATCTGCGCCTTGCGAACATGATCGAGTCGGGGTCTCGGCATCGGTGTCGGATCCAATCCTGAATGTATATTTAGTCAATGCACGTCGTCGTGGTGGGAGGGGGCTCCCGCGCTGCCGAATGGATCACGCGCTACCTGGCGTCGGGCCTCGACGTCGCGGTCGCCGACCCGCACACTGTACGCGACGCGGTCGACGAACTCTGGCCTGCCGCCGACCGGCTCGGGCTGTTCCCCGGAGCGTCGCGGCAGCGTCTGCGCGGCAACACCGCCGACGACCTTGCCACCGCCGTGCTCGTGCACGTGCTCGACGGCGCCACCCCCGACGGGGTGACCGGGATGCTCGCCGACGACACCACCGCACTGGGCTGCTCGCCCGCACACCTGGTACCGCTCGTGGAGGTCTCGGGTCCGCAGGCCGCCGCGCTCACGCGCTTCTACCGGTCCATCGGCATGGCACCCGTCCCGGCCGATGCGCCGGCCCACGAGCGCTGGCAGCTCGGCGAAGGCCTCGTGCAGCTCACCGACGGCGACCCCGATGCGCTGCTCGCGGTGATGCGCGGGCTGCGACCCTCCGGCAAGGGCGCCGGTGCGGCCATCGCCCACCACGAGGCCGCGCGGTTCGCGTCGGGCGGGGTGCAACGGTGGCAGCCGGGCGAGGTGCCGGCCGCTCCCCTCGCGCTGTACCGCACCCCGGTCGAGCCCGAGTGGGTCGACTACAACGCGCACATGACCGAGAGCGCGTACCTCACCGCGGCCGGCTGGGCCAGCGATGCGCTGTTCCGCTACATCGGCGACGACGAGGCGTACCGGGCCGCCGGCCACAGCTTCTACACCGTCGAGACACACATCCACTACGTGCGCGAGGTCGCCGTGCACGAACCCATCGTGTTCCACACGCAGATCCTCGGCGTCGACGCGAAGCGCGTGCACCTCATCCACTCGATGCTCCACGGCGACGACAGCGGGCTGCTGTGCACCGCCGAGCAGATGCTCGTGCACGTCGACATGAACGCCGGTCGCAGCGCGCCCATCCTCCCCGACGTGGCCGCAGCCCTGCAGGCCATCGCCACCGCGCATGCCGCGCTCCCCATCCCTCCGCAGGTCGGCTCCGTGATGCGGCTGCCGGCCCCGAAGCCCTGACACCGACTGGAGTCCCCACCATGATGTTCGAGCTCACCGACGAGCAGCAGATGATCGTCGACACCGTGCGGTCCTTCACCGAGAGGGAGCTGTTCCCGCACGAGGAGATGGTCGAGAAGCTCGGCGACGTGCCGCCCGAGTTGGTGCAGGAGATCAAGCGCAAGTCCATCGAAGCCGGGCTCTACGCCGCCAACATGCCGGCCGAGCTCGGCGGCGGCGGGCTCGACAGCTTCGGCGTCACGCTGGTCGACCGCGAGTTCGGCGCCACGTCGTACGCGCTGCAGTACATCGTGGCCCGCCCGTCGAACATCCTCCGCGCCTGCCAGGGTGAGCAGATCGAGGAGTTCCTGCTGCCCACCATCCGCGGCGAGCGCGTCGACTGCATGGCCATGAGCGAGCCCGATGCGGGCAGCGACGTGCGCGGCATGAAGTGCACCGCGGTCCGCGACGGCGACGACTACGTCATCAACGGCGTGAAGCACTTCATCAGCCACGCCGACCTGGCCGACTACGTCATCCTCTTCGCCGCCAGCGGTGAGGAGATGACCAGCAAGGGCCCGAAGAAGAAGATCACCGGCTTCCTCGTCGACTTCGACACGCCCGGCTGCGACGTGGTGCACGGCTACAACTGCGTCAGCAACCGCGGCTACCACAACCTGATCATCAACTTCGACAACTGCCGCGTGCCGGTGCGCAACATCCTCGGCGAGGAGCACCGTGGCTTCGACGCCGCCAACGAGTGGCTCGGCTCCACCCGCCTGCAGGTCGCCGCCGTGTGCGTCGGCCGTGCCCGCCGCGCGCTCGGCATCGCCACCGAGTGGGCCGCCACCCGCGAGCAGTTCGGTCAGCAGATCGGCAAGTTCCAGGGGGTGTCGTTCAAGCTCGCCGACATGCGCACGCAGCTCGAGGCCGCCGAGCTGCTCACGCTGCGCGCCGCATGGCTCGACAGCAAGGGCAAGGCCACCGACGAGGACATGGCGATGGCCAAGGTGTTCTCCAGCGAGATGTGCCAGATGGTCACCGACGAGGCCATCCAGATCCTCGGCGGAATGGGCCTGATGGACGAGCTCCCGCTCGAGCGGATGTGGCGCGACACCCGCGTCGACCGCATCTGGGACGGCACCAGCGAGATCCAGCGCCACATCATCAGCCGCAGCATGCTCCGCCCCCACGGCGCCTGACCCACCGCGCTCGTCGCGCGAACTCAAGTTCGCCGGGCCCATCGCGCGAACTCATGTTCGCGGGCCGTCGCGCGAACTTGAGTTCGCGCGACATGACGGGGCGGTCAGAGGGTGGGGCGCCAGGTGGGGTGGGGGAAGCCGACGCCGGTGGCCTCGACGGCGGCGGCGACGCGGAACGCGGTGACGTCGTCGTACGGGCGGGCCACCACCTGCACGCCGGTGGGCACGCCGTTCGCGGCCACACCCGACGGCACGCTCACCACCGGGCAGCGCGACTGGATGTTGAACGGCAACGTCATCGCACCGAGGATGTGGTGCACCACGCTGCTGTCACCGACGTCCATGCCGTCGAGATACGCCTCACCGGCGCGATAGCCGTCGGTGGCCATCGTGGGGCACACCATCACGTCGAACTGCTGGAAGAGCAGCCCGAGCGGCTCCCACAACGCACCCTCGGCCTCCATGCCCTCGTAGAACCCCATGCCGGCGCCGAGCATGCTCTCGGCGAACGCCACGGTGTAGTCGCTGAGCAGCGAGCCGTACTCGGCGTTCACCGCGCCGATGCCGGCGCCCATGATGGCCCGGAAGTGCGCCTGCGACGCCTCCCAGACGTCGGCCACCGTCCACGGCAACGTGACCTCCTCCACCACCGCACCGGCAGCGGCGAGCGACGCGGCGACCCGTCGCGTGTTGGCGTCGACGGCGGGGTCGAGCGGCCAGTCGCCGAGCTGGGTGCACAGCGCGACGCGAAGACCCACGACCGACGACCCGGCACCTTCGACGCGGGGCGGGTGCGGGAGTGACGCAGGATCGCGCCAGTGCGCGCCGGCGATGACGTCCTCGAGCAACGCGCAGTCGGCCACCGTGCGCGCCAGCGGGCCGTCGTGGCAGAACTGGTCGAGGTTGTACGGCGACAGCGCCGGCACCCGCTGCCACGGCGGCTTGAACCCCACCACACCGCTCAGCGACGCCGGGATGCGGATCGACCCACCGATGTCGGACCCCGTGCCGATGGGCGCATAACCGGCGGCGAGCGCCGCTCCGGTGCCGCCCGACGACCCGCCCGGCGAGAAGTCGGTGTTCCACGGGTTGCGGGTGATGCCCCACATGCGGCTGTGGCAGTACGGCGCACAGCAGAACTCGGGGGTGGTGGTGCGCACGTGCACGATGCCACCCGCGGCCTGGATGCGTTCGATGATCGGGTGGTCGATCTCGGCCACCTGGTCGGCGTACGCGAGCGATCCCTGCGACCACGAGCGGCCGACCATCGGGTGCTCCTCCTTGGCCGCCACCGGCACACCGTCGAGCGCACGCGCCGACCCGTGCACGTACCGCTCGGCCGACACTTTGGCCTCTTCGCGGGCCTCGTCGTAGCGCCGGTCCATGACGGCGTTGAGCGTGGGCTCGAGTGCCTCGACGCGGGCGATCACCAGCTCGAGGTACTCCACGGGCGACAGCGTGCGGGCGCGGAATGCGGCCAGGAGCTCGGTGGCGGACAGGTACACGGCATCGGCGTCACTCATCGCGCCAGTCTGCCACTCGGAGGGTTGCCTGATCGGCGGTTCAGCTAATGTCGATCGACATGCCCGACCTGCGTCGCCTCCTCGCACCGAGCTCCATCGCCGTCGTCGGTGGCGCACCCGCCGAGCGCGTGGTGCGGCAGTGCCTGCGGCTCGGGTTCGAGGGCCCGATCTGGCCGGTGCACCCGAAGCGCGCCGACCTCGCCGGCGTGCCCTGCCTCCCTTCGCTCGACGACCTGCCGGGCGTGCCCGACGCCGTCTTCCTCGGCGTGAACCGCAACGCCACCGTCGAGGCCATGCGCACGCTCAGCCGCATCGGTGCCGGCGGCGCGGTCTGCTACGGCTCGGGCTTCGCCGAGACCGGCGACGACCACCTGCAGCACGCACTGCTCGCCGCCGCGGGCGACGTGCCGTTCTTCGGTCCGAACTGCTACGGCTTCGTCAACACGTTCGACCGCGTCGCGCTGTGGCCCGACGAGCACGGCATGGCCCGCCACGACCGCGGCGCGGCCATCGTGAGCCAGAGCGGCAACGTGGCGGTGAACCTCACCTTCCAGCAGCGCGGACTGCGCCTGGGCAGCATGATCACCGTCGGCAACCAGGCCGACCTCGGCACCGAGGACGCCATCGCAGCACTGCTCGACGATCCGCGCATCACCTCGATCGGGCTGTTCCTCGAAGCGGTGCGCGACGCCCAGCAGTTCGCGCTCGTCGCGATGCGGGCGCGCGAGCAGGGCGTACCGATCGTGGCGCTGCAGACCGGACGCAGCGAGGCCGGAGCGCTCATCGCCAACTCCCACACCGGGTCGATGGCCGGCCGTGCCGCCGCGTACGACGCGCTGTTCGAGCGCTACGGCGTGGCCACCGTGCGCACCCCCGCCGAGCTGCTCGAGACGCTGAAGGTGCTCGACACGGCCGGCCCACTGCGCGGCCGACGAGTGGTGTCGCTGAGCTGCTCGGGCGGCGAGGCGTCGCTGGTGGCGGATCGCAGCGAGGCCACGGCACTGCGGTTCGAACCGTTCACCACCGAGCAGACCACCGCCATCGCGGCCACCCTCACCGAGCTCGTCTCGGTCAGCAACCCGTTCGACTACCACACGTTCATGTGGGGCGACCGCGCCGCGATGGCCACCACGTTCACCGCGGTGATGGACGGCCCGCAGGACGCCACGATGCTCGTGCTCGACGCGCCACCGTCGCCCGACAACGACCCGTCGTCGTGGTACGTGGCGGCCGACGCGCTGGCCGACGCAGCCGACGCCACCGGCAACCGCGCCGTCGTGGTGGCCACGCTGGCCGAGTGCCTGAACGAGCCGCTGCGGGCCCACATCAGCGCACGCGGCCTCACTCCCCTGCTCGGCCTGTCCGAGGCGCTCACCGCACTCGACGCGGCGGCCACCCTCGGCCGTGACGTGCAGGCCACCGCACACGCACCCGTCGCCGCACCCGGCAGCACCCATCTGGTCGACGAGGCGACGGCCAAGGCGCACCTGCGCACGCTCGGGGTGGCGGTGCCCGACGGCGTGGTCGTACCCGCCGGCGAGGTGCTCGCGGCCGCCGACGGCATCGGGTACCCGATCACCCTCAAGGCGCTCGGCCACGCGCACAAGAGCGAGGCCGGCGCGGTGAAGGTGGGGCTGCGCGACCCCGAGGCCCTCGCCGCCGCCGTCGCCGCGATGCCCGCGACGCCCGCCGGCTTCCTGGTCGAGCGCACGGTCACCGACGTGGTGGCCGAGGTGCTGGTCACCGTGCGACGAGACGCACCCGTCGGCTGGCTGGTCACGGTCGGCTTCGGTGGCGTGATGACCGAGCTGTGGAGCGACGTGGCCCATCTGCTCGCCCCCGTCACCGCACCGCAGGTCGAGGCCGCGCTCATGTCGTTGCGCAGTGCCCGCCTCCTCACCGGGTTCCGTGGCCGCCCCGCCGCCGACCTCGCCGCACTCGCCGACCTCGTGGTGCGCCTCACCGACGCGGTGGTGGGCACCGACGTGGTGGAGGTGGAGCTCAACCCCGTGCTCGTCGGCGTCGAGGGCGCCACCGCCGTCGACGCACTGCTCATCGTGGAGGACACGCCGTCATGACCCACCCGGGATTCCACGTCGACATCGCCGACGGCGTCGCCGTGGTCACGCTCGACCGGCCGAAGGCCAACGCCATCGACGCCGCCACCAGCTACGCGCTCGGCGAGGTGTTCGTCGGCTTCGAGACCGACCCCGCCGTGCGTGTCGCCATCTTCACCGGTGCCGGGGAACGCTTCTTCAGCGCCGGCTGGGACCTGGGCGCCGCCGCCGAGGGCGAGGCGTTCGACAGCGACTACGGCGCCGGCGGGTTCGGCGGGTTCACCAACCTGCCGCACCGCCGCACGCCCGTGATCGCCGCGGTGAACGGCATGGCCGTCGGTGGCGGGTTCGAGATCGCGATGGCGGCCGACATGATCGTCGCCGCCGAGCACGCGCAGTTCTTCCTGCCCGAGGCGGGGCTCGGCATCCTGCCCGACAACGGTGCGGTGCGCCTCCCTCGTCTGCTGCCCGGCCCCATCGCCCGCGAGATGCTGCTCACCGGACGGCGCATGTCGGCCGAGGAAGCGGCCCGCTGGGGCCTGGTCAACAAGGTGGTGCCCGCCGACGAGCTGATGGCCGCGGCGCGGCAACTGGCCGCCGACGTCTGCTGGGCCGCACCGCTCAGCGTGACGGCCATCCTCGACATCGAACGCCGCACCGCGCAGATGGACCCGATCGAGGCGATGGGCATCATCCAGGACCTGCCCAGCTATCGCGCCGCCATCGACTCCGAGGACGCGGTGGAGGGCACGCTGGCGCACGGCGAGCGGCGCGCGCCGATCTGGAAGGGCCGCTGACGGCCCACCGTCACTCGAGGCCGAGCGCCTGCGGGATGTCCTCGTAGTCGACCGTCCACAGCCGCGCCGCGTGCCGGTCGTCGGTGCCGCTGCACCTCCAGCCGAGCAGGCGTTGCGCGCGCTCGGGCAGGTGGCGGACTTCGTCCCACGAGGCACCCAACGGCGACGCCTCCTCGGGCGTGAGCCAGCCGAGCACGTACGACAGGTGCAGCCCGTACCGGAACTGGTCGTCGGAGACGTTCGCGCCACCCCCGTGCAGCACCCGGCCGGTGTAGATCATGCCGCCACCCTCGGGCATCACTGCCTGGCAGATCTCGTGCGGCTCGGGCCGACGGCGGTAGTCGTCCCAACGGTGGCTGCCGGGCACCACCTGCGTGGCACCGACCTCGGCCGTGAACTCGGAGATCGCGAACATGCAGCTGAGCGTGATCTCGAAGCCGTCGGGCCGGCACAACGTGGGCCAGTTCTCGGCGTCGCGGTGGATCCACTGCGCCTTCTCGCCGGGGCCGATGATCATCATCTGGCCGGTGTTCATCCAGTGGTCCGACGCGTTGGGCAGCAACACCCGGTCGGCGAGCTCGAGGTAGAACGGATCGGTCAGCAGGTCGATGAACGCGGCGCTGCGATGTGCGAGGCGAGTGAACCGAGTGGTGCGCCGTCCCCAGAACGCCTGGATGACCGGGTTCTCGGCCACGGTGCCCGCGCGGTGCCCATCGGCGTGCGCCTGCATGTCGGCACGGAACTGGGCCAACGTGTCGGGCGGCACCATGTCGCGCACGATGACACCGCCGTCGGCGTCGAGCACCTCGAGCACGGCGTCGACGCCATCGGCGCGGGTGAGCTCGCGCAGCGCGACCATCAGTTGTACGAACCGACGGCGAAGATCTCGGAGTCGCGGTCGAGCAGACCCGATGCCAGCTCGGCCACGCGAGCGACGTTGCGCACGTACCGCGCACCGTGCTCCTCGGCGTGCGCGACGCTGAGGGTCCAGCTCTCGCTCTTCCCCCACGGCGGCAGAAACACGCCACCGTTGTGCTGCACCAGGAAGTGCAGGTGGCTGATGGCGGTGGAGATGCGCAGGAACTCGCGGTAGTTGCGGGCCGGCGTGTCGTGGAACACCACCGAGCCCTTGAAGCCGAACACCGTGCCGTACGACGGGATGCCGGCCGCCTCGAGCGCCGCCATCGAGCCCTCGAGCATCGACCGCCCGACCACCTCGGCCTGTTCGTACGTGTGCGGCAGCAGCACCTCGGTGAGCGTGGCACGCGCCGCGGCCATCGTGAGCGGGTTGCCGTTGAACGTGCCGATCTGGTCGTACACGCCCGACTCGATGGCGCCCATCACCTCCTCGGTGCCGCCGATGGCGCCGCACGGCAGGCCACCGCCGAGCGCCTTCGCGAGGCAGACGATGTCGGGCGTGACCCCGAACCGTCGGGTGGCGCCACCCCAGTCGACCACCATGCCGGTCTTCACCTCGTCGAACGCGAGGAACGCACCGTGCGCGTGGAGCAGGTCCTTCGCGCCCTGCAGGTAACCGGGCGCGGGCGGGATGATGCCGGCGTTCATCATCATCGGTTCGACGATCATCCCGGCGATCTGCCCGCGATGGGTGTCGAGCACGTGCTCGAGGGCGGCGAGGTCGTTGAACGGCACGATGCGCAGCGCGTCGGCTGCCGCGGCCAGCACCCCCGGGCCAGCGACGCGATGCGGCGCCGACTCCGGGCCGAGTTGGTCGGCCGACCGGAAGATGGAGATCATCGCCGAGTCGTGGTGCCCGTGGTACGTGCCCTCGATCTTGATGACCAACGGTCGACCGGTGATGGCGCGCATGAGGTGGAACGCGTCCATGGTGGCCTCGGTGCCCGAGTTGTTGAACCGCCACTTCGGCAGGCCGAACCGGTCGGCCAGGGCCTGCGCCACCACGATGGCGTCCTCGGTGGGTTGCGCGAAGTGCGTGCCCTTCGTGACCCGGTCCTGCACGGCGCGCACGACGTGCGGGTTCGCGTGGCCGACCACGTTGACGCCGTACCCGGCGTGCATGTCGACGTACTCGGTGCCGTCGGCGTCCCACACCAGCGCGCCCTCACCGTGGCTCACCCACACCGGCAGCGGGCGCGAGCTGGCCCAGCTGGAGCACACGCCGCCGGGCATCACCTCGCCGCCTCGTGCGCCGAGCTCGGCCGACGCACCCATGCGCGCGACGAAGCGCGCTTCCTCCTCGTTGATGAGGTCGTCGAGCGTGGCGTGGTGCTGCTGTCCCATCGTCCCAGCGTACTCCAGCTTGTCTGACCGGTCGTTCAGACTTCGCTAGGGTACGGGCACCACGGATGCGGAAGGGGACCCGCAATGCCCAACGACGTGCACACGCTGACCCGAGACGACTACCTGTCGGAGGCGGTCTGGGAAGCCGAGCGGTCGCGCATCTTCCACGGCGGCTGGATGCTCGCCGGCGCAGGTCAACGCCTGCAGCCCGGCAACCGCACGGTGGTCGACCTGGCCGGCGAGAGCGTGCTCCTCACCCGCGCCCTCGACGGACGCCTGCACGCCTTCGCGAACGTCTGCCGCCACCGTGGCGCACGCCTCTGCGATGCGCACGACACCAGCACCCAGGGCTCGCTGATGTGCCCGTACCACGCCTGGACCTACGCGCTCGACGGTCGCCTCATCGCCACCCCGCACCTCGACGAGACCGACGTCGAGAAGGCCACGCTCCCCCTCTGGCAGTACCACCTGCGCGAATGGCAGGGCCTCGTGTTCGTCAGCCTCAGCCCGGAGCCGCCGGACTTCGAGCCGTGGCTGCGGCACCATGCGCCCGAGCTGCTGAAGCTCGAGCGGTTCCGGCTCGACGAGTTGCAGGTGGTGGCCTCCACCCGCTGCGACATCGCCGCGAACTGGAAGATCGTCATCGAGAACTACCAGGAGTGCCTGCACTGCACCCGCGTGCACCCCGAACTGGTCGACATCGTGCCGCTCTACCGCACGGGCTGGGTGACCGACCACGACCGCGAGGACGGCGGCGTCACGGTCGACCGGGCGAAGGCCGGGTCGCCGTACCGCGGACCACTGCCGTCGCTGCCCGGCGCCACGGGCGAGGACCACACGTCGTACTACGGCGCCACCGTGTTCCCGAACGGCTTCGTCGACATCACCGACCCGAGCGTCGTCGTGTCCACCCTCCACCCCGCCGGTCCCGGCCGCACGGTGATGACGATGGACTTCCTGTTCCACCCCGACACCATCGCCGCACCGGGCTTCGACCCGCAGCCGATCATCGACTTCAACGTGCTCGTCGGCAACCAGGACAACGCGGTCTGCGAGAGCGTGCAGCGCGGCGTGTCGTCGAAGGCGTTCGCCCACGGCGTGCTCACCCCGAAGGACGAGTACGTCATCTGGTTCACCCGCCACTACCGCGCCACGATGGCCTGACCGGCCGCGGTCGGTCAGTTCGGCAGCACCCGGACGGCGTCGGGGGCGACGACGACGCCGACCTCTGCACCCTCGTGCAGCGGCGGGCCCGCCACGCCGTTCTGCACCATCGCCTGCATCGACTGGTCGCCGACCGCGAGGTGCACGTGCGTGAGCGCGCCGGCGAACACGACGTGCTCCACCCGGCCTCGCAGCGACGCCGCACCGGCGTCGACCAACTGCACCCGCTCGGGACGCACCAGTGTGAAGCAACTCCCCCGCGTCTCACCGGTGGCCGCCGCCACTCGCCCACCCAGCATGTCGACCCCGTCGGCGTGCGCGAACGCGGGGAACAGGTTGGCGAGGCCGAGGAAGTCGGCGACGTAGGTGGACGACGGTGCGTCGTAGACCTCGCGTGGCGTGCCCACCTGACGGATGATGCCCGAGTCCATCACGGCCAGCCGATCGCTCATCGTGAGCGCTTCCTCCTGGTCGTGCGTGACGTACACGAACGTGATGCCGACCTCGCGGTGCAACTGCCGCAGCTCGACCTGCAGCACCCGCCGCAGCTTCGCATCGAGCGCGCCCAACGGCTCGTCGAGCAGCAGCACCTTCGGACGCAGCACCAGCGAACGCGCCAGCGCGACGCGCTGCTGCTGCCCTCCCGACAGCTGATGGGGCCGGCGGGACTCGTAACCGTTCAGCCGCACCAGTTCGAGCGCCTCGGCCACCCGGCGGCGCGTGTCGTCCTTCGAGCAGTCCTGGAATCGCAGACCGAACGCCACGTTGTCCGCGACCGTCTTGTGCGGGAACAGCGCATAGCTCTGGAACACCGTGTTGACCGGCCGCTTCTCGGGCGGCACGCCACGCATGTCGACGCCGTCGATCTGCACGGAGCCGTGCTCGATGTCCTCGAACCCGCCGATGAGGCGCAACGTGGTGGTCTTCCCGCACCCGGACGGTCCGAGCAGCGAGAAGAACTCGCCCGCCTCGATCACCAGATCGATGCTGTTGAGCACCTTCAACGAGCCGTAGAACTTCGACAGCGCGGTCAGCTCGATGCGGCCGCCACCTCCCCGTTCTGTCATCGCTCGTGCCCCCACAGCTCCCCGGTGACGGCTGGACTGACCGTCGGTTCAGGAAACCATAGTCGACCGCGTCGGACTAGCTTGCCGCCCATGCACAGCGAGCAGATCGAGTACCACGTCGACGGCGTCCGCTACCTCGGCCACCTGGCCGTGCCCGACGGCGACGACCCGCGTCCCGCGGTGCTGGTGTGCCACGAGGGCCCCGGCATGACCGACCACCCGCGCCAGCGCGCCGACCGCCTCGCCGCCGAGCTCGGCTACGTGGCGTTCGCACTCGACTACTGGGGCGACGGGAAGCCGCTCCCGCAGGACGAAGTGATGACCAAGCTCGGCGGACTGATGGCCGACCAGGCCACCACTCGGCGACGTGCCCGCGCCGGGCTCGACCTGCTGCTCGCCCACCCTCGGGCCGACCATGCCCGCGTCGGCGCGATGGGGTACTGCTTCGGCGGCACGATGGCGCTCGAACTGGGCCGCGACGGCGCGCCGGTGCACGCCATCGTCGGGTTCCACTCGGGCCTCGCCAACGCCGCACCGGCAGATGCGGCGAACATCGCCGGCAAGGTGCTGGTGTGCATCGGCGTCGACGACCCCATCATCCCCCCGGCACAGCGCGCGGCGTTCGAGGACGAGATGAACGCCGCGGGCGTCGACTGGCAGATGGTGCTGTACAGCGGCGCCGGCCACAGCTTCACGAACAAGCTGGCCGACGGCAGCCGACCCGGCTTCCAGTACCACGAGGCGAGCGACCTTCGCTCCTGGCGAGCGATGGTCGCACACTTCGCAGAGGTGTTCGGACGCTGATCCGGCGGCCCGATCAGGCCTTCGGCACCGCCGGCTGCTCGCTGACACCCTTCGGCGCACGCTGGTTCATGAAGCCGAACATGTAGCCGGCCACACGCCGCATCTGGATCTCCTCCGCACCCTCGGTGATGCGGTAGCGACGGTGGTGACGGTAGATGTGCTCGAACGGCTTGTGACGCGAGTAGCCCATGCCACCGTGCACCTGCATCGCACGGTCGGCGGCGTCGCAGCACAACCGGTTCGCCCAGTAGTTGCACATGCTGACCTTGTCGCTCTGGCTGAACGCCCCGTACTTGTCCATCATCCACGCGGTCTTGTGGATGAGCGCGCGCAGCATCTCGCACTGCGTCTGCAGCTCGACCAGCGGGAACTGGATGCCCTGGTTGCTGGCGAGCGCCTTGCCGAACGGACGACGCTCCTGCGCGTACTTCACGGCCTCGTCGATGCAGAACTGCGCCGCCCCGAGCGACGACGCCGCCTGACGGATGCGGTTCTCGTTGAAGAAGTGCTGCACGACCTGCAGGCCACGACCCTCACCACCGAAGATGGAGGCGTGTGGCACGCGCACGTCGGTGAGCCGCACGTGGGCGTGGTCGGTGGGCATGTTGAACGTCCACAGGTACTCGACCACTTCGAAGCCGGGGCTCTTCGACGGCACCAGGAACGCCGTGATGCCGTCGCCGTCGCCGGCCTTGCCACTGGTGCGGGCCATGATCATGTCGTACTGGGCCTTGTGGATGCCGGTGTTCCACGTCTTCTCGCCGTTGATGATCCACTCGTCGCCGTCACGCACCGCGACGGTCTCCATGTGCGTGGCGTCACTGCCGTGGTTCGGTTCGGTGATGCCGAACGCGAAGCCGCGGCGACCCTCGGCCAGGTCGTCGATCCACTCGGCCTTCTGCTCGTCGGTGCCGTACTGCAGCATCAGCAGCAGACCGACGTTGTTGCCGACGATCGAGTGCTCGTTCTGCAGGTCGTTGTGCAGACCGAGCCCCTTGCGGGCGAGGTGCTCGCGGATGACAGCCATGCCGAGGTTGGTGCCGTTGCGGCCGCCGAACTCCTCGGGGAACGGGTAGCGGTAGAAGCCGGCCGAGTCGGCCAGGCGCTTCACCTTGTACAGCAGTTGCTCCCACTCCTCGTTCGGGAGACCCTGGTTCTCCCAGTCGGTGCGCGCGTCCTCACGGCGGTGGTCGAAGAAGCGGATGTTGTCGTCCTGCTGCTCGAGCGGCTTGATGACCTGTTCGATGAACACGTCGAGCTCGGCGAGCAGATCGAGGAGGTCCTGGGGCAGATCGAAGTCCATCGCCGAAGTGTTCTCCCCCACGCGCTCCCCCGACGAAGCGGACGGACCGGCGACTGCTCAGCGCGAGTCGCGCTTGGCCTGACGCCGGGCGCCCTGTGCCTTCGACGAGCCACGCCGAGCCGGCGAGGCCGTGGCCGACGCCGGCTTCACGCCGCGACCGGCGGCCGTGCGACCGTCGCTCTTGCCGGCCTTCGCGGTGCTCTTCGCGGCCTTCGGCGCCGCCGCGGGCGACGACAGCGTGGCCGACTTCGCCAGCGCCAACCGCTCCGACTTCAACTGCGCCGCTGCCGCCTTGGCCGCAGCCGAATAGGCACGCGACACCCGGGCGAGCGCGTCCTCGAAGATCTCGGCCTTGCGCAGCGTGCGCAGGTTCTGCGACTGCGTGGCCGCACGACGACCGACCTCCGACACGGTGGCGCTCGCCTGGCGACGGTGCAGCCCGGAGTACTTGTTGCGTGCCCGACGCACCAGCAACAGCGCCTCGCCGAGCGCGTCCTCGTCCAACAGCGCCAGACGGGCGGGCTCGGTCGCGACGAGCAGCGTCTGCTCCTTCTCACTGAACAGGGCGAGCTCGGTGGGATTCATGTGGGCCTCCATGCGGTTGCGGACGCGTCGATGCTGCCAGACTTCTCCCATGGCTGCCACTTTCACCCGCATGGACGAATCCACCGCCGAGCAGTGGGCCGTCATCGGCCGCGAGACCGCACAGAACCAGGGCCGCGTCGCCGACCGCATCCTCATGTTGCTGCGTTCGCTCGGCGACATCACCGACGGTTTCTCGTGCGACCAGCTCACGCACTGCCTGCAGACTGCCACCTTGGCCGAGCGCGACGGTGCCGACCCGGAGATGGTGGTGGCCTCGCTGTGCCACGACATCGGCAAGGCCATCAGCGTGCCGAACCACGGCCCGATCGCCGCCGAGATGCTGCGGCCGTACGTGCGTCCCGACGTGTACCACACGCTGTACCACCACCAGGACTTTCAGGGCCGCCACTACTACCAGCACTTCGGCATGCCCACGAACCTGCGCGACCAGTACCGCGACGAGTCGTGGTTCGCGCTGTGCGAGCAGTTCACCGACGACTGGGACCAGGTCGCGTTCGACCCCGCCGGCCCCACCGAGCCGCTCGAGCACTTCGAGCCGCTGGTGCGCGAGGTGTTCGCGAAGCCGAAGTACCGCTGAGGCGGTGCCCGTGGCACACCGTGCACCCGCGACGCTCGTCCCGCTCGGGGCGGCACAGACCGTCACCGGCAGCAAGTTCCTGCTCGAACACGGCGGACGACGGGTGCTGTTCGACGCCGGGCTGTTCCAGGGCCTGAAGGAGCTGCGGGAGCGCAACTGGGCCGCGTTCCCCGTGCAGCCCTCCACGCTCGACGCGGTAGTCATCAGCCATGCGCATCTCGACCACTGCGGGTACCTGCCGCGCCTCGTGAAGGCCGGGTTCCGCGGCGACGTGCACGTCACGTTCGACACCGGCCGCCTGATGAGCGTCGTCCTGCCCGACAGCGCACGACTGTTGGAGGAGGAAGCGAAGTACGCGAACCGGGCCGGCTACTCGCGCCACCATCCGGCACTCGCGCTCTACACCGAGGACGACGCGTGGACTGCGCTCGAGCAACTGCGATCCCACCCGTTCGACGAGTCGTTCGAAGCGGCCGAGGGCGTGCGCGTCACGTTCCAACCGGCCGGGCACATCCTCGGCTCTTCCACCGTGCTCGTGCAACTGCACGAAGGCCCCACCATCCGGTTCAGCGGCGACCTCGGCCGCCCCACGCACCCGCTGCTGGTGCCACCGGCGCCGGTGGGCGACGTCGACCACCTCATCGTCGAGTCCACCTACGGCGACCGTGAGCACACCAACGGCGAAGCCCGGCTCGCCCTCGCCGACGTCATCGAACGCACCGTCGACCGCGGCGGCAAGGTCATCATCCCCGCGTTCGCCGTCGACCGCACGGAGGTGCTGCTGTACCACCTCCGCCAGCTCGCCGACGAGCGACGCCTGCCGTCGGTGCCCATCTTCGTCGACAGCCCGATGGCACTCGCCGCGCTGCAGATCTACCGCGAGGCCATCGAGGAGCGCGCCACCGACGTGCGCCCCGAGCTCGCCGACCAACGGTCGCTGTTCGACCTGCCGAACCTGTCGGAGGTGTTCGACTCGGAGGGCTCCAAGGCCGTGTCGCGCCACGGCGGCGCCGCCATCATCATCGCCGGCGCCGGCATGGCCTCGGGCGGACGCGTCGTGCACCACCTCGAGAAGTTCTTGCCCGACGAACGCAACAGCGTCGCCCTCGTCGGGTTCCAGGCGGCCGGCACCCGCGGGCGGCAACTGCTCGACGGCGCCAGCAGCGTGAAGATCCACGGCCAGTACGTGCGCGTGAAGGCCGAGATCTGCGACCTCACCGGCTTCTCCGTGCACGCCGACGCGAGCGAGTTGATGGGGTGGATCGGCACCGCCGAACGACCGCCGACCACCGTGTTCGTGGTGCACGGCGAGGCCAACGCCTCCCACGCGCTGCGCGACCGCGTCGTGCGCGAGCTCGACTGGACCGCGGTCACCCCCGACCACGCCGAACGCATCGTCCTGCAGCACTGAACCCGAAGGGCCGGCACGGTGTCCCGTGCCGGCCCTTCCGTTCTCCCGTCGAGAACGATCGGTGATCAGCGGGTGCGGTTGCCCGTGACCCGCACCTTCACACCGCCGACCAGCTGACCGAACGTCGCCGATGTCGGACGGGGATCGGTGACGGTGTTGGTCATTGCACCGAACATGTACAGGTCGGTCACGAAGCTCTCGCCCACGGTGCCGTTGCCGGGCGTGAACGAGATGGTGACCTGGCAACGCTTGCCCGGGGCGATGTTGTTGCAGGTGCTCGTGGCGGTGAACTTCGTGGTCGGGTTGTTGGCCGAGACCGCCGTGAAGTACAGCGCCGGGTTGCCCGACAGCGAGAAGTTCGCCGTGCCGTTGTTGGTGAGCTGCACCGACGCCGTGCTGGTACGACCCGCACGACCGCTGATGGTGACGCTGGTGGCCGAGAGCGAGATCGTCGCCGCCGTGGCCTGACCCGCGAGCGCCACGTTCACCGGGGTGAGCGCCGTGCCCGTCGCCGGGTCGGTGGCGTTGACGGGCAGGCTCGCCGCCTTGTTGCCGCCGCTGGTGGGACGGAACGCCACACCGATGGTGCACGAGGCACCGCCGGCGAGGTTCGCCGTGGGCGCCGTGCCGTTGATGGGGCACGCCGTCGACGAGGTGCTCGACACGAACCGGAACTGGTTGGCATTGGCGCCGGCGAAGGCGAGCGTGCCCACCGTCATCGGTGCCGTGCCCGAGTTGCGGATGACCACGCTCTGGGTGGCGCTCGTGTTGCCGACCACCGTCGCCGTGTAGGTCAGCGAGGTCGGGGTGACCGTCAGCGCCGGCTGGGCGCTGGTGATGACGTTGCCCTTCAGGTCGATCGAGATCGGCGAGCGGAGGCCGTCGTGGCCCACCACCAGCGTGGCCGCCTTCGCACCGATGGCGGTGTTCGCCGCCGCCTGGAGGCGCACCCGCACCGTGCACGACTGGTCACGGTCGAGCGTGGCGCCGCTGCAGGTGTTCGACGTGACGGCGAACAGCGTGCCGTCGGTGCCGGTGACCGACGTGGAGAACCCGCTCACCGGCGTGCTGCCGATGTTCGAGATCACGAAATCCTGCGCCGCGCTGTTGGTGCCCTGACGCACCGTGCCGAAGTCCTTCGACGTCAGGCTGGGCACCACCGGGCCGGCGAGGCGACCCGACACGAGGAACCGGTCCGTCGCACCGACGACCTGGTCGCCGAGCTCGATGCGGAAGTAGTTCGCCGGCTCGCCGCCGAGCACCGGGCGGTACTCCGAGCCCACGATCTCGTGGAACGACGTGCCGTCACCGAGGTGACCGGCCGGCGCGGCCGGGGCCACGTTCGGGTCCCAGCGGAGGAAGCCGCTGAGCACCGGGTCGGTGCCAGTGATGGCGGCCGTGTCGAAGGTCTCCTTCACGTCACCCGCACCGTCGGTGGTGACGGTGGTGGTGCCGTAGGGGTGCACGAACTGGTAGCTCGTGTTGGCGCACAGGCCTCCGGCGTTGATGCGGATGCGGTTGAACAGGTTCTGCTGGCCCGCCTGCGGCGTGCCGCCCACGAAGGTGGCCTCGGTGGCCATCCGCAGCAGGGCGAAACCGCCGGCGCTGAGGCTGCCGTCACCGCACACCTGCGGGGCGTAGGTGACCAGTTCCGAGTCGACCAGCGAGTAGAACGACTCGCTCGGGTAGTTCGACGGGAACACCAGCGGGTTCTGGGTGTCGAAGCCGCTGCCGGCCAGCACGCAGTAGCCCTCGGTGCTGACGCACTGCTCGAGGCGCACGCCGTTGTTGTCCTGGATCCAGATCGGGAAGCCGCCCACGTTCTGGGCGCCCGACTGGGCGGGCGTTGCCGTCGTGGCCGAGCCGCTGACCGGCACGGTGACCGTGCCGGCGTTGCTGGGCACCGTCACGTCGGCGGTGAACGAACCGGCGGCGGTGGGTGCGAAGCGGATCGAGATGGTGCACGTCATGTCGGGGTCGACCGGCAGCACGCACTCGTTGGTGAGCTCGAACGGCGCGTTGACCGTCGGGGCACCCACCACGAGCGGGGCCGAACCACCGAGGTTCGACACCACGATGACCTGCGACTCGCTCAGCGTGTTGACGTGACGGTCGGTGAAGGCGACCGAACCGGGCTGGGCCGAGATGGCGGGCTCGCCCACCGGGGCGCTGCCCACACCCGACAGCAGCACGGTGAGCGGATCGTTCTGACCGTCGTGCCGCAGCACGAGGTCGGACGAGCGCGGCCCGGTGGCCGCCGGGTCGAACTGCACGGTGAGCGTGCAGGTGGCGAGGTTGGCCAGCACGAGGCCGCCGACGCAGTCACCACCGGTGACCTGGAAGTCGCTGCTGCCCGAGCTGTTGATGTTCCATGGCGTGTTGGCCAGGGTGACCGGGTCGACGCCCACGTTGGTGAAGGTGACCGAGCGGTCGACCGTGCCGGTGGCGACGTCGGCGGGGCCGAAGTCGATGGCCGACGGGTCGGCCACCATCGGGCCGGCGAGGCGACCCGACACACCGAACAGGTCGGTGGAGCCGAGCAGCGTGTGACCGGGCGTACCGAGGGTGTCGAGACGCTGGATGGTGAAGTGGTTGGCCGCGGTGCCCGTGTCGGGGTCGATGTACGGCGAACCGGTCACCGTGCTCGGCGACAGCGGGTTGCCGAGGTAGCCCGCGGGGCGCACCGTCTGCTCGAGGAAGCCACCGAAGACGGGGCTGGCGAGCGCCAGGGCGAAGTCGCACGGGGCGGCCATGCAGCCGACGTCGGCGGTGCCGGGCGACGGCTTGATGGCGCCGTCGGCATCGGTGGTGAGCACCGAGCGGCCGTACGGGAAGGTGAGCACGTAGGCCGTGTTGGCGCAGAGCCCGCCCTTGCGACCACCGACGAATCGGATGCGACCGAAGGTCATCTGCTGGCCGTCGGTGACACCCGGCGTGATGAAGGCGGCTTCCACACCGGTCTCGACGAAGATCTCGCCGGTCGTGGTGGTGCAGCTCGCATCGCTCACCGTGATGGGCTCGGAGGTGGCGAGGTAGTAGAACGCCTCGTCCGGGTAGTTGGTCGGGAAGACCTTGTCACCGACGACCGGGCCGGTGATGCACAGTGCGTTCGCCGGATCGGCGCACTGGCCCAACCGCACGCCACGCTCGTCCTGGTACCAGGTGGGGAAGCCGTCGACGAGCTCGGTCGACACGGCGGCGACACCGCCGGTCGCGTTGGCCGAGAGCAGCACGTTGACCGTCGGCTGGAGCGGCACGTTGGTGGCGAGCTGCAGTACGGCGGAGTGCGGGCCGGCGACGGCCGGCGTGAACTTGATGCCGACCACGCAGGTCGCGGCCGGGGCCACGACCCCGGTGGGGCAGGTGGTGTCGGTGATCGCGAACGTCGACGACTGAGCGCCGGCGAGGATGCTCGGCGACAGCTGCAGCGGAGCGCTGCCGGTGTTGGTGACCGTGACGGGCACGATGTCGCTGGCGGTGGTGATGCGGACGTCGCCGATGACCAGCTCGAGGCCGGCCGGGTCGACGCTGATGCCGGGCTCCATCGTCGGCTCGACGCCGGTGCCGAGGAGGGCCACGGTGAGCGGCGACGTGCCGCCGACGGTCCAGATCTCGAGCGTGGCACCCGTGGCGCCGAGCGCAGCGGGGCTGAAGGTGAGGTCGATGCCGCACGACGCGTCGCGCTGGAGCGGCGTTGCCGCATTCGGCGACACGAGCTGCTGGACGCTGCAGGTGGTGGTGGTCGGCGTGAACTGCGCCGAGGCGGCGCCGGTGACGACGACGTGGTCGATGGTGGACGGGTCGAGGCCGAGCGGGCCCGAACCGAGGTTGGTGACCGTGACGGTGCGGGCGGCGCTGGTGCTGCCCGTGGCCTGGCCACCGAAGTCGACGGTGGCGACGTCGGCGGTGAGCGGACCGGCCAGCTTGGCCAGAACGCTGAAGTTGGCGGTGGACCCGCGGACCTCGCAGCCGGCGAGGGTGCAGTCGACACCGAAGCCGACGGCGGGGGTGGCGCCGGCGGGCCACTTCACGACGCTGAGGGTGTTGACGCCGTCCTTGCCGCCCGTGATGGGGCCGAAGCCGGCATTGCCGAGGTAGCCGGGGACGGCGTTGGCCTGGCGGAGCAGACCCGACGACAGGTGCGTCGACTGGAACGGGAGGTTCCAGTCGCACGGCACTGCCGGCGTCGGGAAGCAGCCGATGTCGGAGGTGACGGCCGAGGCGTCGCCGCCCTTCACCTCACCGTTCGAGTCGGTCTTGATGGTGAGCGGGCCGTACGGCGTGCGCAGCGTGTAGTAGCTGTTCGCGCACAGGCCGGTGCCGCCCTTGGCGTTCGGACGGATGCGGCCGAACACCTGCTGGTCGCCGGCGGCCGGGTCGCCGTTGATGAACGCTGCCTCGAGGGCGAGCGTCACGGTGACGCCGTCGCCCGGGGTGACCGCACAGTCGGCCACGGCCACGGGCGCCGCGTCGGCGGCGAAGTAGAAGAACTCATCTGGGTAATTGCTCGGGAACGCGAGCGGCTGGTTCGGGTCGTAGACGCCCGGGTTGGCCAGCGGGGCGAGGCAGTTGACCTCGACCGGGTCGAGGCAGGGCACGACCCGCACGCCGGTGGCGTCCTCGTACCACTGCGGGAAGCCACCGCTGTTGAACGCGGTGGACCGCGCCGGCGTGCCGTTGGCACCCGAGGCCACCGTCGCCGCCATGAACGGCACGGCGGTCAGCACGAGTGCGAGTGCCGTGAGCAGGGCTGTTGTACGCCCCACCCGTCGCTCCCCCGACGGCTCCCTCGTCGAGTCGTGCTCCCGCACCCGTGCCCAGAACCCAGTGATGGCGCTCATCGCGCTTCCCTTTCCGCTCCTTCGCTCCCGACGAAGGATCCCGCAGTCCCTAGACAAGCGTGTCCAGGGTCCGGGGACAAGCATCCCCAATGGTCCCCACGGCGCTACGACGAACGTCGTTCTTGACATCCGACGATGGTCGTACGACCTGGGTCATCGCGACGCGCAGCGTGTCGGCCTGACCTCGCACTGATGATCGAGTTGAGATTTCGCCACGCCCCGTGGGACCGTTGGACCGACAGTGAGAACTCGGAAAAGGTTTGGTCTTTCTGATGTGACATCCGTCACTTCGAAGCCCCACACCAGAACCACGAAGGGCCGGCACGGTTGCCCGTGCCGGCCCTTCCCCTGGGTGGGATCAGCGAGTGCTCAGCACTCGATCACTTGTTGCGGGTGCCGTTCACCCGGAGGGTGTACGGGGTCAGCGAGCCGCCGAGGTTGCTCGCATTGCCGAACAGCTTCATGTCCACCGACCACGTCGTGCCGATGCCGAGGGTGCCGGCCGTGAACGACACCGTGACGGTGCAGCTCTTGCCGGGGATGATGTTCGTGCAGTTGTGCGTGGCACCGAACCGCGGCACAGGGTTGTTCGCCGAGACGGCGACGAACTGGATGGCGGCCTGGCCGATCACCGGCGACGACAGGCTGAAGTTGCCGTTGCCGGTGTTGGTGATGGTCACCTTCGCCGTCTGGGCCCGACCTGCCTGGCCGCTGATGTTCACCGTCGCGGCCGGGCTCACCGTCACGGTGGGCTGGGTGGCGATGCCGGTGAGGTTCACCGTCACAGGGTTGAAGATCACCGCCGTGTGGCCGTCCGTCGTGACGGCGTCATGCGCCTTCACCTGGAAGGAGGCCGACTTCGCACCCCGGCTGGCCGGGTTGAACCGAGCCGTCACCTGGCAGGACACACCGGCACCGAGGGTGTTCGGGGTGACCGGGCACGTGTTGGCGCTGATCGAGAAGTCGGGGTTCACCAGTGCCATGGCATCGAGGGTGAGCGCACCGGTACCCGGGTTGCGCACCGTGATGATGGTGCTGGCCGTGCTGCCGACGTTGAGGGCCGTGAAGGCGAAGCTGGTCGGCGTCACCGTCAGGGCCGGGGTCTCCGGCGGGTTGGCCCGGCCCGTGAGGGCGATGTTGATCGGCGACCGCAGGCCGCTGTGGGTGACGGTGAGCGTCGCGTTGCGAACGGTCTGGACGGCCACGACCGCGGGGTCGAAGCGGACCACGATCTCGCAGTGGTCATCACGCACCAGCGAGGCCGTCGTGGAGCAGTTCTCGCTCACGATGGTGAACTGACCGGCGTCGATGCCGCTCTTGCTCACCACCAGGCTGCCGACCGGGGCGCTGCCGATGTTGGTGATGACGATGGTCTGCGAGGCGCTCTGGCCGCCACCCTCCACCACGCCGAAGTCCTTCGACGTGAGGCTGGTGACCACCGGACCGGCCAGGCGACCGGCGACGGCGAACAGCTCGGTGCGCACCACTTCACCCGCACCGCCGAGGATGGCGAAGTAGTTCGCCGGCTCGGTGGCACCTTCGGGGATGTACTGCGAACCGACCACCTTGTGGAACACGTTCGGCGAACCGAGGTAGCCGGCCGGCGCCTTGGCGCCCACGTTCGGGTCCCACTGGAGGAACGACCGCGAGACGGGCTCGGTACCGGTGATGTTGGTGTTGTCGAACGTGCCCGTCCTCGGGAGGACGGCGCCCTCACCGTCGGTGATCACCGTGCGGGGACCGTAGGGCGTCATCACCGTGTAGGTGGTGTTGGCGCACAGGCCGTCGGCGGTGAGCCGGATGCGGTTGAACAGGTTCTGCGTGCCGGCCTGCGGCTGCGGCGAGGTGAACGCCGCCTCCGTGACGATGCGCAGGAGCGCCGTGCCACCGGCCGAGGGGCCGGCGATGCCGCAGTCCTGCGGGCCGAAGCTGACCAGCTCCGAGTCGACGAACGAGTAGAACGACTCGCTCGGGTAGTTGTTCGGGAACGACACCGGCTGACCGGGGTTGAACGTCGCATCGCCGAGCAGCACGCAGTTGCCGTCGGTGACGAGGCACTGCTCGAGACGCACGCCGTTGCGGTCCTGGATCCAGTTGAAGAAGCCGTTGGTGCTCCCCGCCGACAGCGCCGGCTCGGTGAGCACGCCGTTGCCCTTCAGCGAGACCACCACGTCGGCGAGCGGACCGGGAGCCTCGGGGTCGCCGGTGAAGGTCTGACCCGTCACGGTGAGCGCAGCGTCACGGTTGCCGGCGGCGTTCGGCGTGAACCGCACGCTGATGGTGCAGGTGTTGCCGGGCGCCACGAGCACGCCGACGCAGGCGTTGTCGGTGATGACGTAGTCGGCGTCGACCGGCACCGAGGCGCCGAGCACCTCGAGCGAGGCCTGGCCACCCACGTTGGAGATGACGACCTGCTGCGACTCGCTGCCCACCGGGTTGATGGCGTCGAGCACGTGGAGGTCGATGAACTGCACCGTGTCGCGCACTGCCGAGAAGGCAGCGCTGCCCGCCGGGGCGAGGCCGATGCCGTTGAGCGGCACCTCGGTGGGGCTGTTCTTGCCGCTGTGGTGCAGCACCACGGCCGCATCGCGGTCGCCGGTGCCCATCGGGGCGAACGTCAGCGTCACGCTGCACTCGCCACCGGGGGCCAGCTCCGCATTCTCGATGCAGGTGGTGTCCGTGACGGTGAACTCCGTGGCGCGGTTGCCCTCCACCGTGACGGCGTCGGCGGCGTCGAGCGTGATCGGGGCGATGCCCGAGTTGCTGAACGTGACCGTGGCGGTCGAGACGTCGTCGGGAACACCGGCCTCCGCATCGGCGAAGGTGAGCGAACCGGGCGTGGCCACGACCGGGCCGACGAGGCGACCCGACACCGTGAACTGGTCGGTGTAGGCGATGACCGGAGCGGCGGGGCCGCCGGCGGTGTAGCGCTGGACGTAGAAGTGGTTCGCCGGCTGACCGGTGGTCGGGTCGATGAACGGGGCGCCGGTGACGGTGCTGGGCTGCAGCGGGTCACCGAGCCAGCCGCCGGGGCGGGTGGTCTGCTCGAGGAAGCTCTCGAGCACGGGGCTCGACAGGGCCTCTTCGTAGTTGCACGGCAGCACCGTGCAACCGATGTCGGTGGTGCCCATGTTCGGCTTGATGTCACCGAGGTCGTTGGTGGTGATCACCGTCTGGCCGTACGGGTGCGTGAGCAGGTACGTGGTGTCGGCGCACAGGCCACCGTGGGCGACGATGCGCAGACGGCCGAACGTGATGCCCTCGTTGGGGGCGATCTCACCGAGGAACGCAGCTTCCGCCGCGGCCTCCACCATGATGCTGCCGGGCTCGGCCTCGCACTCGGGGTCGGACACGTCGAGCGGGGCCGAGTTGGCCACGTAGTAGAACCACTCGTCCGGGTAGTTGTCGGGGAAGCTCAGCGCACCGGTGATCGGGGCGGTGACGCACATCGGGTTGGTGGGCTGCACGCACTGGCCGACGCGGGTGCCGTTCTCGTCCTGGTACCAGTCGGGGAACGTGTTGATCGGGTCGGTGGTGGTGGACACGGCGGCGAAGCCGCCGTACCCGCTGCCCTCGAGGGCGACGGCCAGGAGGCCGATGTTGGTCTGCAGCGACACGCTCGCCACCTCGATGCCATTGATCGACGGCACGAAGCGGACGTCGATCGTGCAGGTCTCGAGCGCCGGCACCCAGCCGGACGGGCACGAGTTGCCGACGATCTGGAAGTCGGCGGCGTTGACGCCGACGACGCTGGGCAGCAACTGCAGCGGCGCGTTGCCGTTGTTGGACACCGTGAACGACTTGGTGGCGCTCACCGTGCGCAGGCGCACCTCGAAGAAGCCGAGGTCGCCGGCGTCGAGGTCGGCGGTCGGTGCGTCACCGGCGTTGATGCCGGTGCCGACGAGCTGCACGACTTCGGGGACGGGGTTGCCGTCGCTGTAGATCTCGAGGGTGCCGTTGGCGGTGCCGGTGACACCGGGGTTGAACGTGACCGTGACCCAGCAGTTCTCGTCACGGGCGAGTGCCGTGGGATCGAGCGGGGCGACGACGGTGCCGACGCTGCAGGTGGTGGCGCCGAGCGCGAAGCCGGCGCCGCTGACGACGAGGTCGTCGATGGCCGCGGCGTCGAGGCCGAGCGCACCGCCACCGACGTTGGTGAGGGTGATCTGCGGCGAGGTGCCGGTGGTGCCGGTCACCTGACCGCCGAAGTCGAACGACTCCGTCGAGGCCGAGATGGCGCCCGCGAGCTTGGTGAGCACGGCGAAGTTGGCCGTCGAGGCGACGGTGGTGCAGTCACCCACGCAGGGGGCTTCGTAGCCGGCGTCGGCAGGCGTGCTGTCGGCGGGCCACTTCTGGATCTCGAACTGGTTGTAGCCGCCGAGACCGCCGGTCACCGGGCCGAACGAGCCGTCACCGAGGTAGCCCTGCGGTGCGGCGGCGACCTGCTGGAGGAAGCCGATCTGCAGCACCGGGGCGGTGAGGGTCTCGTTGAACGCGCAGGGGACGGTCGGCGTCGGGAAGCACCCGATGTCGATGGTCGCTGCCGAGGCCGCGCCGCCGAGGATGGCGCCGTCGGGCTCGGTCTGCACGGTCAGCGGGCCGTAGGGCGTGTTGAACGTGTACCAGGTGCTGCCGCACAGGCCGCTGCCGGGGTCGGCGTTGAGGCGGATGCGGCCGAACACGGCCTGGTCGCCCACGGCCGGCTCACCGTTGAAGAACGCCGCCTCGAGCGCGAGGTGCACGTCGATGGTGCCGCCCGTGCTGGGGCAGGCCGCGTCGACGGCCGTCACCGGCTGGGAGTCGACGGCAGAGTAGAAGAGCTCGTCCGGGTAGTTCGTGGGGAACGACAGCGGAAGGTTCTGGTCGTAGCCGGGGCCCGAGAGGGGCGCGAGGCAGTTCGTGTCGGCCGGGTCGAGGCACAGCTCGGCGCGCACGCCGTTGGCGTCCTGGAACCACAGCGGATACCCGCCGGAGCTCACACCCGCCGAGCGCGCGGGCACGAAGCCGGCACCCGAGGCAGGGGTCGACGCCATGAACGGCACCGCCGCCAGCACGAGGCCGAGCGCAGCGAGCACCGCCCTCGTTCGTCCGACTCGACGACCGGGTCCGTGCTCGTGCACGGCCCGTTGATTGGCATTGCGAAAAACGCCCATTGCGCCCACCCTTTCCGCCTGTCACTCCCGTCGCGACAGATTCCGCAGCGTCACCAAAGCCGTTCGGCAGGTCAGCGTCAACGACACCGGGTGAGGTAGGACCACCGTTCGTGAAACAGTGTGGATCGATGGGTCGCAGGTCGTACGACCTGGGTCATCCGAACACCACTGGTGGTGGTGTCACCTCACGGAGCGCAATACTTTGACGTCCCTTGGATGAGGTGGGACCACGGGGCGGACAAAGGACGCTCGGAATTCGAGGCCGAATTCCGGTGTGACATGCGTCACCAAACCTCATCGAGGCTGACGCGTCACCCCTGGTCAGCGCATCAGGAGCCGCTGTTGGACGGCATGTTGCGCATCGCCCACACCGCCGCCTGCGTGCGGTCGGTGACGCCGAGCCGCTGGAACAGGCGGCTGCAGTGCGTCTTCACGGTCTTCTCGCTGATGCCCAGTGCGCGGGCGATCTGCTGGTTCGTGTGCCCGTCGACGATGAGCTGGAGGATCTCGAGCTCGCGCGGCGTGAGCGACGACGGCGACACCATGCTCATCGTGCTGCTGCCGCGCAGCAGCCCTGCCGCGACCGACGGGCTGAGCGGCGCACCGCCCTGGACGGCCGCACGGATGCCCGCGACGAGCACCTCCGGCTCGACGTCCTTCACCAGGTAGCCGGACGCGCCGGCACCGAGTGCCGCCGACACCTGCCGCGGCTCCTGGAACGTGGTCAGCACCACCACATGGGTGTCGGGGTACTGCTGCTTCACCGCGGCCGTGGCCTCGATGCCGTCCATGTTCGGCATCGACAGGTCCATCAGCACCACGTCGGGGCGCAGCTCACCCACCGCCTCGACCGCCTCGAGGCCGTCGGAGGCCGTCCCGACGACCTCGAGGTCGTCGAAGGAGCCCAGCAACTGGGAGAGGCCGGCACGCACCATGGCATGGTCGTCAGCAATCACGATTCGGATCATCGTTGTCCCATCAGTTCGAGTCGCAGGTTAGTACCGACGCCAGGGGTGGAATCGATCGTGAGGTCGGCGCCCACGTCGTTCGCGAGGTCGTAGAGCAACTGCAGCCCGAGGTGGCCCTCGCTGCGGCTGGAGTCGGCGTTGGCCGCGGTGAACCCGCGACCGTCGTCGTTGACCTGCAGCACGAGGCGTCCGAGGCGCTGTTGTTCGAGTCGTACGAGCACGTGGGATGCATCGGCATGCGTGGCCACGTTCCGTAGTGCTTCTCGGGTGACCCTGAGGAACAGCAGACCGTCCATCGGGGCCAGTTCGACGTCGTCGATGTCGAGCGTGACGTCGACGCCACTGCTCTCCAACGCCTGCACCAGGTCGGCGAGCCCCGCGTCCCACCCCTCGGGCGGCACCTCCACCGGGTAGATGGAGTTGAGGATGGAGCGCAGGCTGCGGATGACCGTGCGGGTGGACCCCGCGATGTCGTGCAGCGTGTCGTCGAGCGGGGACGGTGCCGTGTCGGCCTTCGCCTCGATGGTGTAGGAGATGCCGATCAGGTCCTGGACGGCACCGTCGTGGACGGCCGCGGAGATGCGGCGGCGCTCGGCGTCGGAGGCGGTGATGACGCGCTCGAGCAGTCGTTCACGCTCCCGGGTGGCACGGCTGAGCCGACGGGCCAACAACAGCGCCAACGGGACCTGGGCCAGCGTGAGCAGGCCGAGGCCGAGGATGAGCAGCGGCATGAACCGTTGGCGCAACGAATGGGCGCGGTCGGTGACCAGGTCGTACGGGAAGTACACCTCGACCAGCACCCGATGGTTGCCCTCGGTCATGGCCGCGCCGAAGTACACCTCGACGGCCTTGGTCTGTCCCTGGGCCACCTCGAGCGCGTTCTCGTCCTTGCTGAGGTCGCTCACCTCGGCGGTCGCGCCGAGCGTCTCGAACAGTTCGGTCTCCTCCGCGCCCAGCGGGTACACCTGCCCGATGAGCTCGGGGTCGTCGCTCCACAGCACGACGCTCTGTTCCGACCAGATCTTGAGGCGCGACATCTGCACGGTGCGGTTGAGCGTGTCGGACGCCGCGTCGAGGTCGGCCAGCGCCGCGGGGTCCTGCTCGAGCAGCTCGGGGACCAGGAACGGTGCCAGCGCCACACGTGCGGTGACCTCGCCGGCGTCCGCGGCTTCGCGGAGCGCCTCGCTCTCGGCCGCACGGTCGGTGGCGTAGAACAGGCCGATGGCGATGGCGACGAACGCCAACAACGACCCGATGATCGACACGACCACCGCGACGGTGAGACCCCGCTGACGGCTGTGCACCTTGGGCTCGACCGCCGTCGCAGGCTGCTCGCTCAGCAACTCCACGCAGGGACTCTAGGCCGGATTTCGCTATGTTGCCGGTGATGACGGGGGATTCCAGGGACACCGAGGCCGTGCTGCGGGCCACGCCACTGCTCGGCGCGGCGAGCGCCGCCACCGTGGCGAAGCTCGCCGCCGACTCTCGGCGCCGCACGCTCACCCGCGACCAGATCCTGTTCCTCGCCGGCAGCCGCGCCACCAGCGTGTTCGCGGTGGCGAGCGGCAGCCTGCGCGTGTTCGCCTCGGGGGCCGGCGGTGCCGAGCCCACGCTCGCGCTCCTCGGCCCCGGCGACCTCGTCGGCGAGCTCGGGGTCATCGACGACGTGCCCCGTTCCACGTCGGTCGGCGCGCTGCAGCGCTCCGAGGTGGTCGAGGTGCCGGCGCGCACGTTCCTGGCCGCCTACGAGCACGACCCGGCCATCGCCCGCCGCCTCGTGTCGCTGCTCTCGGGGCGGATGCGGTCGATCAACGACGGGTTCACCGACCTGGCGTCGCTCGACCTCGGGGGCCGCCTGGCGAAGTTCGTGCTCGCCGAGGCCGAACGCCGCAACGCCGACGTCGTGCGGTTGTCGCTCACGCAGGCACAGCTCGGGCAACTGCTCGGCGGTGCCCGCCAGACCGTGAACCAGGTGATGCAGGGCCTCGAGCGCGCCGGCCTGGTGCAGGTCGAGGGCCGAACGGTGCGCGTCCTCGACCGCGAAGGCCTCCGCGTCCGGTCCCTCACCCCCGGCGGAAAATTCGCCTAGGAACTCCTCGGAAGTGTCAGCCATCTGACATCTCGCGACGAGCAGAACGTGCACACTGACCACACGCCGGTCCGATCACCCTCCTGGAGGTCGGGCGGCACCATGTCGTCAGAGGGGCATCGATCGCGCGGGTCGGTGCCCCTCTGTCGCGTCCCGGACGGTGTGGCCCGGTTGACAGTCACCGCGGCCGGCGACAGCATGCACGGCGATGCGAGCACCCGACGGCAGCCCGGTGACCGTGCGCTGGGCCCGGCCCGACGACCGTGCTGCCATCGGGGAGATCTGCCGACGCACCGGCGACGCCGGCGCCGATGCGACCGGCACGCTGGTGCACGGTGAGCTGTACGGCCTGCTGTGGGCCGAGCAGTACCTGGTGTTCGAGCCGTCGTTCGCACTGGTGGCCGATCTGGAGGGCGTGGCGCACGGGTACGTGCTGGCCGCGCCCGACACCGTGGCGCTCGAGGCACGGCTCGAGGAGGAGTGGTGGCCGACGTTGCGCGACCGCTATCCCCTGCCGGGCGCCGGCACCGCGGTCGACCGCCGGCTCGTCGCGTACCTCCACCGTCCGCCGCGCACGCCGGCGGCCGTGACCGACCGGTACCCGGCGCACCTCCACATCGACCTGCTCCCCGAACTGCAGGGCCTCGGCCTCGGTCGGCAGATGATCGGCGCGATCGAACAGCGCCTCAGGGCTGCGGGCTGCGCCGGGTTGCACCTCGGGGTCGACCCGCGCAACGAGCACGCGATCGGGTTCTACGAGCACCTCGGCTACACGCCGCACCGCGCCGACGGCACCGTGCTGTTCACCAAGCGACTGTGACGGTGTGGGAGACTTCCCACGTGCGCATCTTCATCTGGCTGGGAGCCGTCATCGTCCTCGGCGTCATCTCGTCGTTCATCGCCTGGGGCGTGGAGTACGCCACCGATTCGATCTTCTGGATGCTCCTCGTGGGCGGCGTGGTGTTCATCGCCGGCCTGGTGGTCATCGTGAAGCTGTTCCTGCGCCAGGACGACCTCGACTACTGACGCGGTCTACTGCTGCTGCGGCGGCTGGCCGCTCAGCGCCGGACGCTCGAGCACCCATGCGTGCAGGTCGTCGCCGATCTCGGCCGTGATGAGCGCCTCGAGCTTCGCCCGGTACTCCTCGACGAGTGCCCGGTGCTCGGGCTGCGCGGCGAGGTTCAACGTCTCCAGCGGGTCGGTCACCCGGTCGTACAGCACGACGTCGTTGTGCTCGAACAGCTCGTCGACGTTCGCCGGACGGTTCGGGTGCAGCGGGGCGAAGTACCGACCGAACGTGTAACGCGCATCGGTGTAGCCACGCAGGAAGCCGCGCTTGGTGCAGTCGGGGCGCAGGCGGCCGGTGGCGAGCTGCTCCATCACGTCGGCGTCACCGAAGTGGCGCCAGTAGTCGGCGTCGAGCGTGGTGATGGTCTCGACCGCGGTGAGCACACCGTCGCGGACCGCGCCGCCTTCGAGCACCGGGCCGAGCGAATGGCCGAGGAGCTCGGGGTGGTCGGCGGCGATGGCCGCACGATCGACGCCGGCGAACTCCAGCAGCGTCGGCGCGAGGTCGACCGCGGAGGCGAACGACTCGGTGGTGGCGCCACCGGCGACGTCGGGGTGGCAGACGATGAACGGCACGTGGAAGTTCTCGTCGTAGACCAGGTTGCCCTTCTGGCGCAGGCCGTGCGACCCGACGAGGTCGCCGTGGTCGGCGGTGAAGACGATGACCGTGTTGTCGGCCTCGCCCGACGCCTCGAGCGCGTCGAGCACCATCTCGATGCTGCGGTCCACGTCGCGGATGCAGTTGAGGTAGAAGTTCATGCCCTCGCGCCAGTGGTGCTCGCCCTCGACCACGCCGAACGACACGTTCATCGCTTCCGCGTACTCGCGCACTGCGGGCGCGGCGCCCGAGAGGTCGTCGTGCAGGCTGGCGGGCAGCGGTACGTCCCACTGCTGGCGGTAGACCGGGATGTCGGCAGGCGGACGGGTGGCGACTGCGTGCGACAGCGCGGGCGGCATCTGCACCGACGAACGGCTGCCGTAGTCGAAGCTCATGATGTCGTGCGGGTTGACGAAGTTCACGGTGAGGAACCACGGCTGGTCGGCGTCGAGCTGGGGTGCGCGGTTGCGCAGCCAGCCGGCGGCCTGGCCGGCGATCACCGGGTCGACCTGCAGACCGGCCCATGCGCCACCGTCGATGTCGCCCCAGTCGTTCCAGTCGGAGAAGCCGTACGGCTCGAGCGCATCGACGAACGACGCCGGGGTGGCCGGGTTCGCCGGATCGGCGTAGAGGTTCGACAGGTGCCACTTGCCCTGGTAGCTGCAGTAGTACCCCTGCGCACGCAGCAGGGAGCCGAGCGTGCCGATCTCGGGGTTCAACGGGCGGATCCACGGCATGTTGTCGTTGTCGTAGACCTCGGTGTTCGGCATGTGCCGACCGGTGTAGATGACGGACCGCGATGAACTGCACATCGCCGACGCTGCGTAGTAGTTGGTGAACGTGGTGCCGCGGGCGGCCAGGCGCTCGCGAGCGGGCAGCGTGTAGCCGGCGGGCCGGGGGATGTTCGCTCGCTCCTCGTCGGTGGTGATGAGCAGGATGTTCGGGCGACGTGTCATGTGGGTCTCCTGGGCCGGCGGTCGGTGATCGCCGACCGTAGTCCCATCGTGTCGACCGACTGGACACGCCACCACACCCGGTTCGGGTGAAGCCGTGTCGGGCTACGGTTGCTCGGGCAGCAGGCCGAGGCCGCGAGCGATGTCGACGGCATCGGCCCTCGACGAGGCGCCGAGCTTGCGGTACACGGCCTTCAGATTCGTCTTCACCGTGTTCACGGAGAGGTACAGCCGCTCCCCCATCGCCGCGTTCGACAGATGCGTGGGCAGCAGCGCGAGCAGTTCTCGCTCGCGTGGGGTGAGCTGTTCGACGAGCGACGGCAAACGCGTCGGTGCCGGCCCGGTCGCTCGACCGAGGTGGGGCAGGAACTCCCGCTGCTCGACCGACAGGCCACGCGCCGCCGGCGCCAGCTCGGCGGCGCGGTCGAGGAACGGCGAGCGCAGGCCCAGCGGCATCGCGAGCTCGACGGCGGCAGTGAACGCTCGTTCGGCCTCGGGACCTGCCGTGGCGACGGCGCGCAGCACCGATGCCACCACCCGGTCGCGCGGTGTTCCTGCGTCGGCCGCGATCAGGAGCTCGGGTACATCGGCGTAGTGACGTCGTGCCACCGCCACCTCGGCAGCGGCGATGGCGCGCGCTGCGGCGCCCTCCACGGCGTCGGCCGCCGCGGCGGCCTCGTCGAGCCGTCCCGACGCGGCGAGCGCCCGGACGCGGAGCGGCACGAGCAGGTGGTCGAGCGGCGACGGCGACGAGTGGCCGCATCGAGCACACAGGTCGTCGATCGCTGCCGCCGTGGCCGCCCAACCGTGCTGCTGCGCGTGCAGTTCCACGGTGAGCGCCGCAGCGTGCGCCCGCGAGTACGGGTAGTCGACCGCATCGACCACGTCGAGCAGGTCGTCGAGCCACACGGCAGCGTCGTCGGTGCGGCCCTGGCCGAGCACGGCGGCGGTGCCGGCGAACACGGCCTCGAAGATGGCCGGGTTGGTGCGCAGACCGAAGCGACGTGCGGCGTCGAGCGACACGGCCGCCGAGTGCTCGGCGGCGAGCACCTCGCCCCGGGCCACGTGCAGCCGGGCACGCATTGCCGGCACGGTCACGCGGATCGCCAACTCGTCGGCCTCGCCGCCCTCGGCACGGGCCAGCGCGGCGTCAGCCGCGTCGAGGTCGCCCTGGAGCATCGCCGTGCGCGCGACCACCACTTCGAAGCGGTGCTCGAACGGGCTCGCCTCCGACTGCACGGTGGCCCGCCGCCCGGCGTCCACCGCTGCCGCCGCCTGTTCCCGGTCGCCGCGCGCCACGGCCACCGCCAAGCGCCGCATCGGTGCCCGGCGATCGCCGGGCGGGCACAGCGGCTCGGCACGGTCGATCCAGGCCTCCGCCATCTCCAGCCGGCCGGCGGTGAAGTTCGCGAACGCGAGGTCGAGCATCAGGTCGGGGTCATCGAGCTCGAGGTCGTCGGGCAACTGTTCCATCCATCGACGGAACTCGCGGCACAGGCCGAGGTCGGACCACTTCAGCGCCGGACGGATCACCAGGTCGAACGCACCGTCGAGGTCGCCGATCTCCATCAGGTGACCGAACGCGGCGTCGGTGTGCCCGTCGGCCGCCAGCAGCCGGGCTGCCTCGGTGTGCAGCCGACGCCACTCCGGCTCGTCGTCGCGGCGCAGCTGTTCGCGCAACAGGGTGCGGAACAGGTGATGGAACCGGAAGTCGGCCCGCTGGTCGCCCGAGCGCACGATGAACACGTTGCCGTCCTCGAGCGCCCGGATCACGCCGGCCGCATCGGGGCGACCGCTCAGCGCCGCGGCGAGGTCGGCGTCGAACTCGTCGAGCACCGACACGGCGAGCGCCAGCTGACGCTGCTCGGGGGGCAGCGCGTCGAGCACTTCGCTGACCAGGTAGTCGGCCACCAGCGCACCGTCGCTCGGCAGGTCGACGACGGCTCGGGCAACGTCGGACGGGTTGGCGAGCGCGGCGAGCTGGAGGCCGGCGACCCATCCCTCCGATCGATCGACCAGCGTGGCCAACCCCTGCTCGCCCACGGGCGCGCAACGCAGGGCCTGCAGCAACGCCGTCGTCTGCGAGTCGTCGAAGCGCAGGTCGTCGACCGTCACTTCCACCAGGCGCTGCTGCAGCCGCCACTTGGCGAGCGGCAGCAGCGGCGCGACCCGCGCGGTGAACACGAACTGGAACGCATCGCCGGCGCGGTCGACGAGCAGCGCGAGATGGTCGAGCGAGGTTCGATCGCGCAGCAGGTGCAGGTCGTCGAGCACCAGCACCACGTCGCGGTCCACATCGGCGAGCGCATGGATGAGTGCGTGGAGGAACGGGGTGCCGACGCCGCGTTCGTCGAGCACGCGCTCGGGCTCCGGGCCGATGCCGGCGGCGCCGTCGAGCGCCGCCACGAGGTGCCGCCAGAAGCACAGCGGATTCGCGTCGAGCGCATCGAGCGAGTACCACGCGACCGCCCGGTCGCTGACGCCGTCGAGCCATTCGCGGACGAGCACCGTCTTGCCGTACCCGGCGGGTGCGACCACCGCGGCCACCCGAACGCCGGCGCTCAACACCGCCGAACGCTGCGGACGCGACACCAGCGACGGTGGCAGGCGCGGCGGCTGCAACTTGGTGGCGATGACCGGCGCCGGTGCCACCTCGGGCGGCACGGCCGCATCGTCGTGCCAGGTGGCGAGCGCGAGGTTTCGTTCGACAGTGGGCTGCATCGGGGATCGTCCGGGGCCGCCCGATCCGAGGCCGCCACCGTCGCTCAGGCTACCGAGGGCGGCGGTTCCAGCGGGAAACAGAAACGCCCCGGCCGTCAGGCCGGGGCGTTTCTCGTTGGAGCGGACGACGAGATTCGAACTCGCGACCCTCACCTTGGCAAGGTGATGCTCTACCAGCTGAGCCACGTCCGCATTGCGTGGGCAGCAATCTAGCGAGGCTGCCCTGCGAATGACAACCAGGTCACCCGCGCTGTTCGGGCGGCCGCAGGTCGACCCGCAGCACCAGGAACCCGTCCTCGATGCTGCCGACGGCGTCACCCACCATGGCGAAGTCGCGGAAGTCGATCTGCGCCTGGCGCACGAAGTTGGCCCGCTCGTCGCCCGCCACGGGCGGCAACGGGCGCTGCTTCACGGCGTGGGCGCGTTCACGGAAACGGGCGGTCATCGCCTCGACGTCGAAGGTGTCAGCCATGCGACCACCGTACCCGCCGCACCGGGAGCGCGGTCAGTCGATCTGGAGGCGGAGCAGCGGATCGATGGGGACCGGCGTGGGGTCGGCATCGACCGCTTCGTCGGCTGCCTCGTCGACGGCCTCCGTCCGCTTCGGTGCGGTGTCGACGGTGATGATGGTCGGCCGGGGCGGGACGGCCTCGGCGATGGCCACCAGTTCGAGCTGCTCGGGCTCCTCGGCGGCCTCGGCGACCGGCTCGGCCACCGGCTCGGCGAACGGTTCCTCCGCTGCATCGACGACCTCGGCGTCGACGACGGCGTCCGCTTCGGGCTCATCGGCGGCGGCCTTCGGCTCCTCGACGGCCTCGACGGCCTCGGGCGCGGGCGCGGCGACGGGCTCGACGACTGGCGCGGCCTCCGGGGCCGGGACCGCTGCGTCGGGGTCGAGCAGGTCGTCGAAGTTCTGCGGGTCGTCGCGGGTCATCACCGACTCGAGGTCGATGTGCGCCGCGGCCGCTGCCTCGTCGGCGACGTCGTCGGTCTCGTGTGCAGGTCGGGCGGCATCGAGACGGCGGCGGCGGTCGTTGAAGTCGCTGCGCCACCAGCGGCGGCTGCCCATCACCTCGAGCGGGCCCAGCGCGGGGTGCTCGACCTTGGCGTTGCGCCACCACATCCAGGTGCCGACACCGAGCGCCACGGCCACCAGCAGCAGGCCACCGGCCGCGAGGTAGATGATGCGGGCGTTCTCGGGGTCGTCGAACGTGCCGTCCGCGAAGATGCCGGCCGTCGTCCACACGCTCACGGGCCACAGTGTCGCACGCGAATGCACCCTTCCACCTGCCACGTCGTGCGAAACCTGCCACGATCGGCCAAGCTGTCGGCGTGGACATCGTCTGGTTCCTGCTCTTCGCGGCCTTCATGGGCGGGCTGTGGGTGCTCGCGTACCGCATGGAGCCGCACTACTCGTCGAAGGACGGCGAGCGGTTCCTGTGCAACGGGCAGGAGATCATCGACGGGCAGCCCATCGGCCGGAAGCGTGAGACGCGCGTGCTGGTGTTGTCCGACGGCGTGCTCAACATCTCGCAGAAGCGGCGGATGCGGCGCACCAACGAGCGGTGGGCGTTGATCGGGAAGTCGCCCGAGCCGCCGAAGGGCAAGCAGATCTACCTGCTCCAGCAGTTCAACGACGGCAAGTGGCTGCCCGAGCAGATGGCGTTGCACATCCCGTCGAAGAGCCGGGTGGTGCCGGTGCTCGACCGGCTGCTCGAGCGCACCGCCAAGACCCGCTGACCGCGACCGAGGCCGCGCTCAGCCGCCGACGGGCAGTTGGTCGAGGAACGCCTTCAGCGGCGGACCGACCTGCTCGAGGTTGATGAGGAACGCGTCGTGACCGTGGGGTGAATCGATCTCGACGTAGTCGCTCTTCGTGCCACCGGCCAGCAACAGGTCGTGGATCTGCCGCTGCTGGTAGGTCGGGTAGAGGATGTCGCTGTTGATGCCCATCACCAGCGCCGGCGACGCCACACGGGCCATCGCCGGGCCGAGCCCGTTGCGGCCGCGACCCACGTCGTGCAGGTCCATCGCCTTGCCGATGATGAGGTAGCTGTTGGTGTCGAACCGGCGCACCAGCTTGTCGCCGTGGTAGTCGAGGTAGCGCTCGACCTCGAACCGCTGCCACAGGTCGAGCGAGTCGTGCAGCGTGGCACCGTCGGCGAGCTCGCGGCCGAACCGGTCGGTGAACACGTTGTCGCTGCGGAACGTCACCTGGGCCACCATCCGCGCCGTGGCCAGGCCCTCCCACGGGCCGTCGCCCTCGGGCGCGTGGTAGTAGTCGCCCCCACGCCACTTCGGGTCCATGCGGATGGCGCGACGACCGATGGCACCCCAGGCGATCTGCTGCGCACTCGCCTGCGTGCACGTGGCGATGGGCGAGACGCCACCCACTCGGTCGGGGAACGTGATGGCCCACTCGAGCACCTGCATGCCGCCCATCGAACCGCCGACCACGGCGTGCCAGCGGCGGATGCCGAGATGGTCGGCGAGGCGAGCCTCGGCGCGCACCATGTCGCGGATGGTGATGACCGGGAAGCGGCTGCCGTACGGCCGGCCGTCGTCGGGGTGCGGTGAGGCCGGGCCGGTGCTCCCCTGGCAGCCGCCGAGCACGTTGACGCACACCACGAACCAGCGGTCGGTGTCGACGGCCATGCCGGGCCCGACCGCGCCCTCCCACCAGCCGGGTTGGGTGTCGCCCTCGTCGGGTGCGGCGGCAGCGTGGCTGTCGCCGGTCCAGGCGTGACACAGGAGGACGGCGTTGCTGCCGTCGGGGGCGAGCGTGCCCCAGGTCTCGTAGGCGAGCGTGAGGTCGCGCAGCGTGGCGCCGCCCTCCAACGCGAACGGACGGTCGAGCGTGAAGAACCGGCGCGCGCCGACGGGGTGGCCGGGCATCCAGGCACCCGTCACTGGGTGCGGTCGCCCGGGGCGTGGCAGCCCGGTCATGGTTCCTCCTTCGTCGCGTTCGTGGTGGTCGGTCTCACGTCGCACGAGGGAAGCGTTTGTTGCCAGGGATGACCTGGCCACATCCCCGTCGCCCCGAAGGGCTTTGGGAAGGCACCGTGGGGCTTCCACCCCGGTTGCCGGATCCCGGCACCACCGACGGATCGGTGCTGACGGGCTCGCTCGTGATGCGTGTCGGCGGGAACCCTAGCAACCCTCAGGGGCGGAAACGCTGCTCCGATTCGACGTGGGTGCGCAGTTCGACGATCTCGCCGAACTCCTCGAAGTCGACGAGGTAGCCGAGGTGGTCGCGCAGGCTGCCCTCTTCGCGCAGCACCTCGAGCGAACGCTGCACGGCCTTCGCCATCGTGAACAGCGCCGACAGCGGGCTGACGATGAGGAAGAAGCCGAGCTCGGCGAGCTCCTTGGGCGTGAGCAACGGGGTGCGGCCGGTCTCGACCATGTTCGCGACGAGCGTGATGTCGGGCAGCGCGGCGGCGATGCGCTCGAGCTCCTCGATGGTCTCGGGTGCCTCGACGAACAGCGCGTCGACGCCGGTGTCGCGGGCCATCTTCGCCCGCTCGATGGCCTCGTCGAGCCCGATGGCGGCCCGGGCGTCGGTGCGGGCGGTGATGTGCAGGTCGTTCGAGGCGTGCACGGCGGCCTTCAACTTCGCCAGCCAGTCGGCGCGCTCGATGACCTGCTTCCCGGCCATGTGGCCACAGCGCTTCGGCCACACCTGGTCCTCGAGGAACAGGCCGGACGCGCCGGCCTGCTGCCACAGGTCGACGGTGCGCATCGTGTTGAGCGGATTGCCGTAGCCCGTGTCGGCGTCGACCACGACTTCGAGCTCCGGGTTCGCGCTGCACACCCGCCGCGCCACCTCGGCCATCTCGGTCTGCGTGAGGTAGCCGTAGTCGGGCAGGCCGAGCAACGTGCCGCTCACCGCGTAGCCGCTGAGGAACACGGTGCCGAACCCGGCCTGTGCCGCGAGGCGGGCCGAGAGCGCATCCCACACGCCGGGCATCAACACGGACTCGGAGGCCGACAGCCGCCAGCGGAGGGTGGTTCCAGTCATCGCAGGGATCGTAGTCGGGGGCGGTGTGCACGGGCCCTGGTGGCTGACCGATCGGTCAGCCTGACTGATCCGCGCATCAACCGCACTGACGCATCAGCGAGTAGACGCGACGCGCGCGGACCGACAGGATGGCCGGCGATGGGTGTCTGCTATCTCACTCCGAAGGCGCACACCGCGCCCCATGGCCAGGCCGGTCACGGCGCGTTCGCGACCGAGCACATCGACGCCGGCGAGGTCATCGCCGCGTTCGGCGGGCGGTGCGTCAGCCGCAACGAGCTCGACCTGTTGCCGCTCGACCAGCAGTCGCGCAGCATCCAGATCGAGGAGACCCTCTACCTGGCGGGCGCACCCGAGCCGGAGCCGGCCGACTGCGTGCGCCACTCGTGCGAACCGAACTGCGGGATGCAGGGCAACACCATCGTGGTGGCGCTGCGCGACATCGCCGCGGGTGAGGCGCTCACGTACGACTTCGCGATGAGCGACGGCAGCGACTACGACGAGTTCGAGTGCGGGTGCGGCTCCCCGCACTGCCGCGGCAAGGTCACCGGCAACGACTGGATGCTGCCCGAGTTGCAGCTGCGGTACCGGGGCTCGTTCAGCCCGTACCTCGCCCAGCGCATCGCGTCGCTGGTCAGCGCCGGTGCCGAGCGCCGCGCATTCGCGTACTGACGCATCGCTCAGGCCCGCGCCCGGGCCCTCATCACGGTGGGCTACCTTGACCGTCCATGCGATTGCTCGTCATCGGCGCGGGAGGTGTCGGGTCGTCGATCGTGTCCATCGCCGCCCGGCGTGAGGTCTTCGAACAGATCGTGGTGGCCGACGTGGATGCCGCCCGGGCCGCGCGTGCCGCGGCCCGAACGGGCGACACCCGGGTCGTCGGCACGCGGGTCGATGCGAGCGACAAGCTCGACCTGATCGAGCTCGCCCGCACGTCGAAGGCCGACGTGGTCATCAACGCGTGCGACCCACGGTTCAACCCGCCGATCTTCGAGGCGGCGTTCGAGGCCGGCTGCCACTACCTCGACATGGCGATGAACCTGTCGGTCCCCCACCCCACCGACCCGTACAACACGCCGGGCGTGATGTTGGGCGAGGCGCAGTGGGCGATGGCATCGAATTGGGAGGAGCGCGATCAGCTCGCGCTCGTCGGCATGGGCGTGGAGCCCGGCTTCAGCGACGTCGTGGCCCGCTACGCGGCCGACCACCTGTTCAGCCGCGTCGACGAGATCGGCGTGCGCGACGGGGCCGATCTGGTCATCGACGGCTTCCCGTTCGCGCCCACGTTCAGCATCTGGACCACCATCGAGGAGTGCCTGAACCCGCCCATCATCTGGGAGAAGGACCGCGGCTGGTTCACCACCGCACCGTTCAGCGAGCCCGAGGTGTTCGAGTTCCCCGAGGGCATCGGCGCGCTCGGCTGTGTGAACGTGGAGCACGAGGAAGTGCTGCTGATGCCGCGCTGGATCGACGTCGGCCGCGTCACGTTCAAGTACGGCCTCGGCGACGAGTTCATCGACGTGCTGAAGACACTGCACCTCCTCGGCCTCGACTCCACCAAGCCGGTCAGCGTGCGCGGCGTGGAGGTGTCGCCCCGCGACGTCGTGGCCGCGGTGCTGCCGAACCCGGCCGAGCTCGGCGACCGCATGCGCGGCCGTACCTGCGCCGGCTCGCTGGTCACCGGGCTCGGCAAGGACGGCAACCCGCGACGCACCTACCTGTACCAGGTGGTCGACAACGAGTGGACGATGCGCGAGTACGGCCATCAGGCCGTGGTGTGGCAGACCGCCGTGCACCCCGTGGTGGCACTCGAACTGCTCGCCACCGGCGAGTGGAAGGGCAACGGCGTGAAGGGCCCGGAGGCGTTCGACGCCGTGCCGTTCCTGCAGTTGCTGAACGAGCACGGTGCGCCTTGGGCGATGGAAGAACGTCCGCTCTAGGCTCGTCGTCGTGACGGCTCTGAAGAAGCGCGACGTCGAGGTGTTGCTCGATCGCTACGACACCGACCCGGTGGCAGCGCTCACCGACGCGCTGCGCGTGGCGCTCGACCGGCCCGACCTCGACTTCACCGCGCTGGTGAAGCTGGCCGGGTTCACGTGTGCGCGCCGCATCCGGCTGCAGGCGCAGGAGACGGCCGCGCTCGACGAACTGCTCGCCGAGCTCAACGAGATGCGCACCCTGTCGTCCTGATGGGTGCTTCCGTGCGGCGCTGCGCCGCACGAAAGCACCCAACGGAGAACGGTCAGGTGCGCGTGCGGAGGTCGCACGCCGGGGTGCCACCCGGCAGACGGTGGCGGTTCTTCGCCACCCAGCGGTAGGCCACGCCGCTGAGCCAGTGGATGCCGGGCACCCGCATCACGGCCCCGAGCAGCCACCACCCGCGACCGGCGCCGAGCAACAGCATGCTCACGGCGTCCTCGCCCGAGTAGACGTGGCGATCGCGGGCCACGTACTGCACCGCCGCTTCGCATTGGGCGGCGGTGAGGTCGAGTACGGCGAGATCGGTGAACTGGTACGGCGACACCTGGGGCATGCGGCCGATCCACCGCTGACCGAACCGCACCGACGAGCTGCAGAACGCGCAGTCGCCGTCGAACACCAGCAGCGGCAGCGCGATGGTGGGCTCAGTCGACATCGGCCACCACGGGCTGCGCCAGCACCATCCGCCGGTCGAACCCGGCCTCGGTGGGGAGGAAGCCGTTGCGGTCGGGCCACAGCAGCTGCACCGCCGCGAAGGGCGCTCCCTTGCGCCACGCCACCGCTGTGCCGAGGAGCTCGGTCACCATCTCGTCGGCGATGGGCGCGAACCGGCAGCGCAGGTCGTTGTCGAACAGGCCGACGAGATCGGTGCCCAACGGGATCTCGGTGCCGCCGCGCAGCATGTCGGCGATCATGTCGAACAGCCCGCGGGCCGTGGCCGGAGTGAGCCCGAACACCACCACCTCCGGGAAGCCGAACGCCTCGGGGTAGCCGATCGTGTACACGTAACCGGCGAGCGGCGGGTCGGTGTCGGTGCGTGCAGCGACCGGTTCCATCGCCCACCCGTGGGTCTCGACCATCCACTCGATCTTCTCCGCGTGCGGAATGTGGAAGTCGGGCAGCTCCATCGTCAGATCAGGCTCTCGCTGTGCAGGTCGAGCGCGTGCCGCACGTGACGCGTGGCCATGGCCGCGAACATCGCTTCGCTGCGGTCGCTGCTGCCGACGATCTGCGAGGCGACCACGGCCATGATGACGCCGCCGAACGCGTCGCGCGAGTACTGCTGGAAGAACTCGGCCTCGTCGACGGTGACGCCGTACGCGGACAGCGCCTCGAGGTACTCGGCCACGAGCTCACGCTCGATCTCCTTGCGCACATTCGGCCACGGGCCCGCGCCCATGAAGTACGCGACGTCGCCACTGGCGGGGCCGTGACCGGGCGTCTGCCAGTCGACCACCGCGATCGGGTGCCCGCCCTGCTCGCCACCGAACATCAGGTTGTCGAGCCGGTAGTCGCCGTGGGTGACCGTGCCGGGCAGCGAGCGACCTGCGATCCAGTCGGGGATGCGGTCGCCGAACCGCTCGACCAGTGCGATGCCGTCGGCGTCGAGGTACTTGGAGTACACGCCGAGGAAGCCGGGCACGAACATGGTCCAGATCATGTGCAGCCGCTCGGCCGACTCGGCGTCGCGACGCTCGAGGAACTCGATGTCGGCGAGGGTGGGGTCGCCCCAGCGCGGCCCGTGCAGGCGTGCCAGCTCGAGCACCGAACGACGCGCGAGGTCGGCGGTGCAACCCGTGATCTGGTTGCCCTGCTCGGCGGGCGAGAGGTCCTCCAGCAACAGCACGAAGTCGCCGTCGTCGGGGTGCCATTCGCCGTGGTAGCAGCGAGCCACGCAGATGTCGACCGTCGGCGCGATCTGGTTGTAGAACTTCACCTCGCGCTCGTAGTTGCGCAGCGAGATGCCGGTGGCGCGACTGGTGGGGTCGGGCGACGGCAGCTTGGCGATGATGCTGCTCGGCAGGCCCGAACCGTCGGGCACGTCGAGCGTGTACCGCACGTTCATGCCCACCAGGCCGTCGCCGATGCGGCGATCGGACGTGATGGTGACGGGCGCGCCGAGCACGCCGCTGAGCCATTCCGAGGTGATCTGTTCCGGTTCCATCGGAGGCCGACCGTAGCCCCGCGGCACGACCTCTGGCACAGTGGGCACCATGAGCGACGACTTGGGGGCGCACATCGAACGGCTCGACCGCGACGGGTGCACCATCGTGCACGACGCGTTCGATGCCGACGTGGCCGACGCACTGCACGCCGACATCGACCGGTTGGAGCGCGAGCTCGACATCCGCGTCGGCGGCAACGGGTTCGAGGGGCGCGCGACGACGCGGGTCTACAACCTGCTCGCGCTCGGCGAGCTGTACGCGCAGATCCCGGTGCATCCGGTGGTGCTGCCGCTGATGCACCACCTGCTCGGCCCGGGGTGCCTGGTCAGCAGCCTGAGCGCCATCACCATCCACCCCGGCGAGATCGCCCAGCCCATCCACGCCGACGATCAGGTCATGCCGGTCGCGAAGCCGCACCGTCCACTCACGGCCAACAGCATGTGGGCGCTCACCGACTTCACGGAGGCGAACGGCGCGACCCGCATCATCCCCGGGAGCCATCTGGCCGATCACTCCCCCGTCTACGGACAGCACTACGACAGCGTCCCGGCCGAGATGCCCCGCGGCAGCATCCTCGTGTGGGATGGCGGCCTGTGGCACGGCGGCGGCGCGAACGCCACCTCGGCGAAGCGTCGTGGCATCGCGATGAACTACTGCGCGGGTTTCATCCGGCAACAGGAGAACCAGCAGCTGGGCATCCCGCTCGACGTGGTGCGCGAGTTCTCGCCGGAGCTCCAGGAGCTGTGCGGGTTCGGTGTCTACAAGGGACTCATCGGGCACATCGACCGCCAGTCGGCGGCACAACGCCTGCTCGACCCCGACTCGCCCAACACGATGCTCTGGGACCGCACCTGAGCCCGATGGGTGCACCGGCCCGACGGCCGCTACCGTCGCACCCGCGATGTACAAGTTCCTGCTCACCCCGAAGTGGATCGCGCTGCACGTCATCTGCGTGCTCGCCATCGCCGGCATGCTCACCGCGTGCTTCTGGCAGCTCGACCGACTGCACCAGCGGCAGGACTTCAACGCCGAGGTGACGGCCCGCACCGAGGCGCCGCCGGTGCCGTTCGCCGACATCGCCGACCTCGCCGCCACCGACCCGGCCGAGGCCGAGTGGCGCACGGTCACCGCCACGGGCACCTACGTGCCGGGCAAGGACTTCCTCGTGGTCAACGTCAGCCAGGGCGGCGTGTCGGGCGTCGACCCCGTCAACGGGTTGCTGCTCGACGACGGCTCGGTGCTCATCGTGAACCGCGGCTTCGTGGCCGGCACCGATGCACCGCCGCCCGCGCCCGAGGGCGAGGTCACCGTCACGGGCCGCGTGCGCCGGTCGCAGCAGGCACGCACGGGTGCGGCCAGCGACGACGGCACGCAACAGCTCACCCAGATCCGGCGCGTCGACCTCGATGCCCTGTCGCAGCAGTTCGACCAGACGGTGCAGCCGGTGTACCTCGATCAGCTCGACATGCGGTACGAGCCGGCGACCGTGCAACCCGTCGCACCGCCCGATCTCGACGGCGGCCCGCCGCACCTGAGCTACGCCATCCAGTGGGCGGTGTTCAGCATCGCCGTGCTGATCGGGTGGGTGCTTGCGGTCCGCAATGGTGTCAACGAGCGCAAGGGCAAGCCGAAGAAACGGAAGCTGCCACCCATCGCCGACGACTGGGCCAGTACCGGCTGAGCGGGCTCAACCGGGCAGGAAGCCCTCGAGCTCGGCCATCCGTCGGAACTGCTCCACCACGTTCGGCGTGACGTACGCGGGGTCGAGGCTGCGGTACGCCGTGTCGACGTTCACGCTGATGCGACCGAACTCGCTCCAGCCGCGGAACTCCTCCTTCGCGCCCACCTCGGCGGCGATCTGGCGCGCTGCCTCCCACGCATCGATGCCGGCGGCATGGCGTGCCGTCGCTGCCTCGTCGACGAACGACAGGTAGTCGCGCACCGCCGCCACACCGGCCTTGTCGGTGACCGGGCCGTGGCCGGGAACGACGACGTCGACGTCCATGCCGAGCATCAGGTCGCACGCCGCCACCCAGTTGGACAGCGGGCCGGCCCACACGATGGGCGTGCCGCCGATGAACAGGATGTCGCCGGTGTAGACGGTGCGGGCGTCGGGCACGTACGCGATGGTGTCGCCGCGAGTGTGCGCCGGACCGACCTCGATGAGCTCCACGGTGCGACCGGCGACGTCGACGTCGAGGCGCCCCTCGAACGTGCGCGTCGGCATCGTGACGGTGATGCCGTCGAACTCGAACGCCCCGAAGAAGTGGCGGAACAGCGCACCGACCTCACCCTCGGCCTGATTGAGCGCGGCCAGCATCGCGGGCGGCACCTCGGTCATCTCGTGCGCGGTGGCCGCCGAGGCGATGATCTCCGCGCCCTCGACCAACTCGTTGCCGTAGCAGTGGTCACCGTTCGCGTGGGTGTTCACCAACGTGCCGATCGGTGCCACGCGCGTCACCGGCTGCATCGCGGTGAGCATCTCCGCGGTGAGCTTCAGGTCGAACAACGTGTCGACCAGCAGCGACACGCCGTCGCCCATCACGAGGCCCGCGTTGCTCCATCCCCAACTGCCGTCGGGTTGCAGGTAGGCGTAGCACGCGTCACCGAGTTCGAACAGGCCCTTCTCGTACGGCATGACCCCTACTCTGGCACGACGTACAGTGACGCCCGTGAGCGCACTTCCCACTCGGCGGCTCGGCCGCACCGGCCACCTGTCGTCGGTGGCCATCCTCGGCACGGCGGCGTACGGCCGATCGAACCCCGACGAGGTCGCGGCCAGCTTCCACGCCGCACTCGAGGCCGGCGTCAACCACATCGACGTGGCGCCCACCTACGGCAGCGCCGAGGTGCTCGTCGGTCCGCTCATCCCAGCGGTGCGCGACCGCATCTTCATCGGCGAGAAGTCGAACAAGCACGACGCCGACGGTGTGCGTCGACAGCTCGAGCGCACGCTCGAACGGTTCGGCACCGATCACGTCGACCTGTACCAGGCGCACGGCGTCACCAGCATCACCGACCTCGACCAGCGCGGCGGTGCGTTCGAGGCCATCCTGCGTGCTCGCGACGAAGGGCTGTGCCGCTGGATCGGCATCACCGGTCACGACTTCGGCACCCCGGCCGCGCAGCTCGAGGCCGTGCGCCGCTACGACCTCGACACCGTGATGCTGCCTGTGTACGCCGGCGCGCTCGCCCATCCCGAGTACCTGGCCGACCTCACGGCTCTGCTCGACGAGGCCGCACGTCGCGACCTCGGCGTGCAGGCCATCAAGGTCGGTGCGCACCAGCCGTGGGGCGACCGCACCCCCACGCACAGCTGCTGGTACGAGCCGTTCACCGAGCCCGAGCTCCTCGAACGCGGGGTGCGGTTCACGCTCTCCACCCCTGGTGTGCACGTGTTCGCCACCACCGGCGACGTGCGGCTCATCCCCACGCTGCTCGACGCGGCATCGCGGTACACACCCATGACCCCCGCCGAACGCGACGCACTCCTGCAGGAGGCCGCCGGTTGGCCCACCATCTTCCCGCTCGAAGTGCACGCGAAGGGATAGGCCGCACCATGCGCCAGCTCAACGGCATCGACGTCAGCTTCCTGAACATGGAGACACCCACCACGTTCGGGCACGTCAGCTCCGTCACCATCTACGACCCGACCGACGCGCCGGGCGGTGCCGGCATCGAGGCGACGAAGGAGATCATCCTCGAGCGCATCGACCAGCTCGCCCCGTTCCGCCGGCGGCTGGTGGAGGTGCCGATGGGCCTCGACCTCCCGTACTGGATCGAGGACCCGCACTTCGACATCGACTTCCACGTGCGGCACCACGCCATCCCGCCGCCGGGCAGCCCCGAGCAGCTCGCCGAGGCGGTCAGCCGCATCATCGCCCGCCCGCTCGACCGCACGCGGCCGCTGTGGGAGTTGTATGTCATCGAAGGGGTCGACGGCGGCACGCGCATCGCGCAGCTCACCAAGGTGCACCACGCCGCCATCGACGGCGCGGCGGGCGCGATGATGCTGGCCGCGCTGCTCGACCTCGACCCGACGGCCCGACCGTCGGGTCGTGCCGTCACCTGGGAGCCCGAGTGCATCCCCAGCGACGAGGAGCTACTGCGGCTGACGGCCAAGGAGTACCTGCGCCGTCCGGAGAAGATGGTGCGACTCGGCATCCGCACCACCCGCGAGTTGGCCGCCGCCACACGCTCGGGTGGGCTGCACGCGTTGGCCGACCTGATCGCCCAGCCGATGCCCGGGCCGGTCGGCAACATGATGCGCGAGCGGCTCCGCAGCCAGCGCGGCACCGATCACGACGCCGCTCCCCCGTTGCCTCCCACGGCTGCGCCGCGCACGCCGTGGAACCGGCCCATCAGCCCGCACCGTCGCTTCGCCTACACCACCGTGCCGCTCGACGACGCGAAGCTGGTGCGCCGCGCGTTCGGCTGCACGTTCAACGACGTGGTGATGGCCGTCTGCTCCGGCACCCTGCGGCGCTACCTGCAGCACCACGACTGCCTCCCCGAGGAGAGCCTCATCGCGATGGTGCCCGTCAGCGTGCGCAGCGGCGCCGAGGACGACAGCTTCCAGAACCGCGTCTCGGCGTTGTTCTCCGACCTCGCCACCAACGAGGCCGACCCGGTGAAGCGACTGCACCGCGTGCAGCAGGCGATGACCGCGGCCAAGGAGCAGTTCGCTGCCATCCCGGCCGAGTCGTTGCAGGACTTCACCCAGTTCGCACCGCCTGCCGTGGCGGCCCGGGCGATGCGCATGTACAGCCGGTTGAAGATCGCCGACCGGATGAACCCGCCGTTCAACCTCGTCATCAGCAACGTGCCGGGCCCGCAGGTGCCGCTGTACTCGGCCGGTGCGCAGCTGCAGCACTTCTACCCGGTCAGCACCCTGGTCGACGGCCAGGGCCTCAACATGACCGTGCAGAGCTACAACGGCAACCTCGACTTCGGCTTCGTCGCCGACCGAGACCTGGTGCCCGATCTGTGGATCATGACCGATCTGCTGCACGCCGAGATGGCCGAACTGGTCGCCATCGCGAAGGCGGCACTCGCGCCGCTCGTGCCGAAGCCGGCCGCCAAGCCGGCCACCAAGCCAGCCGCCAACAAGGTCACGAAGAAGGCGACGAAGAAGGCGCCAGCTCGCCGGAAGTGAGCCAGGCCGCCACTCGTTCGGCCACCATCACCGTCGGGTAGTGCGTGTTCGCGCGCGGCACGCGTGGCATCACCGACGCGTCGCACACCCACAGCCGCTCGTGCCCGATCACGCGACACCGCGGGTCGACCACGGCGAGCGGGTCGTCGACCGCGCCCATGCGGCAGGTGCCGGCGGCGTGCACGTAGTCGCCGAGTGCGGCGCGCATGCCCGCCTCGGACGCGTCGTACGGCAGCACCTCCGCCACCGCGGCCATCGCGTGCGAGTGCGCCACCCGCTCGACGAGTTCCACTGCGGCCCGCATCGCCGGCAGGTCTCGTTCGTCGCTCAGCATCGCGAAGTCGACACGAGGCGCAGCCGCAGGGTCGTCGCTCGCCAACGTCACCGAACCCCGGGAGTGCACGTGCATCAGCGCGCCGAGCAGCACGGCGAGACCCGGCACCGCCGGATCGGCGTCCTCCAACGCGAGCACCTGCAGGTCGTCGACGTCGGCGTGGCGACCGCGCAGCAGCGCGGTGACGGTGAGCTCGTCGGCCATCGCCCCGCCGTCGAGCCTGCGCAGCGTGATGGGGAACGACGGATGGTCCTGCAACCCCTGCCCGATGCCGGGCCGATCGACCCCGCTGCGCAACAGCACCGCGGGTGAATGGATGGCACCGGCGCACAGCACCACGGCACCCGCCTCGATCTCCGTGCCGTCGAGCAGTCGCACCCCGACGGCGCGGCGGCCGTCGAGGAGCACGGCCGCCACCTGTGCGTCGCCGCGCACCTCCAGGTTCGGGCGCACGCGCACCGGCTCGAGGTAGACGTCGTTCACCGAGGCGCGCGCACCGTTGCCCGAACGGGTGAGCACCGCCGGCTCGGCCTCGGGTTCCGCGGCGATGAGCGCGCCGCCGATCACACCGAGCTCGTCGAGCCCCACGCGCCGCAGCGCCAGTGCCGTGCGGTCGAACCACGGCTCGACCTGGTCCCACTCCCATCCCTCGGCGCCGAGCCGCGCCCATTCGTCGTAGTCGTCGGGCACGCCCGGCAACGCCACCATCGCGTTCACCGCCGACGAACCACCCACGCCGCGGCCACGCACGTACAGGCGTGGCGCCTGTCCGGCGGTACGCACCGCATCGAGCCCCGGCCAGGTGCGACCCGGCTCGCGCATCGCCTGCAGGAACGAGCGACCGCGGATGGACGCCGGCGTGTCGGCGCTGCGGTGATCGGGCCCGGCCTCGAGCAGCAGCACCCGACGGGTCGGGTCGTCGCTGAGGCGCGACGCGAGCACCGCCCCGGCCGATCCGGCGCCCACCACCACCACGTCGGCCCGGTCGGTCATGGGTCAGCTCTGGTTGGTGTGGGCCGGGAGGCCGGCCAGGTGGGCGCTGTCGTTGTAGCGGACCAGCCGCCACGTGTTCTGCTTCGCCAGCACCAGTTCGGTGATCGAGGTGTTGACGGTGTTGATCTCGAACGCCCCCATCGCCGGTGCCTTCAGCGCCAGCCGCAGCACGGCGTCGACCACACCGCCGTGGCAGGCGATCACCACGGTGCGGCCCTCGTACGCCTCGATGGTGCGGCGCACGGCCTGACCGACGCGGAACTGGAACGCGGCCACCGTCTCGCCGCCCGGGAACGTGGTGGCGAACGGGTCGTGGTCGTCCCAGCGCTTCGACAGTTCGGGGTGGCGGGCGACGAACTCGTCGTAGCTCAAGCCGTCGCACTCGGGGCCAGGGTCGTGCTCGCCGAAGCCCTCGTCGCGCACGATGTCGCCACCGCCGAGCGCGGGCGCCACGATCTGCATCGTCTCGAACGCACGCGGGTACTGGCTGGCGACGAGCACGTCGGCGGTGAGCTCGGCGTTCGCCGCCCAGCGGTCGCGCAGGCGCTCGGCCTGCTGCCGCCCGAGGGCCGACAACCCGTTGCACGTCCGGGGCCCGCCGATGATGCGGTTCACCGTGACGTTCGATTCACCATGCCGAACGAGAACGAGTCGAGTCACGTCGGCCGACCCTACCGTCCCCCGCCGAGGTCGCGCCCATCCCACCGGAACGGTGGAATCTCCGCGACGTCACCCACTCCGACGCGGCCCGGCCGAGGTCGCGCCCATCCCACCGGAACGGTGGATTCCGCCCGACGTCGGGGTGAAAGGGCTTACTTTTCGTTCGCGCGCGGAGGGGGTCGGCGACGCGCGCGCCTACCGTCGTCGCGGTGGGCTCCGGAGCGCGACTGACCATTCGCAGTAGGGGCGTCGACCCGCGATCAGCAGGGCTGGTGGCCGATGCGCACGCCCTCGGCCTGACGGCGGTCACCGCCGTCGAGGTGGCCGACGTGGTGTTCTTCGCCGACGACCTGCCGCACGACCACCTCGCCGAGCTCGAGGCCGTGCTCGTCGACCCGCTGCTCCAGACGGGCACGTGGGACGTGCCCACCGAGGGCATCGAGACCGCCCTGCTGCCGGGCGTCACCGACCCCGCGGCCACCGCGATCCAGCTCGCGATGCGCACCGTCGGCCTGCCCGACGTGGCGGTGGCCACCGGCCGGCTGTTCGACGTGCGGGGCGACCTCACGCAGGTGGAGCGCCAGGCCATCGCCCGCCGGCTGCTGGCCAACCAGGTCATCGAGCGATGGGCGCCTGCGCCGATCGAGCCGCACTTCATCGACGCCGCGGCCACCGCCGATCGCACGGTCGACCATGTCACCGTCACCACCCTCGACGACGACGCGCTCCAGGCGTTGAGCCGCGAACGCGGGCTGAGCCTCGACCTGGCCGAACTGCACGCCATCGCCGCGCACTACCGCGGCGTGGGCCGCGAGCCCACCGACGTCGAGCTCGAGACGCTGGCGCAGACGTGGAGCGAGCACTGCAGTCACAAGACCTTCCGGGCGCGCATCACCACGCCGGACGGCGAGCAGATCACGCCGCTGCTCAAGCAGTTGCGCGACTGCACCGACCGCATCGCGGCGCCGTTCGTGAAGAGCGCGTTCGTCGGCAACGCCGGCATCGTCACCTACTCCCCCGGCACCACGCTCGCCGTGAAGGCCGAGACCCACAACCACCCGTCGGCCATCGAGCCGTTCGGTGGCAGCAACACCGGCGTCGGCGGTGTCATCCGCGACGTCATGGGTGCTGCGCACCACCCCATCGCCGTCACCGACATCCTCTGCTTCGGGCCCACCGACCTGCCGGCCGACCGACTGCCCGAGGGCGTGCTGCACCCGCGCCTCATCGAGAGCGGCGTCATCGCCGGCGTGGCCGACTACGGCAACAAGATCGGCCTGCCCAACGTGGCCGGCGCGGTGCTCTACGACCCCGGGTACATCGCCAACCCGCTGGTGTACGCGGGCTGCATCGGTGTGGCCGACGACGTGCCGGAGCTGCCCGGCCCGCAGCCCGGCGACCTCGTGGTGGTCATCGGTGGCCGCACCGGTCGCGACGGTCTGCGCGGCGCCACGTTCAGCAGCGCCACGATGGACGCCACCACTGGCGACGTCGCCGGTGCCAGCGTGCAGATCGGCGACCCCATCGTGGAGAAGCTGGTCATCGACGCGATGGCCGAGTGCCACGGCCTCTACTCCGCAGTCACCGACTGCGGCGCCGGTGGGTTGAGCAGCGCGGTCGGCGAGATGGCCGAGGGCGTCGGTGCCGACGTCGACGTGACCCTCGCGCCGCTGAAGTACCCCGGCCTGCGACCGTGGGAGATCTGGCTCAGCGAGGCCCAGGAGCGCATGGTGTTCGCCGTGCCGCCGGCCACCTGGCCGCAGATGCAGGCGGTGTGCGCGAAGCACGGCGTGGAGGCCGTCAGCCTCGGCACGTTCACCGGCGACGGCCTGCTGCGCGTGCGCGCCGGCGACCTCACCGTGCTCGAACTCGACACGCACTTCCTGCACGACGGTCGACCGCAGCGGTCGATGACCGCCGTGCTGCCGCAGCCCGACCGCACCGAGGTGCCGATGCCCCCGTGCGCGATGCCGGCGCAGATGCTGCTGATGTTGCTCGCCCATCCCAACATCTCGTCGAAGGAGCGGGTGGTGCGTCGCTACGACCACGAGATCCGCGGCGCCACCGTGGTGCGTCCGCTGGTCGGCGCCCACCACGACGGCCATGCCGACGGCGTGGTGCTGGCCGAGCCCGGCGACCGACACGGCATTGCGGTGGGTATCGGCGTGAACCCGTGGTTCGGTCTGCTCGACCCGGAGCGCATGGCGCACAGCGTGATCGACGAAGCCATCCGCAACGTGGTGGCCGTCGGCGCCGACCCCGACCTGGTGAGCCTGCTCGACAACTTCAGCTGGGGCGACCCGCGACGCGAGACCACGCTCGGCGAGTTGGTGATGGCGGTGCAGGGCTGCTGCGATGCAGCGCTCGAGCACGCGGCCCCGTTCGTGAGCGGCAAGGACTCGTTGAACAACGAATACCTCGGCAGCGACGGCCAACGCCACGCGGTGCCGCCGACGTTGGTCATCACGGCGATGGCCCACGTGCCCGACGCCGACGTGGTGGTGACCCCCGACCTCAAGCGGGCCGGCAACGCGCTCGTGCAGGTCGGCGACACGCGAACCGAGTTCGGCGGCAGCCACTACTCGATGGTGCGTGGCGTGCCGGGTGGCGTGGTGCCGGCGCCGGTGGCGAACGTGCACGAGCGCTACCGCCGCCTCCACGCCGCGCTGCGCACCGGTCGCGTCGCCGCCTGCCACGACCTCAGCGAAGGCGGCCTCGCCGTCGCACTCGCGGAGATGGCCATCGGTGGACGGTTGGGCGTCGAGATCGACCGCGTGCCGCACCCCGACCTCGTCACCGGCCTGTACGCCGAGAGCAACGGCCGGTTCGTCTGCGAGCTGGCTCCCGACGACCTGCCGTGGTTCGCCGAGGCGGTCGGCGACGTCACCGTGATCGGCTTCGTCACCGAGGAGCCGACGTTCGTGGCACCGGGCATCGAGCTCGCCCTCGAGCAGCTGGTCGAGGCGTTCACGGGGGGTGCACGATGAACCGACCGCAGGCAGTGGTGCTGGCGGCGCCCGGCACCAACCGTGACCACGACGTGTCGTTCGCCCTCGAGCTCGCCGGTGCCACGCCGCGCATCGTGCTCCTCGCCGAACTGCTGGCCGACCCGACGCTGCTGCGTGGGGCTCAACTGCTCGTCGCCGCCGGTGGGTTCAGCTACGCCGACGCACTGGGCGCCGGACGCATGTGGAGCCTCGAGCTCTCGCACGGCGTCGGCGACGAGCTCACCGCGTTCGTGGCTGCCGGCAAGCCCGTCGTCGGCATCTGCAACGGCTTCCAGGTGCTCACCCGCACCGGCCTGCTCCCCGGCTCGCTCGGCCACAACGACAGCGGGCACTTCCAGTGCGAGTGGGTGCGCCTCGAGGCGCCCGCCAGCCGCTGCGTGTGGACCACCGGGCTCGACGACATCGAGTGCCCCGTGGCGCACGGCGAGGGTCGCTACGTGCATCCCGACCTGGCGTCGCTCGAGGCGGCGGGCCAGGTGGCGTTGCGCTACGCGGGGCACAACCCGAACGGCTCGCAGGGCGACGTCGCCGGTGTGTGCGACCCGACCGGTGTGGTGCTCGGGCTGATGCCCCACCCCGAGAACCACGTGCTCGCCCGCCAGCATCCGCGACGAGGTCGCGGCGCGACGGGCGGCCTGGGTCTGCCATTGTTCGAGCAGGGCGTCCGCCACGCCCGGGGGGTGTGATGGAGCCGTTCCTCGACATCGACCTGCCGTTGCCCGATCGTCGCGACGGCAAGGTGCGCGTCTCGTATGCGTTGCCCGACGACGACGGTGAGGGCCGCCGCCTGTTCGTCACCACCGACCGCCTGTCGGCGTTCGACCGCATCATCGCGGGCGTGCCGTACAAGGGCCAGGTGTTGAACCAGCTGGCGGCGTGGTGGTTCGCCGAGACCGCCGACATCGTGCCCAACCATGTCGTCGCCGTCCCCGACCCGAACGTGCTCGTCGCCCGTGCGGCCACCCCGCTGCCGGTCGAGGTCATCGTGCGCGGCTACATCACCGGTGTCACCAGCACGTCGCTGTGGCAGCAGTACGCCGACGGCGCCCGGGAGATCTACGGCCACCGCTTCCCCGATGGCCTGCGCAAGAACATGGTGCTGCCCAACGTGCTGGTCACTCCCACCACGAAGGGCAACGACGGTGCACACGACGTGCCGCTCACGGTGGCCGAGGTGGCCCAGCGTGGCCTCGTCGAGCACCGCCGCTGGGGCGAGGTGGTCGAGGCCGCCATCCTGCTGTTCCAGCGTGGCCAGCAGAAGGCGGCGGAGGCAGGGCTCATCCTGGCCGACACGAAGTACGAGTTCGGCACGGCTGCCGACGGGTCGCTGCTGCTGATCGACGAGATGCACACCCCCGACTCGTCGCGCTACTGGGTCGCCGACAGCTACGAGGCGCGCCTCGACGCGGGCGAGGAGCCCGAGAGCCTCGACAAGGAGGTCGTGCGACGAGCCCTGCTGGCCGCCGGCTACCGCGGCGACGGCGAGCCACCCGTGCTGCCCGCCGAGGTGTGGGCCGAGACCACCCGCCGCTACATCACCGCCTTCGAACGCCTCACGGGCACCACGTTCGAACCGGGCGCCTACCCCGTGCCGCCCCGCATCATGGAGAGCCTGCATCGTGTTTCCCACTGACCATGATCACGACGACCATTGCTGGGACGACGCACCTCACGAGGAGTGCGGCGTGTTCGGCGCCTCCACCCCGCACGGTGAGGGCCTCGGCCAGCTCACGTTCTTCGGCCTGTTCGCACTGCAGCACCGCGGCCAGGAGGCCGCCGGCATCGCCATCAGCGACGGGTCGCGGGTGCGTGTGCACAAGGACTCCGGCCTCGTGTCGAACGTGTTCACCCCGGCCAGCATGGCGGGGCTCACGGGCTACCACGCCATCGGCCACACCCGTTACAGCACCACCGGCGGCAACTCGCAGAAGAACATCCAGCCGTTCACGGTCGAGACGATGCACGGCCCGCTCGCGGTGGCGCACAACGGCAATCTGGTCAACGCGTCGGCGCTGCGTGACGAACTACTGGCGCGCGGCTTCGGCCTCACCGCCACGAGCGACACCGAGGTCGTCACGCTGATGCTCGCCGCGGCCGGTGGCCGCTGCTGGGAGGACCGCATCGAGCGCACGCTGCCCGCGTGGAAGGGCGCGTTCTCGTTGGTGTGCCTCGTCAACGACCGCGTCATCGCGGTGCGCGACCCGTGGGGCTTCCGGCCGATGCACGTCGGGCGACTGCCGCACGGCGGCCATGCCGTGGCGTCCGAGACCTGCGCCCTCAACACGCTCGGCTGCGTCGAGATCGACGAGGTCCGTCCCGGCGAGATCGTCACGCTGCAGGGCGCCGAGATGCACCGCCGCCAGGCGCTGACGCCCGCTGCCGAGCCGGCGCGGTGCACGTTCGAGTTCGTGTACTTCAGCCGCCCCGACAGCAACTGGGCCGGCCAGAACATCCACCACGTGCGCCAGCGCCTCGGTGAGCAGTTGGCCATCGAGTCGGGTGTCGAGGCCGACGTGGTCATCCCCGTGCCCGACAGCTCCATCCCTGCCGCGATCGGCTACAGCCGGCAGAGCGGCATCGCCCACAACGACGGCCTCATCAAGAACCGCTACATCGGCCGCACGTTCATCGAGCCGACGCAGGACCTGCGCGAGCGTGGCGTGGCGCTGAAGTTCAACGCGCTCACGGAGAACCTCGCGGGCAAGCGCGTGGTGATGATCGACGACTCGCTCGTCCGCGGCACCACCGCCGGGCCGCTGGTGAAGCTGCTGCGCGACGCCGGCGCCACCGAGGTGCACGTGCGCATCACCTGCCCGCCCATCACCCACGCGTGCCACTTCGGGGTCGACATGGGGCACGACGGTGATCTGATGGCCGCACGGCTGAACGTCGACGAGATCCGCGACCTCATCGGCGCCGACTCGCTGCACTTCCTGTCGCTCGAGGGCATGATGCGCGCCATCAACCCGGCGGGCGACGGCCAGAGCGCCGGCTACTGCAACGGCTGCTTCACCGGTCGTTACCCGATGCCGGTCGACGAGGCGCCGCCGAAGCTGTCGTTCGAAGGAGTACTGGCGTGAGGGTGCTCGTCATCGGTTCGGGTGGCCGCGAGGCCGCCATCGCGTGGGCGTGCGGCCGCCACGGCCATGCGGTGCGCATCGCGTCCGACCTCCCGTCGCCCATCGACGCCGATCTCGTCATCGTCGGCCCCGAGGCAGCGCTGGTGGCGGGCGTGGCCGATCGCTGCGCCGACGAAGGGGTGCCGTGCTTCGGCCCGAGCGCCGGGCTGGCGAAGCTCGAGAGCAGCAAGGGGTTCACGCGCACCCTGGCGCAGACGTTGGGCCTGCCGTCGCCGGCGTTCCACATGTCGTCGTCGGCCGACGAGGCCATCGCGTGGTGGCGGTCGTTCGGCAAGCCGGTCGTCGTGAAGCTCGACGGCCTCGCCGCCGGCAAGGGCGTCATCGTGCCCGACTCGGACGACGAGACCGAGGCGGCCATCCGTGAGCTCGTCGAGCAGGGCCCCATCGTGCTCGAGGAGCGCCTCACCGGTCCGGAGTGCAGCCTGATGGCGATGTGCGACGGCAACGTCGCCCGCCCGCTGCCCGTGGCGCAGGATCACAAGCGCATCGGCGAGGGCGACACCGGCCCCAACACCGGCGGCATGGGTGCCTACGCCCCGGCCCCCATCCCCTACGACCCCGACGAGCTCACGGCTACGTTCATCCAGCCGGTGCTCGACCACTTCGCCGACGTCGGCGCGCCGTACATCGGGGTGCTGTACGCGGGGCTGATGCTCACTCCCGACGGCCCGCGCCTGTTGGAGTTCAACTGCCGCTTCGGCGATCCCGAGGCGCAGGCGGTGCTGCCGCTGGTCACCGACGACCTCGCCGACCTCGCGCTGGCGTGCTGCGACGGTGCACTCGGCGATCGCCGCATCGGCGCAGCGGGTGCGAGCTGCACGGTCGTGGCCGCCGCACCCGGCTACCCCGCGGTACCGGCCACCGGCGCGCCCATCGACTTCGGTCACGACAGCGACCATTCGCTGCTGTTCCCCGCAGGCACCGACGGCAGCGTGGTCACCGGCGGTCGAGTGCTGGCCGTCACCGGCATCGGCGCCGGTTTGGCCGACGCCCGCGCCGCGGCGTACGAACGCATGCGCAGCGTGCGGTTCGACGGCATGCAGGTGCGACGCGACATCGGATGGCGCGCCATCGGTGCGCAGCTCCGTTCGTACGCGGCCGCCGGCGTCGACATCGACGAGGGCACCCGTGCCGTCGAGCAGATGAAGGCCGCCGTCGAACGCACCCACGGCGCCGCCGTGCTGCGCGGCGTGGGCAGCTTCGGCGGCGTGTTCAGCCTGGCCGCCATCAAGGAGATGGACGACCCGCTGCTCGTCGCCAGCACCGACGGTGTGGGCACCAAGGTGGAGCTCGCCGCGCGCCTCGGCAAGTACCGAGGTGTCGGCATGGACATCGTCAACCACTGCATCGACGACGTGCTCGTGCAGGGCGCGCGGCCGCTGTTCTTCCTCGACTACATCGCGAGCAGCAAGCTCGACGCCGATCAGGTGGCCGAGGTGGTCACCGGCATGGCCGAGGCGTGCGAGGTGTCGGGCTGCGCGCTGCTCGGCGGCGAGACCGCCGAGATGCCCGGCGTGTACGCCGACGGTGCGTTCGACATCGCCGGCACGTTGGTGGGCGTGGTCGATCGCGCCGACCTGCTGCCCAACGGTGTGCTCTCCCCCGGCGACGTGCTCATCGGTGTCGGCTCGAACGGCCCGCACACGAACGGCTACTCGTTGCTGCGCAAGATCTTCGACTGGCTGCCGATGGACACCGTGCCGCCCGGGTTCGACGCCCCGCTCGGCGACACGCTGCTCCGGCCGCACCGCAACTACCTGCCGGTGCTCGACAAGGTGTTGCGCAGTGGCCGTGTGAAGGCGCTCGCCCACATCACCGGCGGTGGCCTGCCCGAGAACCTGCCACGCGTGCTGCCCGACGGGGTCGATGCGCGCATCCAGCTCGGGTCGTGGCCGGTGCCGCCGCTGTTCCGGCTGGTGCGCGAGATCACCGTCGGCATGCCCACCGACGAGCTGTACCGCACACTCAACATGGGCGTCGGCATGGTGCTGGTGTGCTCGCCCGCCGAGGCCGACGCCGTGCAGGGCCTGATCGACGAGCCCAGTTGGCGCATCGGCGAGCTCGTCGCCGCCGGCGGCCCGGGCCGCACCGTGCACCTCGTCGACTGACCTGTCACAACTCGACCCGCTCGATCGTCGAGACGGTCATGAACGAGCACATCGAACGAACCGACGTCGTCGTGGTCGGCGCCGGCCTGGCCGGGCTCACCGCCGCCCGGCTCCTGCAACGCGGCGGGCTCCGTGTGACGGTCCTCGACCCCGGCGGGCCCGGCGGCCGCGGCCGTACCGACGAGCGCAACGGCTTCCTCTGGAACCGCGGTCCCCACGCGCTCTACCTCGACGGGGCCGCCGACCGCGTGCTGCGCACGCTCGACGTGCGGTGGACCGGTGCCGCGCCCGGCGCGCTGCACTTCAGCGACGGCGGCACCGTGGGCGTCGGACCGTCGGGCGTGGCGACGCTGCTGCGGTCGCCGTACCTCGGTTGGCGCGGTCGCGCCGCGCTCGGTGCGGTGATGACGCGATTGCCGCGCCTCGATGCCCGCTCGTTGGCCGGCCGTTCGCTCGCCGACTGGATGACGTCGCTGCGGCTGCCGCCCGACGCGCACCGGATGATGGCCGCCATCACGCGGGTCAGCACCTATTCGAACGCGCCCGACATCACGGCCGCCGACATGGTGGTGGCCCAACTGCAGCAGACGCTCGACAAGGGTGTGCGCTACCTCGACGGCGGATGGCAGGTGCTCGTCGACCAACTCGCCAAGGACGTCGATGTCCGTCCGCTCGCCGCGACCGCCGTCGGACGCGACGGCACCGACGTGGTGGTCACCACCGGCGAGCAGCACTTCGTGGCCGACGCCGCGGTGGTGGCCGTCGCCGACCCCGGCGCGGCCGCCACCCTGCTCGGTCGCGAACCGTTCGGGGTCGGGCCCGCCGTCGAGGCCGCGTGCCTCGACCTCGGGGCCGCCCGTCCGCCCACCGTGCCGGTGCTGCTCGGGCTCGACGAGCCGTTGTACCTGTCGGACCACGGCACGGCGGCGAGGCTGGCGCCCGACGGCACGACCGTGGTGCACGTCGCCCGCTACCTCGCACCGGGCGAACAGCACGACCACGCCGGTACCCGCGACGAGTTGACCGCACATGCCGCGCTCGCCGGCATCGACGACGCCGCCGTCGTGGAGTCGCGCTACCTTCACCGCATGACGGTGGTGGGAGCGATCGCCACGGCCGAGCACGGCGGCCTGCCCGGTCGGCCACGGTCGAGCGGGGTGCAGGGCGTCGCACTCGCCGGCGACTGGGTGGGGCCGGAAGGGCACCTCCTCGACGCATCGATGGCCAGCGCCGAGGCCGCCGCAGCCGAGGTGCTGCGATGGGCCGGGCGATGACCGACGACGACGCACTCGCCGCGTTCGAGGCCGAACGGCCGCGCCTGCGCGGGCTCGCCTACCGCATGCTCGGCTCGCTCAGCGACGCCGACGACGTGGTGCAGGACACGTGGGTGCGGTGGCAGGGTCTCGTCCCCGCCGCACGCGACGCCGTCGAACGACCGGCCGCATGGTGGACCACCGTCGCCTCCCGGCGGGCACTCGACGTGCTGAAGTCGGCGCAACGCCAACGCGAGCAGTACGTCGGCCCGTGGCTGCCCGAACCGCTGCTCACCGACGGCGACCCGGCCGACGCTCTCGAGTGGGCGGAGTCGCTCACACTCGGCTTCCTGGTGGTGCTCGAGCGGCTCGCGCCCGTCGAGCGCGCCGTGTTCCTGCTCGCCGACGTCTTCGGAGAGCCGTACTCGGCCATCGCTGCGGTCGTCGATCGGAGCGAGGAGGCCTGCCGCCAGATCGCCAGCCGGGCGCGCCAGCGCGTGCGCGACGAACGCCGCCATGTCGCGCCGTCCACGGGCACGACGACGGCCGACGAGCTGGTGCAGGCGTTCCTCGCCGCGTGCGCGTTCCATCAGGTCGACGACCTCCGGCGCATCCTCGCCGACGACGTCGTGCTCGTCAGCGACGGCGGTCGCGACGTGCACGCCGCCCGCCGCCCCGTGCAGGGTGCCGACCGGGTGAGCCGGTTCCTGGTCAACGTCGTCGCACGCATCGACCCGTCGGTGACCGTGGAACTGCACCGGGTGAACGGCGAGCCCGGGCTGCTGGTGCGCCGCGGCAGCGCGGCGTCCATGGTGGTGGCGTTCGAGGTGCTCGACGAGCGCATCGTCGCCGTTCGCCTGGTGCTCAACCCCGCCAAACTCCACCACCTCACCACCCCGTGACGTCGCGCCAGGCCCACCGTTCCGGTGGAATGCGTGTGACGTCGCCCGCGAATCAGGCGCGCGGAGACTTTTTGTTCAGCCGGCGAGGGGTGCTCCGGGCGCGCGCCTAGCGTCGAACCATGGAGTCGCTCCCTCGCCTCGTCGTGATGGCATCGGGCAACGGCTCGAACCTCCAGGCCATCCTCGACGCCTGCGCCGACGGTCGGTTGCGTGCCACCGTCGCCGCGGTGGTGAGCGACCGGGCCGATGCGTTCGCACTCCAGCGCGCCGACCAGGCCGGCGTCCCCGGCGTGCACATCGGCCGCCGCGCCGGTGAGGACCGGGCCGACTACGACGCACGGCTCGCCGACATCGTCACCGGGTTCGACCCGCACTGGGTGGTGCTCGCCGGCTGGATGCGAGTGCTCACCATGAACTTCCTCGGCTGGTTCCCCGGCATGGTGGTGAACCTGCACCCCGCACTGCCCGGCGAGCTGCCCGGCACGCACGCCATCGACCGAGCGTTCGCCGAAGCCCGCGAGGGCCGCCGCACCTCGAGCGGCGTGATGGTGCACCTCGTGCCCGACGAGGGCGTCGACGACGGCCCGGTGCTCGCCACCGACGTGGTGCCCATCCTGGCCGACGACACCATCGAGACGTTCGAGGCGAGAATGCACCAGACCGAGCACCGCCTGCTGGTGACCGCGCTCGCCCATCTCTGCGCGGCACGCGCCGCCACCCCTCCCCTCACCCACGGAGCATCCGCATGAGCAACGACGACCTGTTCGACCGCTTCGAAGCCCTCACCTTCGACGACGTGGTGGTGGTGCCCGGCTACAGCGACGTGCTGCCCGACACCGTCGACACGTCGGCCACGTTCGCCGCCGACATCGAGTTGCAGGTGCCCATCGTGAGCGCCGCGATGGACAAGGTCACCGAGGCCCGCATGGCCATCGCCATGGCCCGCGAGGGCGGCATCGGCGTCATCCACCGCAACCTCCCCATCGCCGACCAGGCGGCTGAGGTGCAGAAGGTGAAGCGCAGCCAGAGCGGCATGATCACCGACCCGGTCACGTTGCCGCCCACCGCCACGCTCGCCGACGCCGAGGAGCTGATGAGCCGCTTCAAGTTCAGCGGCATGCCGATCACCGACCCCGACGGCCGACTCGTGGGCATCCTCACCAACCGCGACATGCGGTTCTGCGAGCCGTCCGACTACGACCGCCTCGTCACCGAGTTTATGACCAGCGACCGGCTCATCACCGCCAAGCTCGGCACCACGCTGAAGGAGGCCAAGGCCATCCTCCAGCAGTACCGCATCGAGAAGCTGCCCCTCGTCGACGACGACGGCCGCCTCACCGGGCTCATCACGGTGAAGGACATCCAGAAGAGCCAGGAGTTCCCCAACGCGACGCAGGACGCGGGCGGTCGCCTGCGCTGTGCCGCCGCCGTGGGCGTCGGCGCCGATCTGGAGGAACGCGTCGAGGCGTTGGTGGCCATGGGCGTCGACGCCGTCGCACTCGACACCGCGCACGGCCACTCCGCCGGCGTCATCAAGGCCATCGAACGCATCCGTGGCTCGTGGCCCGACCTGCCGATCGTGGCCGGCAACGTGGTCACCGAGGAGGGTGTCGACGCGCTGCACAAGGCGGGTGCCTCGGCCGTGAAGGTGGGCGTGGGCGCCGGTTCCATCTGCACCACCCGCGTCGTCAGCGGCGCCGGCATGCCGCAGCTGTCGGCCATCTACTTCACCGCCCAGCACGCCCGGAAGCGCGGCATCCCGGTCATCGGTGACGGCGGCATCACCTACTCGGGCGACGTCGTGAAGGCCATCGCGGCCGGCGCCGACTGCGTGATGCTCGGCTCCCTGCTCGCCGGCACCGACGAGGCACCGGGCGAGCTCGAGCTGTTCGAGGGCCGCCGCTACAAGAGCTACCGCGGCATGGGCTCGCTCGGCGCGATGCAGGGCCTCGGCGCCGACCGCTACGCCACCGCGCAGAGCCAGGTGGCCGGCCAGTCGCGCAAGCTGGTGCCCGAAGGCATCGAGGGTCGCGTGCCCTACGCCGGCACGCTCGGCGACGTGGTGTACCAGCTCGTCGGCGGCCTCCGCAGCGGCATGGGTTACGCCGGCGCCGCCACCCTGCCAGCGTTGCGCAGCGGGGCACGGTTCATGCGGGTCACCACGGCGGGCCGCAACGAGAGCCACCCCCACGACGTGACCATCACCAAGGAAGCCCCCAACTACCAGCGCAGCTGAGCCCCCGCGAACTTAAGTTCGCGCGCTGTCCCCGCGAACTTGAGTTCGCGGGGCGGGGGTGCGGGTGGGGAGGAGGGAGACCACCACCATGGCGCCGGCGATGCTGACCAGGGCGGGCGCGCCGTAGACCCAGCGGAAGCCGAGCTGCTCACCGAGCGCGCCCACCAGCGGGCCGGCCAGCGCACTGCCGAGGTCGTTGAAGCTGAGGAACGTGCCGAGTGCCGCCGCGCGTGCCGCGTCGGGTGCGCGTTGCGCCGCCAGCGCCGTGAGCGCAGGGAACGAACCGCCGAACCCGATGCCCACCAGCGCGATGGCGGGGAACGCCATCCACGCCTGCGGGGCCAGGGCCAGCGACGCCAACCCGAGGCCGATGCACACCACGCCCGGCAACGCCACCATCGCATAGCCGACCTTGTCCCCCATCGGCCCGCTGACGGCCCGCACGAGCAGCGTGCAGATGGCGAACGTCACGAACAGCGGACCCGACTGCCCGAGCCCGACCTCGCGTGAGTACTTCGGCAGGAAGCTGATCAGGCACGCGTAGCCGAAGCCGACGGTGAACTGCGCGAACCCGGGCCGTGCCACCGTGCGCACCATCGCCTTCCACCGCATCGGCGGTGCGCCGTCGTCGGCCACGTCGGGGCGGGTCTCGGGCAGCCCGAGCGCCACGAGCCCCGAGATCACGGTGAGGCCGCCGGCGACGGCGAACAGCCACCAGTGGTGCCGGCCGAACAGGAACTCGCCCACGAACGGCCCGATCGCGAAGCCGAGGTACACCATCACGCTCAGCCGGGCCATGGCCGCGCCACGACGCTCGGGCGGTGCGAGGTCGGTGGCCGTCGCCGCCATCGCGGTGTACAGCATCGAGCCCATCGCGCCCTGCACGATGCGCAGCACGACCACCATCCACACCTCGCCGCTGAGCCCGATGAGCACGGTGGTGACGGCCATGCCGAACAGCGGCGGCACGATGAACGGTCTTCGCCCGATACGGTCCATCATCCGGCCGGCCCACGGGCGCGCCACGATGGCGCTGACGAAGAAGATGGTGGTGGCCAGACCCACCACGAAGTCGCCCCCGCGGAGCTCCTCGCGCACGAACCGCGACACACCGACGAACAGCATGCCGATGGGCATGAAGTAGCCGAAGACGACGGCGTCGAGACGCAGTTGGGTGGCGCTGCCGAATCGCCGCACGGACGGCCCGGCCGTCAGGCGAGCTTCTCGACGAAACCTTCGAGCTGACGAAGGTTGCGGCACTCGTACACACCGTCGGTGTGCGTGCCGTAGTCGCCGACGATGGAGTCGCCGGTGTTCCAGTAGCTCTTCGGCTCGGGGTTCAACCAGTAGACGTGGCGCGCCTTCTGGCGGATCTCCTTGATGACCCAGCTCTGCGACGCGTGGTAGTTGTTGCGCGCATCGCCGAGCAGCAGCACGGTGGTCTTCGGGCCGACGTCCTTGCCGTAGCGCTCCCAGAACACCTCGAACGCGTGGCCGTAGTCGCTGTGCCCGTCGACCCACACCACGTCGGCCTCGGTGTTGACGCGGTGGATGGCGTTGGCGATGTCTTCCTCACCACGGAAGTAGTCGGTGACCTCGTCGATGCCGTCGATGAACACGAACGAGCGCACCTTCGAGAACTGGCCCTGGATGGCGTAGACGAGCATCAACGTGAACCGGGCGAAGGCCGCCACGGAACCGGAGATGTCGGCGATCACCATCAGCTCGGGCTTGGCCGGCCGCGGGTACTTGAACTTCGGCTCGGCGGGCACGCCGCCGTAGCTGAGGCTGTGGCGCACGGTGTTGCGGAAGTCGAGCGGTCCCTTGCGGCCGTGACGACGCTTGCGCGCGAGGCGCGCAGCGAGCTTGCGCGTGAGCGGCTGCAGGGCCTTCTTCAGGTTCTGCATCTCGTCGCGCGACGCGTGCATGAACTCGACGTCCTCGGGCAGCGGCTTGCGCAGGGTCTTGGCCATGGCCTCGGCACCGCGGTCGGCGACGAGGCGGCGACGGATCTCGGCCTCGATCTCCTTCTTGAACTGCTCGATGCGGTCGTTGTACTCGTCGCGCTCGAGGCGCTCCTCGAGGTCGGTGAGCTCGCCGCCCACTTCCTCGCGGCTGGCCTCCATGAGCTTCTCGAGCATGCCGTCGAGGTCGAGGTTCCGCAGCGTGCGGTACAGGTAGTACGTGCCGCCGACGGGACGCCCCGGCTCCATGCCGGCGAAGCGCTGCACGGCCTGACGGGCGAGGGCACGCATCATGGCCTGGTCGCCGTTCATGAGCGCCTGCATCAGCATCTGCGCCAGCTCTTCGGGCGTGAGCTGGTCCATGGTGCCGCCCTGGGCCCCACGGTTGTCGCCCTGGCGCATCTGCTCCTGCATCTCGCGCCACATCTCGTCGAGGTCGGTGTCGCCCTCGGCGATCTTGTACTCCGGCCCGCGCAGGCTGAAGTACACCTCGAACACGGTCTCGAACGCCCGCCAGTGCGCGTTGTTCTTCACCATCGTGGCGCCGAGTGCGTACTTGAACGCCTCTCGGTCCTCGATGGGGATGTGTTGCACCGCCTCCATGGCGTCGAGGTTCTCGGTGAGTGACACCGGGAGCCCCGCGTTGCGGAGTTCCGTGACGAAGCCGGCGAGCAGATCGAGCATCAGTGTTCCCCGCGACTCACTTGTCGACGGAGAGCTCCTTCGCGGCCTTGGCGATGTCGGTCTGGTACTTGAGCAGGATGTGGAGCGTCTCCTTCGCCTGCTGGGCGTCGATGTTCTCGATGCCGAGCAGCACGAGGGTGCGGGCCCAGTCGATGGTCTCGCTGACCGACGGTGCCTTCTTCAGGTCGAGCTGACGGATGCTGCGCACGATGCGGGCGATCTGGTCGGCCAGGTTGTCGGAGACCTCGGGCACGCGGGTGAGGACGATCTCCTTCTCGCGGTCCATGCTCGGGTAGTCGACGTGCAGGTAGAGGCAGCGACGCTTGAGGGCCTCGCTGAGCTCACGGGTGTTGTTCGACGTGAGGAACACCATCGGGATCTGCTTGGCGGTGATGGTGCCGAGCTCGGGGATGGACACCTGGTACTCGGAGAGGATCTCGAGCAGCAAGGCCTCGGTCTCGACCTCGACGCGGTCGACCTCGTCGATGAGCAGCACCACGGGATCGGGCGCGCTGATGGCCTCGAGCAGCGGACGGGTGAGCAGGAACTCGTCGCTGAAGATGTCGTCGTGCACCTCGGTCCACGAGTCGCTGTTCTTGTCGGCCTGGATGCGCAGCAGCTGCTTCTTGTAGTTCCACTCGTAGAGCGCCTTGCTCTCGTCGAGGCCCTCGTAGCACTGCAGGCGGATGAGGCGGCTGCCGGTCATCTCGGCGATGCTCTTCGCGAGCTGGGTCTTGCCGGTACCGGCCGGACCCTCCACGAGCACCGGCTTGCCGAGCCGATCGGCCAGGAAGGCGACGCCGGCGATGCCTTCGTCGGCCAGGTAGTTGACGTCCTTGAGACCCTGACGGACCTGCGTGACGCTCTCGAAACGATGAGCCATGCCGGCACCCTATCCGTCGCCTTGACCCCGTGGTCAATCGAAGGAATCGCGCTGCCCTGTGGTCGTGACGACACGGGCCGTGGTGTTGTTTTTGGCGTGCTCGCAACTGCCGTAGTGTCCCCCGCAGTCGACCACGACGAAGGCCGACAGACGGAGAGGATCCTCAATGAAGCGTGCCATCGCGACGGGCGCCGCACTGCTCACCACCATCGGCTTCGCAGCGGGTGTCACCGCGCAGAGCCCGGTGCAGCGCGAGTCCCGGTTCCAGCATCGACGCGTCCCCGCGTCGTTCGACCTCGGCAACCTGCCCAGCCAGACCGACCCCGAGAAGGTGGTCACGGCGGTCATCGTGCTCGCCGCCGATTCGGTCGGGTCGGCCAAGGAGAAGGCCGAGAACGCCGGCCAGGCGTTCGACAAGAAGGGTGCCGAGCGGCAGGCGAAGGCCGCGCAGCAGGCCGTGACCCCGGCGCTGAAGGCGGCCGGCGCCACGGTGAAGACCACCACCAGCACCGTGCTCAACACCGTCACGGTGCGCGCCAAGGTGAAGGACCTCCGTGCGCTCGCCAGCGTGCCCGGTGTGAGTGGCGTGCACGTGTCGCGCCCCATCACCCGCGACAACGCCGCGTCCAACGCCTACACCGGCACGCCGCAGGTGTGGAAGAGCCTCGGCCTCACCGGCAAGGGCATGACCGTCGGCGTCATCGACGACGGCATCGACTACACCCACGCCGACTTCGGCGGCAGCGGTGACCCGGCCGAGTACACGGCCAACGACCGCACCGTCATCGAGCCCGGCACCTTCCCCACCGCGAAGGTCACGGGCGGCTTCGACTTCGTGGGCGACGCCTACGACGCGAACGACGACGCCACCAGCATCCCGGCACCCGACGCCGACCCGCTCGCCTGCGGCGAGCACGGCACGCACGTCTCGGGCACCGCAGCCGGTCAGGGTGTGCTCGCCGACGGCAGCACGTTCACCGGCCCCTACGACGACACCACGCTCACGGCGAACGCGTTCACCGTGGCGCCCGGCGCCGCACCCGAGGCCTCCATCAAGGCGTACAAGGTGTTCGGCTGCGACGGCAGCGTGAACGACGACGTCATCCTCGCCGCCATCGACCGCGCGGTCGCCGACGGCGTGAACGTCATCAACATGTCGCTCGGCAGCGACTGGGGCAACGCCACCGACCCGATCGCACTCGCCATCGACAACGCCACCAAGCTCGGCGTGCTCTCGGTGGTGTCGGCGGGCAACGCCGGCCCCAACGCCTACCTCGTGGGTGGCCCCTCGACGGCCAACACCGCACTGTCGGTCGCCGCGGCCGACACCTCGTCGGCCACGCTCCCCGGCGTGTCGATCACGGGTGACGTCACCTTCACCGGTCAGAACTCGAACGCGTTCGACTTCACCGGCGTCACCATCACCGGTCAGACCATCGACGTCGGGCTCGGCTGCGACGCCGCCGACTACGCGGGCACCACCGGCATGATCGTGGTCACGCACCGCGGCGTCTGCGACCGCGTCGCACGCGCCATCCTCGGCTCGCAGGCCGGCGCCCTCGCCGTCGTCTTCGTGAACAACGCCGCCGGCTTCCCGCCGGTCGAGGGTGTCATCCCCGGCGCCACCGTCCCGTTCGTCGGCGTGCCCAACACGGTCGCCATCCCCGACGGCAGCACCATCACGCTGACCGGCGGTGTCGACATCCCGAACCCGGCGTTCACCAACTTCGCCAGCTTCACCTCGAACGGCCTCCGCCAGGACAACGCACCGAAGCCCGACATCACGGCGCCCGGCGTGAACATCCTGTCGGCGTTCGTCGGCAGCGGCACCGAGGGCACCCTGCTCTCGGGCACCTCGATGGCGGCACCGCACACCGCGGGCATCGCCCTCCTCGTCCGCCAGGCGCACCCCACGTGGGGCCCGCTCGCGATCAAGGGTGCCCTCATGAGCACGGCGAACCCGGCTCGCATCGGTGACTGGAACGTCGTCCGCGGCGGCACCGGCATGGTCGACCCGTTGGCCGCCGTGTCGGCGCAGACCTGGTTCTCCACCAAGAACGGCGCACACCACCTCGCGTTCGGCTTCGCCGAGATCAAGGGCTCGTACGAGGCCAGCCGCACCATCGTGTTGAACAACGCGTCGTCGAAGTCGGTCACCTACGACCTGGCGACGCAGCTCGACACCCTGGGCCTCTCGCGGTTCAGCGCCACGGTCAGCCCCGCAGCGGTCACCGTGCCGGCGAAGGGCAACCGCACCATCACCGTCACGCTGAAGATCCGCGACGCGCAGAACCTGCCCGACGTGAGCGCCGACGCCTTCGGTGCGCAGGCCAACATCAACGGCCTCCTCGTCGCCACCCCGCGCGGTGCCACCGCCGGCGTGAGCACGCTGCGCGCCCCGCTGGTGCTGGTGCCCTACGGCCTCAGCGACATCCAGGCGTCGCCGAAGGCCGGCGCCGACCGCGTCACGAAGAGCATCACGCTCACCAACAAGGGCACCCACTACGGCACGTTCGACACGTACCAGTGGATCGCCACCGACGCGGCCCGTGACAACGGCAGCGACCTCGTGCCCGATGCACGCGACGTCGGCGTGCAGTCGTTCCCGTTCTCCGCGACCAGCGACCTGCTCGTGGTGAACGTGAGCACCAACAACCGGTTCACCACGATGGCCACCGCCGAGTTCGACGTGTACCTCGACACCGACATGGACGGCACGCCCGACTACGTCACCGTCGGCGTCGACAGCGGCCTACTCACCGGCGGCGCACCCGACGGCGACTTCGCGGCGTACACGATCAGCCTCACCACGGGCGGCATCGTCGACGTGTGGTCGGCGTTCGCGCCGAACAACGGCACCATCGCCCAGCTGCCCGTGCTCACCGAGGCCATCGGCGCCACCGGCCCCATCGGCATCACGGTGCAGACCTTCACCGTGTTGCAGCTGGCCGCCGGCGACGACGTCGCCACCGGCGTGTACGACCCCACCGCTCCTGCGGTGAACAACGGCGACTTCGGCGTCCTCGACCCGGCCACCTCGCAGGTGCTGCCGACGTCGGTCGACACCGTGCAGGCCGCCGCACAGGGTGCGCTCGGCTGGCTGGTGGTGTCGGTCGACGACGCCGCCGGTTCGCGTGAAGCCGACCGCGTGCCGCTGCGCCCGCGTCGCGACTGACCCTTCGGGAACCTGATGGCACCGGCCGCCGGGTGAGGGCAACCTCACCCGGCGGACGGTGCCGACTACCCTGCACGGGGTGGGCAGCCTGCTGAAGTCGAACTTGGCGGTTGCCACCGGCACCGCCATGTCGCGCGTCACGGGCGTGGTGCGAGTGGCCGTGCTGGGCGCCGTGCTCGGCACCCCCGGCGCCGTGGCCGACGCCTACGACCTGGCCAACGGCACGCCGAACATGATCTACGAACTGCTCATCGGCGGTGTGCTCAGCAGCAGCCTCGTGCCGTTGTTCACCCGCCTGAAGGACGACGACGACGAGGAGGGCACCAGCGCCGTCGTCACGGTGGCGGCCATCGTCGTCACCGTCATCACCGTCGTGGCGGTGCTGCTCGCGCCGCTGATCTTCCGCCTCTACTCGCTGCTGGTCGCGGCGACCGTCGACGCCGAGGACTACCGCGACGTCGGCACCGTGCTGGCGCGCATCTTCCTGGTGCAGATCTTCTTCTACGGCCTCAACGCGTTGGCCACGTCGTTGCTCAACGCGCGGCGCCGGTTCTTCGCCGCGGCGTGGGTACCCGTGCTCGCCAACGTGGTCATCATCGCGTCGCTGCTGATGGTGCCGTCGGTCACCGATGGCGCGGTGCCCACCCTCGACGACGTGCTCGACAACAGCCGCCTGCGGTGGCTGCTCGGCGGCGGCGCCACCGTCGGCATCGCGGTGATGGCCGTCGCGCTCGTTCCGGCGCTGCTGCGCGCCGACGTGCGGTTGCGCTTCCGGCCCGACTTCAAGAACCCGGCGGTCCGCACCTTGCGCAACCTGTCCGGCTGGGCGCTCGCCTATGTGGTGGCCAACCAGGTCGCGCTGGTGTTCATCCGCAACCTGTTGCGTGGCGGCGACGGCTCGGTGTTCGCCTACTCACGTGCCTACCTGTGGTTCGTGCTCCCCCACGGTCTGCTCGCGATGAGCATCGCCACCACGTTCCTGCCGGAGATGAGCAGCGCCATCAACCGCAAGGACAAGCAGGGCCTCATCGATCGCACGTCGCTCGGCATCCGCCTCATCGCACTCGTCACCATCCCTGCCGGCTTCGGGCTGTTCGTGCTCCGCCGCCCCATCATCGGCGCCGCGTTCCAACACGGCAACGTCACCGCCGAGGACGCACTCAACACGTCGCGGGCGCTCGGCGGGTTCGCGCTCGGTCTCGTCGGCTTCTCCGTGTTCCTCTTCGTCACCCGCGTGTTCTACGCGCACCGCGACGCACGCACGCCGTTCATCATCAACCTCGTCGAGAACATCATCAACGTCGTGCTCGCGCTGCTGCTCGTCGGCCGCTACGGACTGCTCGGGCTGGGTGTCGCGTTCGCCGTCGCGTACCTCGTCACGTCGGTGTGGGCGCTGCAGATCACGTCGTACAAGGTGCCCGGCTTCCCGTTGCGGTCGATCTACACCGCGCTCGCCCGCATGCTGCTCGCCTCGGTGGTGATGGCGGAGGCCGTGTGGTTCGTGGCCCGGTTCGTGGGCGACAACGAGGGTGCGGGCGCGTGGCTGCGCATCGGCGTCGGCACAGTGGCGGGCTGCATCGTCTACGTGCTCGTGCTGCTGCTGCTCGAGGCACCCGAGCTCGACCAGCTGCGCCGCCACTTCGCACGCGGCTGAGCGCGACCGCCTCAGCCGCGGTCGGCGAGCACCATCAGGTCGTCGCGGTGGATGGCCTCGTGGGCCACGTCGCTCGGCAGGTCGGTGGTGCGCTTGCCCTTGATGTCGCGCAACACGTCGCTGTCGACCAGTGCCATCCCGCGAGCCACGGTGTGGCCCTGCAGGTCGCGGACCTCGACCACGTCGCCCGAACCGAACGAGCCGATGACCTCGGTGATGCCGGCGGGCAGCAACGACGTGCCGCGCTCGATGAGTGCACGACGCGCACCGTCGTCAACGACGAGCGCACCCTCGACGTTGGTGGCGAAACCGATCCACAGCTTGCGTGCCGGCAGGTTGCGATCGCTGGGCAGGAACGTGGTGCCGACGGCGACACCGGCCACGGCGTCGACCAGCACGTCGGGTCGACCCGAGCTCGCGATGACCGCCCGCACGCCGGCCCACGACGCCATGCGCGCCGCCGACAGCTTGCTGGCCATGCCGCCGCTGCCGCGGTTGCTGCCGCTCGCGGTGGCCTCCACCGACAGCAGCGGATCGTCGGCGCGCACCTCGCTGATGAGCTCGGCCGACGTGTCGTGCCGCGGGTCGGCGGTGTACAGACCGGGCATGTCGGTGAGCAACACCAGCAGGTCGGCCGCCACGTTGTGCGCCACCAGCGTGGCGATGCGGTCGTTGTCGCCGAAGCGCAACTCGTCGGCCGCGATGGCGTCGTTCTCGTTGACGATGGGCACGCACCCCAGCTCCATCAGCCGCACCAGCGTCTGCCGCGCGTGGAGGTACTGGCGACGGTCGACGAAGTCGTGCGGCACCAGCAGCACCTGCGCGGCCACCAGGCCGTGGCGACCGAGCGAGCGGTTGTAGGTCTCCATCAGACGGCTCTGACCGGCGGCCGAGATGGCCTGCAGCGTGGGCATGTCGGTGGGGCGGGCCGTGAGGCCCAACGCCGACACACCGGCCGACACCGCGCCGGAGCTGACGAGGATGACCTCGTGCCCGGCGGCGCGCAGCGCAGCGAGCTGATCGCACATCGCGTCGATGACCGACGTGTCGATGACGCCCAGCTGATCGGTGATGGACGACGTGCCGATCTTGGCCACGACGCGCACGGGCTACACCTCGTCCTGGTACTCGAAACTGAAGCCGGCGATCCACACGATGTCGCCGTCGCGAGCGCCCGCCTTGGCGAGCATCTTCGGCACGCCCAACCGCTTGAGTGCGTAGTCGATGTACGACAGCGCTTCGGGCGTGGTGACGTCGTTGAGCGCGACGACGCGCTCGACCTGACGGCCGACGAGGCGGAACTCGTGCTCGCCCAACCGTTCGACCAGCGCGCCCTCCTGCTCAGGGCGGATGATGACGATGCCGTCGCTCTCGGGCTGGGCCTGGCGCGCCTGGTGCACCAGCTCGGCGAGCTTGTTGACGAGCTCGCGCACACCCTGCTGGGTGATGGACGAGATCATCTCACCGTCCCAGTCGAAGATGGCGCTGTCGCTCTTCGTGCCCACCACGACGCGCGGGCGGTCGAGCAACTCGGGCTGGTACTGGCCCAACTCGTGCAGCAGGATGCGCTCCTGCTCCTGCGGGTCGGGGCCGTCGATGTCCTCGAGGTCGACCATGATGCACAGCACGCGGGCGCGCTCGATGTGCTTCAGGAACTGGTGACCGAGGCCCTTGCCCTCGCTGGCTCCCTCGATGAGACCGGGGATGTCGGCCACCACGAACTCGGTGAGGCCCGGGTAGCGCACCACACCGAGGTTCGGTTCGAGGGTGGTGAACGGGTAGTTCGCGATCTTCGGCTTGGCAGCGCTGATGACGCTGATGAGCGTGCTCTTGCCCACATTGGGGAAACCCACGAGGGCCACGTCGGCCATGAGCTTCAGCTCGAGTTTCAGCCAGCGCTCCTCGCCGTGCTCGCCCTGCTCTGCGAACGACGGGGCGCGGCGACGGTTCGACGCGAACTTCGCGTTGCCACGTCCGCCGCGGCCACCACCTGCGCACAGCCAACGGTCGCCGTGGTGCGCCAGGTCGGCGAGCAGCTCACCCGTGTAGAGATCGGTGACCACGGTGCCCTCGGGCACATGCACCTCGAGGTCCTTGCCACGCTTGCCGTGCTGGTCCTTGCCCGAGCCGTGCACACCGTTGTCGGCCTTGCGGTGCGGGTGGTCCTTGAACGCCAGCAGCGACGCCACGTTGCGATCGGCCACGAGCCAGATGTCGCCACCCTTGCCGCCGTCGCCACCGTTCGGGCCACCGAACGCCACCGGGCCCTCGCGACGGAACGACACACAGCCGGCGCCACCGTCGCCGGCCTTCACGTTCAGTTGTGCTTCGTCGACGAATCCGCTGCTCATAGGACCCTCTGAGGCTACCGGTACGCTGGGGTCCGATGACCGGAATGGACGAGCGCGCCGAGAAGTGGGCCTCCACGATGGCAGGCCACACCGCGCCCGCCGGCATCCACCTCGCCCACGCCGACTCGTGGGCCGGCAGCGGCAGCAACCTGCTGCTCCCCCGCACCGCACGTGAGGAGCGCGAGCAGTCGATGCTCGCCACGTTGGCCACACGCAGCTTCGGTGGCGGCAACCGCGTGGTCGACGAGCCTGCCGATCCGTGGCGCACGTGCTTCGAACGCGACCGCGACCGCATCCTCCACGCGAGCGCGTTCCGCCGCCTGGCCGGCAAGACCCAGGTGTTCGTGTTCCCCGACGATCACCAGCGCACCCGCCTCACGCATGCGCTCGAGGTCGCGCAGGTGGCGGTCAGCGTGGCCCGCGCACTGGGCCTCAACGTGGCGCTCACCGAGGCCATTGCGCTGGGGCACGACTGCGGTCACGGGCCCGGTGGCCACGCCAGCGAGGACGCGCTCAGCCCCTTCGTGCTCGGCGGCTTCGACCATGCCACGTGGGGCGCCGACGTCACGCTCACGTCGCTCAACCTGTGCGCCGAGACCCTCGACGGCATCCGCAACCACTCGTGGAGCCGTCCCGCTCCCGGCACTCCCGAGGGCGAAGTGGTGAGCTGGGCCGACCGCATCGCCTACGTGTGCCACGACTTCGAGGACGCCGTGGCGTCGGGGGTGGTGAGCGAGGATGCGCTGCCCGCCATCGTGCGCGACCGCTGCGGCACCGCTCGCCGCGAGCAGCTCGGCGCGTTCATCTACGGCATGATCGATGCCGCTGCCGAGAGCGGCCGCATCGGCATGACCGCCCGCCAGGCCGAGGCGCTGGCGGCGTTCCGCAAGTTCAACTACGAGAACATCTACCTTCGCCCCGAGAGCAAGGACCAGGCCGGTGCGGTGATCAGCCTGCTGCGCGCCCTGGTCGAGCACTATGCGGCGCGTCCCCACGACCTGCCCGATGCACCGACCGCCGACCCCGGCAGCGCCGAGGCCGTCCACGCCGCGGTGACCTACGTGGGCGGGATGACCGACCGGTTCGCGTGCCGCCAAGGCATCACCCTGCTGGGTTGGCCGCTCGACCAACTGCCGAAGGGCATCGACACCCCGGTGTGACCCGGCGAGCGAGGTGTTCCGGTCGGTCTCCGTCCCGGTTTCCGGGACGGAGCGCAACCAGAAGCCGAAGTGGGACGCTCGACGCCCAGAAGTCGTCCGAAGAACGACGAAGGCCCGGTCACCTCGAGGGTGACCGGGCCTTCGTGCGGAACGGGTGTCAGGCGACGGGCTCGACGTCGATGACGCGGCGACCCTTGCGCTCGCCGAACTTCACCTGGCCGTCGACCAGTGCGAAGAGGGTGTCGTCGCCGCCCTTGCCGACGTTGCGGCCGGGGTGGAAACGGGTGCCACGCTGACGGACGAGGATGGCGCCGGCGGTGACCGAGCTGCCACCGAAGGCCTTCACGCCGAGGCGCTGTGCGTTGCTGTCGCGGCCGTTACGAGTAGAGCCGCCGCCCTTGGTCTTCGACATGGTGGGTCAGCCCTTCTTGATGGAGGTGATCTCGATGACGTGGTACTTCTGACGGTGACCGTAGCGACGACGCTGGTTGGTGCGGCGCTTGTAGGTGAAACCGTCGATCTTCGGGCCCTTGGCCCAACCGACCACCTTGGCGGTGACGGTGGCGCCCTTGAGCTGGTCGGGCGTGGCGAGCACGTTGTCGCCGTCGACCAGGAGGACAGGAGTGAGGGAGACTTCAGAGCCCTGCTCGGCATCGAGCAACTCGACGTGGACCTGCTGGCCCTCGGCGACGCGGGCTTGTTTCCCACCGGAAGCGATCACTGCATACATAGCCCTGCAAGCCTAGCCGGACGCGCCCACGCCTCCCACCCCTCCCGCGAACTTAAGTTCGCGGGAAATGGGGGCCGGGCCCGTTCAATCGAGCCCCATCAATCGAGCATGGCGTGGTCGATGACGAGGCCGCGACCTTCGCAGTTCGGGCACTGGTCGGCGAAGTTCACCAGCAGCCCCTCACCGATGCGCTTGCGGGTCATCTCCACCAGGCCGAGCTCGCTGATGTCGAACACCTGGGTGCGGGTCTTGTCGCGGGCCAACGCGCTGCGGAAGGCCTCGACGACCTTCTTGCGGTTGTCCTTGATCTCCATGTCGATGAAGTCGATCACCACGATGCCGCCGATGTCGCGCAGGCGCAGCTGCTTGGCCACCTCTTCGGCCGCCTCGAGGTTGTTGCGGAACACGGTCTCCTCGAGGTTCGAGGTGCCCACGTTCTTGCCGGTGTTGACGTCGATGACCGTCAGCGCCTCGGTGTGCTCGATGATGAGCGAACCGCCGCTCGGCAGCCACACCTTGCGGTCGAGCGCCTTGTGCAGCTGCTCGTGGATGTGGAACCGCTCGTACATCGGCAGCCCGTCCTCCACCGCGTCGAAGTACTCGACGCGGTCGGCGAGCTCGGGGTTGAACGCGCCGACGTAGTCCTTCACGTCGTCGTACAGGCGCTGGTCGTCGATGACGACGCCGCGGTACTCGGCGTTGAACTCCTCACGGATGACGCGCACGGCCAGCTCGGGCTCGCGGTACAGCAACGTGGGGCCCTGGGCCTTCTTCGCCTTCGCCTCGATGGCGTTCCACTGGTCGAGCAGGCGGGTCATGTCGGCGCGCAGCTCGTGCTCGGACGCGTTCTCGGCGGCGGTGCGCACGATGAGACCGTGCTCGGCCGGCTTCACCCGGTCGAGGATGTTGCGCAGGCGCTTGCGCACGTCGTCGGGCAGACGCTTGGAGATGCCGTAGGTCTTCGAGTTCGGGATGAGCACCACGAACCGGCCGGGCAGCGACACCTCCTGGGTGAGCCGGGCACCCTTCGCCCCGATGGGGTTCTTGGTGACCTGGCACACGATGAGCTGCTTGGCGCGCAGCATCTGCTCGATGCGCGGCTCCTTGTTCTTCTCGACGATGTCCTCGGCGTCGTACTGCACGTCGCCGCGGTACAGCACCGCGTTCTTCGGCGTGCCGATGTCGACGAACGCGGCCTCCATGCCGGGCAGCACGTTCTGCACCTTGCCGACGTAGATGTTGCCGTGGATCTGGCTGACGTCGTCGGCCGGCTTGCTGACGTAGTGCTCGATGAGGTTGCGACCCTCGAGCACCGCCACCTGGGTGAGCGTGGGGCGTACCTGCACGCACATCAGGTAGCGGCCGATGGGACGGCCGTTGCGCTCGCGGCCACGACGGCGTTCGAGCACATCGGGGTCCATCTCGGCGAGCGTGGTGTCGGGACGCGGGCCACTGCCGCTGCCGCCACCGGTGCCACGGCCCTTGCCGCCGCGACGACGCTTCTTCTTCGCAGCATCGCCCTCGGCCCGGGGCTCGTCGCCCGACGCGGCCGCGGCGTCGGCCTTCGCGGCCTGGTTGCCCTGGTTGCCCTGGTTGCGCTGCTGGCCACCCTGGTTGCCCTGGCCGTTGCGCTGCTGACCGCCCTGACCACCCTGGCCGCCACGGTTGCGGCCGCCGTTGGCCGCCGGCTTGGCGGGCGCGGCAGCACCCTGACCGGGCAGCACGGCCGGGCCGGGCGGTGGCACCGCGGGCGCCGGGCGCGTGTCGCCGATCTGCGGACGACGCACGAGCGCGGCGTCGGCGGCCTCGGCCGACGGCTTGTTCTCGCTCATCCGGTCGGGTAGTTCGGGATGGTGATCGGCGGCGCGGCCGACCACGGTGTGCTCGTCGGCGGACGCGGCCCCATCGAGATCGTCGTCGTCACCGGTGTCGTCGTCACCCTCGTCGATGAGGTCGTCGCCGCCCTCACCGGCCGGACGCGGCGGACGCTTGCGGTTCTTGCCGCCCCGCGAACCGCGGCGGCGCTTCTTCGCCGCGCTGCTCACGCTGGGCTCACCGATGGCCTCGGTGCCGTCGCCGGCACCGGCCTCGCCGACGTCAGCGGCCGATGCGGTGTGCACCTCGGGGGTGTCGGAGGGGGTGACCGCTGCGTCGCCGGGGGGCGTCGCCGTGTCGAAGTCGGATGATTCCATGGGTGGGGTCCCTTCTCATGCGCACTCCACTGGGGTGCGCGCCGCGACCGGGTCGGCGGGGATGATCTCCCGGCGGACGCCGTCGCGTTCGATCCATTGCTGTGTGCGCAACACCCGCGCGGCCGTGTCGACCGGGTCGAGCGTCGGGAACATCGCGGCCAGCAGTTCGACCGGACGAAGCCCCCTTCCCGTGGTGGCCAACGTCGCGCACAGACGCGGCCGGGGATCGTCGGCGGGGGGTGCCGCCGACAGGTGGAGGATGGCCGGCCGCACGTCGTCGGTGCTGCGCTGCCCCTTCCTCTCGCGTTCCACCGGCATCGTGGCCGCGGCGAGCGCGACCTCGATGGCAGTGGCGAGTTCGGGGTGGGTGACACCCTCGAGCGTGAGCTCCCAGTCGCAGGCGACCACGTCTTCCTGCAACGAGGGGCTACCGGCTTCGCGGAGCACCACATCGGTGACCTCGTAGCCGACGGGCAGTTCGGCGCTGAACAGCGCCGGCAACTCGTCGAGTTGCACGTCGGCGTGCTCGGCAAGTTCGATGTCGAGGTACTCGGCGAGGCTCTCGGCGCCGGTGGGCAGCGCGAGGCCGAACGACATGCGCGGCCGCGGGGTGAACCCGGCCGAGTACGCGAGGGGGATCTGCGCCTTGCGCACGGCACGCTCCCAGTGGCGGGCGGTGTCGCGGTGGCTGGTGAAGCGGATCTTGCCCAGCTTGGTGTGGCGGATGCGCAGCTTCACGGGGCCACCACCTCGGCGCGGCGGGGCAGCAACGTGACCGGCACCTCGCCGCCACGCGACAGGTCCTGGCCCGTGCCCTGGCTGCCGCCGGCGGGCGCGGTGGCCGACGCGACGACGTGCTCGATGCCGTAGCCGGTGCACACGCCGCAGTCGTAGCAGGGGGTCCAGCGGCAGTCGGGCAAGCCGTGCTCGGCGAGCGACTCCTGCCAGTCGAGCCACAGGAAGTCCTTGTGCAGACCGGCCGAGAGGTGGTCCCACGGGAGCACCTCGTGCTCGTCGCGGTGGCGGTGCACGTACCAGTCGATCGACAGACCCTCGGCCGCCATGGCCTCTTCCCACCGGCCCAGACGGAAGAACTCGCTCCACTCCTGGAAGATGCCGCCGGCTCGCCACACGCGCTCCATGACGTTGCCGATGCGCCGGTCGCCGCGCGCGGCGATGCCCTCGGCCAGGGTGGCCGACGGGTCGTGCCACTTCACGGTGACGCCCTTGGCCCGTTGGCCGGCATCGCGCACGAGTTGCACCTTGCGGCGCAGCTCCTCGGTGGTGTTCTGGCCGAACCACTGGAACGGCGTGTGCGGCTTGGGCACGAACCCGCCCAGGCTGACCGTGACGCTGGCCCGGTTGGTGTGCTTGCGGCCGAGCTGCACGCAGTTGCGGGCGAGGTCGATGATGCCGGTGGTGTCGAGATCGGTCTCGGTGGGCAGCCCGGTGAGGAAGTACAGCTTCGCCCGGTACCAGCCCTGCGAGAACGCGCTCTCGAGGGCGCCGTAGAGGTCTTCCTCGGTGATGAGCTTGTTGATGACCTGACGCAACCGCCAGCTGCCGGCCTCGGGCGCGAACGTGAGACCGCTGCGACGCCCGGTGCTGACCTGACCGGCGAGGCCGACGGTGAACGCGTCGACGCGCAGCGACGGGAGGCTGATGCTGATGGTGTCGCTGGTGCCGCACCCGGCCGGGTTGATGGACGTGGTGACCTGCTCGATGCCGCTGAAGTCGGCGGTGGACAGCGACGTGAGGCTGACCTCGTCGTAGCCGGTTCGGCGCAGCCCCGACTGGATCATGGTGCGCACCTGCTCGGCAGGGCGTTCGCGCACGGGACGGGTGATCATGCCCGCCTGGCAGAACCGGCAGCCACGGGTGCAGCCGCGGAACACCTCGACGGCGAGCCGGTCGTGCACCACCTCGGTGAGCGGGGCGAGCGGGCTCTTCGGGTACGGCCACTGGCCGAGGTCGGCGACGGTGCGCTTGTGCACCACGGCCGGCACGTCGGCGTACTTCGGGGTGACGGCGCGCAGTGCCGGGCCGTCGTACTCCACCTCGTACATCGAGGGCACGTACACGCCGGGCACCTTGCTGAGCTCGCGCAGCAGGCCCTCGCGGCTGCCGGGCGTGCGGCCCGACGCCTTCCAGTCGCGCACGACCTCGGTGATCTCGCCGATGACCTCCTCGCCCTCCCCCAGCACCACGAGGTCGACGAAGTCGGCCAGCGGCTCGGGGTTGAACGCGCAGTGCCCGCCGAGGGCCACCAACGGGTGCGACTCGTCGCGGTGCGCCGACCGCACCGGCACCCCGGCGAGGTCGATCATGTTGATGACGTTCGTGTAGACCAGCTCGGCGGCGAGGCCGAACGCGAGCAGGTCGAAGTCGCCGGCGGCACGATGGGTGTCGACCGAGAACAGCGGCACGCCACGCTGGCGCATCAGGGTCTCGAGGTCGTTCCAGGGCGCGTACGTGCGCTCAGCGACGGCATCGTCGCGCTCGTTCAGGATTTCGTAGAGGATCTGGAGCCCCTGGTTGGGCAAACCGATTTCGTACGTGTCGGGGTAGGCGAGCAGCCAGGACACCTTGCCGGGCGCATGCCGGGGGGTGATGGCGCCGTCCTCGCACCCGATGTAACGGGCAGGTTTTTGGACCCGAGCCAGGAGCGGTTCGACCCGCGCCCAGAGAGAAGTCATGTTGTCCACAGCCTACCCGGTGACCACCGCCACACGCAGGACCCTGCGGGCGCCCCGGTCACCGATAGCGGCGCATGTGGACGTTCTGCACCAGGCCCATCAGGGCGAAGAACGTCACCACACCCGAGCCGCCGTAGCTGATGAACGGCAGTGGGAGGCCGGTGATGGGCATCACGCCGATGGTCATCGCGATGTTCTGGAACACCTGCCAGAGCAGCATCGCGAACACGCCGACGCACAGGTACGTGCCCAGCAGGTCGCGGGAGAGGTGGGCGATGCGCCAGATGCGCAGCAGCATCAGGGCGTACAGGCCGATGATGACGGCACACCCGATGAGCCCGAACTGCTCCCCCACCGCCGAGAACGGGAAGTCGGCCCACTGCACGGGGATGTCGCGCTTGGCGTTGGTGATGGGTCCCTCGAGCCACCCCTTGCCGGTGATGCCGCCCGTGGCGAGGGCGCGGATGGCGTTGCGGCCCTGGTAGAGCACGTCGGCCAGGTCGGGGTCGCGGGAGTCCTGGTTGAAGAACGCCGTGAACCGGCGCAACTGGTACTCGTTGACGATGCCCGTGACCACGGCCGCGGCGACGGTGGCCACCGACAGCACCGTGATCATGAAGATGTACCGCAACTTCGCGCCCGCCACGAGCATGATGCCCATGGCCATCGCGATGAGCACCGAGGCCGACCCGAGGTCGGGCTGGATGATGATGAGCGCGGTCGGGGCGCCGACGATCATCAGGCCGACGATGAAGCGGTGGTAGGGCAGCTCGTCGCTGCGGTCCTCGGAGAGGTACGACGCCACCATCAGCAGCGTCGTGAACTTCGCGAACTCGGCCGGCTGCACGTTGAGCGGGCCGAGGTCGAAGCTGAGCACGGTCTCGTTGCCGCGCAGCTTGAGCAGGTTCATCAGCGCGATGAGCGTGAGCAGCATCAGCGTGAAGCCGTAGAGGAACCGCGCATGGTCCTTCCACCACTCGTAGTCGAACGACATCACCGTCACCATCACGAGGACGGCGGCGATGAGGAACACCTCCTGGCGGGTGACGAACAGGAACGGGTCGCTGAACTTGGTGTGCGACGCCGAGTAGATGACCATCAGGCCGATGATGCTGAGCGCGCCCTGCGCGAAGAGCAGCACGTAGTCGATGTTGCGGCTGGGCGCGGACGGGCTGCTCTTGATGTTGCCGAGGCCCGAGTCGGGCTTGCGCTGCATGAAGCTGAGGGCCACGGGTGCCTCAGTCGCGCACGCCGGCCGAGCCGGTGAGGCAGGACGTGTCGGCGAGGTTCATGTCGGGCGCCGGCACGGTGGAGTTGAGGTCGAGCGGGTCGCTGACGAACACGGGGTCGGGCGTGATGTTCCCGTTGAGCGCCAGGAACACGCACTTGGTGACCGGGGCGGCCGCCTTCGAGCCGTAGCCGCTCTTCTCGAGGTACGAGAAGATGGTGTACGGCATGTCCTCCTCGAGGCTGAACGCACCGAATGCCGACGAGTCGTTCCACGGCAGCGTGGCCGCGCCCTGGGCGGTGCCGGTCTTGCCGGCGATGTCGACCGGGAAGTTCTTGAAGAGCGACTCACCCGTGGTGGAGTGGTAGAAGCCGCCGAGGTCGGTGACGCCGCGACCGCGGATCACGCGGGTCAGGCCCTCCACGATGGGCAGCAGGATCTCGTTCGGCATCTCGAGCTGGTCGCGCACGACCGGCTTGTCGAACGACTGGCGGATCACACCGGCGTTCAGGTCGGCCACGCCGGGGCTGGCGTCGGGGGTGAGCGGCGCCCAGATGGCCTTCACGATGGTGGGCTGCAGCAGGAAGCCGCCGTTCGCGATGGTGGCGTAGGCGTCGGCGATCTGGATGGGGGTGGCCGCCATGAGGCCCTGGCCGATGGCCACCTGCACGTTGTCGCCGACCACCAGGCGGGGCACCTCGCCCTTGGCGAGCACCCCCTTGTCGACGAGCGCCTTCTTCACGGCGTCGTCGGGGATGCGGCCCTTCCACTCGTACGGGAGCTGCACGCCGGTCTTGCTGCCGAAACCGAACCGCTCGAGGTTCTGCTTGAGCAGGCTCTGCTGGTCCTCGAGGTCCTCCGACAGCTGCCAGAACTGCTCACCGAGGTGGTAGAAGAACGTGTCGGACGACACCGCGAGGGCGTCGCTCACCCGCACGTTGCCGTACTTGCTCGGCAGGTTCGTGCGCTTGTTGGTGGCGTTCTTGAAGATGCAGCGGGCGATGCCGCCGTTCTGCTGGCAGTCGCTCGGGTCGATGGACTGCAGGGTGTACGTGCCCTCGTCCTTCCACACCGTGCCGGCGTCGATGAGCCCGGCGTGCATCGCCGACCAGGCGATGAACGGCTTGATGGTGGAGCCGAGGTTGTAGTTGCCCTGCACCGCGCGGTTCACCAGGATGGACTGGTCGGGGTCGATCTTCGAGCCGTCGGGGTTGGTGCTCGGGAACAGCTGCTTGTACTTGGTGCCACCGATGCCGCTCTCCATCCAGCGGTTGTCGAACGTCGGGTAGCTGGCCATCGCGAGGATCTGCCCGTTGTCGTGGTTCATCACCACCACCGAGCCGGCCGGCGCCTTGTGCTGCACCCACTCGGGGTAATCCTCCTTCGAGCCGTCGGGCAGCGTGCGCTGGTAGACCCGGGTCTCGCAGTTGGTCTTGATGTCGCACGGGTTGTGCGGCGCCGAGTCGTTGATGAGCAGGTCGGTGGGCAGGTTGCGACGCATCCGCAGCTCGGTCTGCAGCGCCTGCTCGGCGTACTGCTGGATGTCGAGGTCGACGCTGAGCTGGATGTCGAACCCGGCGACGGGCTCGATGCGTTCGTCGGTGATCTCGCGCACGATGGCACCCGACGCGTCGACCTCGTAGACACGCTTGCCCCACTGGCCGTGGAGCTCGCGCTCCATGCTCAACTCCACGCCGAACTGGCCGACGCGCTCGTTGCGCTTGTAGCCCTGGGCGAGGTAGCTGTCGAGGTTGTCGGCGTTGATGGCGCCCATGAAGCCGACGACGTGCGCGGCCAGCGGCGCGTACGGATACACGCGCTTCCACTGCTCGACCACATCGACGCCCGGGTAGTCCTCGCTGCGTTCCTTCAGGAACGCGACGGTCGCCTCGTCGACGTCCTCCTTCAGCGGCAACGGGAGCAGCGAGTCGAACTGCTGCTTCTTGTCGCAGGTCTTCGCCGGGTAGCACGGGTCGTAGCGGCGCATCAGGTCGTCGACCGGGGTCTCGAGCGGACCGGAGAGACGTTCGAACAGCGCGAGGCGGTTCTTCTTGTTGCGCACCACGTTCCACTCGACGGTGACGGTGAGGATGCGCTGGTTGTCGGCGAGCACGCGGCCGTCGGCGTCGAAGATGCGGCCGCGCTCGGGCGGGATGTACACCTCGCGGGTCTTGGCCGCGGTGACGGTGGCCTGGTACTCGTCGCTCTTCACACCCTGGAGGAACCACAGGCGCGCGCCGAGCAGACCGATGAGGAGCAGTGACACGGTGGCGAGCACGCCCAGGCGGGCAGAACGCTTGTCAACGGCCATGGCGACATTCTTGTCGATTCGATGACGAAACGGGGCGCGCGAGGCGGGTGACGCAGGTCATTCCAGCATCGCCTTCCACTTCTTGCGCTTGACGCCCATCATCCATCGGCCGACCGGCATCAACAGCGGGCACATCACGGCCGAGAAGCCGGCCACCACCAGCACCGTCACCCAGATCTCGGTGGTGATCCAGCCGTCCTCGCCCGTGATGACCTCGGCGACCGGAATGGCGGTCTCGCCCACGGCGGCACCGAAGAACGCGAAGATCGACGCCAGCCACCACTGCGGGTCGGGGGTGAAGCTGTGCACGTACCCGGCGGTCATGCCGGCCAGGCCGTACGACAACGCCATCAACCCGAGCGGCGTGTTGCCGCTCGCGTCGTAGAGCAGACCGAGCACGAACCCCGCCACCGCACCACGGTCGGAGCCGCCACCCGCACCGGCCGCGACGACGAGCGCGAGCACGAACTGCAACTTGATGTCACCGATCGGGTGCGCCGCGAACACGACTCGCTGGATGGACAGGGCGATCAGCCCCACCGGCACCAGACGCAGCAGGGGCCCGAGGATGATGTTGCGCACGCGCTACTTCCCGATGGCGGACGGGTTCGGCTGGAACAGCACGACCGCCACGAAGTTGAGCCGCTTCAGGCTCGCGTTCGGGGTGACCTCCACCAGTGCGCTGCTGCTGCCCAGCTGCTTCTGCACCTTGGTGATGATGCCGATCGGGATGCCCTGCGGGGCGAGGCCGCTGTTGCCACCCGCGGTGTCGACGATGGCGCCGACCTTCACGTTGGTGACCGACGACGTGGTGTCGACGAAGCGCAGCAGCATCGGCTTGTCGTTGCCCTGCCCCTCGAGCAGACCGGTTTCGCGCACCACCTCGACGATGGTGGTCGTGGTGCCGACGACCACCGACGTGCTGCTGCCCGATGCCACCTGCGTGCTCGACGTGGAGCTCTCGATGGGCGTCAGCTCCGGCGGCAACGGCAGCGTGGTGGTGGTGCTGGTGCTCGACGTGGTGCTGCTCGTGAGGTCGCTCTCGGGGATGCCCGACAGCGTGGTGCTCTGCGTGGGCTGCGTGGACCCCGTGGGGGGATCGACGCCGGGCGTGCTGAGCACCTGCGCCGGCACCGAGAACTGCGGGTCGGTGAGCAACAGCACGATGCTGCGATCGGGGAACACCTTCGTGATGCGGCCGATGAGGCCGGCACCGTCGGTGACCGGCATGCCCACGCCGACGCCCTGGCTGGAACCGACGCTGATCTCGACGGTGTTCTGGAAGTTGCTCGGCGAGTCGCCCACCACCTGCGCGGCCACCGTGTCGTACTGGAACTTCGACGTCAGCTGGTTCAGCTTCAACAGCTCGCGGTACTCGAGCACCGCCGAACGCGCCTCGACGTCGTTGCCCTTCATGTGCTGGATCTGGTCCCAGAGCGCTTCGTTCTCACGCTCGAGGTCGTCGTAGTTGGCGATGCCGTTCCAGGCGCGCTCGATGGGCAGCGCCACGGCCTCCACCGCCGTGTCGATGGGCTGCACGACACGCGCGAACACCGACCGGACACGCCCGATGACGGGGTTGCCGGACTTGTCGAGCGTGATCAGCAGCACGCACGTGAGCACGACGAGCAGGAGCACCCTGCGGCGACTCAGGCCTGAGAACATGTCGAGGACCGCCGCGGCTTATTCGTCGCCGCCGAGCGACATCAGCCCCCGCATCGCGTCGATGTTCTCGAGCGCGCGGCCCGAGCCGATGACCACGCTGAACAGCGGGTCGCGTGCGATGTTGATGGGCATGCCCGTCTCGTGCGAGAGGCGGCGGTCGAGGCCGGCCAGGAGGGCGCCACCACCGGTGAGCATGATGCCCTGTTCCATGATGTCGGCGGCCAGTTCGGGCGGTGTGCGGTCGAGCGTGGTCTTCACGGCATCGACAATGGCAGAAACCGGCTCGGAAAGGGCTTCGCGCACCTGTTCGGTGGTGAGCGGGATGGTGCGCGGCAGACCGCTGATGAGGTCGCGGCCGCGGATGTCGGCGGTGAGCTCGTCGTCGAGCGGCCACGCCGAACCCATGTGGATCTTGATCTCCTCGGCCGTGCGGTCGCCGATCGCGAGGGAGAACTCCTTCTTCACGTACTGCAGCACGGCCTCGTCGAGCTCGTCGCCCGCGACGCGCACCGACTGCGCGGTGACGATGCCGCCGAGCGAGATGACGGCCACTTCGCTGGTGCCGCCGCCGATGTCGACGATCATGTTGCCACTGGGCTCGTGCACCGGCATGTCGCTGCCGATGGCCGCGGCCATGGGCTCCTCGATGATGTGGACCGGCTTGCGTGCGCCGGCGTACTCGGCGGCGTCCTGCACGGCTCGCTGCTCGACGCCGGTGATGCCCGACGGCACGCAGATCACCATGCGCGGCTTGCTCCAGCGGCTGGCGTGCACCTTCTGGATGAAGTAGCGGAGCATCTTCTCGCACACCTCGAAGTCGGCGATGACGCCGTCCTTCAAGGGGCGGATGGTCTTGATGCGGCCGGGGGTGCGACCCATCATGCGCTTGGCCTCGAGGCCGACGGCGACGGGCCGGCCGTCGGTGACGTCGATGGCCACGACGGACGGCTCGTTGAGCACGACACCCTGGCCGCGCGCGTAGATGAGAGTGTTCGCGGTACCGAGGTCGATCGCGAGGTCGCGGCCGAGCGCCAGCGGATTGCTACGAGCCATCAATGGCCTCCTGAACTCGGCACGAACATGACGAGCCAGTGTAGCGGGGCCGGGGTTTGTTACAGATTCGGGAAGAAAATCCCGATTTCCCGCTGTGCCGACTCGAGCGAGTCGCTGCCGTGGATGAGGTTCTCGGTGAACGAAGCGCTCAGGTCACCACGGATGGTGCCACCCGCGGCCTTGCGCGAGTTGGTGCTGCCCATGAGGGTGCGCATCACTTCCCACGTGTCCTCCGGACCCTCGACCACCATGGCGACGACCGGGCCGCTGCTCATGAACGACACGAGGTCGGCGTAGAAGCCCTTGCCGACGTGCTCGGCGTAGTGCTTCGAGAGGGTGTCCTCGTCGAGCTGGCGCAGGTCCATCGCGACGATGGTGAGGTCCTTGGCCTCGATGCGGGCGATGATCTGGCCGGTGAGCTTGCGCTTCACGGCATCGGGCTTGAGCAGGACGAGCGTACGGTCGGACATGGCGGGCAAGGCTATCGCCCATCCCGCGAACTTAAGTTCGCGCCCCATCCCGCGAACTTGAGTTCGCGGGGACGGCGAGTCAGCGGAGGACGTCGCGGAGGTAGGGGCGGGCCGCACCGACGATGTACAGCGAGCCGGTGACGACGATGGCGTCCTCGGCCATCGCGTCGACGCGGGCCATGTCGATGGCCTCCTCCACCGTCTCGGCCTGCACCACGTCGTCGCAACCGAGGTCGCGCGCCGCGGCCGTGAGCTCGTCGGCGGGCAGGCCGCGCGGGCTGGGTGCGGTGCACGTGATGACCACGTCGAACTCGTCGGCGCGCAGGGCGGCCAGCATCTCGCGCGGGTCGCGGCCGCGCAGGCAGCCGACCACCAACAGGCGACGACCGGCCGGTTCGAAGTCGTCGAAGAACACCGACGAGCACGAGTCGGCACCGGCAGGGTTGTGCGCACCGTCGACGATGACGAGCGGCTGGTGGCCCATCACCTCGAACCGGCCCGGCATCACGACGTCGCCGAAGCCCTCGGCCACCAGGTCGCCCGGCACCGGCGCGGCGAAGAACGCCTCCACGGCGGTGAGCGCCAGCGCGGCGTTGTCGGCCTGGTGCCGGCCGTGCAGCGGCACGAACACCTCGGGGTAGATGGTGGTGGGCGTGCGCAGGTCGACCAGGCGACCGCCGAGTGCGAGCTGCTGCTCGAGCACGTCGAAGTCGTCGCCGCGCGTCAGCAGGCTCGCCCCGCCCGCGGCCCGGAACACCTCGACGAGCTCGGGGTCGGTCTCCCCCACCACGACCGCGCTGCCGGGCTTGATGATGCCCGACTTCTCACGGGCGATGTCGGCCCGCGTGGGGCCGGCGAACTCGGTGTGGTCGAGCCCGATGTTGGTGATGACGGCCACCTGCGCCTCGCACACGTTGGTGGCGTCCCAACGGCCGAGGAGACCGACTTCGATGACGGCCACGTCGACCGCGACGTCGGCGAACCACCGGTACGCCGCCGCGGTGAGCGCCTCGAAGTACGACGGGCGCACACCGGTGAGCACCTCCATGTCGGCGACGGCCGCGATCTGCTCGGCGAAGTCGTCGTCGGGGATGGGCTCGCAGTTCACGCTGATGCGCTCGTTCAGCCGTTCGAGGTGCGGGCTGGTGTACGTGCCGACGGTGAGCCCGTGCGCCATCAGCAGACGGGTGATCATCTGCGTGGTGGAGCCCTTGCCGTTGGTGCCGGTGACGTGGATGACCGGGTACGCCGACTGCGGGTCACCCATCGCCGCCACGATGGTGCGCATCCGCTCGAGCGTCGGCGACTCGATGCGGCCGGTGGTCTCGTAGCTGGCGTGCGCGTCGAGGTACTCGAGTGCGTCCTGGTAGCTCATCGGTGCGCTCGCATCGGCGCCGGGCGCCGGGTCAGCTCGCCTGACGACGCGGTCGCTTCGTGACCGGTTCGCGCGGGGTGAGCGTGGGAGCCACCTTCGTGGCCACGGTGTCGGCGTCGATGACGACGCTGCCGACGTCGCTGCGGCCCGGCAGCTCGTACATCGTGTTGAGGAGCACTTCCTCGAGGATGGCGCGCAGGCCACGGGCACCCGTGCCGCGGGCGAGGGCCTGATCGGCGATGGCGTCGAGCGCCTCACGGGTGAAGTCGAGCTCGACGTCCTCGAACTCGAACATCTTGCGGTACTGCTTGACGAGCGAGTTCTTCGGCTCGACGAGGATCTTCACCAGCGCCTCGCGGTCGAGGCTGCTGACCGCACCGATCATCGGCAGACGGCCGATGAACTCGGGGATCATGCCGAACTTCAACAGGTCCTCGGGCTGCACCTGTGCGAACAGCTCGCCCGGGTCGCGCTCGCTCTTGCTGCGCACGGTGCTGTTGAAGCCCATGCCGCGGTGACCGATGCGGCCCTCGATGATCTGCTCGAGACCGGCGAACGCACCACCGCAGATGAACAGCACGTTGGTGGTGTCGATCTGGATGAACTCCTGGTGCGGGTGCTTGCGCCCACCCTGGGGCGGCACCGAGGCGACGGTGCCCTCGAGGATCTTCAGCAGTGCCTGCTGCACGCCCTCGCCCGACACGTCGCGGGTGATGGACGGGTTCTCGCTCTTGCGGGCGATCTTGTCGATCTCGTCGATGTAGATGATGCCGGTCTCGGCCTTCTTCACGTCGAAGTCGGCGGCCTGGATGAGCTTGAGGAGGATGTTCTCGACGTCCTCACCCACGTACCCGGCCTCGGTGAGCGCGGTGGCGTCGGCCACGGCGAACGGCACGTTGAGCAGACGGGCCAGGGTCTGCGCGAGGTGGGTCTTGCCGCACCCGGTGGGGCCGAGCAGCAGGATGTTGCTCTTCTGCAGCTCGATCTCGTCGCGCCGGCCGACCGCGGTGGTCTGCTGGTACTGGATGCGCCGGTAGTGGTTGTACACGGCGACCGCGAGGATCTTCTTCGCCTCGTCCTGGCCGACCACGTAGTCGTCGAGGAACGTGCGGATCTCGCGCGGGGTGGGCAGCTCGTCGAAGCGCAGCTCGCCGGTGTCGGTGAGCTCTTCCTCGATGATCTCGTTGCAGAGGTCGATGCACTCGTCGCAGATGTACACGCCGGGACCCGCGATGAGCTTCTTGACCTGCTTCTGCGACTTGCCGCAGAACGAGCACTTCAGCAGCTCGCCGGTGTCACCGAATTTCGCCACTGCGGTCTCCTCTGAACGTGCCCTTGGAACGGTACGGGTGCCGCCGCGAGGCGATCAGCGGATCGGACCGGTGCGGTCGACCATCTCTCGCGACGTGATGACATCGTCGATGATGCCATACGCGAGGGCCTCGGATGCTTCCATCACGAAGTCGCGGTCGGTGTCGGCGTGGATGCGCTCGATGGGCTGGCCCGTGTGCTTGGCCAACAGCTCCTCGAGCAGGTCGCGCATGCGCAGGATCTCCTTGGCCGCGAGCTCGAGGTCGGTGACCTGGCCGTAGCCCACCTGGCCGTAGGGCTGGTGGAGGAGGATGCGGCTGTGCGGGAGCGCCAGGCGCTTGCCCTTCGTGCCGGCGGCGAGCAGCACCGCGGCGGCCGAGGCGGCCTGGCCGAGGCAGATGGTGGCGACGTCGTTCTTGATGAACTGGATGGTGTCGTAGATGGCGAACAGCGCGGTGATGTCGCCACCGGGGCTGTTGATGTAGATGCTGATGTCCTTGTCGGGGTTCTCCGACTCGAGGTACACCAACTTGGCGCAGGTGAGGCTGGCCGACGCGTCGTCGATGGGCGTGTCGAGCCAGATGATGTTGTCGCGCAGCAGACGGCTGTAGAGGTCGTAGCTGCGCTCACCACGGCTGGTCTGCTCGACCACACCCGGGATCTGGTAGCCCGACATCGTCCGGAACTCGTTCACGGGTGACTCCTCAGTGCTGGTGATCGTGGTGATCGTGGTCGTGGTCGTGATCGTGATCGTGGTGATCGTGATCGTGATCGTGATCGTGGTCGTGCGTGCCCATCACGAGCGCACGGTCGATGGGCATGCCGCCCTCGTCGACGACCTCGGCGTGCTCGAGCACCCAGTCGAGCGCCTTGGTCTTCAGGATCTGCGCCTTCAGGTCGGTGACGGCGTCGTTCTTCTCGTACGCCTTGCGGACCTCGCTGGCCTTCTGACGCACCTGCATCGCGATGCGGGCGTACTCGGCCTCGACGTCGTCGTCGCTGACCTCGAGGCCTTCGGCGACGGCCACCGCACGCAGCGCCAGGTCGACCTTGACGGCCTTCTCGGACTGCACACGCAGCTGGGCGACGAACGAGTTCGCGTCCTGACCGGTGACCTGCAGCCACTGATCGATGCTGATGCCCTGCTGCTGGAACTGCTGCACCGTGTTCTGGACACGAGCCTGCAGGTCGCCCTGCACCATGCTCTCGGGGGCCGGCACGTCGACCAGCTCGGCGAGCGCCGTGGTGGCACGGTCGATGTACTGGTTGCGGGCCTGGTTGAGCTTCGAGCCACCGATGCGGTCGGCGATGGACGCACGCCAGGCCTCGACGGTGTCGAACTCGCCGAGGTTGTCGGCGACCCACTCGTCGGTGACCTCGGGCAGCTGCATCTCCTGCACGTTGGTGACGGTGACGGCGAAGTCGGCCGGCTCGTCCATGCCCGTGGGGTTGGCGCTGAAGGTGAGCTCGGCGCCGGGACGCTGACCGAGGAGCTGGTCGTCGAAGCCCTCGGCCACCCACCCCTTGCCGATCTCGTACAGCCAGTCCTCGGTGTTGAGGCCGGGCACCGGCTCGCCGTCGCGGTGCGCGGCGAGCGTGAGGGTGACGTGGTCGCCGGCCTGCGACGGACGCGACACGTCGACGAGCGAGCCCTGACGGCGACGCTCGGCGTCGACCGCTTCGTCGATCTCCTCGGTGGTGGCCACCGGGTTCGGCAACTCGACGCGCAGGCCGCCGTAGCCCGGCACGGTGATGACGGGGCGCACCTCGCAGATGGCCTCGAACACGACCGGGCCCTCGTCGGCACCGCTGATGATCTCGACCTCGGGGGTGGCGATCAGGTCGACGTCGTGCTCGCGCACGGCCTGGGCGAGGTACTGCGGGACGGCGTCGCGCAGGGCCTCGTCGCGGGCGGCGGCGATGCCGATGCGGGCCTCGAGCACCTTGCGGGGCACCTTGCCGGCCCGGAAGCCCGGCAGACGGGCCTCGCGACCGATCTTGCGGAAGGCCTGGTCGATGTCGCGATCGAACTCGTCCTCGTTGATGGTGACCGAGAGCTTGACGAGCTGGCGGGGCGCCCGGGCGGTGGTGCCCTCGGCTGCTTCCTCGCCCTCGGGAGCGTCGGTGGTGAGCGTGTCGTCGGCGGGTGAGATCGTGCTGTTCACAGATCGACGACTCTATCGGTCACCTGCAGAATCGTGCCGAATGCCCGTCCGGCCACCTCCATCGGGCAGAATGGGCGACATGACGTTCTGGAAGCCGCACGCTCTGGCACAGCCGCACTCGAACCAGCTCGACCTGCGCATCGGCGACCGAGTGCTCAGCACGGTCGACCTCGAGGGCGTGCCGGCGGGCTCCGAGGGTCGCGTCATCCTGGCCAACGGCTTCAACTGGCAGCGCTACCGCGTGCTGTTCAACAACGGCGTGGAGCTCGGCGACCTCGACCACCGCAACCTGCAGCCCACCGGCCGCACCGCGAAGCGTCTCGCCAAGGCCGCCAAGCGCGCCTGACCCCGTCGGGCCGCTCGCGGGCTGACGGACGACGACACCGGACGTGGCAGAGTCTGCTGCCATGACCTTCACCTCGCTGCGACATCGCTTCCCCGGCTGCTCCGACGGCTGGGCCCGCTTCGACGGCCCCGCCGGCACCCAGGTGGTGGACACCGCGATCACCGCGATGACCACCTGGCTGAGCGACGGCAGCAACGGCTGCGGTGGCGGCTACTTCGCCGCCGCGCAGCGTGCCGACGAGCTCGTCGACCGCACCCGCGCCACGGTCGGCCAGCTGTTCAACGCACCGGCCGAGGGCGTGACGTTCGGGCCGAACATGACCACGCTCACGTTCGCCTTCTCGCGTGCGATCGCCGCCACGCTGCAGCCGGGCGACCGCATCGTCGGCACCCGCCTCGACCACGACGCCAACGTGTCGACCTGGATGCGAGCGGCGCAGACCGCGGGCGCCGAGCACGTGCTCGCACCGTTCGACCCCGTCTCCGGCACGCTCCCGCCGGCCAACGTGATCGATCTCATCGACGAGCGCACGAAGTGGGTCACCCTGCCCGGCGCCAGCAACCTCCTCGGCACGGCACCCGACCTGAAGCCCATCATCGACGCCGCGCACGCCGCCGGCGCCCGGGTGTTCGTCGACGCCGTGGCGCTCGCGCCGCACCACCGCATCGACATCACGGCCCTCGGCTGCGATGCGATGGTGACGTCGCCCTACAAGTGGTACGCCCCGCACTCGGGCATGTTGTGGTGCGACCCGGCGCTGCTGCAGTCGCTGCCCGTGTTCAAGGTGCGGCCCTCGCACGACGAAGGGCCCTCGCGGTTCGAGACCGGCATGCCGAACTTCGAGGCCATCGCCGGCATCGAAGCCGCGGCCCGGTTCCTCATGGAAGAGGGGATGGACCAGCTCGAGGCCGCCGAGACCGAGCTGTTCGCACCGCTCCTCCAGGGGTTGCAGGCCATCCCGGGCGTCACCATGTACGGCGTGCAGGGCCTCGAGGGGCGCACCCCCACCGCGGCGTTCACCGTGGCCGGCCACACCCCGGCCGAGATGGCCAAGCTGCTCGCCGACGAGCGCATCGCCGTGTGGGACGGCCACAACTACGCGATCGAGGTCGTCGGCCAGTTGGGGCTGGCCGAGACGGGCGGCGTGGTGCGTGCCGGCATCTCCCGTTACCTCGAGCCCGATGACGTGAACCGCCTGCTCGCGGTGGTCGAGCGCCATGCGCGCCGGTGAGGCGGCGAGGTTGGGACTTTGGTCCCAACCGGCGCGACCTTCCTGCCCTACTGACCTCCACGTCCAGCCAGCAGGCTGGCTCCCATGAGCAAGGATGACCGGTCAGTACTCAGTTGGCTCGCGTTCGTGGCGGCACTCGCCGCACTGTGCGTCGCGATCTTCGGCCTCTCGGACAGCGGTGGCAGTTCGGAGAGCGCAGCGGGAGGAGGTGGCGGTGGCGCGGCCACGGTCGTCAACGTCACGATGAAGGACTTCGGCTTCGAGCCGGCCAACATCACCATCCCCACCACGGGCGCCACGTTGCACCTCATGAACGGCGGTGCGGTCGTCCACAACTTCCAGGTCGCCGAGCTCGGCATCAAGAGCATCGACATCCAGGCCGGCCAGTCGTACGACCTCACCATCCCCGCCACGGCCGCCGGCACCTACCGGGTCGTCTGCCCGCAGCCGGGTCACGAGGGCGCCGGCATGGTCGGTTCGCTCGTCGTGAGCGACACGGCCGGCGGCGGTGAGAGCGCCGGCGGTGGCACCGACACCGGTGGCGGCACCGAGACCGGCCACGACGCCGCCTCGAACTCGGCGATGGACGCCAAGATGCTCGCCGCAGCGCAGCTGTACCCCGCCAAGACCGCCGGTCACGGTGGCGAGATGGCCGAGTACACGATGTCGGCCGACGGCTACAAGGAGTTCGTGGTCAACGTCGAAGTGGTCGACTGGGAAGTCGAGCCGGGCAAGATCGTGAAGGCCTGGACCTACAACGGCGTGGTCCCCGCCCCCGAGATCCACGTCACCAGCGGCGACCTCGTGCGCATCATCTTCAACAACAACACGCCGCAGACCACCTCGCTCCACTTCCACGGCATCCGCGTCCCGAACGTGATGGACGGCGTCGACCCCTACACCGAGGATCCCACGGTGCCGGGCGCCCAGCACATCTACGAGTTCGAGGCCAAGGGCCCGGCCGTCGGCATCTACCACTCGCACCACAACGCGCAGGAGCAGATCCCGAACGGCATGTTCGGTGCGCTCACCATCGACGAGATGCCCACCCCGCAGGTGCTCATCGACAAGGGTTACCCCGAGAAGCCGACCAAGACCGTCAACATGGTCCTCAACGACGCCGGCACCATCGGCCTCAGCCTCAACGGCAAGAGCTTCCCGGCCACCGAGCCCTACACCCTGCGAGTCGGCCAGACGATGCTGGTCAACTACATGAACGAGGGTCTGCTCGTGCACCCGATGCACCTGCACCAGCCGATGGGTTGGATCATCGCCAAGGACGGCGTCCCGATGATCACCCCGATGCCCACCGACACCGTGCTCATCGCCCCCGGTGAGCGCTACTCGGTCCTCTACATGGGCACCGACCCCGGCGTGTGGGCCTGGCACTGCCACATCCTCACCCACGCCGAGACCCCCGACGGCATGCGGTACATGGTGACCGCCCTCATCGTGGAGCGATGACGGCATGACCACTCGTGCCCCTCGCCTCCTCGTGGGCGTCGACGGCACCGAAGGTTCGGTGGAGGCACTGCGTTGGGCGGCTCATGAAGCCGCTCGGCGCAGTGCCCCGCTGCATGTGATGACCTGTGCCGAACTGCCCGTAGCGGTCGAGGCCGGCCTCATCGGCAGCAGCGGTGCCACTGGTTCGGCGATGGACTCCATCGTCGCCGAGCAGGAGGCGGTGAACCAGGGTGCCGTGAACCTGGTCCGCTCGTTCGGCCTCGACATCGAGGTCTCCGGCGACACGGTGCTCGGCGCACCGGCGTACGCGCTGGTGGGTGCCGCGCATCCCGATGACATCATCGTCGTGGGCGCCACGTCCCACCCGGGTCGCCTCACCGAGGTGCTCGGGTCGGTGGCCACGGTCATCGCCCACCGGGCCCACTGCCCCGTCGTGGTGGTGCACGGCACCGATCGCCGCGACGCCAAGCTCGGCCGCATCGCCGTCGGCGTCGACGGTTCCGAGTGCGGCGACCAGGCACTGGTGTGGGCCGCCGAGGAGGCGCAGCGCTGCGGCGCCGAACTGCTCCTCGTGCACGGCTGGACCTACCCGTACAACGGTCCGCGCAACGGCGCCACCGAGGCCCGCGACGACATGAAGCTCGACGCGATGCGCATGCTCGAGGCGTGCAGTCGACGGGTGAAGGACCTCGCACCGGAGCTGCGCGTGCACTCCATCATCAGCGAGCAGAGCCCGGCGAAGGCCATCATCGACGCCGGCAAGGAGGCCGACCTGCTCGTGGTCGGCAGCCGCGGCCATGGCGGCTTCGCTGCGTTGCTGCTCGGCTCGGTGAGCCGCACCGTGCTGCAGCACTCGGCCGTCCCGGTCGTCGTCGTCCGCCGCCCCTGAGGCCGGGCCGACGGTAGGCTCGGCGGGATCGGGCCCCGATGACGGGCCCAGGTCACGGGGAGTGGCGCAGTGGTAGCGTTCCTGCTTTGGGTGCAGGAGGTCGGGGGTTCAAATCCCCCCTCCCCGACTGGTGTGAGGCTCAGCGCGAGGAGCGTCCGGTCGACGACCGGCGGGTGTGCAGGGTCGGGTTGCTGATGATGGTGACCGGCGGCGTCACCTTCCGCTCGATGAGGTCGATGAGCGTGCCCACCACCTCGTCGGCGTAGTGCCGTCCGGTGAGCCCGACCGTGGAGATGTCGTCATCGGCCAGGCGACCGGAGATGTCCTCGTCGAGCGTCACCAGGCGCACGTCGGTGCCGACCACCAGCCCGCGCGCCTCGACGGCGGCGACGATGTCGGGCACCGACTCGACCACCGTGAGGATGGCGTCGGCCTCCTGGTCGAGCAGTCGCTCGATGGCGGCGGCCCGCCCGTCGTTCGCCGGGTCGGTGCACTCCGAACGGATCGTGACACCGGTCTGCTCGCACCACGTCGCATAGGCCTGGTCGATGCGGGCGAGGAACGAATCACCCGACGTGCCCCACAGCAGACCGGGACGCTGCGCCCCCTGCTCGAGGAAGTGCCCCATCACCAACGGCACGACGGCGGCGTAGTCGAGATCGACCCAGCCGGCGGCGCGCGAGTCCTCCACGAACCCGTCGCCCACCACCGGCACACCGAGCCGGAGCGCGAGCTCGATGTCGTCGTCCTCCTCGAACGTGGTGATCACGATGAGACCCGCGACGGGCAAGGCCGACATCATCACCTCGCTGAGCCCGGGCAGCACCGTCACGGCGTAGCCGCGATCGGTGGCCGCCAACGACGACGCACCGATGAGCTCGCCCCAGTAGGTGCGGTACGGCTCGAACTCCTTCGGGTGGCGCAACGCGGTGATGACGATGCCGATCACCGGGAGCCGGCCCGAGGACAGCGCCCGAGCGACCGGGTTCGGCACGTACCCCAACGACTGCGCGGCCTGACGGACCCGATCGCGGGTCTCCTCGGGGATGCGGTTCTTGCCCGCGAGCGCGTCGGAGGCGGTACCGATGCCCACGCCCGCGAGCCGGGCGACGTCTGCCAACTTCGGTCGTGCCACCGCTTCTCACCTCCGCCGGGACGAGTGTAGGCAGCCCACCGTCACGTACGCTCGAACCATGCGGACGACGATGCGACGGCGGGTGGCGGTACTGCTCGCCATGGTGCTGATGCCGCTGGCCGTCGCCGCGGCCCGCACCGCCGAAGCCGCTCCCCCGCCCGAGGCGTTCCTGGTCGGCGACTCGGTGATAAACGGCATGGCGCAGACCTACGGCGCCACCTCGCGAGCCCTACTCGCGGCCCGCCACACGTTCATCATGGACACCAAGGGCTGCCGTCGGCTCATCACCACCAGCTGCCGCATCGGCGACAACCCGGCACCGCCGAACGCCATCACCACCATCCGCGCCAACGCCGGCCGCTACCGCACCGCGCTCGTCGTCGGCGTCGGGTACAACGACCCCACCACCGGCTCGGTGGGGCTCACGACGGCCATCGACGTCATCCTCGCCGAGGCGAAGCGGCAGGGCATCCCCTACGTGATCTGGCTCACCTACCGCGTCGCCGGACCGTCGGCCTCGCGGTTCGCCGCGCACAACTCGGTGCTGCGCACCAAGGCCGCACGCGACCCACGGCTGATCATCGCCGACTGGGCCACCCGCAGCGCGTCGATGCCGACGTCGTGGTTCTCGGCCGACGGCATCCATCTCGGACGCGACGCCACCATCGCGATGGCCGACCTCATCGCCGACACGCTCGACAAGGTGACCGCGCCGATGAACGGGTCGAAGTGCGTCGTCACCAACTCGACCACGCCGGCCCCCACGTTCCCGGTCCCCGTCACGAAGGTGACGGCGCTCGCGGGCGGCGCAACAGGTTCGGCTGCGGCCCGCCGGCAGCACCTGTGGTGCCCCTGACGACGTGACGGGTCAGCGACCCGGGAACGTACCGGCCGCGACAATGGTGCCGCTGAGCTCCTTACCGAGCGCCGCCAACCAGATCGCGTCGTCGTCGGACAGCATCGCCCACGGCGCCGCAGCCAGCTCGTCGGTGCGTCGCTCGACCTCGTCGCGGTGCTGCTTGCCCACCGCGGTGAGCGTGCCGTCGGTGGCCAGCCAGCCGCGCGCCACCAGGCCGCGGGCGGCCGTCGCCCACGCGTCGTCGCTCCAGGCGCGCGTCGCCTTCAGCACCGCGGGCGGCACCGCACCGGTGGCACCGTGCAGCACCAACGCCTCAACACCCGACACGCCCTCGGCGGTGAGCGCCGCCACGTGGCCGTCGCCGCGGAACTCGCGCAGCAACGTGATGCCGAACCACAGCGCGAGGTGGGGCTCGTCGGGCCAGGCCTGGGCGAGGTGCCCGGCGAACAGCGGGCGCCCCTCGGGTCGGCAGGCGGGCACGATGCGGCGCAGCATCGCTGCCGCCTGGGCGATGTCGTCGTGCTCGAGCCGCGTCCCGAACAGTCGGTGGAGTGCCTCGTCGACGGCCGCCAGGCGGGCCGACCACAGCGCCTCGGGCGACGTGCGTCGCCACACGTCGGGCACCACCGCGTGCACGCGCGACGGCTCGAAGTTGAAGAACGTCGCGACCACGACCTCGGCCGGCACCGCACCCATCGCCGCGGCACGCGAGCCGAAGTAGCCCATCATCCCGGCGTCGAGCCCGAGTGCGGTGTAGTGACGATCGGCCTCGGGAACGAAGTAGATGAGGCCGTGGTACGGCTCGAGCCGCTGCCACAGGAATCGTGCGGTGCTCTGCACGTCAGTCGACCTCCCCGACGGCGTCGCGCACCATCCCGTGGAACACCTCGAGCGGGTACTCCCACTTCGGGCTGAGGAACCCGGTGTCGTAGTTGCCGGCCGCCAGGTTGCGCTGCACGTGCTCGCACATGCGCGCGTCCTCGTCGGCGACCTCCTCGCTGAACTTCACGATGTCCTCCACGCCCTCGGCGTCGTCGGCGAAGAAGTACTCGAAGAACAGGTCGCTCTGCGCGTGCCCACGCGGCAGCCAGCGCTCGACGGCGAATCCGCCGGGGAACACGTCGAACCCGAACGTCGGCCAGAACCAGCCGAACACGCTGAACGTGCTGGTGTCGCGTGGCGGCATCGAGTGGATGTTCCAACGCGGGTCGCCCTTGTAGGCGACGACGTAGTTCGCGGCGTCGGCGTCGCGGCTCATGGCCGGATGGGTGGTGGGCAGGTGATAGCCCTCGAGGAAGTTGTCGCCGTACGTCTTCCAGTTGCACGCCACGTGCCGGAGGCTGCGGCTGTGGAACCGGTACCGCTCGAGCGGGATGCCGGCGACCTCGTCGGGGAACGCGCCGAGCCACTCGTGCAGCGGCGGCGCGGCAGGGTCGAGGCACACGAACACGAGGCCGCGCCACGAGCCGACCTGCACCGGGGTGAGGTCCATCTCGGCCGGAGCGTCGGCGCCGAAGTCGCGGGCACTGAGCAGCGCGCCCTCACCGTTGAACGCCCAGCCGTGGTACTTGCAGACCAGGTTCTTCGAGCATCCCTCGCCGTCGAACACCAGCGGTCCCGCACGGTGCGGACAGAGGTTGTGAAATGCGCGCAACGAACCGTCGTCGGTGCGGCGCACGAAGATGGGCCAACCGGCCAGGTTCTCGGTGAGGTAGTCGCCCGGGTTGCGCAACTGGTGGTCGTACCCGATGTGCACCCAGCTGCGCCCGAAGATCGGCCACCGCTCGCGCTGCCACACGTCGGGATCGGTGTACCACCTCGCCGGCAAGGTGCGTCGGAGGTCGCTCATTGCGCCGGCCGGTTCTCCACCACGGTGAGCTGCTGCAGCGCGAGCAGGTCCTGCATCTGCTTCTGCAGTCCGTCGGGCGAACCGTCGAGGAACAGCACGTTGCCCTTGCCGTTCTCCGCCATGTGGCGGATGGCCTCGGTCCACATCGAGAACAGGATGAGCGACGAGTCGACGGCGTTGGCGTCCATCTCGCGGGCGGCCTGCGCGAGGCCGCGTGCCACTTCTTCGCGGAACAGCGCGACACCCTGGCCACGGAGCTGCGCAGCGGTGCGCTCGGCCTCGGCCTCGATGCGCACCGCGGTGCCGAGCGCCTCGGCCTCCTTGGTCTTGCGGATGAGCAGCGCGTCGCCCTCGTTCGTGGCCGCGGCCTTGAGGTTGTTGCTCGCCACCACCTGGGCCATCGAGGTGGTGATGGCCTGGTCGAACGTGATGTCGTTGAGCTGCAGGTCGATGAGGTGGTAGCCCCAGGTCTCGATGACGTGGTCGAGGTTCTCCTTCACCTCGGCGACGATCTCGCCGCGCAACGCGAGGATCTCGGCCTGGCGCTTGGTGGCCACGAAGCCGCGGGTGCTGCCCTCGACGCTGCGCACCAACGCGGTGAGGAAGTCCTTCTCGGTGACGAACTTGAACGCGATGTTCTTGATGGTCTCCTCGGACTCGTTGATGGCGCTGTACACCATCATCGCCGTGAAGTAGATGTTCGCCTGGTCCTGCGAGATCGCCTGGAACTGCAGCTCGACCGCACGGTTCTGCACACTGATGCGGCGGTACACCTGCTCGATGACCGGGAAGATGAAGTTCAGGCCCGGCCGCAGCGTGCGGTGGTACTTGCCGAAGATGGTGGTGACCGCGACCGTGCCCTGCTGCACGGTGCGGATGCTGAGCGCGATGAGCAGCACCACCGCTGCGATGCCGATGATCGTCCCGATCAATGTGCCACTCATGTGAACCTCCGTCACCGCTCGTGTGGGGCGGAGTGTACGTCAGCCGCGGTCGTCGATGATCGTGTACGCCTTGCGGATGGTCTCGTGCACCACCCACCGACCGGTGGTGCCGGACGGCGTGAGGATGACCGAGCCGGCCCGCATGTCGAACTCGCGGCCGTCGTCGAAGTGCAGCGTGGCGTGGCCCGAGAGCACGCAGAACACCTCGTCGTACCCTTCGCGACGGAACGGGAACTCGCCGGGCGTGCAGTCCCACACGCCGACGTGCAGCCGGTTGTGCGACCAGATGTCGACCGAGCGTTCGTGCGGGTCACCGGCGATGACCACCGGTCGAGGCTCGGGTGCGCCGAGGTCGAACGTGAACGCGTTCGACAGGTGCGACGGGGTGGACGGCGCGCCGTCGCGCTGGTCGATGACGTACAGCTTGCGGACGGTCTGGTGCACCGTCCACACGCCGGGCCAACTGCGCGGCGTGGCCCACAGCGTGCCGGGCGCGATGTCGAGCGTCTGGTCGGGCGACGCGACGGTGACGCGACCCGACACCATGTACATCGACTCGTCGTAGTCCGCGGTTGGTTCGTCGAACACGCCGGGCGTGCACTCCCAGATGCCGATCGACAGTTCGCCGTCGTCGACGAACGGCAGGTCGGCGGTGTGCGGTCCGGTGGGTGCGAGCGTGGCGGTGAGGATGTCGGCGACGTACATGTCAGTCGTCCCCGAACGAGGTGCCGAGCTCGCGCCCTGCCAACAACGTGTCGCAGTCGAGCGGCACGGTGCGCAACCGGCCGACGGCGTCGGCCAGCGACACGTACTCGACGTTCGGTTCGTTGAGCGCCACCATCACGCCGTTCTCGCCCTCCTCCAGCGCTCGCACGGCGGCGGCACCGAAGCGGCTGCCGAGCAGTCGGTCGGTGGCCGTCGGCGTGCCACCGCGCACGAGGTGGCCGAGCACGACGGTGCGGGCCTCCTTGCCGGTGAGCCGGGTGAGTTCCTCGGCCACCACGTGACCGATGCCGCCCAGCCGTTCGGCGTGGTCGTGGGGTCGGTCGATGACCTCCTGGTGACCATCCTTGGGCGCTGCGCCCTCGGCCACGACGACGATGGTGTAGTGCGCACCGTTCTCTTCGCGGCGCTTGATGGCACGGGCGATCGAGTCGTAGCTGAATGGGATCTCCGGGATCAGCACGACGTGTGCGCCACTGGCCACGCCGGCGAACAGCGCGATCCAGCCGGCGTCGCGGCCCATCACCTCGACGACGAACACACGCGAGTGCGACGCCGCGGTGGTGAACAGGCGGTCGATGCTCTCGGTGGCGATCTCCACCGCGGTGGCGAAGCCGAACGTGACGAGCGTGCGGTCGAGATCGTTGTCGATGGTCTTCGGCACGCCGATGACGCGCATGCCCTCCTCGTACAGCCGCTGCGCGATGGACAGCGATCCGTCACCGCCGATGGAGATGAGGGCGTCGATGCCGGCCTGGCGGAACAGCTCGACGACGTGGCCGGTGCGGTCCTCGTACTGGACCGACCCGTCGTCCTGCACCACCGGGTAGTGGCACGGGTTGCCGCGGTTGGTGCTGCCGAGCATGGTGCCGCCGAGGTGGCCGATGCCGCGCACGTTCTGCGAGGTGAGCGGGAACACGCCCGACCCCTCCGGGTAGTGGTCGGGGAAGAGCAGGCCGTTGAACCCGTCGCGGATGCCGACGACCTCCCAGCCTCGACGGAGCGCCGCGAACGTGGCGGCCCGGATGACAGCGTTCAACCCGGGGGCGTCGCCGCCTCCGGTGGACAGTGCGATGCGCATACGGTCATCGGTCTACCACGGGTGCGTGGTGAGGAACTCGATCACCGCCGGCCAGGCGCTGCGGTCCTGCCACAGGAACCCGTGGCCTCCCTGGAACCGGTGCAGCTCGGCGGTCGGCACGCGCGACGCAATGGCCTCGCTGTTCTCGGGTGGCGCGAGCGCGTCGAACTCACCGCAACCGATCCACGTGGGGCAGGTGATCGACGGCAACCGGTCCCACACGTCGTGGCCCGCGCGGGCTTCGAGCTGCAGTGCTTCGCCGCGCAGCTGCTCGGCGGTCTTCGGCTGCGCCCTCCCGGCTGCCGCGAGGTCGACGAGCATCTGGTCGAACGGGTGCTCGGCGAGGAACTCTGGCGTGTAGCGACGGTCGGCGAGGTGGAGGCGGAGCCGGTCCTGCTCGTCGGCCGGCAGCGCGGCGACGGTGTGCAACGGGTAGCTGCTGCCACCCGCCCCACCCGGCGAGGTGCACGCCAGCACCAGTGCCGCGACGCGGTCGGGATGGGTGACCGCGAACTCCTGCGCCACCATCCCGCCGAAGCTGATGCCGAACACGGCCGCGCGCTCCCAGCCCACGTGGTCGAGCAGGGCCGCACCATCGGCGGCGTAGTCGGCCATCGTCGGGACGTCGGCGGTCACCGTGGTGCGCCCGAGGCACCGCTGGTCGTGGATGAGCACGGTGCAGTGCGCGGCGAGCTTGTCGATCATCGGCGCGGCCGCGGCGATGGTGGCGCCCGAGCCGTTGAACAGCAGCAGCGGCGGCCCGTCCCCGTGGAGCTCGTGGTACACGTCGATGCCGTTGATGCGTGCAGTGGGCATGGCGCGAGTCTGGCCGTTCGTCGGTCGCTGCGGCGCCGTCGTAACGTCGGCACCATGTCGTGGGTGCCCGTGGTCGACCTCGCCGGATCCGATGCCGTGGAGGCGGTGGCCGACGCGTGCCGGCGCGTCGGGTTCCTCACCGTCGTGGGCCACGGCGTCCCGGAGACCGTGGTCGACGACGCATGGCGCACCGCCACGGCGTTCTTCGACCTGCCGCTCGAGCAGAAGATGCGCGTGGCCATGCCCCGGCCGGGCTACCCGTACGGCTACTCCCCGATCGCCGGCGAGACGCTCGCCGCGTCGCTCGGCCAGGAGAGCCATCCCGACCTGAAGCAGAGCTTCGCCATCGGCCCGGTCGATGCGCCGACGCACACGTTCGCCGACCCCGACGAGGAGTTCGCGTGGTCGGCGAACCTGTGGCCCGACGACCTGCCCGCGATGCGCCCCGCATGGGAGGCGTACTACCGCGAGATGTCGGCGCTCGCGGCGCGTCTGCTGCGCGTGATGGCACTCGCGCTCGAACTGCCCGAGCACCACTTCGACCCGATGATCGACCGGCACACGAGCGCGATGCGTGCCCTCGACTATCCGGCACGCGGCGACGTGCTCGACGGCCAGTTCGGCGCCAGCGCGCACACCGACTACGGCACACTCACGGTGCTACTCGCCGACACCACGCAACGCGGACTGCAGGTGCAGGGCCCCGACGGCGAGTGGCTCGACGCCACGCCGGTGCCGGGCTCGTTCGTGGTGAACCTCGGCGATGCGATGGCCCGCTGGACCAATGACCGGTGGCGCAGCACGATGCATCGCGTGGTGGTGCCGGCGCGGCGTCGGCAGTCGATCGCGTTCTTCCACAACGCGAACTGGGATGCCCTCATCGACTGCATCCCGAGCTGCCTCGAGCCCGGCGAGGTGCCACGGCACCCGCCCATCGAGGCAGGTCCGCACCTGATGCAGAAGTTCCGAGCAACGGTGAACGGCTACTGAAGTTCGATAGTCAACGTCAATCGTTCCGATCAGATCAACCGATTTGTTGTATCAATGATGTGCCCGTATGGTGATCGGCGTTCCCTATCGAACCTCATCACAAGGAAGCACACCAATGACGCTCGTCAACACCGAGATCCTGCCGTTCAGCGCCACCGCCTACCACCAGGGCCAGTTCGTCCCGGTCACCGACGCCGACCTGCGCGGCAAGTGGTCGGTGGTGTTCTTCTACCCGGCCGACTTCACCTTCGTGTGCCCCACCGAGCTCGGTGACCTGGCCGACCACTACGCCGAACTGCAGTCCCGCGGTGTCGAGGTCTACTCGGTGAGCACCGACACGCACTTCGTGCACAAGGCGTGGCACGACGCCAGCGAGACCATCGCCAAGATCCAGTACCCGATGATCGGCGACCCGACCGGCACCATCACCAACAACTTCGGCGTGATGCGCGAGGGCCAGGGCCTGGCCGACCGCGCCACGTTCCTCATCGACCCGAACGGCGTCATCCAGGCCTACGAGGTCACCGCCGAGGGCATCGGCCGCAACGCCGAGGACCTCCTCCGCAAGGTGAAGGCCGCCCAGTACGTCGCCTCGCACCCCGGCGAGGTGTGCCCGGCCAAGTGGCAGGAGGGCGAGGACACCCTGGCCCCGTCGCTCGACCTCGTCGGCAAGATCTGACCCGTCCCCCATCGCGACGGCGCGGCCTGCACCTCCCCCCACCCGCAGGCCGCGCCGTCGAAGACCCCCCCCCTTCCCCGTTGGGTGCTTCCGTGCGCTCGAGGAGCGCACGAAAGCACCCAACTCGAGTCCCTCGAGGAAGCCGCCGTGCTCGACGCCAACCTGACCGCCCAACTGAAGACCCACCTCGAACGCCTCGTCCACGACATCGAGCTCGTCGCCTCCCTCGACGACTCGCCGAAGTCGGCCCAGCTGCGCGAGCTCCTCGGTGAGATCGCTGCGCTGTCGGCCAAGATCTCCACCTCCTCCGACGGCAGCGACGCCCGCCGTCCCTCGTTCGAGATCCGCCGCACCGGAACCGACATCGCCGTGCGCTTCGCCGGCATCCCGCTCGGCCACGAGTTCACGTCGCTCGTCCTCGCCCTGCTGCACGTCGGCGGCCACCCGTCGAAGGCCACGCAGGACGTGATCGAGCAGGTGCAGTCGCTCGACGGCGACCTCCACTTCGAGACGTACTTCTCGCTCACCTGCCAGAACTGCCCCGACGTGGTGCAGGCCCTCAACCTGATGAGCGTCCTCAACCCGCGCATCCGCCACACCTCCATCGACGGTGCCCTGTTCCAGAGCGAGGTCGACCGGCGCGAGGTGATGGCCGTCCCCACCGTGTTCCTCAACGGCGAGGTGTTCGGCCAGGGCCGGATGAGCCTGGAGCAGATCGTCGCCAAGCTCGACACCGGCGCCGCCGAGCGCGACGCCGCGAAGCTCAACGAGAAGGCGCCGTTCGACGTGCTCATCGTCGGCGGCGGGCCCGCCGGTGCGGCGGCCGCCATCTACGCCGCACGCAAGGGCGTGTGCACCGGCGTCGCCGCCGAACGCTTCGGCGGCCAGGTGCTCGACACGCTCGGCATCGAGAACCTCATCGCGGTGAAGCACACCGAAGGCCCGCAGTTGGCCAGCGCGCTCGAGCAGAACGTGCGCGAGCACGACGTCGACGTGATGAACCTGCAGCGCGCCGTGCAGATCACGCCCGCCACCGAGCCCGGCGGCCTCATCACGGTCACCATGGAGCACGGCGCCACGCTGCGCTCGCGCTCGGTGGTGCTCAGCACCGGCGCCCGCTGGCGGCAGATGAACGTGCCCGGCGAGGACCAGTACCGCAACAAGGGCGTGGCCTACTGCCCGCACTGCGACGGCCCGCTCTTCAAGGGCAAGCGCGTCGCCGTGGTCGGCGGCGGCAACTCCGGCGTCGAGGCGGCCATCGACCTCGCCGGCATCGTCAGCCACGTCACGTTGCTCGAGTTCGACGGTGCGCTGCGCGCCGACCAGGTGCTGCAGGACAAGCTCTTCAGCCTCCCCAACGTGACCGTGCACACCCGTGCGCTCACCACCGAGGTGCTCGGCGACGGCAGCAAGGTGACCGGCCTCGTGTACCGCGACCGCGACACCGACACCGAGCACACCGTGGAGCTCGAGGGCATCTTCGTGCAGATCGGCCTGCTGCCCAACACCGAGTGGCTGCAGGGCAGCATCGAGCTCTCGCCCCGCGGCGAGATCGTGGTCGACGACCGCGGCCAGACCTCGCTGCCCGGCGTGTTCGCCGCCGGCGACTGCACCACCGTGCCCTACAAGCAGATCGTCATCGCGATGGGCCAGGGCGCGACCGCCGGGCTCAGCGCCTTCGACCACCTCATCCGCACGTCGGTGCCCACCGACGGTCCGGCCCTGGTCGGCGCGACTGCTTGAATGACGGCGATGGACGGGGACCGCAGTGAATCTCAGTGATCTCCGGTACCTCGTCGCCGTCGCCGACCACCGCCACTTCGGCCGCGCTGCCGAAGCGTGCTTCGTCAGCCAGCCCACGCTGAGCACCCAGATCAAGAAGCTGGAGAAGGAGCTCGGCGTCGAGCTGTTCGAACGCAACCCGCGCCAGGTGCTGCTCACGGCCGCGGGCGCCCGCGTGGTCGACCACGCCCGCCAGGCACTCGCCGAGGCCGACGCCATCCGCGACGTCGCACGCCAGGCCCGCGACCCGGAGGCCGGCACGCTGCGCGTCGGCGTCTTCCCCACGCTCGCCCCGTATCTGCTGCCGCACATCGTGCCGTCGCTGCACGAACGCTTCCCGCAGCTCGAGCTGCTGCTCGTCGAGGAGAAGACCGAGGTGGTGGTCCAGCAGCTCCGCGACGGCCAGCTCGACGTGGGCGTGCTCGCGCTGCCCATCGACGAACCGACGCTGCACGAGGAGCCGCTCTTCGAGGAGGACTTCGTGCTCGCGGTGCCCACGGATCATCCGCTCGCCGAGACCCGCACGACCATCGACCTCAGCGCGCTCGCCGGCGAGCAACTGCTGCTGCTCGAGGAGGGCCACTGCCTGCGCGCCCAGGCGTTGAGCGTCTGCCAGATGAACGGCGCAGGCGAACGGCGCGGCTTCCGTGCCACCAGCCTCGAGACGCTGCGCCAGATGGTGGCCGCCGGCGTGGGCACCACGCTGCTGCCCGAGCTCGCCGTGCACGAGCCGGTGCCCCACTACGACGGCGTGCGCCTCGTGCGGTTCCGTTCGCCGGCGCCGAGCCGTCACATCGCGATGTACTGGCGCACGACGAGCGCGTTCGACGGGTTCCTGCCGAAGGTGGCCGACGTGGTCCGCACCGCGGTGCGTCCGCTCCCCGTGCGCCTCGGCTGACCGTCACCCCAGACCGGGGTGCACGACCTGCAGCATCGAGTGCACCATGTCGAGCGACGTCGCCATGAACACCGACGTGTCGTCGACGACGAAGCGACGATCGAACAGCGCTGCGGTGAGCGGCCGACAGCCCGGCACGTACAGGTGCACGGACTCGACGCCGAGCAGGTGCGCCACCGCCGCGATGGCATCGACCGCGTCGTCGTCGGCGGCGAGGAGGTGCTCGATGCGGGCACCGTCGTCGAGCATCCGCACCGCGGCCACCGCCACTCGCCGGCCGTCGCGCTCGACCGCCAGCGTGCGCGATCCGGTGCGCCCGGCCCAGTAGCGGAACGACGCCGACCGGTCGGTGTGCGTGGCGACGAGCTCGTACTCGGCCGCCTGGTGCACGCTCACGTCGAACGCCTCGCAGCCGAGCGCGGGACGCAACGCGGATCGGCGACCGTGCAGCGCCAGGAGCGGCCACCAGGCCACCATGCCGGCGCGGGTGTAGAGCGGGAGCGCCGCCGGGTCGTTGGACGCGAACGTGTACCGCGCCGAGGAACCGTCCATCACCGCGGCGAGCAGTGCCGACCCGACCCCGCGACCGTGGGCGTCGCGGTGCACGTACAGGTCGCTCAGCAGGCGGGCGTCGCCGACGTCGATGGCGCCGCCGAAGCCGAGCACGTCACCGTCGTCGACCGCGACCACCAGGTGGCCGTCGGCGATGAGGTAGCGGCAGTAGCCGGCGTCGGCGCCGGAGTCGTCGTGGGCCGGCCCGTTCGACCGGCGCGCCGCAGCGATGCCCTCGATGTGGGACTCGGTTGCTCGAACGACCTGCACCACCGCACCTCCGCGAGCGAGTCAGCGTAGACCTGGGTTGGTAGCCTCGCTCACGTTCTGCGGGTGTAGTTCAACGGCTAGAACCTCAGCCTTCCAAGCTGATGATGCGGGTTCGATTCCCGCCACCCGCTCTGCGCGAAGCGCACGCTTCGGTCCCGACGAATCGGGAGGAGCGAAGCGACGGAACCCGCCACCCGCTCTGCGCGCCACCTCGGGGCGTGGGCACGGAATGTTGCGCTGAGCGCAACATTCGCTGCCCACGGCGCCGCCCGCGCGTGCGTAGGGTCTCGGCATGCTCCGTCGCTCCTTGCTCGTCGTCGCGCTCCTCGGGTTGGTCGCGTGCAGCGACACCGACGACGCCACGCCGACCGCGCCGACGACCGATGCCACCGTCGTCACCGACAGCACCGCGGCCACCGGCGGCGACGTCACCCGCCACACGTTCACCACCGCCGACGGCACCGAGATCGAGTACGTGCTGTTGGTGCCCGAAGGCCGTGTGCCGGGCGAGCCGGGCAAGGTGCTGTTCGCGTTCCCGCCCGGCGGGCAGGACATCGATCTGGCCGAACGCATCGTCACCGATCGGTACCGTGCGGCGGCGCTCGAGCGCGGCTACGTCGTCGTGTCACCCGCGGCGCCGTCGACCGGGTTGTTCTTCACCGACGCCTCGGCGGCGCTGGTACCCGAGCTGCTCGACGCGATCGCCACCGAGTACCCGCCCGACGACGGGCGGTTCGACCTGATGGGTGTCAGCAACGGCGGGCTGTCGGCGTTCGTCGCGGCCATCGCGATGCCCGAGCGGTTCCGGTCGCTGGTGGTGTTCCCCGGCAACTCGCCCGACGGCGGCGACGACCCCGCGCTCGCGAACCTGGACACGCTGGGCGTGGCGATGTTCGTGGGGGCGAACGACACCGGCTGGCTCGAGGACGCCCGCGCCACGAAGGCCACCCTGGAGGACCTGGGCATCACCGTGGAGCTGACGGAAGTCTCAGGTGAGGGGCACATCATCGAGTCGCTGACCGGCGACGACCTGTTCGACGCCGTCGAGCGCGTCCGGACCTGAGCCCGAGCGGTCGACGCGCGGCGCGAGGCACCCCACCTCACGTGGGCTTTCGTCGCATATACGACGAAGGTCGTAGGTCGGAGGTCCCGCCTGATCGCGAATGATGACTCATTTGTACGACGAACGTCCTCATTCGAAATGTGCGATTGACGGAGGACGCGGATTGCAGTTGCCTAGGTCTGACGGACGAACTGGGGACGGGAGACCTCAGCCGTTCGTCACAGACGGGCATGGCGGGAACCAGAGCAGCACGCGGGTGACAGCGCACCGAGTGGTGTGTCACCACGCATCGTCCATGTGAGCGGGATTGCAGCCCCGCTCACATGGGCGGGCTCCTCCGTCGACGCGGTGCCCCCGACACGACGGGAAGGCAGCAATGTTGAACAGGACGAACTCACGGGGAGGGCCGCGCCGACGCGGCCTCCTCGTCACGATGGCGGTGGTGACCGCCGGTCTCCCGGCCATCGCGATGGCACCGGGCACGACCTCGGCCGCCGCAGGAGCCGGCACGGTGAGCGGGGAGATCGAACGCATCTTCCTCGACGCCCCGGGCGACGTGTACGCCGGTGGGCAGATCGTCATCGGCGGACAGAACATCATCATTCCGCGCAACCTGCTGCTCGACCTGCCAGCCAACCGGCTGACGCTCCAGCAGCTGTTCACCGAGGCACCGCCGGCGTGCCAGCTCACCCACGAGACCGGCCTCGCCAAGACCGACTCGTGCAACCACACCGGCACCGGTGGCATCGCCACCATCTCGGCCAACCGCGTCGCCTCGGGTGACGTGATCGCCGGCGACGTGCTGGTGGAGAAGGGCCTCGACGCGGTCACCGGCAACGTGACCTACATCGACCACACCGACGGCTGGTTCCGCGTCAACGGCCGCGTCGGTGACCCGACGACCGGCGTCATGGTGCGCATCAACGACCCCGACTCGCGACACACCGTGCAGCAGGGTCTGGGCTGCGCGTCGGGCTCACCCAACTGCAGCCCCGACCCGCGCTTCACGCTCGACGGTGACAACTACACGAACGTGTTCACCTCCGGCTATCCGCTGTGCATCCCCAGCACCGTGCCGCGCCCGGCCAGCGCCGTGCTCCCCGGCATCGGCGCGAACCCCGGTTCGAACGCCACCGGCAACGGCGACCGCTTCTGCCCCACCATCAACCGCTCGGGCCGCGTCGCGGTCGACTCGCGGTTGATGGCACCGATGCAGCTGGGCGACCCGATCACGGCCGAGGGCAACTTCGAGACCGTCAACGGCGTGCACTTCCTCTCGGCGCACTCCACCACCATCTCGTTCGGTCTGCAGACCTCCGGTGCCGCCGACCAGCCCGACTACATGTTCCTCGAGGAGGCGTTCATCGACGTCGCCGGCTTCCAGAACCAGCGCGCACGCGCGCTGTTCATCGGCTTCTCGACGAACCTGAACCCCGACGTGCTCGGCTGGTCCGTGCACTACGACCCCGAGGCCAACGAAGTCCACGAACTGCCGCTGGCCAGCTCCCGCGGTTGCGACAACGTGGGCGGCGGCTGCACCGGGTTCGGCACGGGCCTGTTCAAGATCAAGTACGACAGCGACTTCCTCGTCCAGCCGACCAGCCCGCGGCTCTCGCCCTGTGCGCAGATCAACGCCGATCCCCGCTTCGGCACCCCGGTGTGCCCCGGCGGCACGTCCGGCGCGAACGAGTTCGGCATCCTCAGCCCGGTGCCGCACGAAATCCAGTTCCGCACCGGCAAGAAGGTCGCCGACGCCGCGGGCACGCTCAAGTCGATCGACATCCTCGGTTCGGAGTCGACCAACGGCCAGTACCTGTTCCCGTTCGGCGCCAACCTCGGTGGCATCAACTTCCCCGAGGCGCTCGAGTTCAACCTCGACCTCGCGAACCAGCCGTTCAGCTTCGAGGGCATCCCGTGGAACCTCGACCGTCGCGTCGGCCCCGGTGGCTGCCAGGCGATCGATCCCACCACCCACGTCGCGAAGTGCGAGTCCACGCCGCAGCCGCTGATCCCGTTCCCGTTGTCGGAGCAGGACCCGCGCCTCCTGGCGGGCGGGGCCATCGTGCCCGGCGGCGCAGTGCCGACGGTGCCGTACACCGACGCGGCCTACACCAGCCTGCCGCTGTCGAGCACGGCCGACCGCATCCTCAGCTACATCCCCAACGCTGCGGCCACGCGGTTCGCCGGCGACTCGTCGGTGCTCGCGTACCCGCCGCCCACACCCGTCGCGCAGGGCATCACGCCCACGCCGTTGCCCACCCAGAGCGGGCCCGCACTGCTGGGCATCGATCCGGCGAGCGGCGACGTCGGCACCACGGTCCACCTCGGCGGCCTCGGCCTGTCGGCGGCGACCGGCGTGCAGGTGAACGGCACCACGGCGTTGTTCAACGTCATCAACGATGCGCGCATCGACATCACCGTGCCGGCCGGCGCGACCAGCGGCCTCATCACGGTGCAGTTGCCCGGCGGTCCCCTCACGTCGCCGGTCACCTTCGCCGTGACCGTCGATCCGCTGGCCCCGACCCTCGCCTCGTTCAGCCCGCTCACGGGTGACGAGGGTTCGAGCGTCGTGCTCACGGGCACCAACTTCACGGGCTCCACCGCGGTGCTGTTCGGCACCACGCCGTCGCCCAGCTTCGCGGTGGGCGGCGCCGGCACCTCCATCACGGCCACGGTGCCCGTCGGCCTCGGTGCCGGTGCGGTGCCCATCCAGGTGGTCAACCCGCACGGCACGGTCACGGCCGTCGGCACGTTCGACGTCACCGTGCCGCCGCCCCCGCCGCCGATCGCCCCGACGGTCACCGCGCTCAGCCCCACACACGGGCTGGTCGGCACGACCGTCACGATCACCGGCACCGGGTTCGGTGACGCCACGGCCGTGTCGTTCGGCGGCATCGCCCAGCCGACCTTCACCATCGTGAACGCCACCACCATCACCGCCGCAGTGCCGACCGGCGCCCCGACCGGCGAAGTGGTGGTCACCAACCCGAACGGTGCCAGCACGGGCGGGCCGACGTTCACCGTCGACCTGCCGGTGCAGCCGGTGGCCGCCGTGACCTCGGCGCTCATCAACGCCACGCAGGGCGGTTCGGTGCAGTTGAACGGCACGCCGTCGACGAATGCGCTCACGTTCTCGTGGGCACAGATCGGCACGCCCGCCGTCACCCTGCTCGGGGCGAACACGGCGACGCCCACGTTCACCATGCCGTCGCAGTTCGTGAACCTCACGTTCCGTCTGACCGTGACGAACGGTCCGCTGTCCTCGACCAAGGACGTGGTGGTGAAGGCCATTCCGGGCATCGTCACCGTCGCGGCCGGCACGCAGTACCGCACCTCGAAGGCGGAATGGCGGGCCTCGGGCACGGCGAGCTTCCCGGGCGCGAACACCGTCACGGTGCGCACGGGCAGCGTCATCGGCAGCGGCACCATCATCGGGACCGCCGCCGTCGACGCCACCGGTGCGTGGACGTTGAACGTGCGCGGCTCGAGCGCACCGCAGAGCACCTCCATCAACGTGGTGGCCAGCCGTGGCGGTTCCGCCGTGGCCGGGGTCACCATCCGGACGTGATGCGGCCCCGACCGCATTGCACGCAGTGGGCCGCGGCGGCACTCGCCGTCGCGGCCCTCGCGGGCTGCAGCGGTGACGACAACGACGGCGGTGCGGCGACGCGCACGCTCGACGGGACGTTCACGATCAGGTTCGCCGGCGGCAACGACGCACCGTGTGCGCCGGCCGACGATCACCCCGACCTCGTGGACGGCGCACCGGTGGTGGTCACCGACGGTGCCGGCAACGTGGTCGCTCAGGGGACGCTGGGCGACGGCACGGCGAAGTTCGACGCCTGCGTGCGCTCGTTCGAGGTGGTGGGCGTCCCCGACGTGGCGGGGTTCCGCGTCTCGGTGGGCTCGTATGGTCCCATCGACGTCACCGCGGACGCGCTCGAGGCGGCAGGTGGCGCGCTCGACCTTCGTCTCGGCCTCTGAACGCGATCACACCTGGGCGGTGACCGCCCAGCGCTCGAAGGCGGCGGCCTCGTCGTCGATCGCGCGTTGCATGCGACCTCGCACCAGCCGCCCGAGCACCGAGATCAGCGGTCCGTCGGCGCGGATGCCCAGGGTCATCCGCGTCGACGAGCCGACGGCCTCCACGAGGTGCGAGCCGGCGTAGCGGACACCCTTGGCCGACCCCTGCCACATGTAGGTGCGTCGCGCCGGCTCGACGGCGAGCTCGGTCACCGTCCAGGTGACCGTGCCGAGCGCCGGCTGGGTGATCTCGGCGGCGCTGCCGACGGCGAACGGTGCGTCGGGGTCGAGGCGGCGGACCGACGAGAAGTTCGGGAGGTGCTGCGGCCAGGACGCGTGGTCGAGCTGCAGCGACCACAGCCGGTCGATGGGCACGTCGATGATGCGGGTGGTGGTGAGGTGCACGGCGACTCTCCTCGGAGAAATGTACCAACTGGTACGTTCAACGTACCAGTTGGTACGTTACGCTGCAACCGATGACCGACACCCGGACCACCCTGCTCCAGGCCGCCGTCGACACCGTGGTGCAGCGCGGCCTCGCCGACCTGAGCCTGCGGCAGCTCGCCGAGGAGATCGGCACCAGCCACCGCATGCTCATCTACCACTTCGGCTCGAAGGAAGGCCTGGTCACCGAGGTCGTGAAGGCACTCGACCAACGGCTCTTCGCGGCGGCCTGGCCCGCGGCGCAGGAGCACGTCGACGAACCGGCCGAGGCCTCCCGCGCGGTATGGCGCGAGGTCAGCAGCCCCGCCCGACGCGACGAGCAGGTGCTGATGCAGGAGATGTACGCCGCCGCGATGCGCGGCCGACCGGGTACCGAGGAGCTCGTCGAACGGCTGCATGACTGGGCCGCCGCCAGCGCCTCGCAGGCCGGCTGGCTGGGCGACGACGCCGGTCGCCAGTCACGCCTGCTCGCCGCCGTGGTGCGCGGCCTGCTCATCGACGTCCTGATGACCGGCGACCACGCCGGCGTCGACGACGCGTTCGAACGGTTCCTCGAGCTCGCCGAGCTCGACCCGCGCATGCCCTGACCAGGACACCTCGCCTGCCCCCACGCCGAACGGAGCGTGAACGTTTGGTGACGCAGGGTGTACATCGGTACTAGTACCGGTCGGTCCATGGCCCACCCCGAACGGCCACTGTTGCTTGCCCCCGCAAACGACGACGCTGGTCGACATGGGTTCCTACGTCTTCACGTCGCACGACGGCTTCGGCCTCGGCCATGTCCGCCGCAACGTGTCGCTCGCCGAGGCGGTGCTGCGCCGTGACCCGCACGCCGACATCACCGTCGTCACCGGCGTCGCCGCCGACCTCCCCTGGTTGCGTCGCCGCGACATCCGCATCGTGCGGGTGCCCACGTTCGTGAAGGACGAGACCGGCACGTACCGCAACGGTGTGATGACCGAGGCACAGGTGCTCGAGCGCCGCGCCACCACCTTCCAGCGGGTCATCGAGACCGTCCGACCCGACGTGGTGGTGGTCGACCGCCACCCGTTCGGCACGAAGGGCGAGCTGCGCCCCGGCCTCGATCGCTGCAACCAGCTCGGCATCGCCACCGTGCTCGGCCTGCGCGACATCATCGACGACGCGGGCGCCGTGCGCAGCGAACTGGCGGGCGAGCGCTGGGTCGGCGCCGCCGACACGTACGACCACGCCATCGTCTACGGCGCCCGCCACGTGTGCGACCACGAGCAGGAGTACGGGCTGCCCGTCACCCCCGAGTACGTCGGTTGGGTGATGGACGGCGCGATGCGCCCGCGACGTCAGCCCACCGTCGACCCGCGCCTGCTGGTCGTGGCCGCCGGCGGTGGCGCCGACGGTCACGACGTGCGCCACATCGGCACCGAGCTCGTCCGCCGCAACCGCGACTGGCGCGGCATCATGATCGTCGGCCCGCTGGCCCGCACCGGCGGCGAGTTCGACGGCGTCGAGCGGCTCGAGGTCGTCGGCACCGTGGAGCGCTGCGGCGACCTGCTGATGCGTGCCGCTGCGTCCGTGCAGATGGCCGGCTACAACACCACGGTCGAGGCGCTCGCCGCCGGGGTGAAGCCGCTGCTGGTGCCGCGGCGTGCGCCGCGCCGCGAGCAGGCCATCCGTTCCAGCCGCTTCGCGTCGCTCGGCCTCGCCGACATCGTCGACGCCGGTGCCGACATCGACGAGCTCTCGTGGCTGCTCCACCGCCCGCGCCGCCTGCACGCCCGCTCGCTCGCCGACGCCGGGGTGCAGCTCGACGGGGCGGACCGCACCGCCACGATGCTCACGGGCATCGCCGGCCTCGCCGGTCGCCACCACCGTCTGGCGGTGGGCAGGTGAGCAACATCCGTTTCCTCGCCGGGCACGCCCGCCCGTACCGCAAGGACCTCGCCATCGGGGGCGCCTGCGCGCTGCTCGAGGTCGTGGCCGGGCTGGCCCAGCCGTGGCCGTTGCGCGTGGTGGTCGACGATGTGCTGGGGGCCGCCGGCACCTCCGCCGATCGCCCCGTCGGTCTGCTGGTCACGGCGTGTGCGGCACTCGTGGTCATCGTGGCCCTGGCGGCGTTCTTCGACTACTGGGCCACGCGCCTCCTCTCGTCGTCGGGGCTGCGCATCGCGAACGACGTGCGCGACTCGGTGTTCTCGCACTTCAACCGGTTGTCGCTGCGGTTCCACGGCGAGCACCGCGTCGGCGACCTCACGACCCGCCTCACGGGCGACGCCGACCGTGCCCAGGACCTCGTGGTGCAGAGCCTCGCCGTGCTGCTGCCGAACGCGCTCCTGCTCGTCGGCATGACCGCCGTGATGTTCTGGCTCGACCCGTTGTTCGCGCTGGTGGCGCTGGCCGCCACCCCCGTGCTCGTGTACGTGGTGTGGACCTCGACGAAGCGACTGAAGGCCGCGTCGCGCCGCGCTCGCAAGGCCGACGGCGACGTGGCCGCGGCGGCGAGCGAGCACCTCGCCGCGATGCAGTTGGTGCAGGCGTTCTCGTTGGAGGACACCCAGAGCGAACGGTTCGGCGAGCTCACCGGCAACAGCCTCCGCGCCGGCCTCGAGGCCACCCGCTACCAGGCCCGGTTCAGCCCCGCCGTCGACATCACCGCCGTCGTGTCCACCGCGATGGTGATGGGCTTCGGTGCGCTGCGGGTGCTCGACGGCAAGCTCACCCCGGGCGAGCTGCTCGTGTTCCTCAGCTACGTCGGCTCGATGTACAAGCCGGTGAAGGCACTCGCCAAGCTGTCGAACTCGTTCTCGAAGGGCATGGTGTCGGTCGAGCGCATCCGCGACGTGCTCGCCGAGGCGCCGCAGATCGTCGACCATCCGTATGCGGCCTGGATGCCGCCGACGCGAGGCATGATCGAACTGCTCGACGTCAGCTTCACCTACGGCCGCGAGCTCGCGCTCGACCACGTCGACCTCACCGTGCAGGCCGGCGAGACCGTCGCGCTCGTCGGTCCCACAGGTGCCGGCAAGAGCACCATCGCCTCCCTGGTGCCGCGACTCATCGACCCCACCGAAGGGCAGGTGTGCATCGACGGTGTCGACCTGCGCAACGTGAGCCTCCGTTCGGTGCGCCGCCAGGTGAGCATGGTGCTGCAGGACTGCACGCTGCTGCGCGGCACGCTGCGCGACAACATCGCGATCGGTCGCCCGTGGGCGTCCGACGCCGACATCGAGCGAGCCGCGCGGCTCGCGCTGGTCGACGAGTTCTCGTCGCGACTGCCGTTGGGGCTCGACACCCCGATCGGCGAGCGTGGCGCGAACCTGTCGGGTGGCCAGCGCCAGCGCGTCGCGATCGCTCGTGCCATCCTGCGCGACGCGCCGATCCTCATCCTCGACGAACCGACGAGCGCGCTCGACCCGGCGTCGGAGGAGCTGATCATCGCCGCGCTGGAGAACCTCCCCCGGGCACGCACCACCATCGTGGTGGCGCACCGCCTGTCCACCATCGAGCACGCCGATCGCATCGTGGTGCTCGAGGGCGGGCGCATCGTTGAGGAGGGCACACACGGGGCGTTGATGAGCCGCGACGGCGTGTACCGCAGGTTCCGCGGTCCGTCGGTGGGTCAGCGACGTTGGGAGCGGAGCTTGATGGATCACGACCGGGCGTTGGCCGCAGCGTCCGTGCGGGCGGGACGATGACTGCGGTCGACCACACCTACCTGGAGGCCCGCGCCGTGCTCCCGTCCCTCGATCCCGACACCGATGCACGCATCGCGTCGCCCGCGCCGTTGCCCGCCGGCCTGCTCCCCCAGGCCGGCGAGCCGGGCGCGGACGACCTCCGCGTGCTCTACGTGCTGAAGCGCTACCCGCGCCTGTCGGAGACCTTCATCGTCCGTGAGCTGCTCGGTCTCGAGGCGCAGGGCGTGCACGTCGGCGTCGACGCGCTGCTCGAGCCGGAGGCCGGCGCGCAGCACCCCGACGTCGCCGCCGTGCGCGCCGCAGTGCGATACCTGCCCCGCCGGCCTCGGTGGGACGGCGCGCTGCTGGCGGCGCACCTGCGCGTCGGGTCGCGGCACCCGGTGCAGTGGGCCCGCCGTGCGTTCCGCGCTCGCCGACACGGTGGGTGGCGCCGTTTCCAGCAGGCCGGCTTGGTGGCCGACCGTGTGCGCCGCGACGGCTTCGATCACGTGCACGCGCACTTCGCCACGGCGGCCGCCGAGGTGGCCCGCGACGCTGCGGCACTGGCCGGCGTGTCGTTCTCGGTCACCGCGCACGCCAAGGACATCTTCCACGTCGACAACGCCGATCGCCTGCCCGAGCGGCTCGGTGAGGCCACCACCGTCGTCACCGTGTCGCACTACAACGTGAAGCACCTCCGCGGCGAGCTGCCCGGTCGCCGCATCCGGTTCGTGCCGAACGGGTTGCCGATACCCGACGCGGTCGGGCCGGTGGCCGACGGCCCGGTGCTGTGCGTGGCACGGCTGGTGCCGAAGAAGGGCATCGACCTGCTGGTGCGCGCGATGGCGCTCAGCACCTCGGGCCGCTCGCTCGAGATCATCGGCGACGGCCCGTGCCGCGGCGACCTCGAGGCGCTCGCCGCCGAGCTCGGCGTCGCCGAGCGCATCGTCTTTCGCGGTCCGCTCCCGTCCACCGACGTGGACGCCGCGTACCGTCGCTGCGCGCTGCTCGCGCTCCCCTGCCGCATCGACCCCGACGGCGACCGCGACGGCATGCCCACCGTCCTCATCGAAGCCATGGCACGCGCCCTCCCGGTGGTGAGCACCGACGTGGTCGGCCTCGACGAGCTCATCGCCACGGGCCGCGACGGCCTGCTGGTCCCTCCGGAGGACGCCGGTGCGCTCGCCGCCGCCATCGACGAGCTCCTCGCCGACCCCCTCCGCGCCGCGGCGATGGGCATCTCCGGGCGCACCCGCGTGATCGGCGAGTTCTCGCCCTCGTTCGCCACGGCAGCACTGCTCGACGTGTTCCACGAAGCCACCGGACGATGAGGGCCACCGAGCGATGAGGATCACCGTGCTGTGCACCGACCTCGGCATCCGCGTGCCGGGCGAAAAGGGCGCGTCGATGCACCTGTCGTCGATCACCTCGGCGTTCGCCGCGATCGGCCACGACGTGCAGCTCGTCGCGGTCGCCGGGCACGAGCCGCCGTCGGCTGCGTTCACCGACCCGCTGGCCGAGGCGGTGCTGCTGCCACACCCCGGCCGCGCCGAGGGCCTCGAGCGCGAGCACAACAAGCTCGCCTTCGTCGACCGGGTGGTCGCCGAAGCCGGCCCGCGGATCGCGGCGTTCGGCCCGCACCTCGTGTACGAGCGGCTCTCGCTGTTCGGCACCGCCGGACGGCAACTCGCCGCGACGAGGCCCTCGACGCGACACGTCGTCGAGGTGAACGCGCTGCTCGCCGAGGAGGACGCCCAGTGGCGCGGCCTCCATCTGGCCGACCTGGCCGGCGCGGTCGAACGACGGGTGCTCACCGAAGCCGACCTCACCGTGGCCGTGAGCGAGCAGGTGGCCCGGAAGGTCCGCGCCGCCGCGCCGGCATCGCGCTGCACGGTGGTGGAGAACGGCGCCGAGGTCGAGCGGTTCCGCACGCTGCCCGCGCGCAGCGACGCCCGACACCAGCTGGGGTTGCCGGCCGACGCCGTGATCGCTGCGTTCATCGGTGCGCTGCGCCCCTGGCACGGCGTCGACGTCGCCATCACCGCGTTGTCGCGCACCCCGCACGTGCACCTCGCGGTCGTCGGCGACGGCCCGGTGCGCGCCGAACTGCGCGAGCTGGCCGACGCGCTCGGCGTCGGCCAACGGGTGCACTTCCTCGGGCACCGCGATCACGCGGATGTCGCCGCCTGCCTGGCCGCCGCCGACATGGCGCTCGCCCCCTACCCCGCGCTCGAGGGATTCTCCTTCTCACCGTTGAAGCTGTACGAGTACCTGGCCGCCGGCACCCCCGTGGTCGCCAGCGCGATCGGCCAGATCCCCGCGGCGCTCGCCCACGGCGAGTACGGCACGCTGGTCGAGCCGGGCGATGCCGACGCGCTCGGCGCGGCGATGCTGCGCGTCGCACACGACCCCGTGGCGCTCAGCAGGGCAGCGGCGGGACGCGACCACGCACTTGCCCACCACGGGTGGAACGACCGGGCGACACGCATCGTGACGCTCGCGGAGCGCACTCGTGCAGTGGCCTGACGGTCTGCGGCCCACCGACGAACGTCTGGAGCCCGCGCTGCGCGCGTCGGACGACTACCGCGCCGACCTCACCGTCGAGGCCGTCCTCCGCCACGTGGAGGGCCGTCGTGTCACGGCACTCGCCACCGACGGCAACGCCGTCGTCGTGGTGAAGGTGTTCCACGGGCCCCGCGCCCGCGGTAACCATCGACGGCTCGCCGCGCTGGCCGACGCCGGTCTCAGCGACATCGTGCCAGCGTCGCACGGCTGCGACGCGAGCGGCCACGTCGGCGTCGTGGGGCATCGACCCGGGGTCGAGCTGCCGTCGGTGCCCGACGACGTGTTCGTGCCGGCGTGCCGGCGCGCGGGCGTGGCGTTGCGGCGGCTCCACGAGTGCGGCGCCGCATTCGACCGCGAGTGGACGGTCGACGACGAGCTCACGCAGTTGCGCCGCCGCGCACCGGACACCGTGGCGCATGCGATCGCCGAGGCCGCCACCGCTGCCGCCCAACTCGCCGGCGCGCCGCTCGTGCCGTCGCACCGCGACTGCCATCCGCGCCAACTGGTCGTCTCGGACGACCACGTGGCTTGGATCGACCTCGACGACTGCGCACTCGCACCGGCTGGTCTCGACGTCGGCAACATGCTGGCGCACCTCATCCGCGAGCACGTCACGGGCCGACGCTCGGCACAGGTGACTGCAGCGGCGCGCGCCGCCTTCGTCGAGGGCTACGGCGGCATCGAGGCACGCTCGTGCCGGCAGTGGGAACGCCTCAGCCTGCTGCGCCTCGCCGGGCTCGCCGAGACCCGGCACCGCTCACCCGCCGAGCGTGACGCACTGCTCATCGCACTCGGGGAGCTGTCGTCGTGAGCACCGTCCTCAACCCCGGGCATGCGGACCGGCCGGTCCTCCAGGTCACCGAGCACGGCCGCACGCTCATCCGCAAGCGCTACCGCACGCTCGACGACGCCGAGCGCGTGTTCGCCGCCACGACCGCGTTGTGGCGGTCGCCGTTCGGTGCCGGCCGCATGCCGCCCGGGTTGCCCGAGCCGCTCGCGTTCGATCGTGCGGCCACCACCGTCGACACCGCGTTCCTCGTCGGTGAGGCCGGCCATCGCGGGGTGCCCGACGGGTGCACGCCGCACGACCTCGACGGCATGGGGCTACTGCTCGCCGACCTCCACCGCAGCGGGGTCGACGTGCCGTTGGTGCGGTCGGCGCGCCGGGTGCTGGCCTCGATGCGGCGCACGCTCGGCGACGAGCACCCGATCGTGTCGCTCGCCGCGGCGCGCACGCCGGAGGACGAGCTCCTCGTGCCGTCGCACGGCGACTTCACGCCGCGCAACGTGTGGTGCACCGCCGACGGCCCTGTGCTCATCGACCTCGACCGCGTGCAGCAGGCCGATCCGTCGCGCGACCTCGGCCACTTCGCCGCATGGTGCTGGACGCGTCGCCGTCTCGAGGACGACCCCGACGGATGGCGGAGTGGCGACGCGCTGGAGGCCGCCTACCTCCGGCACGCCGACGTGGCAGCCGCGGATCTCGATCGTGGCCGGGCGTTCCACCGCGCCGCGGGCCTGGTGCGGTGCTGGGCGTCGGTGTCGAAACGTCAGCCCGTGGAGGTCGCCGGGGCACTGCTGGCCGAGGCGGCGCGGCTGCTCACCGCCGACTGACGGGCCCGTCGGATCAGCGGGCGGGCAGGTGCTCGGCCGCCCACAGGGCGGCCTGGGTGCGATCGGCGACGCCGAGCGTCTGGAAGATCTTCGTGAGGTGCGCCTTCACGGTGCGCTCGGAGATGCCGAGCTGCCGACCGATCTGCTTGTTGGCGAGCCCCGACTGCACCAGCCGCAGTACTTCCTCCTCACGATCGGTGAGCACGCCGCGGGCCGTGGGCGCGTTGCGCTTCACGTCGAGCAACACGCGCGCCACCTGTGGGTCGATGGGCGCGCCACCACGATGCACGGCGTCGATCGCGGCGAGGATCTGCTCGGGATCGGCGTGCTTCAGCACGTACCCCTCGGCTCCGGCGTCGAGCGCAGCGAGCACGCGCTGATGCTCGGAGAACGACGAGAGGATGACGATCTTCACGCCAGGGTGCTCGGCCGAGATGCGCTGCGTGGCCTCCACGCCGTCCATGCCGGGCATCGAGAGGTCCATCAGCACCACGTCGGGCCGTAGCGCGGGCAGCAGCTCGAGCGCTTCGCGGCCGTCGCCGGCGGCGCCGACGAGCTCGAACTCGTCGGTGGTGGCGAGCAACTGCGCGAGGCCGTTGCGGACGATGACGTGGTCGTCGACCACCAGCACTCTGATGGGTTGGGTCATCGGCCGACGCGCACTTCCACTCGGGTGCCCACTCCGGGCATGGATCGGATCTGAATGAAACCGCCGGCGTCGTGCACCAGACCGGCGAGGCTGCGCAGGCCGACGTGGCCGCGCTTGGCCCGGTTGGCCAGGGTGTCGGTGTCGAACCCCACGCCGTCGTCCTGGATGACCAGGATGCCGGTGTCGCCGTCGACCTCGACGGTGACCGCCACTTCGTTGGCGTGCGCGTGGGCTGCCACGTTGCGGAGCGTCTCCTGCGCGCTGCGGTAGAGCAGGCTCACCACTTCACGCGACAGTGACGAGGCACGCGGATCGACCTCGAGGCGGGTGGCGACCCCACGGTTGTGCACGGCACCGAGCAGGTCGGCGAGCGCGCTCTGCAACCCCTCCTGATAGAGGTTCGGCGGGTAGATGTCGACGAGCATCGAACGCAGCGACTTCACCGTCTCGCGGATCTTCGCGCCGGCGTCGACCATGGTGTCGCGGGTGGCCGGGTCGGTGGACGTGCGCGCCCCCGCGGTGAGTGACATCGAGACGCCCGTGAGGTCCTGCACCGCACCGTCGTGCAGATCGCTCGCGATACGCCGGCGTTCGGCGTCGGAGGAGTCGATGGCGTGCTGCAGCAGGCGCTCACGCTGTTGCTGACCGGCACGCAGGCGGCGGGCCAGCGAGATGGCGAACGGGATCTGCACGAGCGCCAGGATGAGCAACGCCCCGACGGCGATGGGCGCGAACTGACGCCACAGGTCGCGGCCCACGTCGCGCACGTCGTCGTAGCGGAAGTAGTTCTCGAACAGCACGCCAGTGCCCGAGTCGGGCGTCCTGATCACCCGGTACACCTCGAGCAGGCGTTCCTCGGTCTCGAGCGTGTTCTCCTCCTTGGAGAGGTCGCTGATCTCGGCGTTCACCTCCTTCTCACCGCTGAGCACTTCCTGCTCGTCCTCACCCATCGGGAACGCCTGGCCGATGAGCAGTGGCTCGTTCGAGTAGATGATGGTGCCGTCGGCGGTGTGGATCTTCACCTTGATGAGCGAGCTGCGCAGGATGTACTTGCGCACGAACTCGTCCATGCGGGCGATGGCGTCGGGGTCGCCCTCGAGCAGCCCCTCCTCGAGCGCCTGCTCCTCCACCAACAGCGCAGACGCATAGCTGACGCGCTTCGCATCGTCGATGCCGAGCTTGGTGCCGATGCGCACGCTGGCGATGGCGGTGACCACGATGGCGGCGGCCAGCACGGGCAGACCGGCGAGCGCGAACCGCACCACGAGACGGCGCACAGACACCGGCGCCTGGGAGGCGGCGGCAACCGTGCGCTGGTTCGGCGCGCCGAGGTCGAACGGCGTCGCCGATGCGAGCAGGTCGGTGGATGCTGCGTCGGCCTGAGTGGTCTCAGGGAAGAGGGTCATGTCGGTCGCCACCACGGCCGGACCCGCTGCCCCCGCCGGAAGTGGTGTCGGGCACTGTATCGCCCGTGCCGGCCGAGGTGGTGGGGGCGTCGGAGGTCGTCGGCCCCGAGCTGGTCGGATCGGTCGACGACGTGGGCGACGAGGTGCTGCTCGCATCGCCCTCGGCCGCACTCGTCGACGGGGCGGTCGGGCGCGGCGAGGTGGTGGCGGGGCCGGCCTTCGTCGTGCCGGAACGACCGCTCGTCGTACCGGCGGTGGACGCCGATGCCGTCGCCTCGGACGACGAGGTCGCGACGACGAGGGTGGTGGCCGTGGTGGTGACGTCGTCCGTGGTGATCGGTCCGTCGACCGAGTTGATGCTCGACGTCGCAGACAGGGACGGCACGGTGTCGTCCCCACGGCGGGGCTCCCACAGTGCGGGCGCCGACGACTCGCCGAGACGCGGGAACACCACGTCGCGGACGGCGAACGCGCTGGCACCGCAGATGCCGAGCGTGAGCAGCCAGGCCATCGGCATCGACAGCCGACGCACGACACGGGCCGCGCCCGACCACGTCGAGGTGGCGGCCGACGAGCCCACCGGCTCCGGCGCCCTGGATGCGCGGGAGAATGCACCAGGGCGGCCGGACGCCGACGGGAGATCGGGACGTGCCGTGGAGGGGGTCGGCGCGTTGTTCACGCCGTCATCGTCGACGGCGCGGTGGTCGCGCCGGAAGTGGACATTGGTACTAGTACCGAGAACGCCTCGCGTGCCTGGTCACGCGCCCTGCGTCGGCGCCACGAGGGCGGCCACCGCGTCGTCGCGGAGCTGCCGCTTGAACACCTTGCCCGAGCCCGTGCGCGGCAGCGGGTCGGCGCTCACGAACAGATGTCGCGGCACCTCGTACTTCGCCAGCTGCCCCTCGAGGAACGCTCGCAACTCGTCGAGGTCGAGGGCCGCCGTGCCGTGCAACGTGACGGCCACCTCCTCACCGAGGCGTTCGTCGGGCACGGCGTACACCGCCGCCTCCAGCACCTCGGGGTGCGCCAGGAGCGCCGCCTCGACCTGGCCGCAACCGATGTTCTCACCGCCGCGGATGATGAGGTCCTTGATGCGATCGACGATGAACAGGAAGCCGTGGTCGTCGATGTACGCCACGTCGCCGGTGAGGAACCAGCCGCCCTCCACGAACGAGTCGGCCGTGGCATCGGGACGGTTCCAGTACTCGACGAACATCGACGTGCCACGGATCTGCAGCTCGCCGCGCTCCCCCGGCGGCAGCGCCGAGCCGTCGTCACCGACGACCCGCATCTCCAGCAGCTCGAGGCAACGACCCGAGCTCATCGGCCGGTCGAGGTACTCCGCACCGGTGATGATGGTGCCGACCGCGTTGGTCTCGGTCATGCCCCACCCGGTACCCGGCGAGGCGTTGCGGAACGACGCATCGATCTGGCGCACCTGCTCGGGCGCCCGAGCCGCTCCGCCGCCGCCGACGCTCGCGAGCGACGACAGGTCACGGTTGGTGCGCTTCGCCTCGCGAACGAGGTCGCCGGTGATGGCGGGTGGCCCACTGAACGCCGTGACGCGTTCGCGTTCGATGAGCTCGGCGGCGACCACCGGGTCCCACTTGCGCATGCACACGAGCCGTCGCTGCGCCCGGTACGACGCGAGGTACACCGCGTGCATGCCGAGCACGTGGAACAGCGGCACCGCCAGCAGTGCGGTGGGTTGCGGCGTCGGGGCGGCGGGCGCACCCGCCACACCGCTCCGCAGCACCTGCTGGCGTGCTTCGAGCTCCCACATCAGCAGCGCCGACACCACGTTGCGGTGCGAGGAGACCACACCCTTCGGTCGGCCGGTGGAGCCCGAGGTGTAGAGGATGATCGCCAGGTCGTCGGGCTCGGGCGCCTGGTCGGGCATCCCACTGCCGGTGAGCGGCGCGAGGCGGCGGTCGAGGTCGTCGTCGGCACCGGTGCGCACCGGCACCACCGCACACGAGCCGGCCGTGGACAACCCGGACGCCATTGCGGCCCGCTCGGCGTCGGCGAACAGCACCCGCGCCCCCGAGTCGACGAGACCGAACTCCATCTCGTCGGCGGTCCACAACGAGTTCATCGCCACCACCACCGCACCCACCGAGGTGGCGGCGCAGAACGCGAGCATCCACTCCGGCGAGTTGCGCATCGAGATGGCCACGCGGTCGCCGGGGCGCACGCCGAGGTCGTGCACGAGGTGGTGACCGATGGCCGACGCGACGTCCCACGCCTCGCGGAACGTGAGCCGCTGATCGTCGTGCACCAGGAACGGCGCATCCGTGAGTGTCGAGGTGTACAGGTCGCGCAACGTCGGCGGCGCCTGCACGAACACCCGCATCGACCCGCGTGCGGTGTCGACCGTGGCGGTCTCGTACGGCTGGCCGGGCGCAGTGAGCTGAGCCACCGCGTCATGTCGCGTCATCGCGGGCTGGGCCGAGTCGGCCATGTCGAACTGCCTCCGTGTCCGCTGTCGGCCGCCTCATCCCCCTGCGCGGACGGCCACGAGCACTGCGAACCTACTCGGCGCTCGTCGACCGCGGAGGCGATTGCGCCACGGTCGCCACGCCCATCGCCAGCCGTACCAGACCCGGTGCGTGGTCCACCGCAGGCCCACTGCCGCGCCCGCGACCCTGAGCCGTTCGGGCGTGAGGAAGCCGATCGACGCGACGCTGTCGCTGCGGGTGCCGAACCGCTCGGCGAAGTCGTCGGCACGCTCACGCACCATCGCCTCGCCGTCGGCCTCACGGTCGTAGATCGGCGAGTCCATCACCACGATGCGACCGCGCGGGGCGAGCACACGCACGGCCTCACGCAGCGTGCGCTCGAGGTCGTCGGCGTAGTGGATGCTGGCGTTGAAGACGACGAGGTCGAACGAACCGTCGGCCGCGGGCAGTGCGTCCATCTCCGCCTGCCGGCGCGGGAACGCGACGGTGTAGTGGCGGGCGGCGCCGAGGCCGTCGTGGTCGTCGACGCTCAGGTCGATGGCCACGGCCTCGTGACCCGCCTCGACCAGTCGGTTCGAGAGCCAGCCCACCCCGGCGCCGACGTCGAGCACACGCAACCCGCGGTCACGCAGCACGTGGCGCTGCACGGCGCGCCAGCTGATGCCACGCATCCGCCACTGCCCGTGGAGCGGGTTCGACACCGGCACCTCGGGCAACGCCCGGTAGTGCGCCGGGTCGGCGAGCGCTCTACCCTCGGCGAGGCGGATGGTGGTGTAGTCGCGCAGGAAGCCGTCGAAGTACGCCGCACGGTCGGGGGCGAGGAACCGACCGATGCCGTCGACCTCCGGCCACCACGCAGGGCACGCGCCACAACGCCATCCACCCGGCTCCGCCCACACGGCGCTGTGGCACACGGGGCAGGCGGGCGACGCAGCGGTCATGTCCGGCATGTTCGCGCACGGGTGGTGCCACCAGCACCAGGTAGGCCCTGCGCGAGCGAACTACGGTGCGCAACGATGTCGTTCCAGTTCGCCACCCGCACCAAGGGTCTTCGCTCCTCGGCCATCCGCGACCTCCTCAAGGTCACCGAGATGCCCGACATGCTCTCGCTCGCGGGCGGCCTGCCCACGCCCGACAGCTTCCCCCTCCCCGATCTGCGCCGCGAGGCGGATCGCCTGCTCGGCGAGTACGGCCCGCGCGTCGTGCAGTACTCGGCCACCGACGGCGTGGTCGAGCTGCGCACGTGGATCGCCGCGCAGTACTCGGTCGAGCTCGGACGTCCCGTGGCCGTCGACGGCGAGATCATCGTCACCCACGGCTCGCAGCAGGCGCTCGACCTGCTCGCCAAGGTGCTCGTCGACCCGGGCGACGTCGTCGTCAGCGAGTCGCCCGCGTACCTCGGTGCCGTGCAGGCGCTCGAGCTGTTCGAGCCGAAGTTCGAGGTCATCCCGGGCGACGAGCACGGGATGTGCGTGGAACTGCTCGCCGAACGGCTCGCGGCCGGCCTGCGCCCCAAGCTCATCTACGTCGTGCCGAACTTCCACAACCCGTCGGGCGCCACGATGTCGCTCGAGCGCCGCCGCCTGCTCGCGCAACTCGCCGACCAGTACGAGCTGCTGGTGGTGGAGGACGACCCGTACGGTGCCATCCGCTTCGCCGGCGAGCCGCTGCCGCCCGTCGCGTCGTTCGCCACGCGTGCGGTGCACCTCAGCACGTTCTCGAAGATCGTCGCCCCCGGCTTCCGTGTCGGCTGGATGATCGGCCCGCCCGAGGTGATGGCCATGGTGGCGCGTGCCAAGCAGGCCGCCGACCTCCACACCGCCACCTTCCCGCAGATGCTGCTCGCCAACATCGTGTCCCAGCCGGGGTGGCTCGACGGCCAGAAGGCGCGCATCGTGCCGATGTACCGCGAGCGGTGCACCGCGCTCGCCGACGCGATCGAGACCCGCATCGGTGATCGCATCCGCTTCCACCGTCCCGAGGGCGGCATGTTCCTCTGGACCGAGTTCCGCGACGTGCCCGACACCAAGCTGCTGCTGCAGCACGCGGTGGACGCCGGCGTGGCGTTCGTGCCGGGCAACGCGTTCACCATCGACCAGGCCCCCGATTCGAAGGCGCGCTTCAGCTACTCGACGCTGGCGCCGGCGCAACTCGACGAGGCCGCGGCGCGTCTCGCTCGCGCCCTCGCGGCGCTCGACGCCGCACGCTGACTCAGGCGAGCGGCGGCAGCACCCGCGACTCGTCGATGCCCAGCCGGGCGAACACCGGCCGGGCGAACGATGCGCACTCGGCGCTGATCTCGGGGTCGACGCCGCCGAGACGTGCGAGCTCCATCGCGGCCAACGCGGCCTCCCAGTCGACACCACCGTGCTCGCCGACGTGGCGCGCCTCGGTCAGCGCGGCCGTCGCGCCGGCCAGATCGCCGAGACGAGCGAGCGCAACACCCTTCACCCGGGCGGAGAGCGCCACCACCGGCGGTCCACCGTCGGCGGCCGCCTCGCCGAGCTGGGTCGCGGCGTCGAGCGCGTCCTGCCATCGCCGGCCGAACAGCAGCACCTCGGCCCGCCGGGCCTTCGACTCGGCGACGTACGGCGTGTGCCCCACCGCGGAGAACCCTTCGATGGCCTCGTCGAGCAGCTGCACGCCCTCGTCGGTGCGGCCCGCGCGGCCGACCGCACGGCCGAGCCCGTTGGCCACCGCGGCCACACCCAGTGCGAAGCCACTGGCCCGCCAGATGCGGCGGCTCTCCCGGAGGTAGTTCTCCGCCTCTTCGTACCGACCCTGGTCGACGAGCACGTCGGCGAGGTTGTGGCCGGCCTGTGCGACGCTCACCACGTCACCGCCACGCTGATACGCGGCACGTGAGCCCATGAACGAGTCGATGGCCTCGTTCCACCGACCGGCCGTCAGCTGATCGACCCCACGGTTGATGAGCACTGCGCCGAGACCGACGTAGTCGCCGAGCTCCTCGAAGATGGGCATCGACATCGTGCGGTACCGATCGGCCTCGGGGTCGCCCAGCTCTCCGAGCGCCCACTCCAGCAGGTAGTACGCGTGTGCTTCCTCCTTGCGGTCGCCGGCAGCGATGGCATGGGGCAGCGCCGCGATGCACCGCTGGGCGCCGGACCTGAACTGCTGGCGCCACATGTGCACGCCCGCCCAATCGAGCAGCAGTCGCGCCCGCTCGGCCTCGACCTCCCGGGTCGCGACGCCGTCGGCGTCCTCGATGAAGTGCAGGCCCTTGCGGAACCACGGCTGCGCCGCCGAGTGGCGACCCAGGCGCTCGCGCAGCTTGCCCTCCTTGCGGCACAGCCGCGCCGACACGAGGGCGTCGCTGGTGCGCTGACGACGGGCGTGGCGCAGCCCCTCTCGCACCAGCTCGTACCGACCGGCGAGGAGCGCCACGTCGGCGAGCTCCTCGTACGCCTCCGCGAGCTCGTCGTCGGGCACGCCGCCCTTGGTGGCACGGGCGTTGTGCAGTGCACGCTCGAAGAAGCCCGTGGCCTCGACCGTGGCGTACTTCTCCCGCGCGCGCACGCCCGCCATGCGGTTGTACGTCCACGCCGAGAGATGGTCGCCCGACCCGTCGAAGTGCAACGCCAACAGGCCGAGGCGCGCATCGTCGGGACGCCCCGAGCGCGGCACGAGCGCGCGGGCCGTGCGCAGGTGCAGCTCGCGACGCCGCCGGAACGGCAGACCGGCGTAGGCGACGCGGCGCACGAGGTCGTGGGTGAACCGGAACTCACCCTGGTCGGCGACCACGAAGTCGCCCAGGCGCCCCCACGACACCGGGGTGGGGAACGACGAGCCGAGCGTGCGTTCGAAGAGCTGTGCGCTGAACCGGTCGCCGAGCACGGCGACGTGCCGGAGCAGGTCGCGGTCGGCCGGCGACAGGCGGTCGATACGTGCGCCGATGAGGTCCTCGAGTGAGCCCGGGATGGCGTCGAGCGAACCGAGCTCGCGACGAGCGTGGGCCAGCTCGAGCAGGAACAGCGGGTTGCCGTTGGCGCGTGCGCACAGCTCGAGCAGGTCGCTCTCGGGGATGCCGGCGTCGTCGGTGATCTCCGCGGCGAGGTGCACGGCCAGCGCCGCGTCGAGCGCGGTGAGCCGCACCACCTCCGCCTCGAATCCGAGCCGGGTGGAGAGCCCGCGGTCGAGGTCGCGTGACGTGAGCAACGTGAACCAGCGGGTGTCGGCCACGCCCTCCAACGCCTTCGCCACCACATGGGCGGACGCTTCGTCCATCCACATCGCGTCCTCCACCACGAACAGCACGCGCTGGTCGTAGGCGATTCGGAGCACGGCGGCCGCCGCCGTGCGCAGCACGGTGATGCGGTAGTCGGCGCCGAGGTCGTCGACCGTGCGGGTGCTGGGGACCTCGGCGTCCATCGCAGCGCCGATGAGCGGCGCGTACTCGAGCCAGTCCGCTGCGTTCGTGCGCAGCCATTCCAGCAACGCCTCACCTGCGTCCGCGGGCGAGAGGTCGGCGTCGATTCGGAGACCTGCACGGAGCAGCACGCGAGACATGAAGAACGGGCGATCCATCGCGAACGGCTCGCACGTGAGGCGCACGACGCGCACGTCGCCCGCACGATCGATGAGCTCGTGGACGAGGCGCGACTTCCCGATGCCCGGCTCGCCCACCACGGCCACCACGCGGCCGGCCCCCGAGGCGGCGGCCGTCTCGTCGAGGGCGTCGAGCAGTGCGGCGAGCTCCGCATCGCGACCGAGGAACGTGGCCGCGCTCGCCGCACGTCCTCGACCCTCGATGCGTCGGCCCACGGACGAGGCGTGCTGCGGGTGTCGCTTGCCCTTCACCATGAACGGTTCGAGCGGGGTGAGCTCGAACGGCGTGGCGCTGTGCTCGAGCGTGACCTGGCTGGCCACCATCTCGCCAGGGCGCGCCTTCGACATCAGCCGCGCCGACAGGTTCACGGCGTCGCCCATCACGGTGTACACACGACGCCACGTCGCGCCCACCTCGCCCGCGAACACATGGCCCGTGTTCACGCCCACGCGCACGGGCATGCCGAGGTCGGCGTCGAGGATGGCCCGACCCACCGCGAGCATGCGCCCCTCACTGTCCTCCACGGCGTCGGGCGCGCCGGCGGTGAGGATGAGCTTGATGCCGCCGCCGGCGACGTCGGTGGCGAGCAGGCTCACCTCGTGCTCGTCGGCCGCGGCGACGGCCACCCGCACGACGGCGTCGAGCTGCGCGGCCACGGCATCGGGCCCTTCACCGCGGAGCAGTGCGTCGACCCCGCCGACGTGGATGAAGCACACCGTGGTGCGACGGTGCTCGGCACCGTGCACGTCGTCGTCGAGCCGGCGGCGGATGGCGCGCGGCACGAACGGCGGGAGGAGCTCGGACGCCACGTCGACGGCGCCGCGCTGTGGCCGTTCGGGCGCGCCGGTGACCTTCCGCAGCAGCACGCCGTCGCCCTTGGCCACGCCACGCCACGCCTCGGGCAACAGCGCGGCCGTGGCCGCGCTGACGAGGATCTCTCCGGCATCGGCGGTGGCCTCCATGTCGGTGACGGTGGTGGCGTGCTCGCCGAGCACGAACAGCTCACGTTGGCGATCACCCGCGAGCACGAAGAGGAACGGCCCGCTGTGCACGCCCATGGAGATGCGCAGCACGACGCGGCCGCGATCGGTGACGACCGGCCCGCGCGCCTTCAACGCGACGTGCATGCCGTGCGCGGCACGACATGCCCGCTCGGCGTGCCGCTCGCCATCGAAGAACAAGAACAATGCATCCCCGCCGAATTTGACGAGATCGCCGCCTTCGGAACGGGCCACGGCGAGCAGCGACTCGAAGGTGCCATTGAGCAGAACCGTGAGCTCTTCCGCACCGGCTCTACCCAGTTCTGCGAGCTGCTCCGAGAGCTTCGTGAATCCGGAGATGTCGGCGAACACAAAGGACCCATCTGTGGTCCAGTGTCCAGGCCACTGTGTTCCGATCTTCGCACGGAGTAGCAGCTCAGGCACGAACGGTGTGAGTTCCGTCGCCATCGAGAGAAAGTATTGCAGAGAAGTGTCAGCCTGCCGATTGACGCGCTGCGGGCCCTGCCACGATGCTGACCACACGGGAAATCGAGTTCAGTGGTGCCACACACCTCTGCTCGCGCGCACGACACCGAAGGGCAGTCTTCACCATGAATCGACATCTCCGCATTGCCGGTGTGATGGCCGTCGCACTCAGCATGATCGGTGCCACCGTCGCCTCGACCGACGTGGTGACTGCCGCCTCCGTCGCCCCGACCGTCGTCAACAGCAACATCGAGTGTGTCGGCCTCAGCCCGGCCACCCCCTACGGCGTGAAGGTCACCCCCGGCGCCATCCCCGGCACGTACGCGTTGCCGAGCTCCGGCGGCGGTACCGCGAGCATCGCCCCGAACGACAACAAGACGTTCAACTGGTCGTCCACCACACCGCTCGACGCCGTCATCGTGTTCGGCGGCGCAGCGGCCAACGTCTACCGGTACGACGACGCCACCAGCGACACCGCGCTCACCTCGCCGCTGAAGAACGGCAAGCTGCCCGACATCAGCCACGTGTGGTTCTGCCACAACGGCACCACCAAGCCGGTCGTCAGCATCGGCGCCACCAGCGTCGCGGCTGCCCGCGGCGTGGCCACCGCCGACATCCCGATCTCCGTCCTCGGCATCGACGACCCCGCCGCGCTGGCGCAGGCGTACCAGCAGCTCGCGGGCGCAGCGGTGCTGAAGCAGATCGCCGTCCTCAAGCAGATCGCCGTCCTCAAGCAGATCGCACTGCTGAAGCAGATCGCCGTCCTCAAGGCCGTGGCGGTGCTGAAGCAGATCGCCGTACTGAAGGCCGTGGCGCTGCTGAAGCAGATCGCCGTCCTCAAGCAGATCGACGGCTCGGCGTTCCTCACGCCCCTCAGCGCACTCGCGCTGAACGTCACTGACGCACAGGGCGTGGCGGTCACGTGGGAGCGCGTGCTCGTTGGCACCCCCTACGACGGCTGGCCGCTGCAGAGTGTCACGTTCGCCGACGTCGCCGAGCTGCTCGGCAACGCCACCGACACCAACGGCGACGGCAAGGTCGACTTCCCCGGCGGCACCGGGCTCATCGCCGACGCCTCGCTCTTCGACCTCGACAGCAAGGGCGCGCTGTTCAGCCAGCTGAGCATGCTGTCCATCCTCCTGCTCTCGACGCCGCTCTCCGCGCTCGACACCGCAGCCGGACGCACCATCCCGTGGTGCGAGCTCTCCTCGCCGTACACCGGCGGTACCTGCCTCGTCGCCGACGCGAACGGTGCCGTGCGCCCCACCGCCACGCTGTTCGAGCTCGCCCTCTACGGCGTGCCGTCGAGCATCGTGCCGGTGAACGAGATCCAGATGGGCCTCCTGCGTCCCGCGCTGGCCGGCTCGCCGCTCGGCAGCCTGCTCGCCGGCGACCTCGACGGCAACGGCGTCGCCGAGACCGGCCTGCGGTGCACCACCGCCACCACGCTCGGCCAGTGCCTCGCCGAGATCATCACGCCCTCCGAGTTCCCCTGGGAGGACATGCCGATCGACAAGATGGACCTGCCGCGGTTCGCCTTCGGTGAGCGCCTGCCCGTGTCGGTCCGCTTCAGCGTGCCGCCCGCCGGTGCCACCGCCACCGTCACGCTCCCGAGCGGCTTCGTCTACGACGCCGCTCAGGGCACGTCGGCCTGCCAGTCGGCCGTCTGCACCGGCGTACAGCCCACCTCGGTCGGCACCGACGATCCGCAGGTCCTCACGTTCGGCCCCGCCGGCCTGCCGGTGGGTGTCGTCGAGCTGCGACTGAAGGCCGCGCCGAAGGGCCTCCTCGGCGGCGAGCCCGGTCAGCCGGCCCGTCAGGCCGGTCCGGTCACACTGCGCGTCGTGTCGGGCAGCACCACGCTGAACGCCACGTCGACCAGCGTCACCGTCACCGACCCGTGGGAGGCCGACACCGAGCCGACCATGGTGCCCGACACCCTGTACTTCGGGTCCATCGCCGGCGGCGAGCTCGACAACTACGACGTCCTGCTGGCGCCCGCGCAGCAGGGCTCGTGGCTGTCGGTGCGCCTCAAGGCGCTCTCCCCCGACCTCGACGGCGACCTCGCGTTGTACGCCGCTGCACCGCCCGCTGCCGTGGGCAGCGCGGCACTGCTGAAGGCCGTGCCCGTCCCCGGCGCCAGCGCCGAGCCCATCGCCGACCCGAGCAGCGACGGCCAGACCGACCTCGCCCCGGAGACGCTGCAGGACGTGCCGACCACGCCCGACGACCCGGGCTTCCCGCTGTTGCGCAGCGTCTCCGCCGGACGCGGCGACACCGATGAGGTGCAGACCCTGTCCGAGGGCTCACCCACCGCCGACACCCGCTACCGCGTGCAGATCAGCGCGTTCGGTGGCGCGGCCGGCGACTACACCGTGCGCGTCCTGGCCACCCCCTCGGGCTATGCGTCGTGCCCCGTCGCCACCTTCCGCGGCAGCGTCGGCAGCGCGGTGCGCGTCGGCGGCGTCACCTCGCCGACCGGCCTCATCGTCTACAACACCCGCACCACCAGCGATGCGCTGCTCGGCAGCGACGGCGCCACCTCGGGCAACACGCTGTTCAACCTCGCCCGTGCCAACGGCAGCTGGCTGCTCCCGGTCACCCCGGCCGACGCCGACCGCTGGACCGTGCCCAACCCCACCACGCAGTTCGACTGCGCACCCGTGGTGGCCAACGCCACCGTCCAGGCCGTCAGCGATGCCATCCGCACCCACGCCGCCACCGACGTGCCCGACCTCCGGTCGATCGTGCTCGTCGGCGGTGACGATGCGCTGCCGTTCTACCGCAACGCCGACACCACCTCGCTCGCGAACGAGGCGTCGCACGCCGACCAGGTCGGCACCTCGAACCCGATCTCGGCGTCGCAGGGCAACCGCTTCTTCATGACCGACGATCCGTACGGCACGCTCGAGCCCATCCCGTGGCTCGACCGCACGTTCAACGTGCCCGACCTCGCGGTCGGTCGGCTGGTGGAGACCGACGCGGAGATCCAGGGCCAGATCGGCCTGTACCTCGCCAACGACGGCGCCCTCACCGCATCGTCGGCGCTCGTCACCGGCTACGACTTCCTGTCCGACGGCGCGGCCTCGATCAGCGACGAGCTCAGCGCCGGCGGCCTCACACCGAGTGAGCTCATCGACCCGGTCGGCACGGGTGCGTGGAGCGCCCAGGACGTGCGCGACGCGCTCGCCACCGACCCCGACATCGCGTCCGTCAACGCGCACTTCTCGCAGTACGAGCTGCTGTCGTCGAAGGGCGACACCACGGGCGAGTACGACGTGCTCGACGTGGCGCCCGGCGGCACCGGCCTCGACCTGCCCACCGGCATCCTCGCCGGCTCCGTGCTGTTCAGCGCCGGCTGCCACGCCGGCATGAGCGTGCCCGACGCCTACGCGACGAACAACGCCACCTACCCGTTGCTCAGCGGTGTCACGCAGGGCATCCCCTACGACTGGGCGCAGGCGCTCTCGCAGCGTCGCACGGCGGTGTGGGTGGCCAGCTTCGGCTACGGCTACGGCGCCGTCGACGACGTCGCGCTCACCGAGCGTCTCATGGCGCTGTACGCCCGGTACCTCGTCGACCCCACGGTCGCCAACGCAGGCCAGGCGCTCGTGCTCGCCAAGCAGCAGTACTTCGCCACGCAGGGTGCCTATGGCTCGTACGACGAGAAGGCGCTCCAGGAAGTCGTGTTCTACGGCATCCCCACGTTCCGCCTCGGCGGCACCGCACCGGCCAGCCCCAGCCTCGAGCTCGCCGTGGCCAGCACGGCGGCGGCGTCGACCGCCCCGCTCGCACCGGTGCCCGGCGTCAACGGCATGCCGGCTGCAGCATCGCTCGGCACGGTGTCGTTCGACCTCACCCCGCGCACCTCGGCCGACGGCACCGCCTACACCGTGAACGGCGAGACGCTCGCCATCAACGGCTACCCGGTGGTCCCCAAGACCTCGTTCGACGTCACGGTGCCGGGCCTCAGCGCCCGCGGTGCCGCCATCGAGCACATGACCACCACGCTGTTGAAGAACCAGCTCCCGCAGATCGCCCGGGCCACGGTCGACAGCTCGCTCGTCGAGCCCGCTCGTCGTCCGGCCACCGTGGTGTTCCCCACTGCGTTCCAGTCGATCGGCGGCACGAACCGCACCCAGCGGCTCGTCGTGGTGCCCGGCCAGTTCAGCGACCTCGACCCCGCACCGGGTCAGGACCGCGGCAACCAGCTGCTGCTGAACAGCAGTGACCTCACCGTGTACTACGCCGACGCCACGACGGCCGGCGACCTCACCCGGCCGTACATCCAGGAGAGCACGGCCTCGGTCGGCGCCAGCAACGTGGTGCTGTTCCGGGTGAAGGCCGTCGACCTCGCCGGGCCGCTCGACACCCGCACGCCCACCGGTGTGCAGCGCGTGCTCGTGCAGTACGACGAGGCACCGCAGCTCGTCGGCGCACCGAACGCATGGGTGCCGGTCGAGCTGCAGAAGGACTCCGACGGCACGTGGGTCGGTGCGCTCGTCACCGCCAACCCCGGTGGCCGCTACCTCATCCAGGCGTTCGACGGTGCCGGCAACCAGGCCATCAGCCAGGCCAAGGGCGACTACTACGAGGCGGGCGGCCAGTCACCGCAGGCCGTCGCCGTGGTCACCGAGGGCACGCTCGCCGACACGGGCTGGTACCGCACCGGCCCGGTGGGCGTCAGCCTGTTCGTCGACGGCCGTCCGGCCATCGACGCCGACGGCTACTCGTACGTCCTCGGCGGCGGCACGCCGCAGGCCTACACCGGCACGTTCGATCCGGGTGAAGGCGCGGTCGACATCAGCTTCATCGCTCCCACCGGCAAGCCCACGCCGCCGCCGCTCACCGTGCAGCAGGACACCGTCGACCCGACCGCCGCGCTGGTCGAGCCGATCAGCCTGCGCGTGCTCGGCGAGGAGCTGCTGCCGAGCGAGTGCGTCGCCGACGACGCGACGCCGGGCTCGGGCGTGGACGGCTGCACGCTCGCCGACCCGACCGTGGTCACCGTCGGCACCGACACGTACACCCTCACCAACGCCTCGGCCACCGACCGGGCGGGCAACACCTCGCCCGAGGTGTCGCAGACCGCCATCCTCGTCGACGCGATCCGCGACCCCGACACGGGCGCCATCATCGGCGCCAACGGCGTCACCGTCATCGCCGGCGGCGCCCCCTACGACCAGGCGGTCATCACCGTCGACGGCGACGTCGTCACCGGCACGCTCGACATCGACGGCAAGACCTACTCGGTGTCGTTCAACGACCGCGGCTCGCACGTCGTGGTCGTCACCGTGCCGGGCAGCGATCCGTACACGTTCACGGTGTCGGTCGACGACGTGTCGGCCCCGGTGCTCACGCCGCCCGGCGACCTGCCCGAGTTCTTCGAGGCCGCGTCGCCCGCCGGCGCCACCGTCACCTTCGACGTCGGTGTCACCGACAACTACGACGACGGCCTCACGGCCACGTGCACCCCGGCGTCGGGCAGCACCTTCCCGCTCGGCACCACCACGGTGACGTGCGAGGCCACCGACACCAGCGGCAACACCGGCACGACGAGCTTCGCGGTGCTGGTGAAGGACACGACGGCGCCCGTCGTCAGCGTGCCCGCCGACATCACCCAGGAGCTCGGTGCAGCGGGCGGCAACGCCATCACCTACGACGTGTCCGCCACCGACGCGGTCGACCCCGGCGTGCTCGTCTCGTGCGACCCCGCCTCGGGCTCCGTGTTCCCGAAGGGCACCACCACGGTGACGTGCACCGCCACCGACGGCGCCGGGAACACCGGCACGAACACGTTCGACATCACCGTGGCCGACACCACGGCGCCGGTGTTCACCAGCATCCCGAACATCGGTCCCGTCGAGGCAGGTCACAGCGGCGGCGAGTACGTCGGCTACGCCACGCCCAGCGCGTCCGACGACGGCGGCCCGGTGGCCGTCACCTGTGCACCGGAGTCGGACTCGTTCTTCCTTCTCGGCACCACCACGGTCACGTGCACCGCCACCGACTCCGAGGGCCTCACCACCACCGGCACGTTCACCGTGACGGTGCGCGACACCACCCCGCCGCTCCTCACCGGCGTGCCCACCGGCATCACGGCACCGGGCACCACCACCACGGGCGGCAAGGCCACCTGGACGGCCCCCACCGCCACCGACGCGGTCTGGCCGTCGGTCGCAGTGGTCTGCAACCCGGCGAGCGGCTCCAACTTCGTCTACGGCAACACCACGGTCACGTGCACCGCCACCGACGGTTCGGGCAACTCGGCGAGCCAGCAGTTCGTGGTCACCATCGCCGTGGCGTACCGCTACAACGGCTTCTTCTCGCCGGTGAACATGTCGTCGACCACGAAGCCGGGCGTCTACGACGGCAGCGGCCTCACCTACGTGGTCAACAGCGTCAACGGCGGCCGCAACGTGCCGTTCAAGTGGGAGGCCTACAACAACCTCACCAGCACGCAGCTCGTCAGTGTGAGCAACGTCGAGATCGTGGTCGAGAGCTACACGGCGTTCCGATCGAGGGTCGAGTGGGGCGGGCGCCTCGGCCCGGCCCGCGCCGTGCTGCCCACCGGCAACCCCTGCGCCGACGCCACCCGCGTGGTCGTCCCGGTGTCGGGCTCGAGCACGGGCAAGACCACGTCGGTGAAGTTCGAGAACAACCAGTACAACATCGGCGTGCAGATGCCGAACAAGCCGGCGAAGGCAGCCGACAACTGCTTCGTGGCCTGGACCCGCATCACCGGCCCGGTGAAGGATCCGCTGCCCGGCATCGTCACGTTGTTCGTGCTGACCTGATGCACCGGGTCTGATCGGAGGGGCGGGTGCGTCGGCTCGACCGGCTCGCCCGCCCCTTCGACCCCGGCCACCGCGGCCGGTCGCCATAGTGTCGGCAGCATGAAGACTGCCATCACCGAGATGTTCGGCATCGACGTGCCCATCCTCGCCTTCACCCACTGCCGCGACGTGGTCGCCGCCGTCACCAAGGCCGGAGGGATGGGCGTGCTCGGCGCCGTCGCGCACAGCCCCGAGCAGCTCGAGATCGACCTCAAGTGGATCGAGGACGAAGTGGGCGGACGCCCCTACGGCGTCGACCTCATCGTGCCCGCGAAGTACGCCGGCAGTGACAACGGCGGCCTCACCATGGCCGACATCGTCGGCCTCATCCCCGACGAGCACCGCCAGTTCGTGGCCCGCCTGATGGAAAAGTACGACGTGCCGCCGCTGCCCGAGGACGAGCGCAGCGCCAGCCGCAGCGGCGGCGACCTGAGCGGCACCGCCGCCCCGTTCTCGGCCGCACAGGCCGATCCGCTGCTCGAGATCGCGCTCGCCCACCAGCCGCGCCTGCTCGTCAACGCGCTCGGCCCGCCGCCCGCGCACATGATCGATCGCGTCAAGGAGGAAGGGCGCCTCATCGGTGCCCTCGCCGGCAAGGCGCAGCACGCCGAGCGGCACGTGGCCGCGGGCGTCGACATGATCATCGCCCAGGGGGCCGAGGCCGGCGGCCACACGGGTGAGGTCGGCACGATGGTGCTGATCCCCGAGATCGTCGACGCAGTGGCACCGGTCCCGGTGCTCGGCGCCGGCGGCATCGGCCGCGGTCGCCAGATGGCCGCCGCGATGGCGCTCGGCGCGCAGGGTGTGTGGTGCGGCTCGGTGTGGCTCACCACCGACGAGGCCGAGACCCATCCGGTGGTGAAGCAGAAGTTCCTCGCCGCCACGTCGAGCGACACGCTGCGCTCACGTTCCCTCACCGGCAAGCCGGCGCGCCAGCTGCGCTCGGCCTGGACCGATGAGTGGGACGACCCCGCCAACCCGCGCCCGCTGGGCATGCCGCTGCAGCCCATCCTCGTCGGCGAGGCACGGGCGCGCATCGAGCGTGCGGCGTACCGGCAGGGCAGCGGCGCCGAGCAGCTCGCGAACTACTTCGTCGGCCAGATCGTCGGCAGCATGAACGTCAGCAAGCCGGCCGCGCAGGTCGTGTTCGACATGATCGACGAGTTCATCGAGTCCGTGCAGTCGCTGTCGGCGCTGCTGGAGTCGTGACCGCTCAGTTCGCGGCGCTGTAGGGCAGCCAGCTGCCCTGCTCGAAGTCGTACAGCTTGCACGCCTTCGCGGTGCGCAGGTACTCGCGCATCGTGATGCGACCCGAACGCACCGTGTCGGGGTAGTGCTCGGCGATCGCCGCCGCGGCCGCCGGCAGCTGGTGGAACGGGATGCGGGCATCCACGTGGTGCGGCACGTGCACGAAGATGTTGTGGAACCACAGCCGGTTCAGCAGCCGCGGCATGCGCAGGATGGTGGTGCTCTCCATCTGGCCGCGGAACTGCGACCACTCCTTGCGCGGCCACCAGCGGATGTCGGGCGCAACGTGGTGCACGTACACGGTCCAGCCGATGATGTGCACGAACAACAGGAACGGCACCACGAACAGCTTCACCGGCACCCAGAACGCCGCCACCAGGCCACCGGTGAGCGCACCGAACGTGGCGGCGCCGCCGAGCGCGAGCACCATCGCGATGGTGAGCGTGGTCTTGTCGCGGATGATGGCGTCGCGACGCTTGCCCGGCGCGTTGTAGCGCCACATCTTGTCCCACCACACCGACCGCAGGAAGTACGCACCGGAGCCGATCCAGGACCACTCGAGGCGGTGCTGCAGCTTGGCCATCGTGCCGAGCTCGCGGTACTGCGCCGGCGTGAGCGGATGCCACACGAAGTCGAATCCCTCGCGGGTGGTGTAACCGTGGTGGATGCGGTTGTGACCGAGGTCCCAGGCGGCCTCGACGTGCGCGCTGGGTGCCATGCAGAGCTGGGCGATCACGCGGTTGGCGCGGCGAGAGCCGACGAGCGCGCCGTGCGAGGCGTCGTGGCCGAGCACGAACAGCCCGGCGACGGCGAGGCCGGCGAGCAGCGACAGGGGGGCCACGAAGTACCACGTGTCGGTGAACAGCAGCGCTGCGACCGGCACGAGCCACAGCAGCCAGGCCTGCGCGAGTGCGACACCTGCTCGTCGGGCCGAACGCTGGTAGCAGCGGGCGGGGATGATGTCGCGCACCGCGTTGAGCGAGTCGGTGCGGACGGGCTGGGGATCGGCGACCTCGGTCATCGTCGACCAGCATAGTCTCCCTACCGCCCGGTAGGTAGGCAGCCGTCTGAGAACGTTCGCCACGCTCGGTTTCGACGCGTCGGACCAGCTCAGCAGGGATGGAACGGGTCGGCCACGAACGGCTGATCGGGCAACGGCACCTTCACCGCCCGCCCGTCGAGCGTGGTGGCGAGGTGCAGCAGGAAGCTGCCGATGCCCGCCGCACCCTGGAACAGCCCCGTCGCCGTCTGCCAGAGGTCGGGCCGGTTGCGGTGCTCGAGCTGCCGCCAACTGCGCTGCGGCCCGTCGTCGCCCTCCACCACCGTGCCGCGCGACTCGATGTGATCGGCGAACCGACCGGCGAACGCGAGCGCCTCCGGGTCGCCGGTGCGGGCGTGCAGGAACAGCGCGTAGTCGCCGAGGCCCGCATCCCCGCAGCACTGGCTATGGTTGTCCCAGAAGCCCTCGATCCTCTGCTCGGGCACCCCGGTGGCGAGCGCGCCGCGCAGCAACGCGTCGGCGAAGTCGCGGTGCACGTCGTCGCCGGTGATGTCGTGCAACAGGTGGAACAACCGGCCGGTGCCGGCAGGGCCGTGGCACACGCCGAGGTAGAAGATGGTCGGCACGTCGTCCTCGGTGTGACGCACCAGGCACCCGTCGCCCATCGGCAGCGCGTGATGGCGCACGAACCGCGCACCCTCCAGCGCAGCGTCGAGGTACCGCTGCTCCCCCGTCGCCCGCCACAGGTCGGCCAGGAAGTAGCCCACGCCGGCGCTGCCGTGCGCGAAGTTCGGCGCGCGCCACACGTGCGGCATGTCGCCCATCAGGGTCCACCGCCAACCCTCGGGCTCGCGTTCGGCCACGTCGAGCAACCGATCGGCCGTGCCCACCGCCCAGTCGAGCGCGTCGGGCACCGCACCGGTGCGCGCTGCGTGCAACAGCACCATCCCGGCACCGCACGCGCCGACGGACTGGTCGATGATCTCGTAGGTACCGGTCACGCCGGTCATGTCGGCGAACGGGTCGCCCTCCTTCCAACCGATGCCCGAGCCGAGCGGCAGCGCGGCGGCGCGCAACGACCGGAGCAGGCCGTCGGCGGCGTCGCGGTACGCGTCGTCGCCCGTGGCCCGCCACAGCTCGATGAGCGCGAACGCGAGGCCGGGGGTGCCGGGGAAGAAGCCGACCGAGAGCCGCTCCTGCGGCGCGGTGGCGACGATCTCGTCGCCGGCCCGGCGGGCGAGCGCGAGGCGGGCCGGGTCGCCGGTGGCGAGGTACCACTCGAGCTGGTGGAGGAGGATGCCCGCCGAGCCGTGGTAGAGGCTCAGCTCTGCCCGGGCGTTCGGCGCATCGGTGCGACGCCAGCGCACGCCGTGCTCGGTGTCGACGCGGTGGTGTTGCACGAACCGGTCGGCGTCGGCCGCCAGGGCGAGGTAGTGAGCCGCGTCGCGCACGTTCAGATGCCCTCGGCGGCCTTCAACCCGGCGGCGTCGACCTCCTGGCCGGCCGCGAGGCGTGCGAACACGGCCGGCGGTTCGCGCCACGGGTCGGGCAGCGTGCCGGCCTCGGCGTCGCGGATGGTGCGCCACACGCGCTCGCTGGAGCACGGCATGTCGATGTGCCGCACCCCGAGGTGCGCGAGCGCGTCGATGACCGCGTTCTGCACCGCGGGCGTGCTGCCGATGGTGCTGGCCTCGCCGATGCCCTTCGCGCCGAGCGGGTTCAGCGGGGTGGGCGTCTCGGTGCTGTGCACCTCGAAGCTCGGGAACTCGGCCGCCGACGGGATGCCGTAGTCCATGAAGTTGCCGGTGAGCGGGTTGCCCGAGTCGTCGTACCGCACCACCTCGTACAGCGCCTGGCTCACGCCTGCCGCCACACCGCCGTGCTGCTGCCCCTCCACGAGCAACGGGTTCAGCACGGTGCCGCAGTCGTCGACCGCGAGGTGACGCAGCAGCGTGACGCGACCCGTGTCGCGGTCGACCTCCACCACCGCGAGGTGCGCACCGAACGGGAAGGTGGCCCCGGCCTGATCGAAGTCGAGCTGCGCGGCGAGACCGGTGGTGCCGTCGTCGTGATCGACGGCGTCGGGCTGCTCGGCCGCCGCGACGGCGAGCTCGGCCCAGGTGAGCGCCGAGGCGGGCACACCGGCCACACCCACGGTGCCGGCCGCGACGTCGACCACCACGTCGGCAGGGTCGGCCTCCAGCAGCCGGGCGGCGAGGTCGCGCGCCTTGGTGACCAGCGCCTCGGTGGCGCGCATCACGGCCGACCCGCCGAGCTGCAGCGAACGCGAGCCGCCCGTGCCGCCACCACTGCGCACCTGATCGGTGTCGACCGCGGCGAGTCGGATGCGGTCGACCGGGATGCCGGTCTGCTCGCTCACGATCATCGCGAACGCCGTCTGGTGACCCTGGCCGTGCGCCGACGTACCCGCGAGCACGGTGGCCGTGCCGTCGGGGTGCACCTCCACGGCGCCGTACTCGCTGCTGCCGCCGCCGGCGGTGATCTCCACGTAGGCCGCCACACCGATGCCGAGCAGCATGTGGTCGCCGCGCTCGCGACGCGCCGCCTGTTCGCGGCGGAGCTCGTCGTAGCCGGCCAGGTCGACCAGCGTGTCGAGCGGCGTGCGGAACGCGCCGCTGTCGTAGGTGACGCCGGTGAGCGTGTCGAACGGGAACACGTCGTCGCCGAGCAGGTTGCGGCGACGGATCTCGACCGGGTCGATGCCCAGCGTGAGCGCGGCGTGGTCGACGGCGCGCTCGAGCAGCGCGGTGGCCTCGGGCCGCCCGGCGCCGCGGTAGGCGCCGGTGGGCGTGGTGTTGGTGGTGGCCACCGCGATGTCGAACTGGATGCCGCTGAACGCGTAGGTGCCGTTCGACATGCGCCGGGTGCCGGCCGGCAGGTACGCACCCATCCCCGGGTAGGCACCACCGTCGCCGACGAGGTGGACGCGCAGGCCGGTGAACGTGCCGTCGTTGCGGCAGCCGAGCTCCACGTACTGGACCTGCGCGCGGCTGTGCGCCAGTGCCAGCATGTCCTCGCTGCGGGTGCTCATCCACGTGACGGGTCGTTGCAGTTGCAACGCGAGCGCCGCGACCACCAGTTGCTCCGGGTACATCCCGGCCTTGCCGCCGAAGCCGCCACCGACGTGCGGCGTGATGACCCGCACCTGCTCGGGTGCGAGCTTCAGCGAGCGGCACAGCAGACCCTTCAACATGTGCGGCATCTGCGTGGAGCCGTACATCACCAGTCGACCTTCGTCGTCGACGCGGGCCGCGGCGGCATGCGGCTCCATCGGGGCCACCGCGACGCGGTTGTTGACGTAACGGCCGCGCACCACGACGTCGGCGTCGCCGAAGATGTCGGGCTGCACCACGTCGGTGGTGGCCATCGCGACGTTGTCGCCGTGCTCGGCGAACAGTACGGGAGCGCCGTCGGCCAGGGCGTCCTCCGGGTCGACCACCACGTCGAGCAGGTCGAAGTCGCACACCACCGTCGCTGCCGCGTCGCGGGCGTGCAGCGCCGTGTCGGCCACCACCACGGCGACGGGCTCGCCGACGAATCGCACGGTGTCGATCGCGAGGGCCGGCCGGGCGAAGTGGTCGTGCACCTTCGCCATGCCGTGGAACGGCCGCAGGGCCAGGTCGGCGGCGGTGTACACGCCGACGACGCCGGGCATCGTGCGGGCCTCGTCGGCGTCGATGCCGAGCAGGCGGCCGTGCGCCACCTCCGAGCGCACGAACACCGCGTGCACGGCACCGTCGAGCCCGAGGTCGTCGACGTACCGCGCCGCACCGAGCAGCAGTTCAGGGTCTTCCGTGCGCAGCACGCGTGTTCCGAGGATGGATCCGGCCATCCGCCGAACCTACCGCGGCCCGAGCGGCCGTTCGCACGACAGAACTGTTGTCAGTGACACTGCCAACTGTTAGCTTCCGTCCATGAGGACAGAACGGTTCGAGGGGAAGATCGGTCGCACGCTCGCGGAGTCGGAGCCCTGGTTCGAGGAGCTCCCCCACCCGGGCGAGACGGCCCCCAACGTGGTGGTCGTGCTCCTCGACGACACGGGCTTCGCGCAGATGGGCTGCTTCGGCTCCGAGATCGACACACCCAACATCGATGCACTCGCCGCAGGCGGCCTGCAGTTCACCAACTTCCACGTCACGCCGCTGTGCTCGCCCACCCGCGCCGCGCTGCTCACCGGGCGCTCACAGCACAAGGCCGGAATGCGATCGGTCAGCAACTTCCGCACCGGCTTCCCCCACATGCTCGGCCACGTCAGCACCCGCACGGCCACCATGGCCGAGGTGCTGCGCGACCAGGGCTACGCCACGTTCGCCGTAGGCAAGTGGCACCTCGCACCGATGGAGGAATGCTCGGCCGCCGGCCCGTTCGACCAGTGGCCGCTCGGCCGCGGCTTCGACCGCTTCTACGGATTCCTCGACGGCGAGACCGACCAGTTCCACCCCGAGCTCGTCTGCGACAACCATCCCATCGAGCCGCCCGCCGGCCCCGACGAGGGTTACCACCTCTCGGAAGACCTGGTCGACCAGGCGCTGAAGATGATCGCCGACAGCAAGGGCGTGCGCCCCGACCGGCCGTTCTTCACCTACCTCGCGTTCGGCGCCACCCACGCGCCGCACCAGGCGCCGCCGGAGTACATGGCCAAGTACAAGGGCCGCTTCGACGAAGGCTGGGACGTCATCCGCGAGCGCGTCTTCCGACGCCAGCTCGAGCGCGGCATCATCCCCGCCGGCACGGAGCTCGCGCCGCGCAACCCCGGTGTCGACGCGTGGGACTCTCTGCCCGACAACCAGCGTCGCCTCGCAGCACGGCTGCAGGAGGCGTTCGCCGCGTTCCTCGACCACACCGACGTGCAGATCGGCCGCCTGGTCGACGGGCTGCGCGAGATGGGCCAGCTCGACAACACCATCCTCGTCGTCATGGCCGACAACGGTGCCAGCCAGGAGGGCGGCCCGTTCGGTGTGATGCACGAGATGAAGTTCTTCAACGGCATCTTCGAGACGCCCGACGAAGCCATCGCCCGCGTCGACGACATCGGCGGACCGCACAGCCACACCAACTACCCATGGGGTTGGGCGCAGTGCGGCAACACGCCGTTCAAGTGGTACAAGCAGAACACCCACGAGGGCGGCGTGCACGTACCGATGGTGCTCCACTGGCCGAACGGCGTGGCCGAGCAGCAGCGCGGCCTGCGCGACCAGTTCGTGTTCGTCGCCGACATCGCCCCCACCCTCTACGAGCTCATCGGCGTGCAGGCACCCGACGTGTACCGCGGCGTGCCGCAGGAGCCCGTCTCGGGCCACTCGTTCGCGAGCGTCCTCGCCGACGCCGCGTCGCCGGCCGCCAACACGCTGCAGTACTTCGAGAACGGCGGCAGCCGCGGGCTCGTGCACGACGGCTGGAAAGCGGTGTGCCGTCACGAGAAGGGCGCCGACTTCCTCACCGAGCCGTGGGAGCTGTACCGCATCGCCGACGACGCGTCCGAGTGCAACGACCTCGCGGCCACCATGCCCGAGCAGCTCGAGGCACTGAAGGAGCTGTGGTGGCAGGAGGCCGAGCGGCACGGTGTGCTCCCGCTCGACGATCGCGGCGTCGAGCTGTTCGGCGTGCGGTTCCGCGATCGTTCGCCCCACCCCGAGAGCCGGCGATACGTCTACCGGCCGCCGATGTCGCCGATGCCCGGCCAGGCGTCGGCAGCGCTCGGCGGCCGCAGCTTCGACATGACCGCACACGTCACCCGCGGCGCCGGCGACGAGGGCGTCCTCTACGCCACCGGCACAGAGAACTCCGGCTTCTCGTTCTTCGTGCAGGACGGCCGGTTGGTGTTCGACTACAACGCGTTCGACGCGCACACCGTCATCGAGAGCGACATCGCGGTGCCGGAAGGCGCGTCGGCGCTCACCGTCAAGGTGCGCCGCCAGGGTGGCCGCGTGGGCGAGGCGACGCTCGAGATCGACGGCGTGCCGTGCGGCTCGGCCCACCTTCCGCTGTTCATGCTGATGATGTCGTCCGTCGGGCCGAGCGTCGGCTACGACCACGGCTCCCCCGTGTCCACTCGCTACCGCGCGCCGTTCCCGTTCCAGGGCACGTTGCACGAGGTGGTCATCCAGGCCAGCCCCGAGCGGTTCGCCGACGCCACGGCCGCCGAGCACGCGGCCGAGATGGGTCGCCAGTGAGGGCCGACGACATCCCGGTGGCGTCCACGCCCACCGGTGGGTACGGCCACCGCATGCCACCGCCGGTGCTCACCGGTTGCACGGAACCCGTGCCGCGCACCGCGCCGCGGATGTCGGGCCTGTGGCGCGTCGTCGAGGTCGAGGCCGGCGGCGTCGTGCAGGCCGAGCACCCGGCGCTCGGGCAACTGCAGCGCATCGAGCAGTGCGGCGACCGCGTCGTCATCACGTCGAGTGGCATCGTGCACGACATGCGGTGCGACGGCACCGAGGAGCACGGCGTGCACGACGTGGCCGCCATCGACAAGACCACACCCATCACCGTCGTCGCGACGTACGAGGACAAGGTGCACGTGCTGCGCCCCGTGGGCGTGCCGATCGAGGTCACCCGTCGCCTCGACGGCGACGTGCTGGTGTGGCACTACGCCGGCTTCGTCGCCCGCCTGCGTCGGGTGGACGCGAACGAGGAACTGCTCGCGGCCGCTGCGTCCGGCGACCTGGCGCGGGCACGGGAGGCGCTCACCGCACTCGCCGACGTGAACACCCGCGACCACAAGGGCCGCACGCCGCTGCTGCTCGCCGCGGCCACCGATCACGTCGAGATGGCCCAGCTGCTCGTCGACGCGGGCGGCGACCCGAACGCGATGGACCATCGCCACGACACGCCGTGGTTGGTCACCGGCGTCACCGGCAGCGTGGCGATGCTCGAGGTGCTGCTCGCCGCCGGCGCCGACCTCACCATCCGCAACCGCTACGGCGGCGTGTCGGTCATCCCGGCCAGCGAGCGCGGGCACGTCGAGTACGTGCGTCGCGTCGTGCAGACCGGCATCGACGTGAACCACCGCAACGACATCGTCTGGACCGCGCTGCTCGAGGCCGTCATCCTCGGCGACGGCTCCGAGACCTACGCCGAGATCATCCGCATCCTCCTCGCCGCCGGCGCCGATCCGTCGATCGACGACCGTGAGGGCGTCACCGCGCTGGAGCACGCCGAGCGGCTCGGCCACACCCGGCTCGCCGCCGTCCTGAAAGGCACCGCATGAAGATCACCCTGCTCGGTACCGGCAGCCCCATCCCCGACCCGCGTCGTGCCGGCCCGTCCACGTTGGTGCAGACCGACGGCGCGAACCTGCTCGTCGACGCCGGCCGTGGGGTGCTCATGCGTCTCACCGCCGCCGGCGTGCTGCCGCCGATGCTGCACGGCATGCTCGTCACCCACCTGCACAGCGACCACATCACCGACCTCAACGACGTCATCACCACGCACTGGGTGATGTCGCCGCAGGGGTTCGCGCTGCGCATCTTCGGCCCGCCGCGCACGAAGGAGGTCGTCGACGCCATCCTCGCCTCGCTGGCCCCGGACCTGCAGTACCGGCTCGATCACCACGCCGACCTCACCTGGACCCCGAACGTGGAGGTCACCGAGGTCGCGCCCGGCGACGTGTTCACGGTGGGCTCGGCCATCATCACGGTCGGCGCCACCGATCACCGTCCGGTCGAGCCGACGGTGGCGTTCCGCGTCGACGACGAGGGCAAGAGCGTCGTGCTCGGTGGTGACGGCGTGCCGTGCGCGGGGCTCGACCAGCTGTGTGCCGGCGCCGATGCGTACGTGCAGACCGTCATCCGCGACGACCTCGTCAAGCTCATCCCGAACGCTCGCCTGCAGGACATCCTCGACTACCACTCGTCGGTCGAGCAGGCCGGGGAGACCGCGGCGCGGGCCGGCGTTCGCCACCTCGTCCTCACGCACTACGTCCCGTCGATGCAGCCCGGCCAGGAGCCCGAGTGGCGCGCCCGCGCCGCCGCCCACTTCGACGGCGACATCGTCCTCGGCGACGACCTCACCACCATCACCCTCTGACCCCCGACGCCATTCCCCGCGAACTTAGAGGCCGCGCGGAAATAGGGATTTGGTGACCATCCACCAGTCGGGAGGTTGGCTCGGTTTTGATGCCGAGTGCGACCCAAACACCGACGACTGGAGGATGGTCCCGTCAA
>JBDKJP010000079.1:0-68361 GCA_039796575.1 Actinomycetota bacterium
GCGAGCGAGCTGGGCAGCAGGAGCTGGAACCCGATGACGCCCACCACGAACGTGACGTAGGTGGTGGCCACGCGGCGACGGTCGGCCAGGCGCCACCGACCGCGCAGGTCGAGCAGCTGCACCACGGCGATCGCAGCGATCATCGACAGGCCCTCGCGGCGGATGTTGAACACCGCGACGGCCAACAGGCCGAGCACCACGAGCTGGCGCTGCGACGCCATGTGCAGGCGGTGGTGCACGCGTCGGCACCGGTCGAGCCACCACAACGTCACCACCACCGCGAACATGTACGGCAGCTCGCTGAGGAGGTGGTCGGTGTGCGTGAGGTAGGCGAGCGACGTGCCCACCACCGCCACCACGCCAAAGGCGATCCACCGTGACGCCCTCGCCCGGATCAGTTCGTGGAACACCCACAGGAAGCCGCACAGGCAGGCCACGCCGACCAGCTTCAGCATCGAGTAGTCGAGCCCGAACGCGCGCACGAACGGGCTCAGCAGCAGCGGCCATCCCCACGGGTACACGTATGGGCTGAACCCCGGCTTCGCCGCGTTCTGCACGTTGAACGTGTTGTCGGCGACGACCTGACCGATGTTGCCGTCGAACACGCTCCTCGCCTGGCGTACGTACAGCGCGAAGTCGTCGCCCCACGAGTGGCCGGTGTGGTGCTGCTGCACCGCGAGCCACGCGACGATGGGCAGAAAGAGCAGCATCGCGGCATGCCGTTGGGCGAACCCGATCGGCCGGTCGAACCAGCGGCCCCGCCCTTCGCGATCCGTCACGATCACGATTATGGTGCGCCGCATGCCGTTGCTGCCGCTCACCCCCGACGAACTGCTGTCCACCACCCGGGCGGTGCGCAAGCGCCTCGACTTCGACCGGCCCGTGCCCGACGAGCTCATCCGCGAGTGCATCGACCTCTCGATGCAGTCGCCGAGCGGCTCCAACAACCCGACCATGCAGTTCGTCGTCGTGCGCGACCCTGCGAAGAAGGCCGCGATCGGCGAGATCTACCGGCAGTGCTTCGAGATGTACAAGACCTGGGACGGCGTGTACATCGGCAGCATCGACAAGGGCGACGAGTCGGCCAACGCCACGCAGGCGCGCAGCGCCTCGTCGGCCGACTTCCTCGGCGAGCGGATGGGCGACGCGCCCGCGCTCATCATCGCCTGCAACCAGGGCGGCCGGGCCGACGGCATGCCGGCCATCATGTCGGCCAACATGTTCGGCAACGTGCTGCCGGCGATGTGGAGCTTCATGCTCGCCGCCCGCGCCCGCGGCCTCGGCACGTGCTGGACCACGCTGCACCTCGTGATGGAGCAGCAGGTGGCCGACGTGCTCGGCATCCCGTTCGACACCGTGCAGCAGGCGTGCCTGTCGCCCATCGCGTTCACGAAGGGCACCGACTTCAAGCCGGCCCAGCGTCCGTCGGCCGACAGCGTCATCCACTGGGACCAGTGGTGAGCCTCGATCCCGCGCTGCGGGCCCACGCGCTCGCGGCGAAGGGGTTCATGCCCGACGACGAAGGCGATGCGCTGTACGACGCCGCGGTCGCGGCCGGCCGCGCCCTGCCCGGCCTGCCGTTCCTGGAGGTCGGCTCGTACTGCGGGCGCTCCACCGTGTGGCTGGGTGGCGCAGCGCGCGAGTGCGGCACCGTGCTGTTCGCCGTCGACCACCACCGCGGCAGCGAGGAGAACCAGGCCGGTTGGGAGCACCACGACACCTCTGTGGTCGACCCGCGCATCGGCAAGATGGACACGCTGCCGTTCTTCCGGGCCACCATCCACGACGCCGGCCTCGAGGACGTCGTGTTCGCGATCGTCGGGCTGTCGCCGCGCGTGGCGGCCAACCTGCGCACGCCGCTCTCGTTCCTGTTCATCGACGGCGGCCACGGCGAGGAGCCGGCCCGCCTCGACTACGAGGGGTGGACGCCGCTCGTCGCGGTGGGCGGCACGCTCGCCATCCACGACGTGTTCCCCGACCCTGCCGACGGCGGGCGCCCGCCGTACGAGCAGATCTTCGTGCCGGCGCTCGAGAGCGGCCGGTTCACGCTGGTGAGCGCCACGGGCTCGCTGCGCGTGCTGCGCCGCGTCGACTGACTCGACGCCCGCACGCTCACCCGCGACGGAATGGACGTTCGTCCCTGTCGGACGGCTGGAACGAACGTGCCAGAATGGGCGAATGGCGTTCGAACGAGTGGCAGTACTGGGTCTCGGCAAGGTGGGGCTGCTGGCCGCCACGCTCCTCCACGAGGCAGGCTTCGAGGTGGTGGGCGTCGACGCCCGACCGCCCCGTGTCGCGCCCCCGTTCGCCACCCGCGTGGCCGACATGGGCTCGGCGAACGAGGTGCGTGCCGCGCTCGGTGAGGTGCAGGCCGTGCTGTCGTGCCTGCCGTACCACCTCAACCTCGCGCTCGCCGAGATCGCCCACGAGCTCGGGCTGCACTACTTCGACCTCACCGAGGACGTGCCCACCACGAAGGCCATCATCGAGATGAGTGCCACGTCGAAGGGCATCATGGCGCCGCAGTGCGGCCTCGCTCCCGGGTTCGTCGGCATCGTGGCCGCCTCGCTCATCGAGCACTTCGACGTGTGCCGTTCGGTGCGGCTGCGCGTCGGCGCGCTCCCGCAGCACCCGACCGGCCTGCTCGGCTACGCGTTCAACTGGTCGCCCGAGGGTGTGGTCAACGAGTACCTCAACGACTGCGAGGTCATCGAGGGCGGCGTGCGCAAGACCGTGTCGTCGATGGAGTGGAAGGAGACGCTCATCATCGACGGGCGTCAGCTCGAGGCGTTCACCACGTCGGGCGGCCTCGGTTCGATGTGCGAGACGTACCACGGCGTGGTCGAGAACATCGACTACAAGACCATTCGCTACCCGGGTCACATGGACCTGATGAACTTCTTCTTCCACGAACTGCTGATGCGCGACCGGCGCGAGCTGGCGGGCGAGATCCTCACCCACGCGAAGCCGCCGGTGGATGACGACGTGGTGTACGTGCACGTCGCCGCCGAGGGCCTGGTGCACGGGCAGTTGCGCCGTCAGGAGTACGTGCGTGCGTTCCGCCCCATCGAGGTGGCCGGCCAGATGCGCACCGCCATCGCCTGGACCACGGCCGGTTCGGCCGCCGCGGTGATCGAGATGGTGCGCAACGGCACGCTGCCGCGCCAGGGCTTCCTGAAGCAGGAGCACATTCCCCTGGCCGCGTTCCTCGACACCCCCACCGGCCGCCTCTTCACCCGCCCCTAGGTTCCCGGTTGGGTGCTTTCGTGCGGCCGAGGGCCGCACGAAAGCACCCATCAGCCGAACTGGACGCCTTGGGCGAGGGGGAGCGCGTTGGAGTAGTTCACCGTGTTAGTGGCCCGGCGCATGTAGCCCTTCCACGCATCGCTGCCGCTCTCGCGGCCGCCACCGGTGGTCTTCTCGCCGCCGAACGCGCCACCGATCTCGGCGCCACTGGGGCCGATGTTCACGTTGGCGATGCCGCAGTCGCTGCCGGCGGCGCTCATGAACGCCTCGGCCTCGCGCAGGTCGGTGGTGAAGATGCTGCTCGCGAGACCCTGCGGCACACCGTTCTGCAGCTCGACGGCCTCCTCGAACGTGTCGTAGGTGAGCACGTAGAGGATGGGTGCGAACGTCTCCTCGGCCACGATGCTCGACTGGCCGGGCATCGACACGATGGCCGGCCGCACGTACGCCGCGTCGGGTGCGATGTCGGCGAGCTCGCGGGTACCGCCGACCACCACGCTGCCGCCCTCGGCCTGTGCGGTGCTGATGGCGGCCATCATCCGATCCATCGACGGCAGGGTGACCAGCGGGCCCACCAGCGTGCCGCGCTCGAGCGGGCTGCCCACGGGCAGGCTGGCGTACGCGGTGGAGAGCCGACCGAGCACTTCGTCGACGCGTGAGCGGTGCGTGATGAGCCGGCGCAGCGTGGTGCAGCGCTGGCCGGCGGTGCCCGCGGCCGAGAACGTGACGCCGCGGGCGACCAGTTCGATGTCGGCGCTGGGCGTGACGATGGCGGCGTTGTTGCCGCCGAGCTCGAGGATGCTGCGGCCGAAGCGCGCCGCCACCACCGGACCCACCTTGCGGCCCATCGCCGTGCTGCCGGTGGCGCTCACGATGGCCACGCCCTCGTGCGCGACGAGCTCGGCGCCGACGCTGCCGTCGCCGAGCACGACCTGGCTGAGGTTCGCCGGCACGTCCATGCCGGCCGCGGCCTTCTGGAACAGACCGTTCGCCGCGAGCGCGGTGAGCGGGGTGAGCTCGCTCGGCTTCCAGATCACCGGGTTGCCGCACACGACGGCGAGGGCGGCATTCCAGCTCCACACCGCGACCGGGAAGTTGAACGCCGAGATGACGAGTGTGGGGCCCATCGGGTGCCACTGCTCCATCAGGCGATGGCCGGGACGCTCGCTCGCGATGGTGAGACCCTGCAGCTGCCGGCTGAGACCGACGGCAAAGTCGCAGATGTCGATCATCTCCTGCACCTCGCCGAGTGCCTCGCTCTCGATCTTGCCGGCCTCGAGCTGCACCAGCGTGGCGAGGTCGGCCTTGTGGATGCGCAGTTGCTCGCCGAGGCGACGGATGAGCTCGCCGCGCACGGGTGCCGGCACGGTGCGCCACGTGCGGAACGCGGCAGCGGCGCGCTCGACGGCCGTGGCAGCGTCGACGGTGGCGTCGACGCCTCCGATGACGTGGCCCGTGATGGGCGAGCGGGCCGGGTGCGGACCCGCACCGAGCGGTGCCGCACCACAGGCGGCGAGGGCGTCGTTGGCGAGTGTGGCGAGGGCGTCTGCGTTGGGGAAGCTCACCCCGCCATGCTGCCACGCCGGAACCCGTCACCCCACAAGACCCGGGGGTAACGTCGGGCACGGTGTCAGTCGCGGGCGCGGTCACGAACACGAGGAAGCGGTCGCTCGGCACCGACTTCCGGGCGGTGTGGGGCTCGGTCATCGTGTCGAGCACCGGCGACGGCATGTTCATCACCGCGTTGCCGTTGCTGGCGGCGACGCTGACCCGAGACCCCGTGCTCATCGCCGGCATCACCGTCGCGCAACGCCTGCCGTGGCTGGTGTTCTCGATGTTCACCGGCGCGATCGCCGACCGCATGGACCGACGTCGGCTGATGATCGGTGCCGACCTCGCCCGGTTCGCGGTGGTCGGTCTGCTCGGTGCCGCGGTCGTGGCCGACATCGCGAACATCTGGATGCTCTACGTCTGCGCGTTCCTGCTCGGCATCGGCGAGACGCTGCACGTGAATGCGGCACAGGCGCTCGTGCCGCTCATCGTGGAGCCCGACGACCTGCTGCAGGCGAACGCCCGGTTCGGCAGCGGCCAGATCGCTGCCGCGCAGTTCGTCGGCCCTCCGCTCGGCGTGGTGGCGTTCAACACCGCGACGTCGTTGCCGTTCCTCGCCGATGCGGTGTCGTTCGCCGGTTCGGCCGCGCTGGTGAGCGGGTTGCGCGACGTGCACCAGGTGCCGCCGCCCACCACCCGCATCCGCGACGACGTGATGGAGGGGCTGCGGTTCATGTGGCAGCACCTCGCGCTGCGTCGCATCACCGTGATCCTGGCCGCGATCAACTTCTTCTACTTCGCCGCCATCTCGCTGCTCGTGCTGTACAACGACCAGCAGTTGCACGGCAGCGACGCCACGTACACGGCGCTGTTCGTGGCGGCGGCCACCGGCACCGTGGCGAGCCGCTTCTTCGTGTCTGCCCTCGCCCGGCGGTTCGGCGACCTGCGCACGATGTGCATCGCCGTCTGGTGCTGGGCCGTGTCGATCAGTGGGCTCGCGCTCACCGGCGTGCCCGCGGTGGCCATCGCGATGTACGGCGCGCTCGGCATCGGCACCGGGTTGTGGTGGGCGGTGAACACCACGGTGCGCCAACAGATCACGCCGCCCCGCCTGCGCGGCCGGATGAACGCCGCCTACCGCACGGTGAGCTGGGGCGTGGTGCCCGTGGGCGCGGCGTTCGGCGGCATCGCCGCGAAGTGGTGGGGGCTCCGCGCGCCGTTCGTCATCGGCGGCGTGGCGATGGTGGTGATCGCGCTGGCGGCGCCCCGGTACCTTCGCCCGGTGCGCGACGCGTTGGCCTGAGGCCGACCCGTCAGTCGGTGCTGCGCGGCACGAACACGTTGCTCGCCGCGCTGGCGCCCGTGATGGCGTCGGCGGCGAGGATGACGGCCGCGCCCGTGTAGGCGCTGGTCTCGTCGGGCGGGAAGCTCTCGAGCGTCGGGTACACGATGCCCGTGGTGTACGAGCCGTCGTCGCGGCGGTGCGGCCGGGTCCAGGCCAACAGGTCGGTGGCGGTGGCCATGTCGCCGATGACCGCGTGGGCGATGCTCGCCTCGGCGGTCTCGCTGGCGGTGATCCACGGCTCGTCGCTGACGCAACGGATGCCCTTGCCCTCCATCGCGAACGTCGGCCAGCCCTCGGCCAGGCGAGCCTTCGCCGCCTCGCCGGTGAGGCACGACGTGAGGACCGGGTAGTACCAGTCCATCGCCCACCGGTCCTTCGGCTCGAACGCATCGGGCTGCGTGGCCACGACGTGCGCGAGCACGTCACCGGCCTCCACCCAGTCGATGCGCGGCTCGTTGATGAGCTCGGCCAGGCGCGCCCCGCAGTGGAGCGCGTGAGCGATGCTCGACGACCCGGTGAGGAGCGCATAGTCCCACGGTGCATCGTCGGCGTTGCGGGCCCACAGCGGCGTGCCGTTGGGCTTGCGCATGCTGAGCACCCAGTCGAGCGACCGCTGCACGGTGGGCCACAGGTGATCGACGAAGCCGCGGTCCCAGGTGCACAGCCAGTGGTGCCACACGCCGGTGGCGATGTAGGCACACACGTTGGTGTCGAGCTTGGCCTCCTCGACCGAACCGTCGGGGAGGTAGTAGTTCCACCAGCTGCCGTTCTCGAGCTGGATGTCCATCAGCCACTCGTAGGCGCGCTCGGCGGGAGCGTGCAGGCCGGCCACGTCGAGCGCCATCGCGGTCTCGACGTGGTTCCACGGATCGCAGTGACCGCCGGGGAACCACGGGATCATGCCGGTGTCGAGCTGCAGCGCGGCGATGGACTCGGCGGTCTGCACCACCTCGTCGGCGCTGAGCACGCCCTCGATCTCGGGGACGCGGCTCATCGCTTCACCCCGTACACGATGAAGCTCTTGCCCATCACCGGTGCGAGCGCGCGCTCGAGCACCTTCATCGAGCCGGGCTGCTCGGTGATCTCCCACTCGAGCATCCTGCGGTACTTCACGACGAGCGGGTGGTCGTCCTTGCGCGGACCGACGGCGCACTTCAGCCACCAGTACGGCGAGTGCAGCGCGTGGGCGTGATGGCTGCCGGTGACCTCGAGGCCGGCCGTGCGCAGCTTCGCCTTCAGCTCGGTGGCCGAGTAGATGCGCACGTGACCGCCCACCGACTTCGGTGCGTGGTACTCGTCGCTGAGGAGCCAGTTGATCTTCTCGGGGTACCAGGTGGGCACGGTGCACGCGAACGTGCCGCCGGGGCGCAGCACACGCACGAGCTCGCCGATGGCCGACACGTCGTCCTGGATGTGCTCGAGCACCTCGCTGGTGATGACGCGGTCGAACGCACCGTCGTCGAACGGCAGCCGCGTGGCATCGCCCTGCAGCGCGCCGACGTAGCGGGCCTCGTCGATCTCGCCGGCCTCCACCATCGCACCGAACGTGCCGCGGGTGGTGACCACCTCGTCGGCCATGTAGTCGAGTGCGACCACGTTGGCGCCGAGGCGGGCCAGTTCGAACGCGTGCCGGCCGAAGCCTGCGCCCGCGTCGAGCACGAGGTCGCCGGGGCGCACGCCCAACTGCTGGAAACGAATGGTGAGCAAGGGTCAGATCCGACCGTTCGTGCGGAGCTTGGCGACGTTGGCCGGCATCGACAGCACCTCGCGGTACTGGTCGACCGTGAGCTGCGCGCAGTGCTTCCAGCTCCACCGCTCGACCACGCGCTGACGACCCGCCGCGCCGACACGGGCGCGCAGGTCGGCGTCGTCGAGGCCGCGGCGCAGCGCGGTGACGAGTGCCTCCACGTCGCCCGCCTTGCACTGCAGCACGGTGTCGCCGTCACGGCCGGTGACCTCGGGCAGCGCGCCGCCGTCGGTGGCCACCAGACAGATGCCGGTGCTCATCGCCTCGATGGCGGGCAGGCTGAAGCCCTCGTACAGGCTGGGCACCACGGCCAGCTCGGCCTCGGCGTACAGCTCGACGATGCGCTCGTCGCTGACACCCGACACGAACTCGATGTGCGGACGCAGCCCGAGCTTGTCGATGAGGTCGGCGCTCGCACCCTCGCGCGGCTTGCCGATGATGGTGAGCGTGACGTCGCGTTCGGTGCGCAGCTTGGCCATCGCCTCGAGCAGGTAGCTGAGCCCCTTCAACGCCACGTCGGCCGACGCCGTGGTGATGAGGCGACCCGGACGACGGGTGACGTGCGGCATCGGGAGGAACAGCTCGGGGTCGACGCCTACGGGCACGAGGCGCATGCGGTCGAGCGACACGCCCATGTCGGCGTGGATGTCCTTGATGCTGTTCTCGCTGACGACCACGACGCGGGGCATGCGGCTGGCGACGCGGCCCTGCATCTCCACGAAGCTGTACCAGCGCTTGATGGCGCGACGGCGACGCTTGGTGGGCGCGTGCTCCATCTCGAGCGCGCGGTCGCGCGTGATGGGGTGGTGCAGCGTGACGATGGTGGGGATGATCTTCTCGACGCCGAGGATGCCGTAGCCGAGGCACTGGTTGTCGTGCACGAGGTCGAAGTCGCGCTGGCGCTTCTTCAACGCGTCGAGCACGCGGAGGCTGAACCCGAGCGGCTCGCCGAACGTGCCCTTCATGTGCGTGAGGGTCTCGACGAGGTCGCCCTTCGACTTGATCTCCCAGTAGGCCGGGAAGCGGCCCGGGTACGCGTCGTTCCAGAGGTCGAGGCTGGGCAGCTTGTGCAGCGCGATGCGGTCGTCGAGCACCGGGTACGGCTGGCCGCCGAACACCTCGACCGTGTGGCCGAGGTCGACGAGTGCCTTCGTGAGGTGGCGGGTGTAGACACCCTGGCCACCCACGTGGGGCTTGCCGCGATAGGTGAGGTAGGCGATCTTCAGCGGGGCGTCGGGATCGAGGCCCGCGCCCCTGGCCGGGTTGACGGCAGACATGGCGGACAACGCTACCGGCCGGTGGTTACCGGTGGGTAGGTGATGCGCGTCACCCCAGGTCAGCGGCCCCAGCGGAGTGTCATCCGGCGCTGCAGCAACTCGCCCGGCTCCAGCCGCACGGCACCGCCGATGGTGAACGCGTCGGGTGGTCCGCTCTGCGGCTCCACGCACGTCACGTCGTCGGGCTGGTCGTAGACCACCCAGTGGCCGCAGTCGCTGTCGAGCGTGAGGGTGAGGCCGGGCTGGTGCAGCCGCAGCGGCGCGGTGGGGCGGACGAAGCAGTCGTCCCACGGATGCGGCTTCGGAGCGACGAGCTCGGCGGTGGCGATGTACTCGTCGTCGCGCACGTGCATCGCCTCGAACTCGAGGTCGGCCTGGAGCGGCTTGCGGAAGCACGGATGCCATCCGATGACGGCCGGCATCGCCTGCTGCACGGCGTACACGCTGAGGATGCAGGTGAGCCCGTGCTCGTCGAGCGCGAGGTGCTGGTGTGCCGTGCCGCCGAACGACCAGGTGAGCGGCGTGCGCAGCTCGCAGTAGTCGCGGCCGGCGTCGACCACCTCCCAGTCGGCGGTGAGCACGGTGCCGTGGATGGCGTGCGGCTCGAGGTTGACGGGCAGCTGGTGGGTGGCGCCGTCGAACGTGAACCGTCCGTGCCGCACCCGGCCTGCCCACGGTGCCATCGGGTACGAGCCCCACGACATCGGGCCACCGGACCGGTCGTCCTTCAGCAGTGACAGCTCGCCCACTTCGATCTGCGCCACGCGGCCGCCGTCGCCGGGCGACACCGTGACGAACGCGTCGCCGGCTTCCAACTCGATCATCGGTGCACTCTCTAGCATGCGCATCCATGCGAGGTCTGGTGCAGCGGGTGCAGCGTGCGAGCGTGACGGTGGCGGGGGAGACGGTCGGCGAGATCGGCCAGGGCCTGTGCGTGCTGGTGGGTGTCACCCACGACGACACGGCGGCGCACGCGGTGAAGCTGGCCGAGAAGATCTGGCACCTGCGGGTGATGGACGACGACGACGGCGTGATGAACCGCAGTGTGGCCGACACCACGCGCGAGGTGCTGGTGGTGAGCCAGTTCACGCTGTACGGCGACACGTCGGCCGGTCGCCGTCCGAGCTGGATCGCGGCGGCCCGGCCCGAGCACGCCGAGCCGCTGGTGCAGGCCGTGGTCGACCACCTGCGCGGCCTCGGTGCCACCGTGGCCACCGGCCGGTTCCGCACCGAGATGCTGGTCGACATCCAGAACGACGGCCCGGTCACCGTCCTCCTCGAGCTCTGACCCCACCCGCTCCGCCGTGTCGGGTCCGTGTCGTGCCACCGTTGGCACGAACCGGACCCACGGGTCCGCAGTGAGCCAGGAATGGCGCGAATCGGACCCGTGGGTCCGAAGCGGGTCGCGGGCGCTCGGGCGTCCGCGGGTGAGCGAACGTTCCGCGATGCGGAACTGTTCCGGGATGCGGGACAGATCGCGCTAGGGTGCGACGCACGATTTCGAACCACCCTCGTGGGGGAAGGCAGGAGCGATGGCGCTCGCAACACGGCTCGAGAACCTCGGCACGGAGACCGCGTTCGCGGTGTCGCTCGCCGCAGCCGACTGGGCGTCGAAGGGGAACCGGGTGTTCCCGTTCCACCTCGGCGACATCAACCTGCCCACGCCGGGCAACATGGTCGAGGCGATGAACCGCGCCATCGCCGACGGCAAGACGGGCTACTGCCCGGCCGCCGGCATCATGCCGCTGCGCGAGGCCCTCGCCGCCGACACCGGCGCGCGCCGCGGCCTCGACTACTCGGCCGCCAACGTGGTGGTGCAGCCCGGCGGCAAGCCGGTGATCGGCAAGTTCATCCAGACCGTGATGAACCCGGGCGACGGCGTGCTGTACCCCAACCCCGGCTACCCGATCTACGAGAGCATGATCGAGTACTACGGCGGTCAGAGCCTGGCGTACCGCTACGTGCAGACCGACAAGGGCTTCGCCATCGACCTCGACCACCTGCGCTCGCTCATCACGCCGAGCACGCGGGCCATCATCTACAACAACCTGCAGAACCCGCTCGGCTGCGAGAGCACGCCCGAGGAGATGCAGGCCATCGCCGACATCGCCATCGAGCACGACCTGATGGTGCTCGCCGACGAGGCGTACTTCGAGATGCGCTACGCCGGCACCAGTTCGTCCATCGCGTCGCTGCCCGGCATGTACGAGCGCACGGTCATCCTGTACACGTTCTCGAAGAAGTTCGCGATGACCGGCTGGCGTCTCGGCGCCGCCATCGCCCCGCTGCCCGTGGCCGAGAGCATCGCCAAGCTGAACACCAACGACGAGAGCTGCACCACCCACTTCGTGCAGGCCGCCGGCGTGGAGGGCATCGTCGGTGCGCAGGATGGCCCGCTGGCCATCCTCGCCGAGCTGCAGCGCCGCCGCGACGCCGCCTGGGGCGAGCTGTCGCAGATCGACGGCCTGGTGTGCCCGAAGCCGGACGCCACCTTCTACCTGTTCCCGAAGGTCACCGACGTGATGGCTCGCATGGGGTTCGACGAGGTCGGCGCGTTCGCCACCGCGGCGCTGCACGAGACCGGCGTGTCGTTCTGCACCCGCAAGCACTTCGGTCGCCCTCAGCCGGGCGAGGCCGATCACTTCGTTCGGTTCGCGTACTCGGGCCTGTCGGTCGACGACATCCGGGAAGGCCTGTCGGGCCTGCGTCGCTGGATCGAGGCGCACTGATGGGCACACCGCGCATCGCCGTCACCGGTCGCATCCCCGACGCCGGGTTCGAGCTGCTGCACGAGGCCGGCGACGTGGTCGCCTGGGACTCGCTCGACGTGCCGAGCGTCGAGCAGGTGCACGAGATGGTGGCCGGCGCCGACGCCGTGCTCACGCTGCTCACCACGAAGGTCGACGACGCGTTCCTCGACGCGGCCGGCCCGCAGCTGAAGGTGGTCGCCAACGTGGCGGTCGGGTACAACAACATCGACGTCGCCGCGTGCGCGGCGCGTGGCGTGGTGTGCACCAACACGCCCGGCGTGCTCACCGAGGCCACCGCCGACATCGCGATGGCACTCGTGCTGATGGCCACCCGCCGTCTCGGCGAGGGCGAGCGCGTCATCCGCAGCAACACGCCGTGGCAGTGGGGCATGTTCTACATGCTCGGTTCCGGCATCCAGGGCCGGCGGCTCGGCATCGTCGGCATGGGCGACATCGGTCAGGCGCTGGCCCGCCGGGCGAAGGCGTTCGGCATGACCATCGCCTACTCGAACCGCAAGCCGGTCGCGCCGGCGGTGGAGGCGGAGCTCGGCGCCGAGTTCATGAGCCTCGACGAGCTGCTCTCGACGAGCGACGTGGTGAGCATCAACTGCCCGTACTCGCCGGCCACCCACCACCTCATCGGTGCCGACGAACTGGCGGCGATGAAGCCGTCGGCGTTCCTGGTGAACACCGCTCGCGGTCCCATCGTCGACGAGGCCGCGCTGGTGGCCGCACTGCAGGCGGGCTCCATCGCCGGTGCCGGGCTCGACGTGTTCGAGGCCGAGCCGACGGTGCACCCCGGTCTGCTCGAGTGCGAGAACGCCGTGCTGATCCCGCACCTCGGGTCGGCCACGGTGGAGACCCGCTCGGCCATGGCACGCCTCGCGGCGCACAACGCCGTGAACGTGCTGAACGGCGTGGAGCCGCCTACACCGATTCCGGTGCCTGGCGCCTGAAGCCCCACCACGCCAGGCCGAGCAGCACCACCATCAGCCCCACCCACGGCAGGTCGCCGAGCTGGGAGTACCAGGTGCGGCCTTCGCGCAGTTCGACGTCGTGCACGATGACGGCCTGTTCGCTCACCGACGTGCGGTCGATGACGTCGCCGTCGGGCGTGACGAACGCGGTGAAGCCGGTGGGCGACGCCTGCACCACCCAGCGACCCTGCTCGTGCGCGCGCAGTCGCGACGACGCCACTTGCTGGGTCTGCAGCACGGTCCAGGTGTAGCTGCTGCCGTTGGTGGGGTTGGTGATGAACAGGCCACCTTCCTCCACGCCTTCGTTGGCCCGGCCGCCGAAGAACACCTCCCACGAGATGACCACACCCATGCGCGTGCCGTCGGGCAGCTCCAGCACCGCTTTGCCCTCGCCGGCCTGTGCGTCGGTGGGCACCAGGTCGGTGGGCGCGCCGAGCGCGTCGAGCAGGCCGCGCATCGGCATGTACTCGCCGAACGGCACGCGGCGCACCTTGTCGTAGCGGTCGACCAGTTCGCCCTCGGGGGTGACGATGACCTGCGCGTTGAGGAAGTGCTCGCCGTCGGGCGTGTCCTCGGTGATGCCCACGCTGAACGGCGCGCCGATGCGTGCCGCCTCGGCGACCACCGCGTCGAACTCGGGGCTGTCCTCGAAGCGGTCGCCGCCGTCGATGTCGATGACGTTCTCCGGCCACAGCACCATGTCGACCGAACCGGGCTCGATGGTGGCCGTGGCCTCGAGGTGCCGTTCGAAGACGACGTCGTCGGGCGTGTCGACCGCATGCGTGCCCTGTTCACCGCCGCCCTGCACGGCCGCGATGCGGATGGTCTGCCCGCTGCCCACGGCGGTGGTGCCGTCGGCCAGCGGGCTGACGAACCACACCACGAGCGCGAGGCCGAGCGCGATGACGCCGTGCCATTCGCCCTTGGCGGTGACGCCGCGCTTGCGGGCCAGCGCCGGCACCACCGGCGACGGCCCGGCCAGCGCGAAGCCGACCTGGAACGTGAACCACGTGAGCAGCAGCACACCACCGATGCGCACGACGCCGACGAACACGCCGTCGGCCTGACCGATGGCCAGCGTCGCGAGCGGCACACCGCCGAACGGGAAGCACAACCGGAGTGCCTCGGCCAGGGTGTGCGCGGCCGGTCGACCGAACACCCGCCACGGTCCGCGCGGGGCCACCCAGGCCGCGGCGGCGTGGAAGCCGGCGAACATCGTGGCCGCGACCAGGTAGCCGGGCACGGTGAGGAACCACATCCACACCATCCCGGGGAACAGCCAGCCGGCACCGAACAGCCAGCCGCGCAGGGCGCGCTGGCGACCGGTCTCGGCCCGTTGCACGGCGGATTCGAACACGGCGACACCCGCGAACGCGAGGGGCCAGAAGCCCCACGGGGGGAGGGATGCGGCGACCAGCAGACCACCGACGAACGCGGTGAGCCCCTGGCGGGAGAAGCGGGGACGGAACGACACTGAGGGGCGACGCTAGTGCGGCGACCTGCGGCGGATCGGGCATCCGATCTGCGCGCGTTGGGTGGGAATCCTTGCGGATTTCTTGAAGGGACTCCGCTTGAGTTCGTCAATTCGCTCACGTAGCGTCGCCGACAGTGCCGCTGACGAGGCACGACGGGATGCGTTGATCCGCTGGGCTGCAACTGGTCGCTTGGCCTGCGGGGAGCAAGAGCGAAACCGACCCCTGCATCAACCCGGTCTCCCGCCGGGACTCACATGGAGGTTGGGGAATGGCTCAGGTGCGCAACGCGCTCCGTTCTGGTGTCGGCCGCGTGGTCATGGCGGTCATGCTGCTGCTCGGACTGCTCACGGTCACGCCGATGTTGTCGGGCGCGGCCAGCGCGCACACGGCGCACCTCGAGGCGTCCGCCTCGTGCGACGGCACCGTCGAATGGACCTCGCACTCGTGGGAACGCGGCGAGAACGGCGAGAACGACGACATCCGCGTCTACCGCAGCCACGACGGTGGATCCCGCCAGGAAGTGGGCCACGGCTCGTACTCGTCGGAGAACGGCTACGAGTTCTCGGGCAGCTTCACCTGGCCCGAGGGTGCGTCGTCGATCACCGTGTCGTCGTCGCCCGAGAGCGAGTGGGGCAACGGCGAGTACCCCGACGACGAGGGTGACGACGAGGTGCACCTCGACCGTCCCGACTGCGACGAGGACGCGCACGTCGACCACGAGCTGCAGTGCGACGGGAGCGCACCCGGCTACGCCGACGGCTCGGTCACCATCACGCTCAGCAACCCGGCCGGGCCGTTCGCCCACGACGCCGAGTTCCACGTCTACAGCCCCGACCGCGACGACGAGAGCGAGACCTACTCGGTGCCCGCCGGCGGCGAGGAGCAGGTGCGCTTCCACGGTCTGTCGGAAGGCCACCACCACATCAAGGTCACCAAGGACGACGAGGACCACTCCCGCGACGTCGAGGTCGACTGCGACGAAGAAGTGCCGTCCGTGACGGCGTCGCAGGCCTGCGTGGCCGGCGACGGCGCCATCACGGTGAACATGTTCAACACCGGCGGCGAGGTGGTCACCTACACCGTCGAGGACCCCATCACCCATGAGGCCACCGAGGTGCAGGTCGCGCCGAACGGCTCCGAGAGCCGCACGTTCACCGGGCTCGCCGACGGCGAGTACCAGGTGAAGGTATACACCGGCGACGCCGACTTCTCGCAGATGTTCGAGGTCGACTGCGACCACGACGACGAGCCGCACGACGACGAGTGCGTCAGTGAGCCGGGCGACGACGACGAGCACGACTCGTCGACGAGCAGCTCGATGGACGACGACGATGACGATGACGACCACGACTCGTCGAGCAGCAGCTCGATGGAGGACGACGAGGAAGCCGGCTCGTCGAGCAGCAGCTCGAGCGTGAAGCCGTACGGCGCACGCACCAACTCGTACACGGCGAGCAGCAGCTCGTCGTCGAGCAGCACGAGCGTGAAGTACGGCTCGTCCACCAGCACCACCGAGCATGCCTCGAGCACCAGCGAGCACGCCTCGTCGACCAGCGAGAAGGAGTACGGCTCGTCCACCAGCGACGACGAGCACGACTCGTCGACCAGCACGTCGATGCCCGACGACGACGAGGACGATCCGTGCGAGCCGCCGGAAGAGGGCAAGGGCATGATCGAGGTGTCGAAGGCCTGCGTGGCCAACGACGGCCAGGTCACCGTCACGCTCACCACGGTGGGCGGCGACGAGCCCGTCACGTTCGTGGTGGAGGGCGTCGAGTACGAGGTGGCGCCCGGCGAGTCGCAGGACGTGGTCCTCAGCGGCCTGGCCGACGGGACGCACACCATCCATGTCACGGCCGGCAAGCAGGACCTGTCGTTCGACGTCGACATCGCCTGCGACCTGTCGCCCCGCGTGACCGTCACCCAGGAGTGCTCGGCCTTCGACGGCAGCGTGCACTTCCTGCTCGAGAACCTCGGTGACGACGTCGACGCGACGTTCACCATCGACGGCGTCGACCACGTGGTCGTGCCCGGCGGTTCCACCACCGTCACCATCGGCGACCTCGCCGACGGCACGCACACCTTCACGGTGGCCATCAACGGCATCGCGATGCCCGACGTCGAGATCACCGTCGACTGCGATCCCGACTTCGACGTCGTGGCGCAGTGCAACACGGTCACCAACAACGGCACGATCACCACGTACTGGTTCACGGTCACCAACACCGAGGCCACCGACGTGGAGGTCTCGTGGGACGGCGGCACCGCCACCGTGCCCGCCGGTGAGAGCCGCACCATCGGTTCCACCACCGCACCGCTCACGTTGCGTCACGGCGACGCCGTGATCGCCACGGCGGCCGCCACCGACGTGGTGTGCAGCCGCACCGTGGTGGTGGAGAAGAACCTCATCGGCGCACCCGCGACGCCCGAGACGTACACCATCACCATCTCGCGCCTCGTCGGTGACGCCTACGTCGAGGAAGTGGTGTTCGACCTCGTCGCCGGCACCCCTGCCACGGTCACGCTGCCCAGCACGCTCGACCCGGCCGGCATCCAGTACATCGTCGAGGAGACCGGCCGCGGCACCGCCGCCACCAGCGTGATCACGCCGTCGGAGCTCACCCTTGCGGGGCACCTCGGTTCGAACATCAACGTGGTCGTCACGAACGGCTACTCGTCGGTGAGCATCGACAAGCAGGTGTCGGCCGACCAGATCGGTGCCGGCGGTCAGCTCACCTACACGTTGCAGGGCAAGAACACCGGCGGGCTCACGCTCGACCCGGTGGTCGTGCTCGACCGCCTGCCGAGCGCCGTGTCGTTCGTGTCGGCGTCCGTGGCGAACTCGGGCGGCAGCTGCGTGCTCACCGAGGCCACCCGGCCGCAGTTGGTGACGTGCACGATGACCGGGTCACTCGCCGCCGGCGAGAGCACCGAGGCCATCAGCATCGTGGTCGCCGTCGACGCCGAGATCGCCGTCGACTCCACGTTGGTGAACCAGGCGAAGATCCTCGGCGCCTACGGCGAGGGTGAGCGCGGTGACGAGCCGGTCGGCTCGGTGCTGTCGTGCATCCCGCCGGTGGCCGGCCACGTGTGTGCGCTGTCGGCCGAGGTGAGCACCACGATCGTCGGCTCCGAGCCGCCGCCGCCCACCACCACGCCGGGCAGCACCACCACCTCGGTGGTGTCGGGTGGCCCGACCACCACGACGCCCGGCGGCCTGCCCCGTACGGGTGGCGGCAGCCCGACGCCGCTGCTCCTGATCGGCTTCGGCATCGCGTGCATCGGCGGTTCGCTGGTGCTCACCCGCCGTCGGGCCTGAGATCAGTCGGCCAGCTCGAGGTGCACGACGATGCGCTCTCGGGTGGAGCCCGGAGGATGACATGCGAACAGCGTGGCGGTGTAACCGTCACGCTGTTCGATGATGCGGATGGCCGTCGGGTCGACGACCTCGGTGTTCACCACGAGGTAGCGGAAGCGCCCCTCGAGCGTGCTGAGGAACACCTCGTCGCCGGGCACCAGTTCGTCGAGCCGTCGGAACGGACGGTCGTGGCTGGTGCGGTGACCGGCGATCACCACGTTGCCGCGATGGCCCGGTGAGGCCGTGCCCGGCCAGTGACCCGGACCGTGGTCGAGCACCGTCAGCGAGACGCCCTCGAACATGGTCTTGGTGACCTCGATCTTCGGGATCTCGATGGTGCCGACCTCCACGATCGGCTCGTTCGCGTGCGGATCGGGCGGGGCCGCCGGCACCGGCAACGGCTCGGTGGTCGTCGTGGGCGGGAGCGTGGTGGTGGTGGTCGACGTGGTGCTCGTGGACGTCGTGGTGGTGGCCCGGGTGGTGCTCGGCGCCACGGTGTCGGCAGCTTGGGGCTCGTCGCTGCCGCACGCCACCAACGACAGGGTGGCCAGCGAGGCGAGTGCGAGGCGCCGCTTCATCCCGTCAGTCTGCCAGCCGTCGGACGGCCTTCTGCGCCGAGTTGATGCACGCGGGCACGCCGATGCCGTGATATCCGGCACCTGCCAGCGCCAGGCCGTCGGGGAGGCCGGCCTCGACGTCGGCCACCTTCCGGGCGTGGTGCGGGCGGTACTGCGGGAACGCGCCGGCCCAACGGGTGATGCGCGATGCCGTGGGCTGCAGATCGAGCCCGAGGTGGCGGCCGACCTCGTCGACCGCCGCGGCGAGCAGCTGTTGGTCGTCGAGGTGCAGCACCGGCAGGCCGTCGCGGCCGAGCGAGATGCGCAGCACCACGTGATCGCCACCCGCCCAGTGGGCCCACTTCTGCGAGCCGAACGACGCGGCGGTGACCAGGTGTTGCACCGGCTTGGGCACCAGGTAGCCGCTGAGCGCCCGAAGGTGCTCGGGCCAGGCAGCCGTGGGCACGGCGAGCGTGACCATCGCGACGTCGGCGGTGGGGATGGTGGCCAACAGGGCAGCGGTGTCGGGCAGCACGTCGCGCAGGAGCTCGGCGCTCGCGGTGGCCGGGCAGGCGAGGAGCAGCGCGTCGAACCGTTCGTCGTCGACCCGCCAACCGTCGCCGTCGCGAGCGACGCGCTGCACGGAGGCACCGGTGCGCAACGCGGCGCCCGCAGCGCTCGCGGCCGCAGCCGTCGCCTGCGCGAGCTGGCCCATGCCACCCGACGGTGCGTAGAACACCGGGCCGGCATCGGGTGACGGCTTCGGCATCTTCCGGCCGGCGATGAGCACGCTGCGGGCCTTGCCGGCGAGGTCGGCGATCTGCGGCACGGCCGCGAGGCTGAAGTGGTCGGTGTCGGCGGCGTAGATGCTGCCGACCAACGGGTCGACGAGACGCAGGTGCACGGCGTCGCCGAAGCGCCGGCGCACGTACCCGCCGAGCGAGTCGTCGTCGAGCGACGTGCGCGGGCGGAACGGCTCGGTGGCGGCGCGCAGCTTGCCCGGCCACGGGATGAGCTTCGACTTCGCGAGCGCGAGCACGTCGGTGGGCATGCCGAGCAACAGCCCCTGCGGGATGTCGTGCAGGCCGTTCCACCACACCGCGGCCTTGCCGGCAGCGGGCGACACGAGCTGGTCGCCGAGGCCGACGGCCTTCGCGAGGCCCGTGCCCCACGGGAGGCGCGCCAGGAACGCGTCGGGCCCTTCGTCGATGCCGGGGTGGCCGGCGAACGGTGACGTGTGCAGCTTCCCGCCGAGTCGCTGCTCGCCCTCGAACAGCACCACCTCGGGCGCGGACGAGTGGGTGGCCAGCGCGTGCGCCGCGGCCAGACCGGCGATGCCACCGCCGACGACGGCGACGCGGCGCGTGCCGGTGTCCATGGTCACGCCGCGATGACCCGCTGCGCGAGCGCAGCCATGACGGTGGGGTCGTCGTTCACGCACGCCGTACGGGCGAACGCAATGCCGTGCGACGCGGCACGCTGAGCGGCTTCGATGTCGAGGTCGTAGAGCACCTCGAGGTGGTCGGCCACGAACCCCACGGCGCTGACGAGCACGCCACGCGGGTGGTCGGCGTCGTTCTCGGCGCCGGCGAGGTCGTCGATGACCGCCAGGATGTCGGGGCCGAGCCACGGCTCGGGCGTGCGGCCCGCGCTCTGCCAGGCGATGGCCCAGTTGCTCCAGCGGCTCAACCCGGTGGCCTCGGCGACGGCCTCCGCCGTGGCGCGCAGCTCGTCGGGGTACGGGTCGCCGGCGTCGATGATGCGCTGCGGCAGCGAGTGCGCGGTGAACAGCACCTTCGTGTCGTCGGGCATACCGGCGAGCTTCGCCTTCAGGTCGGCCGCGATGAACGCCACGTAGGCCGGCTCGGTGGCCCAGCTGTCGATGCCGGCCACCTCGATGCCGTGCGGCTCGGCGGCGGCGCGGGCCCGGTCGAGGTACTGGCCGATGGAGAACGCCGAGTAGTGCGGCGCCAGCACGAGGCCGACGATGCGGCGGAAGCCCTTCGCGGCGATGGCGTCGACTGCTGCTTCGATCTTCGGTTCGGCGTGCTTCAGACCGAGGCTCACCTCGTACTGGCCGGGCGCGGCCGCGTCGAGCGCGGCCTGCAACGCGTCGCGCTGCGCCTCGGTGCGGGCGGCCAGCGGGCTGGTGCCGCCGAGCGCGTCGTAGCGGGCGGTGAGGTCGGCGAGCGCCTCGGGGGTGGGCGGGCGGCCGCGACGGATGTCGGTGTAGTACGGCTCGATCTCCTCGGGCGTGCGCGGCGTGCCGTACGCCATGAGCAGCACGGCCGTGCGCCCGGTGTTGTCGATGGCGGGGGAAGCGGTCATCGGGAGGTCCGTTCGTGCACGTGGGCGACCACGGCGGTGAGCACCTCGGGGTCGGTGGGCGGGTGCACGCCGTGGCCGAGGTTGAAGATGTGGCCGGGGTGGCCGTCGTTGTCGTCGAGCACCGCATCGGCGCCGGCGAGCGCGACGTCGGTGCCGGCCAGGGCCAGCACGGGGTCGAGGTTGCCCTGCACCACGAGGTCGGCGCCCATGCGAGCGCGCGCCTGGCGGATGGGGGTGCGCCAGTCGAGGCCGAGCACCGTGGTGCCGGCGGCGTGCATGCTCTCGAGCAGGTGGTCGCAGCCGACGCCGTAGTGGATGCCCGGCGCGTCGGGGTGCAGGGCCTTCAGCTGCGCGAACACGGCCGACGAGTGGGGGAGCACGAACCGGTCGTAGTCGGCGCGGCTGAGCGTGCCGGCCCAGCTGTCGAACAGCTGGAACGCACGCCCGCCGTTGGCGAGCTGGCTGCTGATCGACGCCACGGCGTGCTGCGTGAGGCGCTCCATCAGCGAGTGCCACAGCGCCGGGTCGGTGTGCATCATCCGCTTGGTGTGCTCGTAGGTGCGGCTCGGTCGACCCTCGACGAGGTAGCTGGCCACGGTGAACGGCGCGCCGGCGAACGCCAGCAGCGGCACGGCGGGCGACAGCTCGCCGGCCAGGGCGCGCACCGTGTCGAGCACGTACGGCGTGTCGGCCTCGGGCTCGAACGGGCGCAGGCGCTGCAGGTCGTCGGCCGACCGGAACGGCTGGGCACACACCGGGCCGGTGCCGGGCGCCACGTCGATGCCGAAGCCGACGGCGTGGGCGGGCACGACGATGTCGCTGTACAGCACGGCGGCGTCGACGCCGTAGCGGCGCACCGGCTGCAGGGTGAGCTCGACCGACAGGTCGACCTGCTTGATCGCGTCGAGGATGCTGCCCTCGCCGCGCAGGGCCCGGTACTCCGGCAGGCTGCGACCCGCCTGGCGCATGAACCACACGGGCGTGTGCGACGCGGGCCGGCCGGCCGCAGCGTCGAGGAAGGGAACGCCACTCATCGTCCGGCACGCTATCCGGAGAGGCCGTGGAGCAGGATGTCCGGCATGTCGGATCTCTTCTCCCTCGAGGGCAAGACCGCGCTGGTCACTGGTGGCAGCCGCGGCATCGGTTTCATGATCGCGAGCGGCCTGCTGCAGGCGGGCGCCAGCGTCATCATCAGCTCGCGCAAGCAGCACGAGCTCGACGAGGCCCAGGAGGCGTTGTCGAAGCTGGGCCACGTGCAGGCCGTGCGGGCCGACGTGAGCACGCTCGACGGCGTGGAGGCGCTGGCCACCGAGGTGGCGGGGCGTTTCCCGGTGCTCAACATCCTGGTCAACAACGCAGGTGCCACCTGGGGCATGCCGCTCGACGACTTCGACGAGCACGCCTGGGACAAGGTGATGGACACCAACGTGAAGGGTGTGTTCTTCCTCACCCAGAAGCTGCTCCCGCAGCTGCGCGCCGGCGGCACCCACGACGACCCGGCCCGCGTCATCAACATCGGCTCCATCGACGGCCTGCACGTCAACCCGATGGACACCTACAGCTACGCGGCCAGCAAGGCCGGCGTGCACCACCTCACCCGGGCGCTGGCCCGCAAGCTCGGGCCCGAGCACATCACGGTCAACGCCGTGGCCCCCGGCCCGTTCGAGAGCAAGATGATGGCGGCCACGCTGCGCGCCTTCGGCGACAACATCGCCTCGTCGGCACCGCTGCGCCGCATCGGCCGCCCCGACGACATGGCCGGTGTCACGGTCTTCCTGGCCAGCCGCGCCGGCAGCTACGTCACGGGTGCCGTCATCCCCGTCGACGGCGGGATCGCCACCACCAGCTGAGCTTCTGGGCGTCGTTCGTCCCACTTCGGCTTCTGGGCGTGTTCCGTCCCGGAAACCGGGACGGAACACGCCCAGAACACCCTCGGCGGGCGCCGGTTGCTCGCCGGAATGCCGCCGATAGAGTTCCTGAACCGCATTTTCGGGCCCCCTCCCCGAGCACGCGCACAGGTCCTCATGACGCAGCACCACCCCGATCTTCCCGCTGAGCAGGAGTTCATCGACTTCGCGTACGCCTGCCTCGAGCAGAGCAAGGCCGACGCGTGGAAGATGCGTGGCCTCCATGAAGGCACGCTCGGCGGCACCTTCCAGGCGCGCTACGAGCGCGACGTGTTCGACGAAGCGGTGTTCAACCGCCTCACCCAGCTCGACCTGGGCGACATGGCGCTAGTGTTCGGTCGCATCGACCGGGCGTCCGAGCAGCCCGACGAGTTCGAGAGCTTCCACATCGGCCGCCTCGCCGTGGCCGACGCCAACGCCGATCCCGTGGTGGTCGACTGGCGTGCCCCCATCGCCGAGCCGTTCTACCGTGCCACCGGGCGCGAGTCGCTCGGGCTGGTGCGCCGCCGCCACTTCCACGTGCAGGGCCGCCAGTTGCTCGGCATCGAGGACGAACTGTTCGGCGAGGGTCACCTCGGCATCGGTGCCGAGGACGACAGCGAGACCGTCACCAGCCCCGACGGCATCCGCGGCTACAGCACCCTGCTCGCCGTGCTGTCGCGTGGGCGCACCGGCCAGCTCGGCGACATCGTGGCCACCATCCAGGGCGAGCAGGACGAGATCATCCGTTCGCCACAGCCCGGTGTGCTCGTGGTGCAGGGTGGCCCCGGCACCGGCAAGACCGTCGTGGCGTTGCACCGTGCGGCCTATCTGCTCTACACGTACCGGTTCCCGCTCGAGGACCAGGGCGTGCTGGTCATCGGCCCGAACCGTGTGTTCCTGCGCTACATCGAGCGCGTGCTGCCGTCGCTGGGCGAGGCCGGTGTCGAGCAGGTCGTGCTCGCCGACCTCGTGCCCGACGTGCTCTGGGCGCGCTACGGCATCGACCCCGCCGACTCGCCGCTCGCCGCACGGGTGAAGGGCGACATGCGGATGAGCCTGGTCATCGACCAGGCGGTCACTGATCGCGAACGGCCGCTCCGCGAGGACCTCGTCGTGCCGTTCCGCACCGGGTACGTGCGCCTGCGTGCCGACGAGAGCCAGCGCATCGTGAAGGCCGCGCAGCGCCGCTTCCGTCGCCACAACGCGGCTCGTCGCTGGGTGGAGGGCGAGGTCTGGTCGGTGATGGCCGCGTCGTCGCGTCTCGGCGACGTCACCGCCACCGAGGTGAAGGACGCCGTCCGGTCGTTGCCGGAGGTGCGCGAGGCGCTCGAGCGCATGTGGCCGGTGCTCACGCCGGCGCAGCTGTTGCACGACCTGTTCGGGAGCAAGGCGCTGCTGAAGCTGGCCGGTCAGCGCCACCTCACCGAGCAGGAGTACCTGTCGCTGCACCGTCCGCGGCAGGCCGACGTGGGCGACGTGCGCTGGACCGAGCACGACGTGGCGCTGCTCGACGAGGCGCGCAGCTACCTCGGCACGAAGCCGTCGAAGCAGAAGACCGACGAGGCCGACGAGATCCGCACGTACGGCCACATCGTGGTCGACGAGGTGCAGGACCTCACCCCGATGCAGCTGCACATGGTGTCGCGCCGGTCGTTGAACGGCAGCATGACGGTGGTCGGCGACCTCGCCCAGGCCACCGGTGCGCTGGCGCCGAACGACTGGGACGACGTGTTGCGCTTCCTGCCCACGCAGAAGGGCTCGCGGGTCATCGGCCTCAGCGTCGGCTACCGCATCCCGGGCCAGATCATGGAACTGGCCAACCGGGTGATGATGGCCGCGACGCCGTCGTTGCGTGCGCCCACCAGTGTGCGCGAGGGCGACGAGCACCCCGAGTTCGTGCAGGTCGCGCCGTCGGAGCTGCTCGCCTCCGTGGTGGCCGCGACGAAGGAGCTCGACGCCGACATCGGCGACGGCAACATCGCGGTCGTGGTGCCCGACTCGCTGTTCGAGGACGTCGCGGGCGCGCTCACCGCGGCCGGCATCGAGCACGGCGAAGCCACCCGTTCGGGCCTCGAGATGGGCATCACCGTGGTGCCGGTCAGCGTCGTCAAGGGCCTCGAGCTCGACGGCGTCATCGTGGTCGAGCCGTCGCGCATCGTGCGCGACCAGGAGCAGGGCCTGCGTGCCCTCTACGTGGCGCTGACGCGCAGCACCAAGCGGCTCACCATCGTGCACGCCGAGCCGCTGCCCGACGCGATGCGCTGACGTTCACCCCTCTCGGGTGACCCCGAGGTGTGCGGCGGCGGTCACGATGGACGTCATGCGCCGACTCGCCGTTTTGTTCGTGCTCCCGCTGGCCGTGCTCGCGGCGTGCTCCTCCGACGGGGGCACGCGGCCGACGCTGCCCAACCGCACCACGGTGCCGACGGTCGAGCCGGCGCCCACGGTGGCGCCCGAGACGACGACGGCGACACCGCCGACCGACGGCGCGCCGGCCACCGAACCGTCGCCCACGGTGGCGCCCGAGACGGTGGCGCCCACCGTCGCCCCGACCGCCGCGCCGACGGTGGCACCCACGGCCGCACCCACGCAGCCGCCGGCCACCGACGTCGCCACCACGCTGGCCGACGAGGGTGCGGTCGACGGGGACGACGGCGAGGATCGTCCGTGGTGGCCGTTCGCGCTGCTGCTCGTCGTGGTGGTGCTGGGCGCGATGGTGGTGCTCGGCCGACGCCGGCAGCCGAGCTGGCGTGACCGCACGACGGCGCTGCTCGACGACCTCGATCTCGCGGCCACGCAACTCGCCGCGCTGCCGGCCGACAACGTGCGGCTCGTGGCGACGAACCAGGGTGCGGCACTCGCCACGGCCCGGGCCACGTTGACGTCGCTGATCGCCGAGGCGCCCGACGACGCGGCCCGCTCGTCGCTCGCCACGCTGGCCGCGCCCGTGACGGCGCTGCACACGGCGCTGGCCGCGGCCGCGCTCATCCCGCCGCCCGCGCCGGGTGTGGTGCCCCCGCCGCCGGCCGGGCCCACCGTCGCGCAGTTGGCCGTGGCGGTGCACACCACGTCGGCCACTGTGCGGGCCACGGTCGTACCGCCCCCGCCGCCTGCGGCCTGAGCCCGCGCCGCCGGCGAATCTCCACCGAGGTCACAGAGGAACGACCAGAACCACCGTCGTTTCCGTGTGACCTCGACGCGCCTGCGGGGCGACGGTCAGCCGAGCAGTGAGTCGGCGATGGTCTGCAGGTTGCGGTACGCGCGGTCGGCGTCGGCCGGGCGGGTGCGATCGGCGGCCACCCGGCAGCGGCGCACGATGAACTCGAACGACGGCACCAGGTCCTTGTGGTCGGCCTGGATCTCGGGCTGGATGGCGGCCCACAGCTGCTCGATGTAGGTGGCGCTCACGTCGTCGCCCTGGTTGGCGGCGACCTTCTCGCTGAGCGCCTTCACCTCGGCGAGCATCACCGGCAGCAGCTCCTCGACCGACCCGGTGGGCACCGTGGTGCTGACCGCGACGGTGGTGGTGGAGTTCGCGATGTCGGCGTCGAACGTGGTGGCGCTGCACGCCGGCACGGCGAGCGCGGCGAGCAGCACGGTGCCGAGCAACGGGGCGCGGCGGTTCATGCCAGCACCAGGATGCGAGCGCTGGCGAACGAGCCGACGCCGATGTGCCGACCCTCGATCTCGATGGTGACGGTGCCGTCGGGCGACGCGGCCGTGAGGGTGCCGGTGTAGCCGGGGAGGATGCTGCTCTCCTCGAGGAAGTCGAGCAGACCCGGGGTGAACTCGAGCTCCTCGGGGATGCGGCTGACCGTGAACGACTGGCCGACCGGGATGTCGCTGAGCGGCACCATCGACGGTGCGTCGTACGACGAACCGGGGATCGGGTTGCCGTGCGGGCAGGTGGTGGGGTTGCCGAGCACGCGGTCCATGGCTTCCTCGACGGCGTCGCTCATGACGTGCTCCCACTTGCCGGCCTCGTGGTGGGCATCGGCCCACGACAGGCCGAGCAGGTCGGTGAGGAACCGCTCGGCGAGACGGTGGCGGCGCACCACGCGCTGGGCGAGCGCCTGGCCGGAGACGGTGAGCACGATGCGGCCGTCGTTGGTGATGAGCCCCTCGGCCTCGAGCCGCTTGATCATCTCACTGACGGCGGGTCGGCTGACCTGGAGGCGTTCGGCGATGCGGGCCTGGATGACGGCGACGTCGTCCTCCTGCAGCTCGAAGATGCACTCGCAGTACTCCTCGAAAGCAGGGTGGTGCTCTCCGATGGCGGGCATGTCGGCAAGGCTAGCGGTGCCTCGCCGTGGGTCACCGGCGGCGCAGCCAGTTCTCGCCGTAGCGGAGGCGTCGCTCGAGCTGATCGTTGGTGGCGCTGCCGACGGAGATGATGCCCGACAGGCGGTTCAGTTCGGCCTGCACCCGGGCGTGGCCCCAGCCGGTGTTGTCGACGAGACGCTTGGCGAGCTCCATGTTCTGCACGCGCAGCTCCTCCTTCCGCTCGCTGATGCTCTTCGAGCCGGGCAGCATGTAGCCGGCGTCGGTGGGCACCTCGGGGAGGTCGATGGCCAGCTCGTCGACCACGGCGGCCTCGGGCTCGGGCACGTCGGGCTCATCGTCGAACAGGGTGAGGCCGGCCTCGGTGATGGCGTGCACGCTCATGCCGGTGGCCACCGAACCGATGACGCTGAACAGCGACAGCTGCTCGGGCATCAGATCGAGCTCGCGCTTGGCCTCGGCCTCGAGCTGTTCGGGGGTGAACTCGTCGTCGCGTTCGGTGGGCGGCTTCAGCACGTGGCGACGGGCCTCGGCGATCTGGAACGCATGCGTGCGCAGCCGCGGGTCGTCGGGCAGGAACACGTAGGCCTTCTGGCTGGCCATGCCCTTCGTCCAGCGCACGAACCGGCCGACGGCCTGGCGGAAGAACAGCTCGGTGACGACGGTGCTGGCGTACACGCCGACGCGCAGGCGCGGGATGTCGACGCCCTCCGACACCATGCGCACCGCCACCAGCCACGGCCGGGTGCTGTTGCTGAACGCGGCGATCTTCTTGCTCGCGTCGGGGTCGTCGCTCACCACGACCTCGGCCTCCACCTTGTAGCGGTAGCGGATGAGGCGGGCGATGTCGCGGGCGTGGTCCTGGTCCATCGCGATGGCGAGCGCGCCGGCGTCGGGGTGGGTGCGACGGATGGCCATCAGCCGCTCGTGCGCCTGGTCGATGACGGCGGGCAGCCAGTCGCCCTGCAGGCTCAGCGCGGCACGCAGGCGGTGCGACGCGCCTGTGCGGTCGAGCTCGTCGTGGAAGTTCGCGCTCAGCACGCTGCCGTCGGGGGCGCTCCACTCCATGAGGCCGTCGAAGCGGGGGAAGTACACGGGTCGCACGACGCCGCCGTCGCGGAGTGCGTCGGCGTAGCCGTACGTGTAGTCGGGCTGGGCCTCGCCGCCGACGCCGGTCTCCTCGTAGCGCACGAACGGGATGCTGGCGGTGTCGCTGCGGAAGGGCGTGCCGCTGAGGCACAGGCGGCGGTTGGCGTGCGCGAACGCGGTGCGCACGCCGTCGCCCCAGGCACGTTCGTCGCCCGCGTGGTGCACCTCGTCGAGCACCACGAACGCGTCGTCGGCGAGGCCACGGAGCTTCCTCGCCGTGTCGGCGGTGGCCACCTGCTGGTAGGTGGTGACGATGCCGTGGACGTCCTTCGCGACGCCGTCGGCGGGGGACCAGTTGTGGTCGACGTGCAGGCCCATGCGGTGCGCGCTGAGTGCCCACTGGGTCTTGAGATGGGTGGTGGGCGCCACGATGACCAGGCGGCGGCGTTCGTTGCTGAGTGCCCACCTGGCGCACGCGAGTGCGAACGTGGTCTTGCCGGCGCCGGGCGTGGCGACCGCGAGGAAGTCCGGGTTCTCGCTGGCGGCGAACTTGTCGAAGGCTTCGCGCTGCCAGGGTCGGAGTTGCACTCGGTCGGTCATGGGAACCATTGAGTCTGGCCGCGCACAAGCGAACTTTCGCGAACCTGCCGTGACCTGGTGCTCGGCCCGTTCAGACGAGGCAGAGCTTCAGGTCGGCGACCTGCAGATGCCCCGCGGCGGCCTCGAGCTCGTCGTGCGTGGGCGGCACCAGTGCGGGCTCGTGGGGGCGTGCGCCGTGGGCACGGAAGGCGATCATCTTCACCCGCATCGCGGGGTCGACGGAGGCCAGCCACTCGCCGGTGCGGCGCAGCAGCGCGGGGTCGTCGTTGACGCCCTTGAGGATGAGCAGGCGCACCTCGTACAGCAGGCCCATGCCGTGCAGCAGCTCGATGCTGTGCAGCACGGGTGCGTTCGACTGTCCGGTCATCTGCTGGTGGATGTCGGGGTCGAAGCACTTCAGGTCGATCATCGTGCCGTCGGTGAGGGGAGCGAGCCGGTGCCACGTGTCGTCGTCGAGCGAGCCGTTCGAGTCGACGAAGCAGCTCAGCCGGCCGAGGTCGGGGTCGGCCTTCACGGTGGAGAACAGGGCGTGCACGAAGTCGGGCTGCAGCGTGGCCTCGCCGCCCGACACGGTGATGCCGCCGAGGAACGGTGCGGCGCGGCGGATGCGTGGCAGCAGGTCGGCCACCGTGGTGCGGAAGTGCTCGCCGGTGGCGAGCGGGATGGTCTGCGGGTTGTGGCACGCGACGCAGTCGAAGTTGCAGCCCTGCAGGAACACGACGAACCGGTTGCCGGGGCCGTCGACGTTGCTGAACGTGATGGTGTCGGCGACGAAGCCACTGGTGGCCGCGGCGCCGGCGAACGCGGGGTCAGCGAGGGTCGCGCTCATGGCACCCGATGCGCTTCACGGCGCGTTGCGTGAGGTGGAAGTTCGCCTCCGCGCCGGCGGCGAGGTGGTCGCTCGAGTGGCGCGCCGCGCCGGTGGCACCGATGGCGGCGAGGTCGCTCTTGCGGACGAGGTAGCCGGTGATGCGGACGAACTCGTTGGAGTCGAGGTTGAACGTGAAGTCGCGCATGCCCTGACGGAAGGCGCCACGGATGATGTCGACCATGGCCTCGGGGTTGCGCACCGCGGTCTCGTCCATGTGGAAGATGTCGCTGATGCCCGACGCGAACAGGTGGTGGTGCGGGGCGCAGGTCTCGAGGTGGCGCAGCAGGTCGGGCTCGTCGCCGACCGGGATGCGGCACCCGGCGGTGACGCCCTCGTCGAGGTCGATGCCGCTCTGGCTGTGCAGGTAGCAGCGGCCGTCGCCGCCTTCGCAGTACGGCATCGGGCGCTCGGCCACCAGCGCGGCCACCCGTTCCACGAGGCGGACGGCGTAGGCGTTGGTGCGGCCGTCGTGCCCGTACCGGCCGTCGTGGCCGTCGTGCTGCATCAGCAGGTTCACGCACTCGGCGAGGCCGAAGATGCCGAACATCGCGCTGAACCGGTCGATGTCGATGAAGCCCTCGACGGCCAGCCAGTGCGTCTCGTAGAAGCGCTGCTCCTCGACGAGCGAGCGGATGCGGGCCTCGGCCAGTTCGGCGGTGAGCTCGACGTAGTGGGGGAGTGTGGTGTCGAGGAACTCGTCGGCCGATCCGGTGTGGCGCAGCGCGGCTTCCTTCAGGTTGAGGCGCACCAGGGTGTGGGCGCCGCCGCCGATCTTCAGCGAGTTGTAGCAACTGACCGCGGCGTACCGTTCGCCGTGGTCGCCGACCATCATCGGGTGGTTCACGAAGTGCGGCTTGCCGGTCTCGAACACGGTGCGCACGCCGTCGTCGACGAGCGAGTCGGGCGTGAGGTCGGGGTCGACCTTCAGGGTGATGTTCGGCACGCTCTGGCGCAGGCTGCGCTCGACGCGGAAGATGCTGCGCGCGATGCGGCTGTCGTGCGGCCCGAGGTCGAGGTGCACGAACGCGTCGGGGAGCATGCGGTCGATGCCGATCCAGAACCGGCGCAGCATGGTGTCGAGCTCGTCGTCGGACACGTCGTCGGTGACGAACGGGGCGAGCACCTTGTCGAGGTCGCCGAGGTACACGGGGTAGGTGGTCACGCTCGGCACGTTGGCGTACATCACCTGCAGGAACGCGAGCGCGTCGGCGAGGTTCGTGGGCGGTCGCAGTTCGAGGTACGACAGCCCCTGCCGGACCGCCTTCTCGTAGTCGGGGAGGATGTAGCGGGCGGTGAACGGTGCGTGCCCTTCGAACATGTCGCAGATCACCCGCTTGTCGAGTGCTTCCCGGCTTTCGGGCGACAGCGCCGGGTACGGCAGCGCCTCGGTGGCCAGCGTGGCCAACCGACGCAGCTTCTGGTCGTAGCTCAACGTGCCGTCCTGCACCAGCGTGCGGGCGCGTTCCTGGAACTCGTGCATCTCCACGTCGTCAGTGTGCGACCGGGCGCGGCCGGGTGGCTAGGGCCGTTCGTCCGGTCCCGCGCCCCACGTTGGGTGGTCCTACGACGCAAAGAGTGAAGATTTCGGCCCGCAGGACTGGACGCATCGCGGTCCGTCCGCGATCGTCAGGAGGCGGGGCAACGGGAGGCTCCGCACCTGGGTAGGAAAGCGGGAGCATCACATGGTCGCTGTGTCGCGGCGCGGGTTCATCCTCGGAGCGGTGGCTGCCGGGGCGGCGACGGCGGTGCCGTTGGCGCTGCCCCAGGCGGTGCAGTCGGGCTCGCCCGAACCGATGCCGAGCCGTCGGCTGCCGAAGCCGTTCCAACGTCCGCTGCCGATCGTGCCCGACGCGGTGCCCGTGGCGCGCACGCCGAACACCGACTACTACGTGCTGCGGATGCGGCCGTTCGAGGCAGAGATCGTGCCGGGCTTCCGCACGTCGATGTGGGGGTACGACGGCATCGCGCCCGGTCCCACCATCCGCACCACCCGCGGCCGGAAGGTGGTGGCGCGGTTCATCAACGAGCTGCCCGGATTCCACCCGTCGCTCGGCTACGCGACGTACACGTCGGTGCACCTGCACGGCGGCATGTCGCGGCCGCAGTACGACGGGTACGCGAGCGACGTCATCCAACCGGCGCAGTACAAGGACTACCGGTGGGACAACAACGAGTGCAGCCGCTCGCTCTGGTACCACGACCATGCGGTCCACCACACCTGGACCAATGTCGCGATGGGGCTCGCGGGCCGCTACCTGATCGACGACCCCGACGACGCGAAGTTCCATCTGCCGACCGGTCAGTACGACGTGTCGCTGCACATCAGCGACGCGATGTTCCAGGCCGACGGTCAGCTGTACCTGGCCATCGACGACACGAAGGGCTACTGGGGTGACGTCGTCACCGTGAACGGCGCGCCGTGGCCGAACATGCGCGTGCAACGCCGCAAGTACCGCTTCCGCCTCGTCAACGGTTGCGTGGCGCGATCGATGGTGCTGCGCCTCTCCACGGGCGACGCGTTCCAGGTGATCGCCACCGACGCCGGCCTGATGCCCGCACCGGCCACGACCACGAGGATGCGCTTCCACAACGGTGAGCGCTACGACATCGTCATCGACTTCGCGAAGTACACGCCCGGCACGCGGGTGGTGCTGCGCAACAACAGCTTCGACTACAACGACGACTACACGCACACCGACAAGGTGATGGCGTTCGACGTGACCGACGACCCGTTCGACCCGAGCAACGACCAGGTGCCCTCCGCGCTGCGCCCGGAGAACGAGATCGCGACGCGGCCCGTGCCGAAGGACGTGAAGGCGCGTCGCTTCCGCACCGAACGGCAGGGCGGCGAGTGGACGGTGAACGGGTACACCTGGAACGACGTCATCGACAGCAACTACCAGCTCGTCGCGGCCACGCCGATGGTGGGCGACGTCGAGCTGTGGGAGTTCCACAACAGCTCCGGCGGATGGACCCACCCGATGCACGTGCACGGCGTCGACGGTCGGCTCGTCAGCCGCAACGGTGTGGCGCCGTTCCCGTACGAACGTGGGCCGAAGGACACGTACTTCGTCGGCACCAACGAGACGCTGCGGGTGCTGATGAAGTTCGAGCACGCCGGCAAGTACATGATCCACTGCCACAACGGTGTGCACGAGGACCACGACATGATGGTGCAGTACGAGACGGTCGACCCGAGCGACGTGCCGGCCGACGACCCGTTCGACGCGCGCGCCGCCGACTACACGGGCCAGGAGCTCTGACGACGGCGACGACCCGGCACTGCGCTCAGGCGCGGTGCGTGGGGAACCACATCGTGGCGAAGTCGACCAGGGCGCGCATCGGCATCAGCCGCGCCTGACCACCGGCGTTGCCCACGGGGCCCACGGTCTCGAGCCCGGTGGCCGCGAACGCGGCACCGAGCGCTTCGAAGTCGTCGGTGTCGCCGTCGAGCTCGTCGTACTCCACCCAGCACCGTTGCCCGTCGACGAGCACCGCGGAGCCCTGGCGGACGAACCGCTTCGACGGCCAGTCGGCCCGGTGCTCGGCGAGGTGCAGCGACGTGTTGTTCGCATGGCCGACGCCGAGCAGCAGCACCTTCGCGTCGAGCTCGTACAGCCGCCCGAGCGGCGACTCGTCGCCCATGCCGCGGTCGAACGGATGGTGGTCGGTGACGGTGCGCGCCTGCGGTCCGATGGCCATGTGCGACACGTTCGGGTGCGCGCTCCGCAGCGTGCCCGGATGGCGCAGCAGCACCTCGGCCGCGGCGCCCATCGCGTGCATCGGGGTGAGCGCCGGATGGAAGGCCGGGACGTGGTCGCGGATGACCGGCCACCACTCCTCGGGCACGGGCGGGTTCGACCAGCGCGACGGCTCGGACCGGTCGGAGCTGTGCGCCGGCATGGTGAGCGTGCCTTCGGGGCCGACGGCGTCGAGCAGCGCGTCGACCACGGTCTGGGCGCCGCCCACCACCCAGCCGAGCGCCGACATCGAGGTGTGCACCACCAGGACGTCGCCCGCGGCGACGCCGAGGGCGCGCAGGTCGGCGGTGAGGCTCGTGCGGGTCGCGGGTGCCGTGGTGGCGGCGATGATCTCCCGTTCGGACACGAGGGCCACGGTAGCCGGACCCCGTCGGGGGTCGTCGACCGCGCAACTGGCGGCGCTTCGTCCCGGATTCCGGGACGCAGCACGCCCAGAAGCCGAAGTGGGACGGATCACGCCCAGAAGCCGGGGTGACCGCGTGACACCCCTGGCGTAGCCTGCCCGGCATGGCCGACCACCCCGTGCTCCAGGGCTTCTCGCCCGCCGTGCGCGAGTGGTTCTCGGCGTCGTTCCCCGAGCCGACGCCCCCGCAGGTGCAGGGCTGGCCGGCCATCCGCAGCGGCGCCCACAGCCTGGTCTGCGCACCCACCGGCAGCGGCAAGACCCTCACGGCGTTCCTCAGCTCCATCGACCGGTTGGTCACCCCCGTCGAGGGCGAGCCCATCGACCCGAAGGCGCGCACCCGGGTGCTCTACATCTCGCCGTTGCGGGCCCTCGCCTTCGACGTGGAGAAGAACCTCCGCTCGCCGCTCATGGGCATCCGCCTCGCGGCCGAGCGCCTGGGCGTGCCGTTCGTCGAGCCCAGCGTCGCCATGCGCACCGGCGACACCAGCCCGAAGGACCGTCAGGCGTTGCAGCGTCGGCCAGTCGACCTGCTCATCACCACGCCCGAGAGCCTATACCTCATGCTCACCAGCGAGGTGCGCAGCACGCTGGTCAACGTCGACACGGTCATCATCGACGAGATCCACGCGATGGCCACCACCAAGCGCGGCGCCCACCTCATGCTCAGCCTCGAACGGCTCGAAGCCGTCACGAAGCGGCCGCCGCAGCGCATCGGCCTCAGCGCCACGCAGCGTCCGCTCGAGGAGATCGCGCACTTCCTCGGCGGGCACGGTGCCGACGGTCGGCAGCGCCCGGTCACCATCGTCGACGCCGGGGTGCGCAAGCCGCTCGAGGTCGAGGTCGTCGTGCCGGTGGAGGACATGGGCGCCATGGGGCAGGTGGTGCAGGAGCTGCGCAGCGGCCCGGCATCGGCCGCGATGCAGGGGCAGCGCAGCAGCATCTGGCCCAGCATCTACCCGCGCATCCTGCAGCAGGTGCTCGCGCACCGCAGCACCATCATCTTCTGCAACGCCCGCCGGCAGGCCGAGCGGCTCGCGGCCCGGCTCAACGAGCTCGCCGCCGACGAGGGCATCGAGGGCGAGCTGGTGAAGGCGCACCACGGGTCGCTGGCCCGCGAGCAGCGCGTCACCATCGAGGACGAGCTCAAGCGCGGCGAGCTGCGCGCCATCGTGGCCACCTCCAGCCTCGAGCTCGGCATCGACATGGGGGCGGTCGACCTGGTGGTGCAGGTCGAGTCACCGGGCGCCGTGTCGCGCGGGCTGCAGCGCATCGGCCGTGCGGGGCACAGCGTCGGCGAGCCCAGCAAGGGCACGCTCTACCCGAAGCACCGCGGCGACCTGCTCGAGGCCGCAGTGGTCACGCGCCGCATGCACGAGGGCCTCATCGAGACCTCGCGCTTCCTGCGCAACCCGCTCGACGTGCTGGCCCAGCAGATCGTGGCGCACGTGAGCATGTACCCCGACTGCTCGGTCGAGTCCGTCGCCACGCTCGTGCGCGGCGCGTCGTGCTTCGCCGAGCTCAGCGACGACCTGTTGCTGCACGTGCTCGACCTGCTCGCCGGCCGCTACCCGAGCGACGAGTTCAACGAGCTGCGGCCGCGCATCGTGTGGGACCGCGTCAACGGCACGCTGCGTGCCCGCGACGGCAGCAAGCGCCTGGCCATCACCAGCGGCGGCACCATCCCCGACCGCGGGTTGTTCGGGGTGTTCCTGCCCGACGGCACCCGCGTCGGCGAGCTCGACGAGGAGATGGTGTACGAGAGCCGTCCGGGTGAGACGTTCCTGCTGGGCGCCAGCACGTGGCGCATCGAGGACATCACGTTCGAGCGCGTGGTGGTCACGCCTGCGCCGGGGCAGCCGGGGAAGATGCCGTTCTGGCACGGCGACCGTCCGGGTCGCCCGCTCGAGCTCGGTCGGGCGCTGGGTGCCTTCCAGCGCGAGGTGCGCGCCATGCCCGGCGACACCGCGCTCGAGCAGTTGATGCAGCAGTACTCGCTCGACGCCTGGGCCGCCAGCAACGTGCTGCTCTATCTCGACGAGCAGGCGCAGTCCACCGGGGTGGTGCCCGACGATCGCACGGTCGTGGTCGAGCGGTTCCGCGACGAGATCGGCGACTGGCGGGTCTGCATCCTCAGCCCGTTCGGCACGCCGGTGCACGCGCCCTGGGCCATGGCCATCCAACGGCGGCTCAACGAGCGGTTCGACATCCCGGTCGAGATCATGTGGACCGACGACGGCATCGTGCTGCGCCTGCCCGAGGCCGCCGACGAGCTGCCGCTGGCCGATCTGATCATCGACCCCGACGACATCGACGACCTCGTCATGGAGGCGCTGCCGCAGACGTCGCTGTTCGCCGCCCGCTTCCGTGAGTGCGCGGCGCGTGCGCTGCTGCTGCCTCGCCGCCGGCCCGATCGGCGCACTCCGCTCTGGCAGCAGCGCCAGCGTGCGGCCGACCTGCTCGGCGTGGCGTCGAAGCACCCGACGTTCCCCATCCTGCTCGAGACTTCCCGGGAGTGCCTGCAGGACGTGTTCGACCTGCCGGCGCTGCGCGAGGTGCTCGGGCAGTTGCGCAATCGCACGGTGCGGGTGGTCACGGTCGACACCGCGAAGGCGTCACCGTTCGCGCAGAGCCTGCTGTTCAACTGGATCGCCGCGTACATGTACGAGGGCGACGCGCCGATGGCCGAGCGCCGTGCTGCGGCGCTGGCACTCGATCGCGACCTGTTGCGCGACCTGCTCGGTGCCGAGGAGCTGCGCGAGCTGCTCGACCCGGGTGCGCTGGCCGACATCGAGCTCGAGCTGCAGTTGCTGGCCGATGGTCGTCGGGCCCGTTCGGCCGACGAGCTGCACGACGTGTTGCGCCGTGTGGGCGACCTGTCGGCGGAGGAGGTCGACCTGCGGTGCGAGGGTGCCGACGGTGCGGTCTGGCTCGAGCAGCTGGCGCACGAGCGGCGTGCCATCACGGTCGCGGTGGCCGGTGCGACGCGCTGGATCGCGGCCGACGACGCGGCGCGCTACCGCGACGCACTGGGCTGCAACGTGCCGCTCGGGCTGCCCCGCGCGTTCACCGAGCCCGTGCCGCACCCGCTCGAGTCGTTGGTCGCACGGTTCGCCCGCACCCACGGCCCGTTCGTGGTCGACGACCTCGCCACTCGGTTCGGCATCTCGCCCGAGCGGGCCACGGGCGCGCTGGCCGCGCTCGAGGCCGACGACCGTGTGGTGCGCGGCGAGTTCCGTCCAGGTGGCTCGGGGCGCGAGTGGTGCGACGCCGACGTGCTGCGCCAGATCCGTCGCCGCTCGCTCGCGGCGCTGCGCCGCGAGGTCGAGCCGGTCGACCAGGAGGCGTACGCGCGCTTCCTGCAGGCGTGGCACGGTGTGGGCAGCGATCGCCGCGGCCTCGAGTCGTTGGTCGAGGCGCTCGGGCAGTTGCAGGGCTCGGCCATGGTGGCCAGCGCCGTCGAGACCGAGGTGCTGCCGCAGCGGTTGCGCAGCTACCGGCCCTCCGACCTCGACGAGCTGTGCACGTCGGGTGAGGTGGTGTGGGTGGGAGTCGGTGCCATCGGCGCGGCCGACGGCAGGGTGCGGCTGTGCTTCGCCGACCAGCTGCCGGTGCTGGCGGCCGGCTGGGAGGCCGTCGAGCCGCCGTCGGGGGCGTTGCACGACGCCATCCGCACGCACCTGTCCTCCCGTGGCGCCAGTTTCTGGGGCGGGTTGCGAGCCGCGGCACCGGAGGCCACCGACCTCGAGCTGCTCGCCGCGCTCTGGGACCTGGTGTGGGCAGGCGAGGTCACCAACGACTCGCTCGCGCCGCTCCGCACCATGTTGTCGTCGAAGGGGCTCGGCAACAAGGGCAACGCCCGTGCACCGCTCACCCGGTCGCGCCCGCGACCGGGCCGTCTCAACCGCATCGGACCACCGATGGGCGCGGGCCGTTGGAGCCTCGTCGCGCCGCTGCTCGAACCGGCGCCCACCTCCACCGAGTCCGCGCACGCCACGGCGCTGCAACTGCTCGAGCGGTACGGCGTGGTCACCCGGGAGGCCGTGCTCGCCGAGGGCGTGGTCGGCGGCTACGCATCGGTGTACGGCGTGCTGAAGATGCTCGAGGAGCGCGGCCAGGTGCGCCGCGGCTACTTCGTCGCCGGGCTCGGTGCCGCACAGTTCGGCCTGCCGGGCGCGGTCGACCGGTTGCGGTCGGCCCGCGACGTGCCCGATGCCGACCTGCACCCCGACGAGGTGGCGCCGCCGGTGGTGCTGGCCGTCACCGACCCCGCGCAGCCCTACGGTGCGGCCATCGCCTGGCCGCCCTCACCGGGCCGCCCGGCCCGCACCGCCGGTGCGTCGGTGGTGCTGCGCGCCGGTGTGCCGCTGGTGTGGTTCGACCGCCGTTCGCACCACCTGGTCACGTTCCCGGCCGCCGACACCGACCCGTCGTGGGCCGAGTCGTTGGCGGCGTTGGTGAAGGACGGCCGGGCGCGCAGCATCGAGGTGCGCAAGGTGAACGGCGAGCCCATCACGCCCTCGTCGGCGTGGGCCGCGGCGCTGCAGTCGGCAGGGTTCGTGGAGGGCTACCGCGGGTGGGTGGCCCGGGCCTGACGGCGTGGCGGTGCGCCGGGCTCAGCCGCGGTGCACGGCACGGAGGCCGGCCCACGCGAGGTCGGCCATCTGCTGGCCGAGCACCTCGGGGTCGAACACGACGCCCTTCTCGACGAGGTGGCGGCTGACGCCTTCGGCGAGACCGACGAGGCCGTGTGCCAGCATCTGCTGGTGCTCGCCCTCGATGTCGGCGGCGATGAACGGTGCGATGGCGTGGGCGGCCTCGGCGGTGATGCGGCGGATGGCGACCGTGCTCTCCTCGTCGCGGCTGGCCCGCGACCCGAACAGCAGGAGGAACGCGTCGTGGTCCTCGGCGACCCACCGGAAGTAGGCCTTGAACCCGAGCTCGGTCTGCTCCTTGCCCGAGGTGGCCTCGGCCACGGCCTTGCGCACGGCGTTGCGCAGCCGGGCGCCGGCCTCGTCGAGCAGTGCGAGGTACAGGTCCTGCTTGCTGTCGAAGTGCTGGTAGAGCACCGGCTTGGTGACGCCCGCGGCCTCTGCGACGTCGTTCATCGAGGTGCTGTGGAAGCCGCGATGGGCGAACACCTGCACCGAGACGTCGAGGATCTGCTCACGGCGGGCAGGGGCAGGAAGTCGCATGCTCATAATCGGTTACCAGAGAGTAACCGGATGTCGGCCCGGCGGAAACTCCCGACCAGGTGCTCAGATGCCGCGCTCGCGGTCTTCCCGCTCGGCCGCCTTCACGGCGTAGCCGAGCACGATGGCCGGGGCGAGCAGCACCGAGCCGATGATGATCGACCCGATCACGATGGCGGAGACCGCGCCGTTGAAACTGACCGCGAAGCCGATGATGAACGTCGCGATGGCCAGCGCGAAGAACAGGTAGCCGATGCGGTTGGCGAGCAGCGTGTACTTCGCCACCTGCTGGCGTCGGGCGCGGACGGGATCGACGGGGGTGGGCGTGGTCATGGTTCAGATCCCGGGAGGAAGGAGACGGTTCACGTTCTCGAAGAAGAAGTACAGCACGATCACGAACGGCACGGACCCCATCACGAACGCCACCCACAGTCGTTCGCTCCACTTGCCGATCAGGAACGCGCCGACGACGACGGCGGTGAGCAGCAACGCCCACACGATCACCTGCGGGATGGCGCCGGTGTCGTGGAACCAGCCCTGTTCGAACGTGTCGCTCTCGCCGCTCGACTCGGCCGGCACCAGCGTGGTGGCGGGGGCGATGTCGGTGGTGGCGGTGGCGGCGCCCTCGGTGGTGTCGGGCACGGAATCGCCGGGGAGGGTGTCGGCCACGGTGGTGGAGGTGGCCTGCTCGGGGGTGGTGGCGGTCGGCGGGCGCATCACGCCGGCGCTCAGTTCGGGCACGAGCGTGGCCTTCACGATGAGTCGCTGGCGGGCGGTGTAGGCCGGGGTGCAGGTGGCCAGCGTGAGGGTGGCCGTGTCGGGGTCGACGGTGGGGATGACCGACGCGTACTCGGCGGGGCTCACCACGGTGCTGCCGTCGACGCGGTAGACGAACTTGCCGGCCAGCGTGTCGACCTCGATCAGGTCGCCGGGTTGCACCTTGTCGAGGTTGAAGAACGGCTGGCCGTAGGTGGTGCGGTGGCCGGCGATGGCGGCGTTGCCGAGCTGGCCGGGCAGCGGCGTCTCGGGGAAGTGGCCGGGGCCCTTCTTCAGGTCGGGCACACCGACGCCCTCGACCACGGTCCAGTCGAGACCGATCGAGGGGATCTTCAGCTGCGCCACCGGCACACCCTGGGGCAGCACGTCGGCGGGTGCCACGGGAATGGTGCTCGTGGTGGTCGACTGCGGCAGCGTGTCGTCGGGCGCGGTCGTGGTGGTGGTCGAGGTCGAGCTGGTCGACGACGTGGTGAGGAGCATCTCCTCGAACTGGGTGCCGAGGTCGTTCTGGGCGCGGGCGGTGGCGATGCCGGTGCCCCACAGCTGGTAGGCGACGAACGCGAACATCAACAGGCCGGTGCAGATGAGGGTCTTGCCGATGATGCCGACGACCCATCGCCAGTCGTGGGGCGGTTTCGGCCGCTGGAAGTACGGCACCCGCTGCTTCACGCCAGTGACGCTATCGGAGCAGCGCCGACGACGTCCGTCACCAGCCGAGGGTGCCCGGTGCTCCCTTGAACGGGCCGACCACGCGGGACGTGATCCAGCCGCCGTAGAAGTTGCCCGGGTTGGGTTGCACGAGCTCGTCGTCGACCCAGCACTCGTCGACCTTCTGTGCGTAGAACGCGAGGTGGCCGCGGATGGCCTCGAAGCCGGGCGTCGGACGCTCGTAGCTCCACGCCACGTCGGGCTGGCCGTCGAGCTGCCAGTACGTGGCGGGCCCCTTCCATTCGCACCACGAGCTGCCCGACGAGCGGGTGAGCCGGGTGAGGTCGACGTCGTCGGGCGGCAGGTAGAACGCGGGCGGCTGGCTGGTCTCGAGCACGCGCACGGCTCGGGTGGTGCGGGCCACCTCGCGGCCGGCGTGCACCACCCGCACCATGCCCTCGAACGGCACCACGGCCGGTGGCCGCGGGTAGTCCCACACGCTCTCCTGACCGGGGCCTGGCTCCACTCGTTGCGGGCGCATCCGCGGATTGTGACACCCGTTGGGCGGCCGGTCCACGCGGGAACTAGCGTCTCCTTCCGCTATGGAACCCGTCGTCCACCTCGCCGGCGTGGTCGCGGTACTGGGCGGGTTCCCGGTGCTCGCCGGCGCCGACCTGCGGGTCGAGCGGGGCGAGATCCTGCTGCTGCGCGGGCCGAACGGTGCGGGCAAGACCTCGCTGCTGCGGCTGTGCGCGGGCCTGCTGCCGGTGGAGCGCGGCGAGGCCATGGTGCTCGGCTGCGACATCGCCGTCGACCGCACCGCGGTGCGCAACCGGGTCGGCCTGCTGGGCCACGCGAACGGGCTCTACGCCGACCTGTCGGTGGCCGACAACGTCGCCTTCTGGGGTGCCACCGTGGGTGCCACCGCCGAGGAAGTGGCGGCGTCGCTCGAACGGATGGGGTTGGCGGGCCGGTTGGCCTCGGTGCCGGTGAGCCGCCTGTCGGCCGGCCAGCGGCGGCGCACCGCGCTCGCCTGCCTGGTGGCGCGCCGGGCCGAGCTGTGGCTGCTCGACGAGCCGCACGCCGGTCTCGACGCTGCCGGTCGCGACGACCTCGACGCCACGCTGCGCGACGCAGCGGCGGCCGGTGCCACGGTGATGGTGGCCAGCCACGAGCTCGAGCGGGCCGGGGCGCTGGCCACGCGGGTCGTGGAGATCGTGGGCGGGCAGGTGCGCACATGAGCACCTGGCGCATCGCCCGGCTCATCGCCGCGAAGGACCTGCGCATCGAGCTGCGCAGCCGCATCGTCACCAACCAGGTGCTGCCGTTCGCGGCGCTGGTGATGGTGATGTTCGCCTTCGCGCTCGACAACGACGCCGTGCTCACCCGTGTGGCACCCGGCCTGGTGTGGCTGGCCACGATGTTCAGCATGCTCGTGCTGGTGCAGCGGGCGTTCGCCGTCGAGAGCGCCGACGGGGCGCTCGACGCGCTGCAGGTGGCCGGGGTGCGACCCGGTGGCATCTTCCTCGGCAAGTCGCTCGCCCTGGCCATCGAGCTCGCCGTGCTCGAGATCGTGCTGCTCATCGCCGCCGTCGTGCTGTACCAGGCCGACGTGGCCGGCAGCGGGGTGCTGCTCCTGGTGGCAACCTTCGTGGCCGCGACCACCGGACTGGCCTTCGTCGGTACGCTCTACGGAGGTCTCGCTGCGGGGGCCAAAGGGCGCGAAACGCTGTTGCCGCTCCTGATGCTCCCCGTGGTGGCACCCGTGCTCATCGGTGCAACCCGGGCGACGGAAGCGGCGTTCGGAACCAATGGTGCGACGTCCAGCGAAGGGTGGCCATGGGTCGGTCTGCTCGTGCTGTTCGCCGCACTGTTCGGGCTCGGCGGCACGCTCGCTTTCGGATCGCTCATCGATGAATAGGCCCACATGACTCCCACTCCCACCCCCTCGCCCGGCCGCACGGCCGTCGCCCGCCCCACCGGGACGCGGTTCACCCGCGTGCTCGGCGCCGCGGTCCTGTTGGGCATGGCCTGGCTGGTGCTGTTCGGCCTGTTCCTCTCGCCGAACGACGAGAAGCAGAAGGCCGGCGTGCGCATCCTCTACATCCACGTGCCGACGGCGTGGTTGGCGTACCTCGCGTTCATCGTCACCGGCGTCAGCAGCGCGGCCTATCTGTTCAAGCGCACGCGCAGCCTCACCTGGGACCGCATCGCCGGCGCCAGCGCAGAGATCGGCGTGCTGTTCATGGGCATCACGCTCGTCACCGGCAGCCTGTGGGGCCGCATCTCGTGGGGCATCTTCTGGACCTGGGACTCGCGGCTCACCACCACTGCGTTCCTGTTCGTCACCTACATCGGCTATCTCGCGGTGCGCAACCTCGGCGGCACGCACCAGCAGCGAGCCCGGCGCAGCGCCATCATCGCCCTGCTCGCCGTGCTCGAGGTGCCGCTGGTGCACTTCAGCGTGAAGTGGTGGCGCCCGTTGCACCAGCAGGAGAGCGTGGCCGAGGGCAAGCTCTCCGGGTTGATGCTGTTCAGCCTCTTCGTCGGCCTCATCGCGTTCACGCTGCTCTACGTGTGGCTGCTGCTGCACCGCCAGCGGGTGATGGCCATGGAGGACGCACTCGACGACCAAGGCCTCGACGTGGCGCTCGCCGAGCGTCGGGCAGAAGGAGCACAGGTCTGATGTTCGCCGTCATGAGCACCAGCGATCAGACGCCGTACGTCATCGCCAGCTACGTCATCACGCTCGGCGGCATCGGGCTGTACGTGTGGCGCCTGCTCGCCCGGGCCCGCAAGATCGCGCCGCAGGTGCGCGAGGAGGACCGCCCGTGGACCTGAGCCCGCGCGAGGTCGTCCCCACCGCGCAGGGTCGCAAGCGCAAGCGCCCGTGGCTCGCCATGTCGGTGCTCGGGCTGGTGCTCGTGGGTGGCGGTGTGATGGTGGTGATGTTCCTCAACAACGCCGTCGACTACTACTGCAACGTCGACGAGGTCGGGGTGAAGGACGGCTGCGACGTCGGTCGCAACATCCGCATCCAGGGCGTGGTGGAGGAAGGCTCGGTCGAGCAGACGGCCGCCGAGTACAGCTTCGTCATCTCCTACAACGGTGAGGAGATGCCGGTCAGTGTGGGCAGCGAGCCAAGCGGCATCTTCCAGGAGTGCATCCCGGTGGTCGTGCGCGGTCGCGCGGTCGACAGCGGCGATGGTGTGGTGTTCGAGGGTGACGAGGTCATCGTGAAGCACGACAACGAGTACGACGCCGAGAACGCCGACCGGCTCGAACAGTCCAACGCGGAGGCCGCAGCGTGCTCGCAGAAGGGGTGAACGGCCTCTTCGGCCACTCCGCACTCATCATCGGTCTCGCCGCCTCGGTGTTCGGCGCCGGCGCGCTCGCCACCGCCACGTTGCTGCGCGACCAGCGCCTGGCGCGCACCGTGCAGGCGTACGTGATGGTGGCGCTGTTCGGTGCCGTGCTCGCGGTGGTGGTGATGCAGCGTGCGCTCATCACCCGCGACTGGAGCATCGCGTACGTGCAGAAGGTGGGCTCGTACGACACGCCGCCGCTGTTCAACTTCACCGCGCTGTGGAGCGCGCTCGAGGGCAGCATCCTGCTGTGGCTGCTGCTGCTGGCCATCTACTCGTTCATCGTCGCCCGCCGCTATCGCACGCGCATGGCCGACCCGCTGGTGGCGTGGGCGCTCGTGGTGATGCTGCTCGTCACTGCGTTCTTCTTCTTCCTCGCGCTCGGCCCCACCGATGCGTTCGCGCCGGGTGGCGTGCCCAACTTCGACCGGTGCTGCAAGGGCCCCAACCCGCTGCTGCAGAACCACGTGCTGGTGCTGTTCCACCCGCCCATCCTGTACCTCGGCTACGTCGGCTTCACCGTGCCGTTCGCGTTCGCCATCGCCGCGCTCATCACCGGCCGCGTCGGCGAGGGCTGGCTGATGGAGACCCGCCGCTGGGCGCTGTTCTCGTGGGGCTTCCTCACGCTCGGCATCGTGCTCGGCAGCTGGTGGAGCTACGAGGTGCTCGGCTGGGGTGGCGTGTGGGCCTGGGACCCGGTCGAGAACGCGAGCTTCCTGCCGTGGCTCACCGGCACGGCGTACATCCACTCGGTGCTCGTGCAGGAGCGGCGCGGCATGCTGCGCGTGTGGAACATCAGCCTGCTGGTGGCCACGTTCTCGCTCACCATCCTCGGCACGTTCCTCACCCGCTCGGGCGTCATCAACAGCGTGCACGCGTTCAGCGACGGCACCATCGGCCCGTACCTGCTGGGCGCGTTCGGTGTCATCGTGGTCACGTCGCTCGGCCTCATCGCGTGGCGCGGCGACCGGCTGCGTTCGCCCGGCGCCATCGACTCGCCCATCTCGCGTGAGGGTGCGTTCCTCGCCAACAACGTCATCTTCACGTTGTTCGCGTTCATCATCCTGCTCGGCACGGTGTTCCCGCTCATCGTCGAGGCCAAGGACGACCGTCAGATCGCGGTCGGCTCGCCGTTCTTCGACACGATGGCGCAACCGATCGGCCTCGTCATCCTGTTCCTCATGGCCATCGCGCCGGTGCTGCCGTGGCGCAAGGCCAGCCTCGAGCTGCTGCGCGACCGGTTGTACTGGCCGCTGTGGGGCGGCGCTGCCACGTTGGTGCTGTCGGTGCTGCTCGGTGCCACCGGGTTCATGCCGCTGCTCGCGTTCACGCTCGCCGGGTTCGCCGGCGGTTCGGCGTTGCGGCAGCTGGTGCTCGCCACGCGCCGCCAGGGCTATCGGGGCCTGCTCGGCCGTGCCAACGGCGGCATGGTGGTGCACATCGGCATCATCCTCATCGCCGTCGGCCTCACCGCCTCGAACAGCTTCACGAAGGCCGGCGAGTTCACGATGAACAAGGGCGACACCATCGAGTTCGCCGGGCACACGTTCATACTCGACGACGTGGTGAGCTTCGAGACGCCCACGTCGGTCGGCATCAAGGCGCTCGTGGCCATCGACGGCGGTCAGGCGTACGCGCCGGCCATCAGCAAGTTCACCGCGCAGGGCATGGACGTGGCGACGCCGAGCGTGAAGACGGGTCTGCTGAAGGACATCTACCTCACGCTCGAGAACGGCTCGAAGCCCAGCACGGGCGTGGCGAAGCTGAAGATCTTCATCAAGCCGATGATCGTGTGGATCTGGATCGGCGGCCTGCTGTGCGGCGTGGGCACCGTGCTGTCCGCGTTCCCCGGCAAGCACCGCCGCAAGCCCACCGACCCGGTGTCGGCGCCCATCCCGCTCGACGAGCCGGTGCCGGTGCCCGAGGCCGTTCCCGACGCCGGCGCCGACGAGGAGGTCGCCCGTGACTGAGCCCGTGACCACCGAATCCGCCGACTCGCCCGCGACGCCGCCGCGTCGCATCGCCCCGTTCGTGGTGCTCGGCGTCGCCATCGTGATGGCCGCGCTGTTCTTCGTGCTCGCCAGCGGCACGTCGGGCTCGGACGACGAGGTCGGCATCATCGACAGCCCGCTGCTCGGCCGTGCCGCACCCGCCGTGCGCAGCACCACGCTCGACGGTGAGCCGTTCGACCTCGCCCGCCGCAAGGGCAGCTGGGTCGTGGTGAACTTCTTCAACAGCACGTGCGCCCCGTGCCGCGCCGAGCACCCTGCGCTGGTGGAGTTCTCCGAGCAGCAGAAGTCGTTCGGCGCCGACGGCGCCGAGCTCTACACGATGCTGCAGATCAACGACGACATCGACGACGTGAAGAACTTCTTCCTCACCCGCGGCGGCGACTGGCCCATCATCCGCGACGACGAGGGCACCACCAACGTCGCGTTCGGCGTGGCGCTGGTGCCCGAGACGTTCATCATCGCCCCCGACGGCACGGTGGTGCTGCGCTGGGCCGGCCAGATCGACGCCGACACGCTGTCGCGCCTGGTGCAGCAGCAACGAGAGATGTACGCGGGCGCATGAGCAGTCGATCGAAGTGGAAGCGGTGGCCGGGCTGGCTCGCGCTGATGTTGGTCATCGTGTGCGTGCTGGCGTACGGCACGGCGAAGGAGGCCGGTCCGCTCACGCCCGAGGAGCGCGTCGAGCAGATCACCCAACAGATCGCGTGCCCGGTGTGCGACGGCGAAACCGTGTACGAGAGCGCCAACCCGGCGTCGGCCGCCATCCGTGCCGAGGTGAAGGCACAGGTGGCCGCGGGTGTGAGCAGTGACGACGAGATCGTCGCCTACATCGTGCAGCAGTTCGGCGCGCAGACCCAGTTGCTGCCCACGGCGTCGGGCTTCGATGCGCTGGTGTGGGTGCTGCCGGCGGCCGCGCTGGTCTGCGCCGGCGTGGGGTTGTTCTTCGCGTTCCGGCGGTGGCAGCGCAACGTCGATGCCGTGCCCGACGACGCCGACCGGGCGATGGTCGAGGCCGCGCTCGCGGCCGAGGAGGCGGCGCCGGCCGAGCCGGAACAGCCCGACCAACCTGAGGGCCCCGACGACGAGGCGGACACCGGGCGATGAACCCCGACCGCCTGGCAGAGCTCGAGGAGGAGCGTCGCTTCCTGCTCGACAGCATCCGCGACCTCGAGCGTGAGCACGATGCGGGCGATGTCGACGACGCCGACTTCACGGCGCTGCGCGACGGCTACGTGGCCCGCGCCGCCGCGGTGATGCGCGAGATCGAGGACGGTCGCAGCGCGCTGCCGTCGAAGCCCCAGCGGCCGCTGTGGCGCAAGCTGGCGGTGCCGGTGGTGACGCTGGCCGTCGGCATCGGTCTCGGTGTGGCGGTCAGCCAGTTCGCCGGGCAGCGCCTGCCCGGGCAGACGCTCACCGGCGGCCTGCCCACCGACGAGGTCACGCAGCTGCTGGCCGAGGCGCGGGCGTCGCTGAACCCCAACGACAACAGCGCTGCACTCGCGGGCTTCACGAAGGTGCTCGAGATCGAGCCCGACAACGTCGAGGCCCGCACGTACCTGGCGTGGATCATCGCGCTCAACGGTCAGCAGGCCGAGGACGACGAACAGGTGCAGCAGGGCATCGAGCTCCTCCAGGACGCCGCAGCGCTCGACGACACCTACGCCGACCCGCACTGCTTCCTCGCCGTCGCCAACGCTCGGTTCCTCAGCGTGCCCGACACCGAGGCCGCCACCGCCGCCGCCCAGGACTGCCTGGACCGCAACCCCCCGGCGAACATGCGCCCCATGGTCGAAGGCCTCGTCACCCCGTAACGGGGTTTCTGGGCGTACTTCGTCCCACATCGGCTTCTGGGCGTGATGCGTCCCGGAAACCGGGACGCATCACGCCCAGAACACTCGCGAGTCAGGCGGGTGGGGCGAGGCAGGCGGCGTCGGTGATGGCGCCGTGCTCGTCACGGGTGAGCACCCAGGTCGACGCCTTGCGCCAGTCGGGCTCGGTGTGGATCTCGCAGCCGCGCCGTTGCAGCGCGCCGATGGTGGCCGGGATGACGTCGCCGTGGCTGCAGAGCACCGAGCCGTCGGGCAGTTCGGCCAGCAGTTCGAGCGCGCCCTCGAAGCCGGTGTCCTCGGCGAGGCGATCGTCGGCACGCACGGTGCGGCCGACGCGTTCGCCCAGCGGCTCGATGGTCTGCACGCACCGCAGGTACGGGCTGCTCACCAGGTCGCCGGTGGCGAGCGGGGCGAGCAGGTCGGCCAGACGGTCGGCCTGCAGACGGCCGGCGTCGGTGAGTGGGCGGGGACGATCGTCACCCACCCACTGCGACCGGCTGCCCGCCTTCGCATGGCGGACCAGGTAGAGCATCAGGCCTCGTTGGTGGTGGCCATGTGGCGGGCCGACAGCTTGCGCACCAGCATCAGGTACACCACGGCGGCGCCGGCCGACACGAGGCCGAGCGCGAGGTTCATCCACTTGTACTTCTCGAGCTGCTCGGCGTAGTCGAGCATGTCGCTGCTCCCGATCTGAGCGAACAGGCTGGCGGCCGACACGAACCCGAGCAGCGGTGCGAGGCCGTACATCACCCACCACGCGTGCACGAGCGGGGTGACCGGACGCTGCTTCCACGACGGATCAGCGGCCGGCACCTCGGGGTCGCTGGCACGCCACAGCTCGGTGAACATCAGCCACGGGATGGCGTAGATCACGCACGGCGGCACGAACCAGCCGAAGATGGCCCAGTTCGGCGACCACCGCAGCCCGGGGCGACCGATGGCCTTCACGTTCGACGCCATGCGCTGCATCCAGATGATGGTGAGGATGGCGATGGGGAGGAACAGCAGGCTGGTGAGCGTGGTGAGCAGGCTGCCCGTCGACGACGTGAACTCGTCCTCGGTGATCGCGCCGGCCGCGAAGTCGGCGGCCTTGCCGGCCAACTGCCAGCCGAGCAGCGCCGAGAGCACCGACAGCGGGACCTGGATCATCATCAGCGTGCCGAGCGCCTTGGCGATGCCGGCGATCTTCTGCACGTTCGGCCCCATCGTGCCCGGACCGCCGTAGGCCACGTAGCCGGGCGGCGGGGTGAGCCCGCCGGGCGGCGGGGGCGGGGGCGGCGGGGGAGGGATGTCGCTCATGGGGCCACACACTAGGTGGGGCGGCGTTCGCGTGGCGCGACGGGTCGGTGAGGGCCACACTGTGCGGATGGGCTTCTTCGACCGCAACCGCAAGGAACTCATCGAGAAGGGATACGACCCGTCGCGTCTGCCGCCCGGCCAGTACCTCACCGATCGGTTCCCGGTGCTCCACGTGGGCGACGTGCCCACCTACGGGCCGGGCGAGTGGGACCTCACCATCACCGGTCTGGTCGACCGCCCGTTCACCATCGGCATCGACGAGTTGAAGGCGATGCCGTCGCACACGCTCACGTTCGACATCCACTGCGTCACGAAGTGGAGCAAGTTCGACACCACCTGGACCGGCGTGCGGGTGCGCGACCTGCTCGAGCAGGCGGGCGTGCAGCCCGCCGGCACGCACGTGGTGGAGCACGCCGAGTACGGCTACACCACCAACCTGCCGATGGCCGACATCTGCACCGACGAGGCCATCGTGGCGTACGCGTTCGAGGGTGAGGAGATCGAGCCCATCCACGGCGGGCCGGTGCGCATCGTGGTGCCGCACCTGTACTTCTGGAAGAGCGCGAAGTGGGTGCGCGCGCTCGAGGTTCGCGACGCCGACCAGCCCGGGTTCTGGGAGCGCAACGGCTACCACATGTACGGCGACCCGTTCCGCGAACAAAGACACTGGGGCGACTGAGCGTCGCTGGACGCGCCGCTCCACATCGGGCACCCGGCACTCCTCGGTTTCTGGGCAATAACGAGGCTTCCGTGTACCCACGGGGTGACATGGACGCCTCGAGAATCCGGTTCACCGGCGTTCTGGGCATGCCCAGAACCACCCCGGGGTCATTCTGGGCATGCCCAGAAGGGTCCAGGTCTGCCGAGAGGGGCGGCCGTGGCGATCTGTTCCGTGCCACCGGGCCTGGACGCCCGGCCGGCGACAGGGGCGGTCAGAGGAAGCCCTGTTTGCGCAGGCTGCGGAACGCGAAGGCGCCGAGCACGGGCGGGAAGTAGAACGTGATGACGCGCGACGTGAGCGCGGCGGCGAAGGCGATGTCCTCGGGCACGCCGATGGCGATGAAGCCGGCGGTGAGCGCCGCCTCGGTGACGCCGATGCCGCCCGGCACCGGCATCAGGCCGGCGAACAGCGACACGAAGATGGCGACGACGAGCACGTTGATGTAGCCGGGCGTCTGACCGTAGGCGGCGAGCACGGTGAAGTGCGTGAGCGCACCGATGAGCTCGGCGGCCATGTTGGCGCCGAACGCGATGGCGAGGCGCCGGGGCGACTTGAGGAACGGGAGCAGGAACTCCTTCACCCGCCGCACCTTGTCGAGCACCCAGTTGCGCAGTACCGGCACCGCGGCGATGACGATGATGCCGACGACGAGGGCGATGCCGAGCCAGATCAGGATCGACGTGACGCTGTCGAGGTTGAAGTCGGCCGAGAAGTTCATGTCGAGCGTGCCGAACCCGAACAGCAGGATGCCGCCGAGGATGGTGAGCTGGCAGAGGAAGCCGGTGAACCCGTCGAGCGCGCCCATCGCGACCGCGGTGGTGGGGTCGACGCCGTTGCGCTGGAAGAAGCGGATGTTCACGGCCACACGACCGGCCGTGGAGGGCATCGCGAGGTTCACGAACGTCTGCGCGAACTGCAGCGTGGTCAGGCGGCCGAGCGGTACGGGTGTTGGGCTGATGCCCTCCAACCCGATCGCGTTGGCGACGCGGCCAGAGCTCGACACGAGGAACGCCGCAATGAGGATGGGGATGCTCGCCTCGCGCATCGCGCTGACGATGTTCTCGATGCCCACCTCGGTGAGCTGCGAGATGAGCAGGTACCCGGCGACGAACATGATGACCGACGTGACGATGCCGCTGACCGACACGCGGCGCAGCTTCTGCAGGTCGCGTTCCTCGGTGCCGAGCAGGGTGAGCGTGGCCTTGCGCAGTTCGTCGATGTCGATGCCGAGCGCGTCGCACCGCCGCCGCAGTGCGGTGGTGAGCGCGGCCGGTTGGATGTAGCTCGCGACCTCGCCCAGGCCGTCGTCGCCGAGGGCGGCGCGGGCAGCGAGGGCCGCCCGGTCGATGCCCACCGACAGCGCAGTGGTGACGAACAGCTGCGCCCGGTCGACCAGCAGCTCGGTCTCGCCCTTCGCCATGTACCCCGAGCCGAGGTCGGCGATGCCGACGCCGCCCGGATGAAGGCGGAGGTGATCGGGGTCGATGGAGGCGTGCGCGATGTGCGCACGGTGCAGTTGTGCGAGCGCTTCCCAGAACGCGGCGAGCTGCGCGTCGGAGAGCCCACCTTCCAACTCCGACAGCATCGGGCCGCTGCGGCGCACGACCAGCACGCCGTCGCCGATGACGTTGGTGCCGGCGGTGACCACGTGGTCGACCGGCACGCCCTGGCGTTCGGCGAGCAGGGTGAGGAACGCCTCGTGCTCCACCTGCTGCAGTCGCGACAGCGCGAGTGCAGCGCCGCTGTCGCGGTACCAGAAGAACCGCCACAGCTTCACGAGCAGTTGGCCGTCCCATGCGTCGCGGCCGTAGATCTTCACGTCGAGGTCGCCGTCGTCAGCGCTCGTGGCCCGCACCATCACCACGCCGTTGCGGCGATCGATCGTGTGCGGGGTGGCGTCGATGCCCATGCTCAGCAACACGTTGTGCACGTTCTCGAGCGACGGGGTGCCGGCGGGTGAGCCGACCGCCTGGTGCACCGCGGACGCGGCGAGCAGACCGAGCGCCAACGCGCCGATGGCCCCCGACGGCGTGACCGACTCGAGGGTCACCCAGGTGAGCGCGCCGAGCACGATGAGGGTGCGGCCGAACGATCGATACGGACGGCTGACGTACGCGCTGGCCACGCTGATGAGCGTGACCGAGGTGGCGAGCGCGACGGCGGGGTAGAGCGTGTCGTCGTGGATGCGGAACGGGCCCTGGAGCAGGTCGGGCCACACGCCGTTGATCCAACGCCCGGTGAGGGCGCCGAGCGCCAGGACGAGTGCGTACGCGACCGCCATCGAGGCGACCAGTCGCCACTGGCGGCGGAACAGTGCGATGACGAGCAGGAAGAGCGCCCAGATGGCCACCAGGTCGTGCCCGACGCGCCACAGCGGATCGAGGAACGACGGCAGGCTGCTCGCCACGGCGGTGAAGGCGCGTTCGAGCACGCCGGGCGGGTCGTCGGCGCGCAGTGCGAACACCAGGAAGACGATCGAGCTGAGCACGAGCATCGTGGTGTCGGTGGCGCGACGGTGACGCGGTGCACCGGGCGGCACGACGAAGAACCGGCCGCGCAGTGCGTCGATGGCCGTCTGGTCGAGGTTGGCAAGGCTCCGCCGAAGGGAGCCTGATCCGAGCGAGCCTCCGCCGATGTCGTCCATGGCCGCAGAACCTATCCCGCGGTCCGGTGGGACGTGGGCGTGTGACGCGACCCCGTGGTCCGGTGGCCGGTTCTTCTAGGGTCGTGCGCCATGCGACTCCATGTGCAGCGATCGGGAGCGGGCGCGCCGGCGCTCGTGTTCGTCCACGGCCTCGGTGGCACCACCGCCACGTGGGACGGCGTGGTGGCCGCGATGTCGCCGCGGCATCTCACGGTGGCGGTCGACCTGCTCGGTCACGGGGCGTCGCCGGTGCCGGAGGATCCCGCGCTGTACACGCGCGACGCGGCACTCGCCGACCTCGACGACGTGCTCGCCACCATCGACGGCCCGGCCGTGCTGGTGGGCCATTCGCTCGGCGGGTACCTGTCGCTCGCGCACGCGGCGACCCGCCCGGGTGCGGTGGCCGGCATTGCGGTGCTCAACACCGGCCCCGGCTTCCGCGACCCCGAGAAGCGTGAGGCGTGGAACGAGCGCTCGCGGCGCAATGCACACCGCTTCGGCGTGCCGGTGCAGGCCACGAACCTCAACCTGCAGGAGGACAGCGTGGTGATGGAACGGCTCGCCGAGATGGCCGTGCCCACGCTGGTGTTGGCGGGCGCGCTCGACCGCGAGGAGTACACGGTGAGCGGGCAGTACCTCGAGCGGAAGATGCCGAACGCGCACCTCGTGGTGATCGACGGTGGCGAGCACAACATGCAGGAGACGCACCCGGCCGAGGTGGCCGCGGCGATCGAGCAGTGGTTGGGCGAGCAGCAGCTCAGTCGTTGATGGCGGCGTAGACCAGGCTGCGCAACTGTCCGCGGAAGTCGAACGACGCCGACGGCATCAGCTGTGTGGCGAACACCACCCACAGGTCCTCCACAGGGTCGACCCAGAACACGGTGCTGGCCGCGCCGCCCCAGTAGAAGTCGTGCGCGGTGAGGGCGCCCGTGGCCACCTGGTCGATGGTGCTCGCGAAGCCGAGGCCGAAGCCGACGCCCACGTTGCCGTAGAGCGTGAGCAGTTCCACGTCGAGGTCGGCGAGGTCCTTGCCGCCGGGCAGGTGGTTCTTGCGCATCAGGTCGAGCGTGCGCGGCCCGATGATGCGGTGCCCGTCGAGCTCGCCGCCGCGGCGCAGCATCTCGCAGAACCTGGCGTAGTCGGCCACCGTGCCGGCCAGGCCGCCACCACCGCTCACGAACGCGGGCTCGCGCAGGTAGATGCTGGCGGCCGGGTCGTCCATCAGCGTGGTGGTCTTGTCGGCGTTGCGCTGGTAGTTGGCGGCGAAGCGGTGCGCCTTCTCGGGCGGCACCTGGAAGCTGGTGTCGTGCATGCCGAGCGGTTCGAGGATGTGCTCCTGCAGGTACTCGGCGAACGGCTGCCCGCTGATCTTCTCGACCAGCGCGCCGCACGCGTCGGTGGCCAGCGAGTACTGGTACGCGGTACCCGGCTGGAAGCGCAGCGGCACCGTCGAGAGCTTCTCCATGAACTCGTCCATCGTGGTCGGCACGCCGACGCTGCGGATGCGGTTCGCCTGGTACACGCGGTCGATGGGGTGCACCTCCATGCCCATCAGCAGCCCGCCGTAGGTGAGGCCGCTGGTGTGGCTGAGCAGGTCGCGGAACGAGATGCCGCGGTGCGCGGGCTCGGTGACGAGCGGGTCGCCGTCGGCACCAGTGCCGCTCACCCACACCTGATGGCGCTTCCATGACGGGTAGAACCGTGACACGGGATCGTCGAGCTGGAACATGCCGCGCTCGAACAGCTGCATCAGGGCGATCGACGTGAGCGGCTTGGTCATCGAGTAGATGCGGAAGATGGTGTCGTCGCCGATGGGCACGTTGCGCTCACGGTCGCGCAGGCCGAGCGACGCGTGGTACGCCACCTTGCCCCGACGGCCGACGGCCACCTGTGCGCCGGCGATCTTGCCCTTCGACACGTAGTGCTGATCGAGGTGTGCGGCGATGCGCTGCAACCGGCCTGCGTCGAAGCCGGTCCCGACGATGTCCACGTCCATGCTGTCCCCCTGGGATACTCGTCCCGATGTCGATGGTGAGCTTCCGGTGCCCGCACTGCGGCCAGTCGCTCGCTGCGGGCGAGCGTACGTTCTCGTGCCCCTCCGGGCACCAGTTCGACCGCGCACGCGAGGGGTACGTGCACCTGCTGCCATCGGGTCGACTCGCCGGTGGGCCGAGTGGCGACGACGACACGATGGTGCGCGCGCGCCGCGCCGTGTTCGACGCCGGCTGCTACGACCCGATCATCGACGCGGTCGCCGCGGCCGTCGCGGCGACGGGTGCGGCCGACGTGCTCGACGCCGGCTGCGGCGAGGGCACGTACCTCGCTCGCGCCGTCGAGGCGGCCGGAGCCACGGGCTGGGGCATCGACATCTCGAAGGTGGCGGTGAAGCTCGCCGCCCGCCGGTACGCCGCGTGCTCGTTCGCCGTGGCGTCGTCGTACCGGCTGCCGTTCGACGACGGGCAGTTCGGCGCGTTGATCGACGTGTTCTCGCCGCGCCCGTTCGACGAGTTGCTGCGCGTGCTGCGGCCAGGGGGAGTGGCCGTGGTGGTCACGCCGGGCGCCGACCATCTCGCGCAGTTGAAGGCGCTGCTGTACGACACGCCGCGCCCGCACGTCGACGACGAGGTGACGCCGGCAGCCACCGACGTGACCGAGGTGCGCTTCACGGTCGACCTCGCCGAGCCCGCGCTACGGCGGCACCTGTTGGAGATGACGCCGTACTGGTGGAGCGCCGACGACGATCGCCGCGCCCGAGTGGAGGTGTCGCTCACGTCGGTGGACGCGCACATGGTGCTCACCACCTACACGAAGCCGTGATGGGTGCTTTCGTGCGGCGCATGCGCCGCACGAAAGCACCCATCACGTCACCTTGAGGGCGGCGCTGAACACCTTCTTCGGCTTCAGCTCCTGGGCGATGCGCGTGGCGATGGCCTGGAACGCCTTCGCGCTCTCGCTCTCGGGATCGGCGACCGTGATGGGCTGGCCGTCGTCGCCACCCTCGCGCAGCGCCTGCACCAGCGGCAGCTGACCGAGCAGCGGCACCTCGAGGTCGTCGGCCAGCTCCTGACCGCCGCCGGCGCCGAAGATCTCGTAGCGCGTGCCGTCGTCGCCGGTGAACCAGCTCATGTTCTCGATGACGCCCTTCACGGGCAGGTTCACCTTCTCGGCCATCGCGGCCGACAGGCGGGCAACCTTCTGCGCGGCGGGCTGCGGCGTGGTGACCACGTACACCTCGCCACGCGGCAGGTACTGGCTGAGGCTGAGCGCGATGTCGCCGGTGCCGGGCGGCATGTCGATGAGCAGGAAGTCGGGCTCGTCCCAGAACACGTCGGCCAGGAACTGCTCGAGCGCCTTGTGCAGCATCGGGCCACGCCAGATGACGGCCTGGCCCTCGGGCACGAAGTAGCCGATGGAGATGCAGCTCACGCCGTGCTGCGCGGGCGGCACGAGCATGTCGTCGATGACCACGGGGTCGCGGTCGGTGCCGAGCATGCGCGGGATGGAGTAGCCGTAGATGTCGGCGTCGACCACGCCCACCTTGTAGCCCTGGCCGGCGAGTGCGACCGCGAGGTTCACCGTGACGCTGCTCTTGCCGACGCCGCCCTTGCCGCTGGAGATGAGCAGCGGGCGGGTCTTGCTGCCGGGCTGGTTGAACGGCACGGCCTTGCCCTCGGCGTGGCCGTGCGCCTGGCCCGGCGCGTGGCTGTGGCCGTGGCCGGCGCCGCCCATGATCTCGCGCACCCGGGCGCGCTCGGCGTCGGTCATGACGCCGAAGTCGAGGCCGACGCTGGTGACGCCGTCGAGCGCGGTGACCGCGGTGCTCACCCGGTTCTGGATCTCGTTGCGCAGCGGGCAGCCGGGCACGGTGAGCGCGATCTCGATGCGCACGTCGCCGCTGCCACCGACGGCCACCGAGCGCACCATGCCGAGATCGACGATGCTGCGGTGCAGTTCGGGGTCTTCCACCGGGCGCAGTGCGTCGATGATCTGATCGTTGGTGGGGGCGGGCATCGTGGGACTCCGGTCGAGCGAGGAGCGGTGGACGTGCGCCGTGGCGAATTACCACTACGCGCATAGGTAGAATACCCCCGTGGTTGCGAACTCGACCTCATTCACCAGCACGGTGTCGGCCATCACCGATGCGTTCGGCGACCCCACCCGCCGCGGCATCTACCTCATGGCACGCGAGCGCGTCGCCGGCGTCACCGCCGCCCAGGTGGCTGAGCAGTTCGGGGTGCACCCCAACGTGGCCCGTCACCACCTCGACAAGCTGTCGGCCGGTGGCTACCTCGAGGTCGTCATCGAACGTGCCGAAGGCGCGGGCGCGGGCCGCCCGTCGAAGCACTACCGCGTGCCGGCCGAGGCCAAGGCCGACGTGGTCGATGTGCCCGTGAAGAGCGACGACCTCGTCCTCTCACTGCTCGGCCGGGCGCTGCGCCTGCTGCCGCGCGAGGAGGCCGAGGCGATGGCCGAGGAAGTGGGCCAGGAGTACGGCCGGGCGATGGCCCAGGGCATGACCGGCGCCGACCTCGCCGCCGGCCAACGCAGCCTCCGCTCCGCCATGCAGGCCGTGGCCGACGCACTCACTGCGCACGGCTTCGCCGCCCACGCCGATCAGCGCAACAACCAGCTGCGCATCATCAACAACCACTGCCCGTTCGGCGACGTGGCCATCGAGCACCCGGTCATCTGCGCGGTCGACCGCGGCATGGTGCGCGGCATGCTCGCTGCGTTGCACGGCGACGCCGACGTCAGCACCGTGCAGTCGCTCGCCCAGGGCGACACCTTCTGCGCCACCGCCCTGTGACGAGCCCGGCAGCCGTCGGCGTCACTGACGGAGCTGCGAGTACTCGATCACTCGGCCCACGACGTCGTCGGTGCGGCCGGCGGCGGCGGTCGAGGCCACGCTGCCGCACGAGAACGGCGGCTGCGGGTCGTACTCGATCATCAGCTGTGCTGCCTCGGCCGCGGTGCGATCGACCAACAACTCCACCAGTCGCAGCGCCATGTCGATGCCGCTGCTCACACCGGCTGCGGTGATGATGCGCCGATCGAGGTGCTCGACCACGCGGTCGGCGACCGGCGTGGCGCCGTGCGCCCCGAGGTTGGGGTAGCACGACCAGTGCGTGGTCGCAGTGAGCCCGTCGAGCAGGCCGGCTGCGCCGAGCACCAGCGAACCGGTGCACACCGATGTGGTGTACACGGTGGTCTCGTGGGCGGTGCGCACCCACTCGGTGACCTGCTCGTCGTGCTCGAGCGGGCGGGTGCCCACGCCACCGGGGAACACGATCACGTCGGGCCGCGGGAAGTCGTCGAACGTGCCGTCGCGGGTGATGCCGAGCAGCCCGTTCTCGCTCCGCACCTCGCCACGTTCGTGGCCGATGAAAGTGACGTCGATGGACGGGACGCGTTGCAACACCTCGTACGGCCCGATGCCGTCGAGCGCGGTGAAGCGGGGGAAGAGCGGAATGACGACCTGGACGTTCGACATGGTGTGGCTTTCTGATCAGGCGACGCGGAAACGTCGGCGGTAGGAATCGGGAGCCACGGCGAGGTGGCGTCGGAACGATCGCCGGAGGGTTTCGGCCGTGCCGAAGCCGCACCGATGGGCGACGACGTCGAGCGTGTCGTCGGTGGTCTCGAGTTCGCGTCGAGCGGCCTCCACGCGCACGCGCTCGACGTAGCGAGCGGGTGTCTCGCCCACCTCCGCGGTGAACACCCTGCTGAAGTGGCGCACGCTCATGGCTGCGGCGGCCGCCATGGTGGGCAGACGGTGATCGCCGCCAGGTGCGGCCTCGACCAACACCTGCACGGCGCGCACGGTGGATCGTTCGGCACGGGGTACCCACACGGGGGTCGCGAACTGGGTCTGGCCACCCGGTCGGTGCAGGAACATCACGAGCCAGCGGGCCACGGTCTGCGCCACGTCGGTGCCGAGGTCGGCCTCCACCAGTGCGAGCGCGAGGTCGATGCCCGCCGTGACGCCGGCGCTGGTCCAGACCCTGCCGTCGTGCACGTAGATCGGGTCGGGGTCGACGGTGAGCGATGGGAACTCGGCCTGCAGGCGTCGGGCTCGGGCCCAGTGCGTGGTGACGGTGCGTCCCTCGAGCAGGCCGGCCTCGGCGGCGAGGAAGGCGCCCGTGCACACGGTGGCGATGCGGCGACAACCGGGGGCAGCGGCGCGGATCCACTCGACGAGCGCAGCGTCGGCGCGTGCGTCGTGCACGCCGTCGCCACCGGGCAGCAAGAGTGTGTCGATGGCGGTGCTCGGGTCGGGCAGCGGATCGCTCGCCAGTCCGAGACCGCACTCGGCCCGCACCACTGCGGCGTCGCTCGACACGAACGACACTCGGTAGCCACCCGTGACGCCGAGCCCCTCGGCCACCCTGGTTGCCGAGTTGAACACCTCCAGCGGGCCGACGGCGTCGAGCGACTGGAGCCCCTCGAACCCCACGATCACGACGTGGCGGAGCGTGCGGGTGCGGCGGTCCATGACGAACAGCCTGCATGGTGCCCGCGGTGGCGTCAATGACGGGTGCACCACACATTCGGCCATCCGCCGAACTGGCCCGGCTCGGCAGAGGGGTCGGATGTGCAGGCCACGGGTACCATGTGGCCGATCCGGGAGCCGGATCCCGCACGAAAGGACCACCGTGGACGTACGCATCGGTGTCACCCAGACCGCCCGCGACATCGCCATCGAACTGGCCGACGACGTCGACCGTGATGCCGTGAAGGCCAAGATCGACGCAGCGCTCACCGGCGCCGTCGACGTGCTGTGGCTCACCGACAAGAAGGGCCGCGACGTCGCCGTCGCCGCCGCGAAGATCGCGTTCGTCGAGATCGGCACGGCCGAGGCCGACCGCCGCATCGGCTTCGGCGGCTGAGCACCGTGAAGGGGATCATCCTCGCGGGCGGCACCGGGAGCCGCCTGTGGCCCATCACACGTGGCGTCAGCAAGCAGCTGCTGCCCGTGTACGACAAGCCGATGATCTACTACCCGCTCACCACGCTCATGCTGGCGGGCATCCGCGACGTGCTCGTCATCACCACGCCGCACGAGCAGTCGGGCTTCCGTCAGCTGCTCGGCGACGGGTCGCAGTGGGGCATCAACCTCGAGTACGCCGTGCAGGAGGTGCCGAACGGCCTGGCGCAGGCGTTCGTCATCGGTGCCGACTTCGTGGCCGGCGGCCCCAGCGCGCTGGTGCTCGGCGACAACATCTTCTTCGGCCACGGCCTCGTCGATCAGCTGCAGGCGGCCACCTCGCGCACCGAGGGTGCCACCGTGTTCGGCTACCGGGTGCACGACCCCGAGCGCTACGGCGTCGCCGAGATCGATACCACCGGCAAGGTGCTCACCATCGAGGAGAAGCCGGCCGAGCCGCGCAGTAACTACGCGGTCACCGGTCTCTACTTCTACGACGAACAGGTCGTCGACATCGCGGCGAACCTGCAGCCGTCGGCCCGCGGTGAGTACGAGATCACCGACGTCAACCGCGAGTACCTGCGTCGCGGCCAGCTGCACATGGAGCTGCTCGGCCGCGGGTTCGCCTGGCTCGACACGGGCACGTACGACTCGTTGCTCGAGGCGGGCAGCTTCGTCGCCACGCTCGAGAAGCGGCAGGGCCTGCAGGTCGCGTCACCCGACGAGATCTCGTTCCGTGCCGGCTGGATCACCGCCGAGCAGCTCGTGGCCAACGCCGAGCCGATGACGAAGAACCCGTACGGCACCTACCTCCTGCGGCTCGCGGCCGAGGGGCCCAACTCTTGACCGGGCGACGATGAGCGGCCTGCTCGACCGGCAGTTGCTCTTCGTCACGGGCAAGGGCGGGGTGGGCAAGACCACCACGGCCGCCGCCATCGCCGACCTCGCGGCGCGCAGCGGCAAGCGAACGTTGCTGTGCGAGATGGACGCGAAGGGTGCGGTGGCCACCGCGTTCGACGTGCGTGAGCTCACGTACCAGCCGGTCGAGGTGCGGCCGAACCTGTTCGCGATGGCGATGAACACCGAGGACGCGTTGCGCGAGTACCTGCGCATCTTTGCCAGGGTGCCGCTGGTGGGGCGCATCGGTCCGCTGGCCCGCACGTTCGATTTCATGGCCGACGCGGCGCCCGGCGTGAAGGAGATGGTCGTCATCGGCAAGCTCTGCTACGAAGTGCGCGAGCGCCATTATGACCTCGTGGTGGTCGACGCCGAGGCGAGTGGCCACATCGTCGCCCAGATCGACGCGCCGCGGGCGATTCGCGAGCTGGTGCAGGTGGGCCCGGTGCGCGACCAGACCGAGTGGATGCTGAAGATCCTCGGTGATCACGAGCGCACCGGCCTGGTGGTGGTGTGCACGCCCGAGGAGATGCCGGTGGTCGAGACCGCCGAACTGGTCGACAAGGTGCGCCGCACCACCGACGTCGACGTGGCCGGCGTGTTCGTCAACCGCATGCTGTCGCAGTGGTTCGACGGTCGCGACCTCGAGGTGTTCGAGGCGCTCACGCAGCCCGCCGCGCAGGCGCTGCTCGCCGACGACGTTGGCGCGAACGCGGCCGAGGTGTTCGCCGCGGCGCAGCTGGCGCAATCGCGCCACCTGGCCGCCGAGGAGCAACTGGAACGCCTCGTCGAGCTGCTGCCCGACGGGGTGCCGGTGCACCAGGTGCCCGAGCTGTACACGAAGGCGAGCGGCCGTCGCGTCGTGTCGTTGTTGGCCGACGAGCTCGCGGCGGTGTTGGGCTGATGGCCACGCGTCGCGCTGCCCGCTACGGCATGACCGACCTGTTGGCCGCGAAGGAGATGGTGGTGGTGTGCGGCAGCGGCGGCACCGGCAAGACCACCGTCGCAGCAGCGCTCGGCACGCAGGCCGCCGTGCAGCTGGGTGGCCGGGTGCTGGTGCTCACCGTCGACCCGGCCCGCCGCCTCGCCACGTCGCTCGGCCTCGGCCCGCTCGGCAACACGGCGGTGCAGGTACCCGCGTCGGCGTTCGCCGAGATGGGCGTCGAGTGCCGCGGTGAGCTGTGGGTGGCCATGCTCGACACGAAGGCCGGGTGGGACGAGCTCATCCGTCGCCACGCACCCGACGCCGAGCTGCGCGACCAGGTCCTGGCGAACCCGCTCTACCGCAACATCACCGGCCGGTTCGTCACCAGCCACGACTACATCGCGATGGAGCAGCTGCACGACCTGCACGCGTCGGGCGAGTACGACCTGGTCATCATCGACACACCGCCGTCGCGCAACGCGCTCGACCTGCTCGACGCACCGGGCCGGATGAAGGAGTTCTTCGGCGGTCGCCTGTTGAAGTGGCTCACCGTGCCATACCGGTCGAAGCTGTTCGCCGCCGCGTCGAAGCCGTTCACGCAGATCGCCGACCGGGTGCTCGGCTCGCGCTTCCTGCAGGACATCGCCGACTTCTTCATCCTGTTCCAGACCATGGAGACGGGGTTCGTGGCCCGCGCCGGCGAGGTCGAGCGGCTGCTCGTCGACGACCGCACCACGTTCATCGTGGTCAGCACGCTCGAGGCGGCACCGGCCCGCGAGGCCCGGTTCCTGGCCGACGAGTTGCACCGCCGCAAGATGCCGTTGGGTGCGATGGTGCTCAACCGCACGATGCCGGTGTCGGTGCGTCGACCCGCGGTGGTGAAGGCGGCGGCAGCGTTGCGCGACGTGTCGGCCAACACCGCGCAGGTGAGGGCGCTGGCGAAGGCCTCGGCGGCCAAGCCGGCCGAGGTGTCGCGCGTGCTCGACGAGGTGGCCGAACGGTTCCGCGACATCACCGTGGTGGCCGGCCGTGAGGCCGAGCGCCGCAGCGAGCTCGAGTCGGCCGCCCCCATCACGGCCGTGGTGCCCACCATGGCGTCCGACGTGCACGACATGGCCGCGCTGCTCACCATCGGCCAGCACCTCGCCAACCCCACCCCCCGCTGACCCGCCCTGCTCGGCTCGGGCCAGTCGGGCGCGTCGGGTCGGGTCCGATTCGCGCCATTCGTGGCGCATTCCGGACCCACGGGTCCGCAATGCGCCACATCTGGCATGTTCCACACCCGTGGGTCCGTTTCACGCCGCGCGGTGATGCGGCGCGTTCTGGGTGGGTTGCGTCCCGGTTTCCGGGACGGAGCACGCCCAGAAGCCGATTCGGGACGTTCGACGCCCAGAATCGCGGTCGGCCTGGTGCCCGCGTGGCATGCTCGTGGGATATGGCCACGCTCGGCGAGCTCACTCGGCAACACACGTCGCTCACCCGCGACGAGATCGACCATCTGCAACGCCTGATCGGCGAATGGGGCCTCCTGGCCGACCTGTCGTTCGCCGACCTGCTGCTCTACGTGCCCGACCGCGACGGCAAGTGGATCGTCATCGCGCACGTGCGCCCCGCCACGGGCCAGACCATCTACGCGATGGACTACGTGGGCACCGCGGCCGAGGTGGAGTTGCCGCTGCTCGACAAGTCGTACGGGTCGGGTGAGATCTGCGAGGGCGAGATCGAGGTCGAATCGGTGCCCGAGCCCGTGCGCATGATGGCCACGCCGGTGCGCTGCAACGACAAGGTCATCGGTGTGCTCAGCCGTGAGTGGGCCAGCCGGTCGAGCCGCCAGCCGGGCGAGCTCGAGCGCACCTACATCTCGCTGTTCCAGCGGTTCGCGTCGATGATCGCCGAGGGCTCGTTCCCGTTCAGCGGTCCCGTGGCCGATTCCAGCGCGGCGCCCCGAGTGGGCGACGGCGTGCTCGTGCTCGACGAGGAGGCGCGCGTGCGCTTCGCCTCGCCGAACGCCGTGTCGGCGCTGCACCGTGTGGGCATCGGCGCCAACGCCGTTGGCCTGCGGCTCGCCGAGCTCGGCTTCAACGACAGCCCGGTCCGCCGTGCGTTCGAGACGAAGCTGCCGGTGATCGAGGAGTTCGACCAGACCGCCGACGTCACCCTGTTGGCCCGCTGCATGCCCGTGCTCGCGGGCGGCGAGGTCACCGGTGGCGTGCTGCTGCTGCGCGACGTCACCGAGGTGCGCAAGCGCGACCGCCTGCTGCTGTCGAAGGACGCCACCATCCGCGAGATCCACCACCGGGTGAAGAACAACCTGCAGACCATCTCGTCGCTGCTGCGCCTGCAGGGTCGTCGCCTCAACTCCGACGAGGCGAAGGCCGCGGTGGCCGAGAGCGTGCGCCGCATCCGCACCATCGCACTCGTGCACGAGACGCTGTCGCGCGAGCCCGGCGACGACGTGGCGTTCCTCGAGATCGTGCGTCCGTTGCTGCGCCTGGCCGAGGAGGGCTTGCAGTCACCCGACCGTCCGGTGCGGTTCACCGTGCAGGGCGACGGCGGCCGGCTGCCCAGCACCGTGGCCACCCCGTTGTCGGTGGTGCTCACCGAGCTGTTGCAGAACGCGGTCGATCACGGCTTCCCGGAGGGCAGCAGTGGCGGCGACGTGGTGGTGGTGCTCGACAACACCGAGCACGTGCTGAACATCCGCGTCGTCAACGACGGTCGTCCGCTCGACCCGGTGTTCGAGCTGAACTCGGCCACGGGCCTCGGGTTGTCGATCGTGCGCACGCTGGTGACCACCGAGCTCGACGGCACCATCACGATGCGTCCGGGCGAGCCGGAGGACTTCGCGGCCGTGGGTCTCGGCGACCTGCCGCGTGGCTCGGGCACCGTGGTCGACCTCACCGTCCCTGTGTAGAGGGCGGGGCCGACGGCAGCGTCAGACCGCGGCGGCCTTGGTGCGCGCCGCCATCTGGCGACGGATGTGGCGACGCTCCTCCTCGGAGGTGCCGCCCCAGATGCCCGAGTCCTGGTTGGTGTCGAGGGCGTACTGGAGGCAGTCGGTGCACACCGGGCACTCGGTGCAGACCTGCTTGGCCTTGTCGATCTGGACCAGCGCGTAGCCCGTGGTGCCGACCGGGAAGAACAGGTCGGGGTCGGTGTCGCGACAGATGGCCGACTTGCGCCACGTGTAATCCGCGTTCGCAAGGACAAGGCTCGAGGCGGGGATGGTCACTGCGTCTCCACTGTGATCGAGGTGAGCGGCGTTTTCACGCCGGGGTGAACGGTAGGTAACAATCTGACGCGGGGCAAGAGGACCTTTTGCCCTAGGCATACTTGTTGGCGATAGGAGGTATCTGTGTCAGTGGTGTCGCAGACGGCCGTGATGGCCCACCGGGGTGCGAGCAAGGCCGAGGCCGAGAACACGGTGGCCGCATTCCGCCGTGCCGGCGAAATGGGGGCCCAGGCAGTGGAGCTCGACGTGCGCCGTACGAGCGACGGCGTGCTCGTGGTGCACCACAACCCGCACCTCCACGATCTGCGCCTCATCGCCGACACACCTGCCGCAGAACTGCCCGAATCCGTGCCCACACTGGGCGAGGCGCTCGACGCCTGCGCCGGGATGTGGGTGAACGTCGAGATCAAGAACGATCCCGAGGAGCCCGACTTCGACCCGAGCGACCGCATCGCCGACGAGACCATGGCCCACCTGTTGGCCCGGCACGAGGACGAACGGTGGCTCATCTCGTGCTTCCGGGTCGAGACGGTCGACCGTTGCCGCGAGCTGGCGCCCCACATCCGCACCGCCTGGCTGTGCACGATGCCGCCCGCCGGGGTGGGCGAGCAGATGGCCGCGAAGGGCCACGCCGCGGTGCATCCGTGGGTGGGCGGCGTCACCCGCGAGCTGATCGACTCGTGTCACGCAGCCGGCGTCCAGGTGAACACCTGGACCTGCGACGACCCGGCCCGCATGCGCGACCTCATCGACTGGGGCGTCGACGGCATCTGCACCAACGTGCCCGACGTGGCGCTCAGAGTGCTTGCGGGCGAACCAGCCTGACGGCCTCGGGCACGTGGCGGAACTCGAGCAGCTTCGTCTCGCCCAGGTAGTCGCCGTCGAGCTGGTACGGGAATCCTTCGCCGTGTGAGATGGTGAGCGCCTCGAGGTCGGTCTGCACGTCGAGCGTGCCGCTGGCCTTCACGCCGCCGCCACGGAGCGCGCCGCCGAGGCCGCCGAGGATGGCCGTGACCTTCATCGTGCGGAACGTGATGGCCACCAGGCCGTTGTCGAGCGTGGCCGCCGGGCTGAGGTCGAGCGGACGGTTGCCGAGGTACGTGTACGGGTTGGTGTTGAGCACCACCGTGAAGTAGCCGGGCACCGGCTCGTTGCCGGGCGTGGTGACCGTGAAGTGCGGTTCCTTGCGGTCGTAGTTCACCAGCCACGTGCGCAGCGCGGCGTAGATGAACAGCGGGTGGCCGAGCCAGCGCTTCATCGAGGCCCGCCGCTCCACCTCCTGCACCACTGCCGCGTCGTAGCCGACGCCCGTGTGGAAGCAGAAGTAGCGGCCGTTCACCTTGCCGAGGCCGATGGGTTCGATGGTGCGCGCCGCGATGCCGGCGGCGAGCTGCTCGACGGCCTTCACCGGGTCGTTCGGCATGCCGAGCGTGCGGGCGAACACGTTGGTGCTGCCGCCGGGCAGCACGCCGAGCGCGGTGTCGGTGCCGGCCACGCCGGTGGCGACCTCGTTGAGGGTGCCGTCGCCGCCGTACCCGATGACGATGTCGACGCCGCGGCGAGCCGCGTCCTGCGCGAACCGGGTGGCGTGGCCGCGGCGGTTCGTCTCCACGACCTCGACCTCGTTGCCCTGGCTGAGGGCGCGATGCACCATCACGGTGTTGCGCGCCGTCACCGACGACGCGAAGGCATTCACCACGAGCAGGATGCGCAAGGCCCATGACGGTAGCGGGTGGCCGACGAACGTCACAGACGAGACCCTGACGTTCAGGGCGCGATCGGTTAGGAACCGGACGTACCGATCGGTAACAATGGGAACCCTATGAACGTGATCGTGTGCGTGAAGCAGATCCCCGACCCGGCAACGCCAGGTGCGCTCGACCCGGGTACCAACACCCTCAAGCGTGATGGCAAGCTCATCCTCGACGAGTCCGACAGCTACGGCGTCGAGATGGCGCTGCAGCTGGTCGACGCGGCCGGCGGCGGCGAGGTGAGCCTGGTCTCCATGGCCCCCAACGGTGAGGTGTCGGGCATGCGCACCGCGCTCGCCATGGGCGCTGCCAAGGGCACCCTGGTCTCCGACCCGGCCTTGCAGGGCAGCGACGCCCTCACCACGGCCAAGGTGCTCGGCGCAGCCATCCAGAAGATGGGCGGCGCCGACCTCATCATCGCCGCCACCGAGAGCTCCGACGGCTACACGGGCACCGTGCCCGAGCAGCTCGCCGAAGTGCTCGGCCTGCCGTCGGTCACGTTCGCCAAGAAGGTCGTCATCAGCGGTGGCACCCTCAACGCCGATCGTCAGACCGAAGAGGGCTACGACGAGGTCACCTGCCCGCTGCCCGCCGTCATCAGCGTGACGGCCGGCGTGGTCGAGCCCCGCTACCCGAGCTTCAAGGGCATCATGGCCGCGAAGTCGAAGCCGATCGACACCCTCACCACCGGCGACCTCGGCGTCACCCCGGTCGGCTGGGCCGGCGCCAACCAGAGCGTCGTCAGCGTCACGCAGGCCGAGGCCCGCGCCGCCGGCGAGATCATCGAAGACGACGGAGAGGCCTTCGCCAAGATCGTGGCGTTCCTCGAGAACCTGAAGGTCATCTGAGGAGGATCGACACCATGAACATCTGGGTTTTCGCACAAGCAGCCAATGGTGCCGCCACGACCGGCACGCTGGAACTCCTCACCAAGGCCCGTGCCCTCGGCACCGTCACCGCCTTCGTCGGCGGCGACGCCTCGGCCATCGCCGCCGAGCTCGGCAACTACGGCGCCAGCAAGGTGTACGCCACCGGCGACCTGGGCGGCAAGCTGCCCGGCGTGGCCGTGTCGGCCGCGATGAAGGCCGTCATCGACGGCGGTGACTCGCCCGACCTCATCATGTTCCCGCAGAACTACGAGGGTCGCGACGTGGTCAGCCGTCTGTCGGTGAAGCTCGACCGCACCGTGCTCACCAACAACGTCGACGTCACCGCCGACGGCGGCACCGTGGCCGTCACCACCCCCATCTTCGGTGGCAACGTGCTCGTCACCACGTCGTTCTCGGGTTCGGCCCCGCACCTCGCGGCGTTCCGTCCGAAGAGCTTCGCGGCCGAGCCGGCCGGCGGCGGCGCCGCTGAGGTCGTCGCGGCACCGGTGCCCGAGCTCGGCGCCACCGGCACCGCGCAGGTCACCGCCGTCCACGTCGAGGAGACCTCCGGTCCGAAGCTCGACGAGGCCGCCATCGTGGTGTCCGGCGGTCGTGGCCTCGGCGAAGCGCCGAAGTACGAGATGATCGAGACCCTCGCCAAGCTGCTCAAGGGTGCGCCCGGCGCGAGCCGTGCCATCGTCGACGCCGGCTGGGTGCCCTACAGCTACCAGGTCGGCCAGACCGGCAAGGTCGTGAAGCCGGGCGTGTACATCGCCGCCGGCATCTCGGGCGCCACCCAGCACATGGTGGGCATGAAGGGCGCGAAGAACATCATCGCGATCAACAAGGACAAGGAAGCCCCGATCTTCGGCATCGCCGACCTCGGCATCGTGGGCGACGTCCACAAGGTGCTGCCGAAGCTGATCGAGGCCCTCCAGGCCCGCGGCTGACGCAACCGTTTCGAGGAAGGGCGGCCCTCCGGGGCCGCCCTTTCGTCGTTTTCAGGTTCCCTTCAGACGAGGGGCCAGGGGTAGCGACGGCCGGAGTGGTCGACCGGGAACACGGGATGGTCGATCAGCCACTGCGCCCGTTCCACCATCGCCTCGACCTCGTCGTCGCTGAGCATCGCCGCCACGTCGAGCGGCACCCGTTCCACCAGTTCTTCGGCGGCGGTGAGCAGATGGGCCGGCACGTCCTGGCCGCCGAACTCCCACACCACGGTGCGCAGCTTGAAGTCGGCGGCGAAGCAGAGCCCGTGGTCGATGCCCCACAGGTGGTCGTCGGCGTCGATCAGCACGTGGCCGCTCTTGCGATCCGTGTTGTTGGCGAGGATGTCGAAGAACGCGAACGCCTGCAGCGCGTCGTGCAGATCTTCGCGGTGCTCGTAGATGGTGAAGTAGTGCTGCTGGTGGTCGGCGCCGACGAACCACTGCACGCTGCCCTCGCCGACCGGGCCGTCGCGCAGCACCGTCGGCGGCACGATGCCCAACCCGAGCGACTCGCTCAACAGGAACGCCGCGTACTCGCGCTTGTGCAGCCCGGGCTCGAAGTCCCACAGTGGGCGCTCGCCGCGCAACGGCTTGTAGATGGCCTGGCCGACGTGCTCACCCTCGACCGACAGGTTGCACAGCAACGTGGCGTTGCTGCTCCACGGCATGCGGCCCTCGATGTCGATGTCGGCGGTGGCCAGCAGCGCCAGCCGTTCCGCCGTCAGTTCATGCGTGGACACGCGTGGCCCTCGGGGTTCATCGGCTGGGTGCACCACCGGCA
>JBDKJP010000080.1:0-8088 GCA_039796575.1 Actinomycetota bacterium
CACGTCGTACCACCGGCGTACGCAGAGTGGTTGGCCGCCAAGGGCGAGCTCGCCGGAGGACTCCCAATCCCCACATGGACCGCCACCTCTGCCTTGGAGCTGATGGACCGGCATTCGGTCCGCACCGCCGTGCTGTCGGTGTCGACGCCGCAGACACATCTCGGCGACGACGCGGAGGCGATCGCGATGAGCCGAGCGGTCAACGACTTCGCAGCGTCGGTCGTGGCTGCTCACCCCGGCCGGTTCGGGTTCTTCGCAACCTTGCCGCTGCCGCTCGTGGACGCGTCGCTCGATGAACTACAGCGCAGCCTCGATGAGTTGCATGCGGACGGTGTGGTGCTGCTCGCCAACCACCGAGGCATCTACCTCGGCGACGCGAGGTTCGATCCGTTGTTCGAGGAACTGCAGCGTCGAGGCACGGTGGTGTTCGTGCACCCGTCGATCCTGCCCGGTCTGGAAGCGATCGACGGCATCCCGGCGTACGTCGCCGACTTCCTGCTCGACACCACACGCGCCGCGGTGAACCTCTGCCGCAGCGGCACGGTCGATCGTTGCCCAGACGTGAAGTTCATCCTGTCCCACGCCGGCGGCTTCCTGCCGTACGCGGCCTTCCGGCTGTCGCAGGCCGCCTCGCCGAGCGGCAACCCCGTGGAGGGACTCGATCTGCTGCAGCGCTTCTACTTCGACATCGCGCTCTCAGGCAGCCCGACGGCCTTGCCAAGCCTGCTCGAGTTCGCCCGGCCGGGTCACGTGCTGTTCGGCTCGGACTGGCCGTACGCCCCTGCAGCGGCGGTCGCGGCGTTCACCGGGATGTACGAGATGCACCAGATCGACGCCGACCGACGGGCCTCGATCGATCATGGCGCTGCCGAGGCGCTGTTCCCGCGGCTGCGACGCTGATCGGGCGCTGCCTGGCACCGTCAGTGGAACGTGTTGGGCGGGGTTCCGGTCTGGAAGTGATCGTTGGCCCACGACGTGTAGACGGTGTCGACCGCGTCGCACAGGTGGGTGCCGCCGGTGTGGAGATCACGCCAGAACCGCTCGATCGGACGGGTGGTCCAGATGGCAGCCGAGCCTGCGCTCCACAGCAGCTTGTCGACCGACTGCAGGACGCGTTGCACGGCGCGGGCCTGGTTACGGCGGAACAGCAGGCGATCGCTGGTGGTGAACCGGTGACCTGAGGCGGCCTCGTCCATCCAGTGGCCGAGCATGACGTCGAGATGCACGATGCCGGCTTCGAGGTCGGCTTCGGCCTCGGCGAGCGCGGCCTGCTGGAACGGGTCGGTCGTGCCGACGACACCGAGTGCGGACACGCGGGTGCGGACGTAGTCGTGGTAGGCGTCGATGCACCCGCGGGCGATGCCGAAGGTCGCCGATGCGATCGCGGCCGAGAACACGCATCCGAAGGGCAACTGGTAGAGCACGGAGTCGGCGCGGTGGTGACCGTATGCGCCGTCGCCGAGCTGGAAGTGACCCACCGTGCGGTACTCGGGGACGATCGAGCCGTCGATGATGATGTCCTTCGAGCCAGTGCCGCTGAGGCCCATCACGTTCCAGGAGTCCTCGACGATCTGGTAGTCGCCGCGCGGGAGGAAGAAGTGTCGGACGTCGGGGAAGCCGTCGATGTTGCCGTTCTCGTCCGTGATGATGCCGCCGAGGACGACCCAGTCGCAGTGATCGGTGCCGGTCGAGTACGACCAACCCCCGCTGAACCGCAGGCCGTTCTCGGTCGTAACGGCGCGACCCTGCGGCGCGTACGGCGACGCGACCCAGGTGTCGGGGTTCGTGCCGTAGATCTCGTCCTGCAGCTTGGGATCGGCAAGTGCCACCTCCCACGGGTGCACGCCGACCACGCCGGCGATCCAGCCGGCCGACGGGTTGTACCGAGCAACGGTGCGGACCCACTCGCAGAAGACCCTGGGGTCTGCCTCGAAGCCACCGTGCGATGCGGCTTGGAGCAGGCGGATCCCGCCGGAGCCGCGCAGGACATCGGTCGCTCGATCGGTCAGGCGACCGAGCTCGTCGCTGGGCGCGTGTTCCTCACGAAGGATCTCGCGTGAGTCGTGGATGGCGGCAACGGTCTGGTGCACTGGTCCCCCTCGTTGATGGAGTGCTCGTTACAGTATGCTACTGTAGTGCTCGTTCCAGCAAGCCCCAGCCGTGAGGACCCCGTGACGAACTTCGACAGCACTCCAGCCGCGGTGATCGCCGAACGACTGCTCGCCGCCCAGACGACCGGCGTCCCGATCCCGCCCGTGCGAGAGCAGCTCACCGCAGGCGGCATCGAGTCGGCCTACCTCGTCCAAGCTGCAGTCACCGATCGATGGGTCGCCGACGGCCGGCGGATCGTGGGCCGCAAGATCGGCCTCACCTCGCCAGCGGTCCAACAGCAACTCGGGGTCGATCAGCCCGACTTCGGGGCGCTCACGGCCGACATGTGCCTGATGAGCGGCGAGCCCGTGCCGTTCGGCGCGGTGATCCAGCCGCGTGTCGAGGCCGAAGTGGCGCTCGTGCTCAGCCGTGACCTCGACGTCCCCGATGCGACGCTGGTCGATCTGCTGGGCGCGATCGACTACCTCCTGCCGGCGATCGAGGTCTGTGGCTCTCGCATCGCAGGGTGGGACATCTCGATCCTGGACACCATCGCCGACAACGCGTCGAGCGGCATGTTCGTCCTCGGCACCAAGCCGCTTCGACCCAGCGACATCGACCTTCTCGACGTGCACATGGAGCTCACCCTCGACGGCGAGGTGATGTCGACCGGCGACGGGGCTGCATGCCTCGGCCACCCGTACCGAGCCGCGCTCTGGCTGGCGCGTCGCCTGTCGGCGCTTGGTACACCTTTGCGGTCAGGCGACGTCGTGATGACGGGCGCGCTCGGCAAGATGGTGCCACTTCGACCCGGTGCCGAGGTGAAGGCGACCCTCACTGGTCTTGGTGAGGTCGTGACCTTCGGAGGGATGGAGCCGTGACCTGGGGTGCGGCGATCATCGGGTCGGGCAACATCGGCACCGATCTGATGATCAAGATCCTGCGCCGTGCCGAGCACCTCGACATGGTCGCGATGGTGGGCATCGACCCCGCATCTGACGGCCTGCAGCGAGCGGCGCGCATGAAGGTCGCCACGACGGCCGACGGCATCGACGGCCTGCTGGCGATGTCCGAGTTCACCGATGTGCGTGTGGTGTTCGACGCCACTTCGGCCGGTGCGCACCGCGCCAACTGGGAGCGGCTCGCGCCGACCGGGGTGCGGGTTCTCGACCTGACGCCGGCCGCGATCGGCCCGTACTGCGTTCCCGTGGTGAATCTCGATGAGCACATCGATGCGCCGAACCTGAACATGGTCACCTGCGGTGGCCAGGCCACTGTCCCGATCGTCGACGCGGTCAGCCGGGTGGTGCTCGTGTCGTACGCCGAGATCGTGTCGTCGATCGCGTCGAAGTCGGCCGGCCCGGGTACGCGGGCGAACATCGACGAGTTCACCGAGACGACGTCTCGTGCGCTCGAGGTGGTCGGTGGTGCCGCACGGGGAAAGGCCGTCATCGTGCTCAACCCGGCAGAGCCGCCGTTGATGATGCGCAACACCGTCTACTGCCTCATCGACGGCGAGTGCGACCACGATGCGATCGAAGCAAGCATCGTGCAGCGAGTGGAGCAGGTCCAGGCGTACGTGCCCGGCTATCGGCTGAAGCAGCGGGTGCAGTTCGAGACCTTTGATCAGAGCAACGCGCTTCACATCCCCGAGACAGGCAAGTTCTGGGGCACACGAGTCACCGTCTTCCTGGAGGTGACCGGCGCCGCCCACTACCTGCCCGACTATGCCGGCAATCTCGACATCATGACCTCGGCGGCATTGGCAACCGCTGAACGGCTCGCGAGGAGCGCCCGATGACCACCGGCCCGCTCTACATCAGTGACGTGACCCTCCGCGACGGCATGCACGCCATCCGCCACCAGTACGGCCTCGAGCACGTGATCGCGATCGCCCGGGCACTCGACCAGGCGGGTGTCGACTCCATCGAGATCGCACACGGCGACGGCCTCTCGGGGTCGTCGTGCGTGTACGGCTTCGGCGCGCACACCGACCTCGAGTGGATCGAAGCGGTCGCGGGGACCGTCGAGCAGGCCAAGGTGGCCACGTTGCTGCTCCCCGGCATCGGCACCGTGCACGATCTCCAGCGCGCTCACCGCGCCGGCGCACGGGTCGTCCGAGTTGCCACACACTGCACCGAGGCCGACATCTCCGCCCAACACATCGCCGCAGCGCGCGAGCTCGGTATGGACACCGTTGGTTTCCTGATGATGTCGCACATGACCTCGCCGACCGAGTTGGCACGGCAGGCCAAGTTGATGGAGAGCTACGGCGCGACCTGTGTGTACGTCGTCGACAGCGGTGGCGCGTTGACCATGCGCGACGTCGCCGACCGCTTCGACGCCTTCAAGCAGATCCTCGACCCGGCCACCGAGACCGGCATACACGCGCATCACAACCTGTCGCTCGGCGTGGCGAACTCCATCGTCGCCGTCGAGCACGGCTGCAATCGTGTCGACGCATCACTCGCCGGCATGGGCGCCGGGGCCGGGAACGCGCCGCTCGAGGTGTTCATCGCCGCGGCATCCCGGATGGGATGGGAACATCGCTGCAATCTCCTCGCCCTGATGAACGCCGCCGACGATCTCGTCCGTCCGCTCCAGGACCGCCCAGTTCGCGTCGACCGCGAAACCCTGTCGCTCGGCTACGCGGGCGTGTACTCCAGCTTCCTCCGCCACGCCGAACGCACCAGCGAACGCTACGGCATCCCCACCGTGGAGCTGCTCCTCGAAGTCGGCCGACGACGCATGGTCGGCGGGCAGGAGGACCTCCTCCCCGACATCGCGCTCGACCTCCTCGCTCAACACGACTCGAAAGGACATTCATGATCCGCTCATTCGCCTACGTCGGATTCACCTCACCGGACGCCGCCCAATGGCGCACGTTCGGACCAGAGATCCTCGGCGCACAACTCACCGATCACCCTGACGACGGCGCGGTCGCACTGCGCATCGACGAACACTCCGCACGCATCGTCGTCCACCCTGGCGCGATGAACGACGTGGCCTACGTCGGCTGGGACTGCGGCGACGCTGCCGGGGTCGCCGAGATCGTTTCCCGCCTCGAGGCCGCCGGCATCCCCGTCACCAACGACGCCGCAGCAGCGGCCGTCCGTCAGGTGGAGGAACTCCATACGTTCACCGACCCGTGGGGTTTCCGTCACGAGCTGACCGTCGGCCTCCGCCATATCGGGCCCTTCACCCCAGGCCGTCCGATGTCCGGCTTCCTCACCGGCGACCAAGGCCTGGGCCACATGGTGTTCCTCCTTCCCGACCTCGACGAAGGCCTCCGCTTCTACACCGAGACCCTCGGCTTCCTCGTCTCCGACCACATCGAGATGGGCCTCAGTCTCCGGTTCCTGCACTGCAACGCCCGGCACCACACCCTCGCACTCGGCGCCGTGCCAGGCATGGTCGGCATCCACCACCTGATGCTCGAGGTCAACAGCCTCGACGACGTCGGCGCAGCGATCGACATCGTCAACGCTCACAACATCCCGATCGCAATGAGCTTCGGCAAGCACACCAACGACTGGATGCTGTCGTTCTACGTGCGCACGCCCAGCGGCTTCGAGATCGAATACGGCACCGGTGGCCGCCACATCGACGACACAGCTTGGGAGATCGAAACCTACGACGCGATGAGCGAATGGGGCCACAAGCCGCCCGCCGAACCACTGATCCCCGGCATCATCCGACCGTTCATCCCCGCAGGAGCCTGACATGCCCGCCACCGTCGTCACCCGCGACGTCCCCGTCGGCGACGTCACCTTCCACCTCCTCGAGGCCGGACCGAAGGACGCTCCGACGATCCTGTTCCTCCACGGCTCCGGCCCCGGCGCGAACGCCCTCACCAACTGGGAATGGCAACTCGGCGACCTCGGCGACGAGTTCCACTGCATCGCTCCCGACGTCGTCGGCTTCGGCGAGTCAACCCACCCCGACCCCGCGCCGGTCGGCTTGAAGGCGTTCACCGAACTGCGAGTTCGCACCCTCATCGCGCTGCTCGACCAACTCGGCATCGAGAAGGTCACACTCGTCGGCAACTCGATGGGCGGCATCATCTCGCTGCTCCTCACGCTCACCGCTCCCGAACGAGTCGAGCGGCTCATCCTCATGGGCGGCGGCGGAGCACCGATCCCACCCACCCCCGAGCTCCTGAAACTCATCCTCTTCTACGAGAACCCCACCACCGAGGCGATGGCCGACCTCCTCACCTGCTTCGTCAACGACCCTTCGTTCTTCGGTGATGACCTCCAGAAGATTGCCGAGTCACGCATGCCGCTCGCATCACGACCCGAAGTGGAGCGTTCGCACCGCGCCACCTTCAGCCCCGGCGAACCGCTCGCGTTCCCACCCGAAGCCCTCGCCACCATCACCCAGCCGGTCCTCGTCGTCCACGGCGAGGGCGATCGCCTCATCCCCATCGCCGCCGGCGAGTACTTCGCCGCCAACCTCCCCAACGCGACCTTCCGCCGCTTCCCCGAAACCGGGCACTGGCTCATGATCGAACAAGCGAAGCCCTTCGCCGACGCGGTCCGTCAGTTCATGACGGTGCCCTGACCACGGTCATACGATCCACGACAGACCAACGCACCGGAGGGCACAGCTGATGGCGACCCACCGATTCCGTTTCGGACCACACAACCCCGGCGAGACCTACATCGAGCACGACTATCCAGAACACTTGGTCGACCTCGGCGAGGTCGAGATGAACCACGTGCACGTCGGCGACTCCACCAAACCAGCAGTCCTGCTCATCCCGGGCCAGACCGAGTCGTGGTGGGGCTACGAGAAGTCGCTCCCGCTGCTCGCCGATCACTTCGAAGTGTTCGCGGTCGACCTCCGCGGGCAAGGCCGCACCACTCGGACGCCAGGCCGCTACACGCTGGACAACATGGGCAACGACCTCGTCAAGTTCATCGACACCGTCATCGGCCGGCCAACCATCGTCAGCGGACTCTCATGCGGCGGAGTCCTTTCGGCATGGCTCTCCGCGTACGCCAAGCCCGGCCAGGTCATCGCCGCCCACTACGAAGACCCGCCACTGTTCCACAGCGAGCTCAACCCAGCCACGGGCCAAGGCATCAGACAAGGCGTCGGAGCCTCGTTCCGTCTCTGGAGCACCTACCTCGGCGACCAATGGAGCATCGGCGACTGGGACGGAATGGTCGCCGCCGCGCCCGACGTCCTGCCGGCCTGGATGCAGATGCTGTTCACACCCGCTTCCGAGCCGCCGCAGAACCTGAAGGAATACGACCCCGAGTGGGGACGCGCCTTCTGGACCGGAACGGTCGCCGCCTCATGCGACCACGAACGCATGCTGCGCTCAGTCCGCACGCCGGTCTTGCTCACCCACCACTTCCGCAAGGTCGACGACACCAACGGACTGTTGGTGGGCGCGCTGTCGGATCTCCACGTGGCACGCGTGCTCGAGCTACTCGCGGGCGCCGGTGTCGACGTCGACTATCGCTCGTTCCCGAACATGGGCCACTCGATGCACGGACAAGACCCGCAACTGTTCACCGACGCGCTTGTGGACTGGGTCAGCCGACTTGAACGGTGCCTTCGGAAGGGAGTGGGGCCAGGGTGCTCGAGGTTGCGGTGGCCGTGTCGGCGCCGCAGGCGGTGAGGGCACTGGTGCCGAAGATCACGGCGAGGGCGGCGACGGCGCGGAGGGAGATCTTCATGTGGGCCACTGCGCTCACCGGGGTTCGGTCTTGCGTAGACGAGGGGCGGCGGGAAGGGTCGGGTTCATAGAGGTGTCGGTCCGGTGGATTGAGCGGGTGCACGGGCGGGCCTGCAGGCCCAACCATCCGCCAACGTTCAGTGTGGTCGTCCACGCGCTTTCAGTAGTAGGGCCTTCGGTCCTGTGGACAGGTTTCTGTTCCGGCGCCGACAGGGGCAGTTGGGCCATGAGCATGGCCGGAAAACCACAAAGGACCAGGTCAGACCTGGTCCTTCGAGTTCCAAATGTTGGAAAATGGTGGCGGGGGC
>JBDKJP010000081.1:0-14330 GCA_039796575.1 Actinomycetota bacterium
TTCCTCGGCAAGCACGAGGACGGGTCCGGGCTCACCCATCTCGAACACCGTGACTACGACCCCACCACCGGCGTGTTCATCACCATCGACCCACTCGTCGCCACCACCGGGGACCCGTACACCTACGCAGCAGGCAACCCCACCACACTCTCCGACCCCAACGGGCTGATGGCGTTGCCGGGTGGTGAGTGGATGTATGACCAGTGGCATTGGAACAACGGTGACCAGTTCCGTTCGGCGAGTTTGAGTTGGAACTCGCTCCTCAACGCGAACCTGGCATCGAAGGGGAAACCGCCCGCGTTCTACGGGAACGAGCAAGCACTCGCTGATGGGCTCGCCGACACCGGTGACGGACTCGGCGGGTTCCTGAAGTCAGCGGTCGCGGTCGTGGCGGGTGTGGTCGCGGGTGGACTGTGCGCTGCCGCGGGTGAAGCGATGCCCGGTGGTCTCGCAACCCCCGTGGTCGGAGGAGCCTGCACGATGGTCGGCGGCGCCGTCACCCGGTTCACCGAAGGACTCCTCAACGGTGACTCCATCGACGACGCCACCATGGCAGCGACCGACCCCACCGGCCTCCTCATCGACGGCACCCTCGGCTACGGACTCGGCCGCATCTCCAACCTCATCAAACCGGCCACAAACACGATCGACGACGTCATCGGTGCGGCCTGCCGCTCGAACAGCTTCATTCCAAGCACCCGGGTGTTGATGGCCGACGGGACCACGAAGCCGATCGAGGACGTTGAGATCGGTGACATGGTGCTTGCCTCGGACCCTGACAGCGGTGATCGTGGACCCCGTAGGGTGATCGACACGATCGTTGGCGACGGCATCAAGCAACTCGTCAACATCGAGATCGACGGTGCCGTTGTGACAGCAACGGATCGGCATCCGTTCTGGGTCGATGACGATGGTGAATGGGTCGACGCCGGTGAGCTCGAAATCGGCGACGAGCTACTCGCTTCTGACGGGACGGTGGTCGTTGTCGAAGGCGTTGGCGAGTGGGCGGCGGTGCGTCGGGTTCACAACCTCACAGTTGAGGGCATCCACACCTACTTCGTGGTGGTGGGCGCGCAGGAGGTGCTGGTACACAACTGCATTCGGAACGGGCGTCTAGCCGGGCAGACTCATCCGACGACTGGTGTTCCATTCGACGACGCAGGTTTCCCGGACTTCTCGGCGTGGCGGCATCCGGACGTGGCCGACGTGCGAATCCAGTTGTCCGGTAGCCGTAGCACTGACTTTGCCCGCGCTGACGCAGCTGCCGGTATCACGGGCCAACGGCCCGCGGGGTATACGTGGCACCATCACCAGGACACAGGTCTGATGCAACTCGTCGACTCCAGAGTCCATGCGCAGACGGGTCACACGGGGGGCTTCTCGGGTGCAGGCTGATCAGGTCTTCGACGGCGACGACTACTACACCGGACCGGCGGTGACTGCCGAGATGATTCGCGAAGCTGAGCGGTCGTTGGGTGTGCATCTACCGGCTGCCTACGTGTCGCTAATCACGGATCGCAACGGCGGAACCCTGAGGCGGCGGTGCTTTCCGACGCCGTTCCCGACATCGTGGGCACCGGACCACATTGGAGTCGATGCGCTGTTGGGCGTAGGTGGGGAATGGGGGATCGATAGCGACGAGCTCGGTAGCCGCTACATGGTGGCGGAGTGGGGATACCCGGATGTGGGTGTCGTGATCTGCGCTATGCCGTCAGGTGGACATGATGCAGTCATGCTTGACTACCGCGCTTGTGGTCTGGACGGTGAACCCGTCGTTGTCTACGTGGACGAGGACCGGGCACCGCGCCAGATCGCGGAGTCGTTCGAAGCATTTGTCGATGGTCTCATCGAATGTCAAGCGTGAGCTGGAGTTGGCCCTCGAATACGGACGCCCAGTTGAGGCGGGCTGTGCTCGGCACGTAGAGAGTCCGGTTGCCGAACGTCGCAGGCCTGCGACGGGCCGGTCGCGGCGGTGTGGCCGGCTACTGCTGCCTTGCGAGAGCGTCGCCCAAGGAGCGACATCGCCAGAGAGATGGTCGGAGCGCAGAGGCTGACGACGCGCGGCCCCCCGTCCGACTCAGAGGGTGTCGAGGAAGGCGTCGGCGACGACGGCGGGGTCGGTGCCGTTCTGCTCGATCTCGTTGAACATCTGGTTCAGGCGGTTGCTCGTCAGCGCCACGTTCACCGAATCGAGTGCCGTGATCACGTCGGCGTTCGCGATGGTGGCCGACATCAACGGCACCCACGCGTTGCCACGCACCATCGCCTTGTCGTCCTGCAGGATCGTGAGGCGCTTCGTGGTGATCACCGGGTTCATCGAACCCAACGCGAAGCAGTCGGCCGCATCGTCGTCGATGGCCGCGGCCATGTCGGCCTCCTCCACCGTGTCGATGCTCTTGAACTCGCCGCCGTAGTACAACTCCAACGCCGGCAGACCGGCCTCGTTGTCGTCACGCCACTCGGCCGAACCGGCGAGCCGGATCTCCGGAGCGTTCGACGCCAGGTTCGTGAGCGTCACGAACTGCGAATCCTTGAACTGGTCGACGGTGCCCTGCGTGCACGCGATGACCGCCTTGTCCTCGGCCTGCGTGGGGTTGCCCACCGTGACCGCCTCGTCGAGCACCGCACGGATCGCGATCAACTGCTCGGCCACCGACCGACCGTTCGTGATGGCCGCCGCCTGCGTGGTGCTGGTGGCCGCAGCCGCCGTGGTGCTCGCACCGCTCGTGTCGCCCGTCGGCGTCGTCACCGGCGCCACCGGCGCCACCGTGCTCGCCGGCGCATCGGGCACCACCGTCGTGGGCGCGATCGGCGCATCGGGCTGCGAGTAGGCGAAGCTCAGCAACGCACCCGTGCTGTCGGGGATGACCTGGAACTCACCCTCGGCCAACGCCGCCAGATAGCCCGCACGATCGAGCTCCACCGGGTCCTTGCGCGACACGCGGTAGCCGTTGTCCTCCAGCACCCGGGCGTAGATGGCGGCGAACAGCTGGCTGCGCGGATCGCCCTTCACCGACGTGACCGTGATCTTCGGTGCCACCAGGATGCTGGTCGACGGCGACTCCGAACTGGAGCTGCCACACGCGGCCAACGCCAGCGCAGCAAGGGTGACGGGTGCGAGGGCACGCGCGAGCCGGCGTGCAGGAGTGGTCGTCCGCTTCATCGGGCGGGAGCCTACTGGCGCACCCTGCGCCACTGCAGTCGGGCAGACTCGCCGCCATGCACCTCGCACCCGTCGCCTGGCACGTCACCCACTGGGGCAGCGACCCGTGGTCGCGTGGCTCGTGGACGTCGCTCGGCGTGGGCGGCAGCACCGCCGACCGCGCCACCGTCGGCACCCCGGTCGACGGCCGGTTCGTGCTCGCCGGCGACGCCACCAACCCCGTCGCCCCGTCGATGACCCACGGCGCGTACGACGAAGGGGTGCGCGCCGCTCGATGGGCAGTCGACGGCGGGGCACGACGCATCGCGGTGATCGGCGCCGGGTTCGCCGGGCTCGGTGCCGCCCGCACCGCAACCGACCTCGGCGCCGACGTGGTGGTGCTCGAAGCCCGCGACCGCATCGGCGGCCGCGCCCACACCGTCGACCTCGGCAGCGGCGTGCATGCCGACGCCGGCGCCGCCTGGCTGCAACAGGGCCCCACCAACTCGCTCGCCCGCCTGGCCGAGCAGTGGGGGCTGCGCACCGTGCCCACCGACTTCCACCACCCCCTCGCCGCCGCATCCGACGGGCCGGTGGGCGACGTGCCTGCGGCACACGCCGCGCTCGCCGCGCACCTCGCCACCACACCCGCCGACGCCACCGTGGCCGACGTGCTGCCCGCCTACCTGGCCGGGTTGCCCCCGCACGAGCGACGCGCGGCGCAGTTCGCGGTCGACCTGGAACTGGAGCTCGAGAACCCTGCCCCCGCCCACCTCCTCGGCGCGCGCACCGCACTCGACGAACCCGGCGTGGGTGTGGGCGACCGTTGGCTGCCCGACGGGTACGCGGCCATCCAACGCCGTCTCGCCGACGGCATCGACATCCGCCTCGGCACACCGGTATGCGGCATCGACTGGCACGCCGACGGCGTCGACATTCGCACCGCCGACGGCGACGTGCTGCGCGTGGATCGTTGCATCTGCACCATCCCCGTGTGGCTGGTTCCCGAGCTCGACCTCGAACCCGGCCTGCCCGACGGCCACCTCGCCGCGCTGCGACGACTGGTGCCCGGGGTGGTGGAGAAGGTGGTGCTCCGCTTCGACGAGCGCTGGTGGCCGGTGTCGCCCTCGGGCTATCTGCGCTGGTACGACCACCCGGCCAGCTGGGGCGAATGGCTCGACCTCACCGACGGGGTGGGCGCGCCCGTGGTGGCCGGCCTCATCGCCGGCACCGCCGTGGCGCGCCACCACCGGGGCGACGACGAACGGATCGCACTGGCCGCCACCGCCGCACTGGCACGGTGGGCGGCCTCGATCACATGAACTCGGCCGCGTCGATGACGTCGTCGCCCGAGGGGATCTCGATCGCGGGCTCGGTGTCGAGCAGGTGCTGCACGATCTCCACCTTCACCTTCGCCACACCGAAGTCGATGGCGCTGGTGACCCGCCGGATCTCGTTGTCCTCGGTGACGTACATGTCGTAGACCACCTCGTCGGGCACGTCGCCGTCGAGCGAGTCGATCTGGCTCTGCAGGATGCCGTCGGTGCCCTCGAGGTCGGCGATGGCGACCACCACCTCGTAGTGCTTCACCTGCTCGCCCTCGAACTCCTCCATGCCGATCTCGGTGATGCTCTTCGCCTTCTCGAACGTGCCGGCCGGGTCGAACTGCGCGCTGCCGTCGAGCTGGTCGAAGAAGCTGGTGTCCTGCCCGGCCGACTCCATCGCCGCACGGTCCATCTTGATCCAGTCGGCGTCGATCTCCTCGCCCGAGATGCCGGCGAAGAACGCCGAACCGATGTACATCGTCTCGTTCGGTCCGTCGAGGATGGCCTGGAGCGTGAGGTCGTCGCCCAGCAACGACCCGCCGAGGTCCATCTCCATCTGCATCAGCTTCGAGGCGTTCGCCATGGTGACGTGCATCGACACCTCCTGGCCCATCGCCTCGGTGTTGATCGTCGAATCGGTGCCGGCCGCATCGGCCGCGCGTGCCGCGGCGGCCTCCAGCGAGTACGAGTCGTCGTCGCTGCCGCCCTTCGCCAGCAGGAACCCACCCACGCCGAGCGCGATCACCACGACGACGGCCACCGCCGCGACGAGGCCCTTGCGCGACTTCTTCGGCGGCGTGTCGATGACCACCGACGTGATCGGCTCGGTCGCACCGGCCTCCGGCGCAGCGGTCTCGGGCGCTGCTGCCTCCGGCGTGGTCTCCGAGGAGGTGGAAGCGTCGCCGGAAGGGGCTGCCCACTGCGGGCTGGTGTCGTCCATGCGCGGAACGCTACAACGCGACCTGTGCGCGGAGGGACCGCGTCGCGGTCTGCGCCACCTGCACCAACCGGGCGCCGTCGTGATCGACCACCCACCAGCACCCCGGCCGCACCCGCACGGGAGCGCGGTGCGGCAACGCGGCGCCGAGCAACTCGCCGTCGACGGCCGCGTCGGCCACCGCCACCAACCCGAGCCGGCTGTGGCGCACCGCGGTGGTCCAGTGCCCGTAGCGGTGACGCAACGACTCGGCCCGGCCCGCCGCCACCACGGTGACGCCCGCACCGCGACCGCTCACCAGTCGGGCGAGCGCGCCCGAGGTGTCGTCGACCAGCTCCGCGTCGTCGACCACCACCAGCAGCGGCGTGTCGCCCCACTCGGCGAGGGCATCGTCGACGTCGCCGCGGCGCACCACCCGATCGGCCGCGGCCGCCGGGAACGACGACCGCCGCGGCAGCACTGCGATCACCCGACCGTCGGGATGCGCCTCGCGCCACGCCGCCGCCAACCGCACCAGCACCGTGCTGCGGCCCGACCGGCCGCCGCCCACCACCAGCACGTGCTCGCCGTCGGGCACCACCAGCGCCGCACCCGCACCGGTGGCCACGTCGAGGCCCACCGGCAGCACCACCTCGTCGTCGACGCGTCGGCCGGCATCGAGCACCGCGTCGTCGACCACGTCGGGCACCACCGCGATGCGTTCCACCGGCACGGCCCCGCGATCGCGGCCCACCGCCTGCAGCGCCGCGGGCGGCACCACCAGCTGCGCCTGCAACCCAGTCGACGCCACCACCACCCGACCCGCCACCGGGCCTGGCACCGCGCGCGGCGACACGCCCCATGCGCCCGCGTCCAACGCGTCGGGCAGGTGGTGCAGCCAGCGGTGCGTGGTGCGGCTCAGCAGCCCCGAGCCCGCTGCCGCCGGACCGGTCATGCCCGCCACCACCGTCACCGCACCGTCGCCCGCGATCACACACTCGAACGCATCGAGCACCTCGGCCGTGGCCACGTCGTCGAGCGACCGACGCACCACGTCGAGCCCGTCCACCACCAGCACGCACCCCGGCTCGCCCGCCGCCGGCACGCGGTGACGCCGTTGCACCGCTCGCGCCAACCGCATCGTGCGCTCGGCATCGTGCAACGGCACCACCTCGCACCGCGGGTGCGTGGCCAACGTGCCCCACGCCGCATCGTCGCCCGCGACCAACACGTAGACGTGATGGCCGTCGGTGGCCAGTGCCTGCGCCGCCAGTGTGCGCAGCGTGGACGACACGCCGGTGCCCACCCCGCCCGCCACCACTACGTTGCCGTCATCGGGTCGCCACCGCAGCTCGACCCGACGCTGATGGTCGGGGTCGTCGCACCACCCGATCGCACCGTCGGCCACGTCATGCCGCTCCAGCCGCTCGGGCAGCGGCGGCAACCACGGTGGCGGTCCGCCTTGCGCACCCGTGGCAGCGGCCGCCTCGCACACCGCGGCCACCATCGCCGCGGTGTCGCCCACCCGCGCCGTCTGGAACTCGAGGTGCTCGGCCGCGCCCAACCGCATCACCGCACGACCCGGCACCGAGCGCGGCAGGTGCGCGGCACGCACGTCGCCCACCACGTCGACCGCATCGGCACCGTCGAGCAACCGCAACGCCAGCCGCAGCTCGGTGTTCGCGCGGATGTCGTCGCTGATCACCCCGTTCGGCCGCTGCGTGGCCAACAGCAGGTGCACGCCCAGGCTGCGCCCGCGCTGCGCCACGCCCACCAGCGCGTGCAGGAACTCGGGCTGCTCCTGCACCAGCGCGGCGAACTCGTCGATCACCACCAGCAACCGCGGCAGTAGCACCTCCGGCGCCCGCTCGCGCAGGCCCACCACGTCGGCCACGCCGTGCTCGCGCAACAGGTGCTCGCGCCGACGCAGCTCGGCGTGCAGGCTGCGCAACGCCCGATCGGCCAGCGCGTCGTCGAGGTCGGTCACCACGCCCGCCACGTGCGGCAGGCCCACCACCCCGTCGAACGTGGCACCGCCCTTGTAGTCGACCAGCACCATCTGCAACCGGTGCGGCGGCACGTGCAACGCCAACCCCACCACCAACGACCGCAACAGTTCGCTCTTGCCCGAGCCGGTGGTGCCGGCGAGCAACCCGTGTGGCCCGTCGCGCACCAGATCGAGGTCGACCATCCCGTCGGCCGCGAGCCCGATCGGCGTGCGCGCCTCGTGCACCGCATCGCGCCACCGGCGTGCCACGTCGTCGGCGGTCACCCCGTCGACCACGTCGGCCAACGTCACCTCCCTCGGCAGACGATGCGCGGTGAGCACGTCCTCCGGGTCGCGCAACGCCGCGAGCGCGGCGCAGCACTCGGCCACCGCACGCTCACCCATCGCGGTCACCCGCACCGGCTCGGGCAGCAACGTGGCCACCGTGTCGGGCACCCACCGCGCCAGCGGACCGTGCTGCAGCGTGAGCACAGCGGTGCACAACTGCGGCGCCGGGTCGTCGGGCAACACCGCCAGCAACCCCAGCCGGTCGTCGAGCGCACGCCGCAACGCGCCCGTGCGCGTCGCCAACGCATCGGCCGCGTCGGTCACCACCACCACGGCGGGCGCGCCGGCCAACTGGTCGAGCACGTCGGCCAGGCCGCTCTCGTCGACCACCGCGGCCGTGCCGTCGGGGAGCTGCAGGTGCGGCAACTCGGCCACGCATGCCCACCGCGACGGCTGACGGGTCAACACCACCAACCGCACATCGGCAGGACCGGCCGACGCGGCCAACTGCACCACGGCCGAACGCGCCACGGCGTGCGCACCCGGCCCGGTGACCGCGACGCGAGCCCCGGGCCCCAGCACCACCGGCACCGGCAGGTCGGCCACCGGCGCATCGAGGTTCGGGTGCGCCACCGCACCGCGCGCCATCGACACCACGAACGCGTCGCCGTGCTCGGCCCGCCGCGACCACACCGGCGCGCGCACACCGGCCTCGAACGTGGCGCGCACCGAGGCGGGCGACGGCACAGCGGCCGTGTGCGCCGCGACGAACGCCTCGCGGTCGGCCGCCACCGCATCGGCGTGCAGCGCCGCGGCCACCGCGTGCTCGTGGCGACGCTGTGCCCTACGACGACGGCGCGCCACGTGCTGCGCCACCCAACTGCCCACGGCCACCAGCGCGCCCATCAACCCGAACAGCAGGAACATCAGTTGGTGCAGCAGCATCGCCATCACGGCCGCACCGGCCACGCCGAGCAGCGCGGGCAGCAGACCGCCGACCGGCTCGTCGTCGGTGCGCAGCGGCTCGGGCGGCACCGGGCACGCCGGCACCCATGTGGGCACCGCGCGCGGGGCACGCACCAGCACTCCATCGGCGCGCACCGTGGCCGGCGCGTGCACGGGCGGGTCACCGCGTCGCAGTTGGAGCACGCTCGACCCCACCTCCAGCAGCGCGCCGTCGGGGAGCGTCGCCGGCCCCTCGCGCAACGCCGTGCCGTCGGCGTGCCGCACCGGCACCCGGCCGGCCAACTGCTCGGCGCGCACCGAGCCGTCGGCGCGCACGTCGAGCAACAGATGGTGGGGAAGCAGCGTGGGGTCGTCGCAGCGCACGGCCGCGGTGCGTGCCCGTCCCACGAGGTGGCGGCCCTCGGGCAGGCGGTGCGTGCCGCCCGCATCGGGGCCGGTGTGCCAGGCGCAGTACCAGTTCATCACCCTCACTGGTGACGGCGCACCGGCCCGATCGGCAGACAAATCTGCCCGATGACCAGGGGATGAACGCCTCGGTGAGGCGTGCGGTGAGCGGCCCGGTGAGTGGCCAGGCCGACGCTGCCGACATGACCACCTTCCCCCAGCCCTCGCCCCTCCCGCCCACGTTCATGGCCCGCCTCCAGCGGGAATGGGACGTGCTCTCCCACCGCCCGGCCGTGCTGCGCCGGGCCGCCGACTGGCAGCTCGGCGTGCCGTTCCGGTCGCTCGACGACCTCACGGTGGCCGCCGGGTTGCGACCGCTGTCGCGCCGTGGTGGCGTCGGCCAGGCCGCCTCAGCCGCCGCCTCCTGGCCGTCACCCTCCACCCCGCCCGACGTCGTGCTGCACCGCCTGGTCGAGCTCGCCCGCCACGACGACCTGGCCGCGCGGGTGGTGCTGCAGCGTCTGCTGCCCGGCCTGGTGCACACCGCCCGCCGCTGGGCCCGCCGCCCCGAAGGCGGCCCGCACGCGCTGGAGGAGGTGGTCACCGCGGCGTGGCAGGTGGTGCGCACGTACCCGCTCGAGCGCCGTCCGCACCACCTGGCCGCGAACCTGCTGCGCGACGCCGAGTACCACGCGTTCGTGCGCGCCCACCGCGCCACCGTGGTGCCCGAGCTGCTGCCCGGCACCCAGCTCGACCGACCCGTTGAGGTCGACGAGCCCGGCGACACGCTCGACGAGCTCGTCGCCGTGGCCCGCCGTCGCGCCCTGTCGACCGACGACCTCACACTGCTCGCCCTGTTGCTGTCGGGCGCCACGCCGCCGCAGATCGCCGCGGCGATGGAGGTCAGTGTGCGCACCGTCGGTCACCGGCGCGAGGCGTTGGTGCACCGGCTGCGGCGCACCGCCGACGAACTGCTCGCGGCATGACACCGCGACGCGGGCGGGTGTGGCGTCAGGCGCCCGGGCGGAAGCGTCGCAGACGCAGACTGTTGCTCACCACGAACACACTGCTGAACGCCATCGCCGCACTGGCCACCACCGGCGACAGCATCCACGCCATCGCCAGCGGGATGGCCGCCACGTTGTAGGCGAACGCCCAGAACAGGTTGCCCTTGATGACGCCGAGGGTGCGCCGGCTGAGCTGGATGGCGTCGGCCGCGGCGGTGAGGTCGCTGCGCACCAACGTGAGGTCGCTCGCCTCGATGGCCACGTCGGTGCCCGAGCCCATCGCGATGCCGAGGTCGGCCTGGGCCAGCGCCGCCGCGTCGTTCACGCCGTCGCCCACCATCGCCACCACACGACCCTCGCCCTGCAGGCGCACCACCTCGGCCACCTTCTGGTCGGGCAGCACGCCGGCGATCACGTCGGCGGGCGCAATGCCCACCTCGGCCGCCACCGCGTTGGCGGTCGCCTGGTTGTCGCCCGTCAGCAACACGGGCCGCAGTCCCAACCGGCGGAACCGCTCGATGGCGGCCGCGCTGGTGGGCTTCACCGTGTCGGCCACGGCCAGCGTGCCGCGCAGCTCGTCGTCGACCTTCACCGCGATGACCGTGTGGCCCGGGTGTGCTGCGGCCTGCTCGTCGGTGGCACGACCCACCCACACCGCACGACCGTGCACCGTGCCCGTGGCACCCACACCGGTGAGCGCCGCGAAGTCGGCCACCGGCGGCACGGCGAGCCCGTCGGCCGCGCGCACCACCGCCCTCGCGATGGGGTGCTCGCTGCCCTGCTCGACCGCCGCGGCCAGGCGCAGCAGCTCGTCGCGCTCCACGCCCAGCGGCGACACCGCGACCACGTTCATCGTGCCCGTGGTGACCGTGCCGGTCTTGTCGAGCACGATGGTGTCGACCTTGCGGGTGCTCTCGAGGATCTCGGGGCCCTTGATGAGGATGCCCAGCTGCGCACCGCGACCGGTGCCCACCAGCAACGCCGTTGGCGTGGCCAGGCCCAGCGCGCACGGGCAGGCGATGATGAGCACCGCCACCGCCGGGCCGATGGCCTCGGTGAGGCTGTTGGTGCGGGCGAACCAGAAGCCGAGCGTGGCCATCGACAGCACCATCACGACCGGCACGAACACGCCGGCGATGCGGTCGGCCAGGCGTTGCACCGGTGCCTTGCCGCTCTGCGCGGCCTCCACCAGGCGGGCCATCTGCGCGAGCGCGGTGTCCTTGCCCACTCGGGTGGCACGCACCACGAGCCGACCGTTGGTGTTGATGGTGGCGCCCGTGACCGCGCTGCCCGGCGCCACGTCGACCGGCACGCTCTCGCCGGTGACCAGGCTCATGTCGACGGCCGACGTGCCCTCTTCCACCTCGCCGTCGGTGGCGATGCGCTCGCCGGGACGCACCACGAACCGGTCGCCGACGCGCAACGCGCTCGCCGGCACCGTGTGCTCGGTGCCGTCGGGCTGCAGCACGTTGGCCGTGTCGGCACCCAACGCCAGCAGTGCCTTCAACGCACCACCGGCTCGGCGCTTCGCCTTCACCTCGAAGTAGCGGCCGGCCAGGATGAGCGCCACCGTGGTGCTCGCCACCTCGAAGTAGAGGTGATGGCTGTCGCCACGGGCCGGCACCAGCGACATCGGCATCTCCATGCCCAGGTCGCCCGCCGGCGTGGCCAGCAGCGCGTAGAGGCTCCAGCCGTAGGCGGCGATCACGCCCACCGACACCAGCGTGTCCATGTTGGCCTCGGCCTGCTTCGCGTTCTTCCACGCCACCCGGTGGAACGGCGCCGCCGACCACACGGCCACCGGCGTGGCCAACACCAGGCACAGCCACTGCCAGCCGCGGAACTGCAGCGCGGGGATCATGCTCAGCACGAGCACCGGGATGCCGAGCGTCATCGCCACGATCAACCGCCGGCGCAGATCGGCCAGCCGCACGTCGGCCGCGTCGGGCTCGTCGGTCGGTTCGGGCGACGGCAGCACCGCGCCGTAGCCGATGCTCTCCACCGCGGCCACCAACGCCTCGGGCGACACGGTGGCGGCGTCGAAGTGCACGCTCGCCTTCTCGGTGGCGTAGTTCACCGTGGCGGTGACGCCGTCGAGCCGGTTGAGCTTCTTCTCGATACGGTTCGCGCACGCCGCGCAGGTCATGCCGGTGAGCTCGAGGTCGAGCTGATCGAGACCGGGAGGCGTGGGGATGACGGGCGTACTCATGGTTGGGTCACCGTGAAGGGCACGGTCACCACGTCGCCGTCGTGACCGAACTGGAGGAAGAGTCGATAGGTGCCGGCCTCGGGCAGCGCCGAGCCGAACATGAACATGCCGGGCATCTCGTCGGTGGCGTGCAGGTGCACGTAAGCGAGGTCGCCCTGGCGCAGCGCCACGAGGTGGGCGGCCTTGCCGAGGTACGGCTCGAGGTCGGTGGCCGGGCTGCCGTCGTCGTTGGTGACGGTGAACGTCAACCCGTCGCGCACGACGCGCAGGCCGTCGACCGTGACGTCGTCGTCGGGGTCGGGCAGCGGCACCGGCTCGACCGCCACCTCGTCGTCGCTGTTCGCGCTCACCACGACCGCGGCGCTCGTGCCCGACGGCAGCAGGTCGAACACCATGTGCCACTGGCCGGGCTCGTCGAGCGGCACCTGCCACGACCCGTCGTCGGCGATGTCGGGGTGGAGGTGCTGGAACCCGCTCAGGTCGGGCCGCACCACGATGGCGTGCAGCAGCGCGCCGTGGTTGTCGTCGAACTCGGTGACGCGCATGCCGTCGGTCATCTCGAGGTGGAAGGTGAGCAGCCGCGGCTCGCCGTCGGCCCCCTTCACCGAATCGGTGACGAGGCGATGGCCGTTGCTCTCGAAGCCGGGCGGCACCACCGAACCGGGCCCGTGCGTGTGCCCGCTGTGGCTGTGCCCGGGCAGCTTCTCGCCCACGGCGTACGCCGTGCCGAACGTGCCGAGCAGCACCAACAGGAACGCGCCCAGACGGGCCCCGACGCTCATGTCAGCCCGCGACCTCGAAGCCGGCCTCGTCGATGGCGGCCACGATGGCTTCACGGTCGAGATCGGCACCGGCGACGGTGACCAGCTTGGTGGTGAGGTCGACGTCGACACCGGCCACACCGGTGACCTTGCCGACCTCGCCCTTCACCGCGGCTTCGCAGTGACCGCAGGTCATGCCCGGGACGGTGAAGGTGAGGGTGCTCTCGCTCATGTGACGCTCCTGTCAGGCTCGCAGCAGTCGTTCGACTGCCTTCGTGGCTTCGTGGACCAGTTCCTCGGTGCGCGCCGGGTCGCCCGAGGCGCCGGCCACGCAGTGCTGCAGGTGCTCGTCGAGCAACTGCAGCCCGACGCCCTGCAACCCCTTGGTGACCGCGGCCACCTGGGTGAGCACGTCGATGCAGTAGGTGTCCTCGTCGATCATCCGCTGCAGGCCGCGCACCTGACCTTCGATGCGCTTCAGGCGGGCGACGAGCTGCTGCTTCTGGTCGTGGTAGCCGGGGGTGTGTTCCACGCCCATGACCATACCCCCCGGGGGTAGGGTATGGCAACCCCCGATCAGGGTCGCTGCGTGAACACCGGCTTGCGCTTCTCGAGGAACGCGGCGATGCCCTCCTGCGCGTCGGGCGTGACCGCGGCGTTGGCCATCATCGCCACCGCGAACTCGTACGCCTGCGACTGCTCCATCCCCACCTGCGCGTAGAAGCCACGCTTGCCGAGCGCCTTGCTCACCACGCTGCCGCGCGTCGCCCGCGCCAACAGGTCGTGCGTGGCCGCGTGCAGGTCTTCGTCGGGCACGGCCGCGTTGATGAGGCCCCAGTCGGCTGCCGTGGCGGCGTCGATCGGGTCGCCCGTCAACGCCATCTCGAGCGCACGCTTGCGACCCACGTTGCGCGCCACCGCCACCAGCGGCGTGTGGCAGAACAGGCCGCCCTTGCCGCCGGGGATGGCGAACCCGGCCGACTGCGCCGCGACCGCGAGGTCGCACGTGGCCACCAACTGGCAGCCCGCTGCGGTGGCCAGCGCGTGCACGCGGGCGATCACCACCTGCGGGATCGACTGCACGGTGTCCATCATCTCGGTGCACACCTGGAACAGGTGGATGGCCTCGTCGACCGATGCGCCCTTCATGTCGCCGAAGTTGTGGCCGGCGCTGAACACCGGACCGTTCGCCGCGAGGATCACGCCGGTCGCATCGCTCGCGCTCACCTCGCGGAACACCTCGGTGAGCTCCACCATCACGTCGAGCGCCAGCGCGTTGCGCTTCTCCGGACGGTTGAGGGTGATGGTGGTGAAGGGGCCGTCGGCCTCGACCAGGACATGCGAG
>JBDKJP010000082.1:0-13460 GCA_039796575.1 Actinomycetota bacterium
TCTCCGCCATCGACCCGTGGTTCATCAGCCAGATGCGGATGATCTGGGACCTGGAGAAAGAGCTCAAGAAAGAGGGGAAGAAGATCTCCACCGGCCTCCTGCGCCGGGCCAAGCGGGACGGCTTCTCCGACATCCAGATCAGCTACCTCACGGGCCTGCCCCAGGACAAGGTGCGCAAGGCGCGGATGAAGAACGTCCCCGTCACCTACAAGAAGGTGGACACCTGCTCCGCCGAGTTCCCGGCGGACACCCCGTATTTCTACTCCACCTACGAAACCGAGGACGAGTCCCGGCCCAAGGGCGACAAGAAGCGCATCGTCGTCCTGGGCGGCGGCCCCAACCGGATCGGCCAGGGCATCGAGTTCGACTACTGCTGCGTGCACGCGTCGTTCGCCCTGCGCAAGGCCGGCTACGAGACCGTGATGGTGAACTGCAACCCCGAGACGGTGTCCACCGACTACGACACCTCCGACCGGTTGTACTTCGAGCCACTCACCCGCGAGGACGTCCTCAACGTCATCGACGCCGAGACCCGGGCTGCCGGGGGAGTGCCGCCGAAGGTCATCGTGTCGCTCGGCGGTCAGACCCCGCTGAAGCTGTCGGGCCAGCTGCCCGAGTCCATCATCGCCGGCACCGCGCCGGCGTCGATCGACCTCGCCGAGGACCGCGAGAAGTGGAACTCGCTCTGCGACGAGCTGCACATCCCGCAGCCGCCCGGTGGCACCGCCACCGACCTCGAGCAGGCGCTCGGCATCGTCGAGCAGGTCGGGTTCCCCGTGCTCGTGCGCCCCAGCTACGTGCTCGGCGGCCGGGCGATGCAGATCGTGCACGACCGCAACCACCTCGCCCGGGCCATGGCCGAGCTCGCCGGGTTCGGCAGCCTCGGCAAGGAGGGCGGCCTGTCCGCCGAACGTCCCGTGCTCATCGACCGGTTCCTCGAGGACGCCACCGAGGTCGACGTCGACGCCATCCGCGACCACACCGGTGAGGTGCTCATCGGCGGCGTGATGGAGCACGTCGAGGAAGCCGGCGTGCACAGCGGCGACTCCGCGTGCGCCATCCCGCCGCAGACCCTGCCCGCCTGGGTGGTCGAGGTCATCGAGCGCTACACGAAGGCCATCGCCAAGGCCCTCGACGTGCGCGGCCTCATCAACGTGCAGTACGCCGTGATGGGCACGACGGTCTACGTCATCGAGGCCAACCCCCGCGCCAGCCGCACCGTCCCGTTCGTGGCGAAGGCCACCGGCGTGCCGCTCGCCAAGGTGGCCAGCCGCGTCATGCTCGGCGCCACGCTCGCCGAGCTCCGCGAGGAGGGCCTGCTGCGGCCGCCCAGCCGTCACGGGCACGTCGCCATCAAGGAGGCCGTGCTGCCGTTCAACCGGTTCCCCGAGGTCGACACGGCGCTCGGGCCGGAGATGCGCAGCACCGGTGAGGTGATGGGCATCGACACCACGTTCGGCAAGGCGTTCTTCAAGGCCGAGCTCGCCGCGGGCACGGTGCTCCCCACGGAGGGCACGGTGTTCCTGTCGCTTGCCGACGGCGACAAGCCCGCCGGGCTGGTGGTGGCACAGCGCCTGCGCGACCTCGGTCTCGGCGTGGCGGCCACCAACGGCACGGCCCAGTACCTCGAGCGATTCGGGCTGATGGTCGACCACGTGGTCGGCAAGATCTCCGACGGCAACGGCATCAACGCGGTCCAGCTCATCGAGAGCGGCCAGATCGCGTTCGTCATCAACACCCCGCAGGGTCGTGGCGGCCGCACCGACGGCGAGCAGATCCGCAAGGCGGCCAACACGCACCGGGTCAGTTCGGTCACCACCGTCGAGGCGGCGCTCGCCGCCGTGCAGGGCATGAACGAGATGCAGGGCGAGGAGATCGCCGTGCGGTCGCTGCAGGAGTTCCACGCCTGATGGACACCTCGGTCCGGGTCGGTTCGCTCACGCTGCCGGGCCCGGTCACCACCGCGTCCGGCACCGCCGGGCACGGTGCCGAGCTGTCGAGGTTCTTCCCGCTCGCCGAGCTGGGTGCCGTGGTCGTGAAGTCGCTCGCCGCGTACGAGTGGGCCGGCAACCCGGCTCCCCGCGTGCATCCGGCGGGGGAGGGCATGATCAACGCCGTCGGTTTGCAGGGCCCGGGCGTCGAGCACTGGCTGCGCGACGAGCTCCCGGCGCTCGCCGCCACCGGTGCCCGCGTGGTGGCCAGCATCTGGGGGCGCAGCGTCGACGACTACCGCGCCGCGGCCGAACAGCTCGCCGCGGCACCTGCCACCGTGGTGGCCGTCGAGGTGAACCTGTCCTGCCCGAACCTCGAGGGCCGTCGCGGCATCTTCGCCCACGACGCCGAACTGTCGGCCGAGGTCATCGCCGCCACCACAGCGGTCGGTCGGCCGCGGTGGGCGAAGCTCAGCCCGAACACCGATCGGGTGGTCGAGGTGGCGTCAGCCGTCGCCGCCGCCGGCGCCGACGCGGTCACGCTCTCGAACACCCTGCTCGGCATGGTGCTCGACCCGCACACCGGTCGTCCGGTGCTCGGTGCGGGCGGGGGTGGCTACAGCGGCCGGCCCGTGCACGCCGTCGCCGTGCGCACCGTGTTCGACGTGCACGCGGCGCTGCCCGACCTGCCCATCGTCGGCGTCGGTGGCGTGGCGAACGGCTGGGATGCCGCCGAGCTGCTGCTCGCCGGCGCGGTCGCGGTGCAGGTGGGCACCGCCACGTTCGCCGACCCGCGGGCCCCGCACCGCGTCCAGACCGAGCTCCTCGCCTGGTGCAGTGAGCGTGGTGTGACACCTGCCCAGCTGTCGGGACTGGCTCACCAGGGCGGATTGCCACCACGGGGGTGACCAAGAGGAGTAGGGTCCTCTCATGGCAACACCTCCGCAACTCACCCCTGAACAGCGTGCGAACGCCCTTGCCAAGGCAGCCGAGGCTCGTGCGGCACGCGCGGAACTGAAGAACCAGCTGAAGATGGGTTCGGTGTCCCTGGCTGAGGCACTCGCGTCCACCGACTCCACGGTCGGCAAGCTGAAGGTCCAGTCCCTGCTCGAATCGCTCCCGGGCGTGGGCAAGGTCAAGGCCAAGAAGATCATGGAAGACATCGGCATCGCCGACAACCGTCGCGTGCAGGGCCTCGGCCAGCAGCAGAAGGCAGCGTTGCTCGAGCAGCTCGGCAAGTGAGGCCGTGACGGCATCGGCCGCCGTGTCCTCGTCACGCATCTTCATCGTGTCCGGCCCGGGTGGTGTGGGCAAGGGCACCATCGTCAACGCCCTGGTGGACCGCGATCCGCGGCTCTGGTTGAGCCGTTCCTGGACCACCAGGGCACAACGACCGGGTGAGCGCGACACCGCGTACGTGTTCACCGACCGTGCCGCATTCGAGCGGCGCATCGAGGAGGGCGGGTTCCTGGAGTGGACCAACTTCCTCGGCAACTACTACGGCACCCCGTTGCCCGAGCCCCACGAGGGCCACGACGTGGTGCTCGAGATCGAGGTCGACGGCGCGCGCCAGGTGAAGGCGCTGCACCCCGAGGCCGTGCTCATCTTCGTGCTGCCGCCCTCGCGTGAGGAGCAGCAGCGGCGCCTGCGCGGTCGTGGCGACCCCGAGGACAAGGTCGACCAGCGCCTGCAGAAGGCCGTCGACGAGGAGCCCGTCGGGCTCGCCATCGCCAACCACGTCGTGGTCAACGACGACCTCGAGCGCACCGTGGCCGAGATGATGGACATCATCCGCCAGCATCGCTCGGCCGATTGACCCTTTTCCGGTAGACTGCACCGCTGCTTTCAGGAGGGCCCACTCGATGTCCACGCGTTCGTACGACACCATGATCAACCCGCCGATCGAGGAACTGCTCGATCGCGTCGACTCGAAGTTCAGCCTGGTCACGCTGGCCGCACGCCGTGCCCGCCAGATCAACAGCTACTTCAACCAGCTCGGCGACGGCCTCGGTCAGATGGTGCCGCCGCAGGTCAGCTCGGTCGCCCGCAAGCCGCTGAGCATCGGGTTCGAGGAGATCGCCGCCGACAAGATCGTGCGCGTCCAGGGCGTCGAGCCCGACGAGACCGACGAATCGGCCGACGCCGACGCCTGAGCCCCGGCTCGCCCGCATCGCCATGCTCGCCGGCAAGCGCATCGTCCTCGGTGTCACCGGGGGCATCGCGGCCTACAAGGCCGTCGAGGTCTGTCGTCGCCTCGTCGACGCCGGCGCGCACGTCGTCCCGGTGATGACCGCGGGTGCCGAGCACTTCGTCGGTCGCACCACGCTGTCCGCCCTGGCCAGCGAGCCCGTGCAGACCAGCCTGTGGGACGAAGCCAGCCCCATCCCGCACACTCGGCTCGGCCAGACCGCCGACGTCATCGTGGTGGCGCCCGCCACCGCCCGGTTGCTCGCCGCGTACGCCGCCGGCCTGAGCACCGACCTGCTCACCAACACGCTGCTCGCCACTCGCGCCCCGGTCGTGGTGTGCCCGGCGATGCACACCGAGATGTGGGAGCACCCTGCGGTGCAGGCCAACATCGCCACGTTGCGCTCGCGCGGGGTGCACGTCGTCGAGCCCGAGTCCGGTCGACTCGCCGGTGGCGACATCGGTCATGGTCGGCTCGCCGCGCCCGAGGTCATCGTCGCCGCGGTCGATGCGGTGCTCAGCGACGGTCCGATGTCCGGGCTCCACGTCGTGGTGTCGGCCGGCGGCACCCGCGAGCCCATCGACGCGGTGCGCGTCATCGCCAACCGCAGCTCCGGCAAGCAGGGCTACGCCATCGCGGCCGAGGCCGCGGCCCGCGGCGCCCGGGTCACCATCGTGTCCACGGTCGAGCTGCCGGTGCCCGCCGGCGCCGAGGTCCGGCCGGTCGAGACCGCCGCGCAGATGCAGGCGGCGCTCACGGAACTGGCACCCACCGCCGACGTCGTGGTGATGGCGGCCGCGGTCGCCGACTTCCGTCCGGTGGCCGCCGCCGAGGGCAAGATCAAGAAGCACGAGGGCGTGCCGCAGATCGTGCTCGAGCCCACGCCCGACATCCTCGCCGGGCTCGGTGCCGCCAAGCCGCAGGGCCAGGTGCTGGTCGGTTTCGCCGCCGAGACCAGCGACCTGCTCGCCAACGCCCAGTCCAAGCTCGAGCGCAAGCGCCTCGACCTCATCGTGGCCAACGACGTGTCGGCCCCCGGTGTCGGCTTCCAGCACGACACCAACGAGGTCACGCTGCTGCGCGCCGGTGGCGTTGCACGCACCGTGCCACTCACCGACAAAAGAACCGTCGCGCGGGCCGTACTGGATACTGTGTCCGAGATCCGTGGCGAAGCCCACACCCCAGCAACATGAGGAGCCTCACCCCGTGAGCAGCTACACGTTCACTTCCGAGAGCGTCACCGAAGGTCACCCCGACAAGATGGCCGACCAGGTCAGCGATGCCGTGCTCGACGCCATCCTGAAGGAAGACCCGCACGGCCGCGTGGCCTGCGAGACGCTGCTCACCACGGGCCTGTGCGTCGTGGCCGGCGAGATCACCACCGAGGCCTACGTCGACATCCCGAAGCTGGCACGTGAGGTCATCAACGGCATCGGTTACGACAACGCGCTCTACGGCTTCGACGGCAACACCTGCGGTGTCATCGTCAGCATCGACGAGCAGAGCCCCGACATCGCCCAGGGCGTCGACAAGAGCGAAGAGGTGCGCTCGGTCGGCAGCGCCGAGGACCAGCTCGAGCTCCAGGGTGCGGGCGACCAGGGCATGATGTTCGGCTACGCGTGCGACGACACCCCCGACCTGATGCCGATGCCGATCTGGCTGGCGCACCGCCTCAGCGAGCGCCTCACCGAGGTGCGCAAGGCCGGCGTGCTGCCGTACCTGCGCCCCGACGGCAAGACCCAGGTCACGCTCGAGTACGAGAACGGCCGCCCCGTGCGCCTCTCGCACGTGCTCATCAGCACCCAGCACCAGGACGGCATCGACCGCGACACGGTCATCCGCCCCGACCTCATCGAGCAGGTCATCCGCCCGGTCGTCCCCGAGCAGTTCGCGGGCGACGGGTACGACGTGCACGTCAACCCGACCGGCAAGTTCGTCATCGGCGGCCCGCACGGCGACACCGGCCTCACCGGCCGCAAGATCATCGTCGACACCTACGGCGGCATGGGCCGTCACGGCGGCGGCGCGTTCAGCGGCAAGGACCCGAGCAAGGTCGACCGTTCGGCGGCCTACGCCGCCCGCTGGGTCGCCAAGCACGTCGTCGCCAGTGGCGCCGCCACCCGCTGCGAGGTGCAGGTGGCGTACGCCATCGGCATGGCGCACCCGGTGAGCATCCTCGTCGAGACGTTCGGCACCGAGACCGTCGAGAACGCGAAGATCGTCGAGGCCGTGCGCAGCACGTTCGACCTCCGTCCGGCGGCCATCGTGCGCGACCTCGATCTGAAGCGCCCGATCTACCAGCAGACCGCCGCCTACGGTCACTTCGGCCGCAACAAGCCGGAGTTCACCTGGGAGCAGGTCAGCCGCCTCGACGACTTCATGCGCGCCGTCGGCGTGTGACCATCCCGGGCGTGCTCACGCCCGCCCTGGTGGCCCGGGTCGTCCCCGACGTCACCGGGCTCGACAAGCAGTTCGACTACCTCGTCCCCGAGGCGATGCATCACCTCGTCGCGGTCGGCACGAAGGTGCGCGTCCCCCTGCACGGTCGTCGCGTCGGTGGCTGGGTGGTCGCGCTCGGCGAGCCCGACCCGTCGCTGCCCGTCGAGAAGCTCGTCCCCATCGCGAAGGTGTCGTCGATCGGTCCGCCGGCCGAGGTGGTGGCGCTCGCCCACTGGGCGGCCGACCGGTGGGGCGCGCCGCGCATCCGTCCGTTCCTGGTGGCCGCGCAGCCGCCCACCATGGTGACCACCCTCCCGACGTCGCGCCGCACCCACCGTACCGGTGGATCGCGTGTGACCTCGGGGGTGCGGCGCACCACACCGCTCACCGATCCGCTGCCGATGCTGGTCGAGCTCGCGGCGGCCGGGCCGTGCATCGTGGTGCACCCCACCCCGGCGGCCACCCGGGCCATCGCCAACCGGCTCCGCAAGGCGGGGCTGCAGGTCGCGCTCCTGCCCGACGAATGGGCACGCGCCGCGGCCGGTGTCGACGTCGTGGTCGGTACGCGCACCGCGGTGTGGGCACCGTGCCCGGGCCTCGCGTCGATGGTGGTGCTCGACGAGCACGACGAAGCGCTGCAGGAGGAACGCACCCCCACATGGCATGCGCGCGACGTCGCCGTCGAACGCTGTGCCCGCGCCGGTGCCGCGTGCGTGCTGGTGTCGCCGTGCCCGTCCCTCACGGCGCTCCACTGGGCGGGCGATCGCGTGGTCGAGCCGACCGCCAACGAGGCGGTGCACGGGTGGCCGTTCGTCGAGGTCGTCGACCGCTCCGACGAGGAGCCGTGGAAGCGTTCGCTGCTCAGCTCCTCGCTCATCGCCCAGCTCCGCCGGCGCGACACGCGGGTCGTGTGCGTGCTCAACACCGCGGGCCGGGCTCGGCTGGTCGCCTGTCGGTCGTGCAAGTCGCTGCAGCGTTGCGAACGGTGCGACGCGGCGGTGTCGCTCGACGATCGCTCGATGCTCGTGTGCGCCCGGTGCGGCACCGAGCGGCCGCAGGTCTGCCAGCACTGCGGGTCGGGCGCGACGGCGTTGGTGAAGCCCGGTGTGTCGCGGCTGCGTGAGGAGCTCGAGGCCGCGGCGAACCGGCCCGTGGTGGCGGTCACCGGCGACACCGACGAGCTGCCCGAGGCCGATGTCTACGTCGGCACGGAGGCGGTGCTGCACCGCGTCCGCAACGTCGATGTGGTGGCGTTCCTCGACTTCGACGCCGAGCTGCTCGCGCCGCGCTACCGCGCCGTGGAGCACGCGCTGGCGATGCTGGTGCGCGCGGGCCGTCTGGTCGGCAGCCGCGAGCGCGGCGGCCGGGTGATGGTGCAGACGTTCACCCCGCAGCACCCACTCCTCTCGGCCGTGCAACTCGCCGATCCGTCGCGTGCCGTGGCGGCCGAGATGGCGCGCCGCGAGTTGCTCGGGCTGCCGCCGTTCCGCGCCCTCGCGGTGGTGGAGGGCAGCGAGGCCGAGGAGTTGGTGCGCGCCACCGGCCTCGAGTGGGCGCCCACGGCGAAGGGTGCGATGGTGCGTGCCGACGACTGGCTCGCGCTGGGGCGAGCACTGGCCGCCGCGCCGCGTCCGAAGGGCAGCCGGCTGCGCGTCGAGGTCGACCCGCCGCGGGCGTGACCGGGCTCAGTGGCCCCGGCGGCTGACCAGGATGCGATAGCCGCTCGACGAGGCGAGGCGTCCGGTGGGGAACCCCTGCGCCCCGAGCCATGTCTGCAGCGAGTCGCTGCCGAGGTGCTTGTGCACCACCAGCACCGCATCACCGTCGTCGGTGAGCCGGCCCAGCCAGCGCAGCAGCATCTCGTGGAGTGCCGCCTTGCCGATGCGGATGGCGGGGTTGCTCCAGATGGTGGCGAAGCGCACCGCGTCGGGTACCGCGTCGGGCGCGCACACCCGCACGTTGGCCAACCCGTTGCGCTCCGCGTTGCCGCGGCACAGGTCGCGGGCGCGCTCGTTCACGTCGACGGCCCACACCGTGCTGGCGGGGGAGCGGAACGCCATCGTCAGCGCGATCGCCCCGGTGCCGCACCCGATGTCGAGCAGGTCCCCAGCCGGTGCGGGTGCGGGCGCACGGAGCAACAGCAGCTTCGTTCCCGGGTCGATGCGGTCGTACCCGAACACCCCGCGGTCGGTGCGCAGCGTGAACTGAGCATCGGGGAGCAGCAGGTCGACGTCGCGGGGCGACGACTCCGTGGTGGGCTCTTCGTCGAAGTAGTGCGAACCGGGCGCGGACATCGCTCGCTAGCCTTGCAGGCATGGCGCAGCAGATCCGCACCTTCGGGGACCCGGTCCTCAAGACCAAGGCCTCCACGGTGGCCGACATCGACGGCAAGATCGCGCGCCTCATCGACGACATGTTCGACACGTTGTACGAGTCGGAGTCCGGCATCGCGCTCGCTGCCCCGCAGATCGGCGTGCAGAAGCAGATCGTGGTCTGGGACATCGACGACCAACCGATGGCCATCATCAACCCGGTCGTCGTCGAGTCCGACGGCGAGTGGGTGTACAGCGAAGGCTGCCTCAGCATCCCCGAGCTGTACGTCGACATCGTGCGGCCCAACCAGGTCCTCGTGCGTGGCCTCACCATCGACGGCGACGAGGTCGAGATCGAGGCCGACGAGCTCATGGGCCGCATGTTCCAGCACGAGATCGACCACCTCAACGGCGTGCTGATGTTCGACCGCATGGATGCCGATCAGCGCAAGGAAGCCATGGCCGAGTACCGCCGCCTGCAGGAGACCCCGCAGCCTGGCCGGCTCCGGCGCCTGCGCCTGAAGTGAACCGACGCAGTTGATGCGGCGTCGCCTCGCGTACTTCGGCACCCCCGCGATGGCGGTCCCGCCGCTGCGGGCGCTCGTCGAAGCCGGTCACGACGTCGCACTGGTGGTCACCCGCGTCGACAAGCGGCGCGGGCGCGGTGGCGAGCTGAGCCCCAGTCCCGTGAAGGCCGCCGCACTCGAGGTCGGTCTGCCGGTGAGCCACGACGTCGACGACGTGCTGGGCAAGGGCATCGAGCTCGGTGTCGTGGTGGCGTTCGGTCAGCTCGTCAAGCCGCACGTGCTGGCCGAGGTGCCGATGGTGAACCTCCACTTCTCGCTGCTGCCGCGATGGCGCGGCGCCGCCCCGGTCGAGCGTGCGCTGCTCGCGGGCGATGCCGAGACCGGCGTCTGCCTGATGCAGCTCGAGGAGGGCCTCGACACCGGGCCCGTGTACCGGACCGAACGGGTCCCCATCGGTCCGCGCGCCACCGCCGCCGAGCTGCGCGCCGAGTTGGTCGAGGTGGGCACCCGCCAACTGGTCGACGCGCTCGACGGCCCGCTCGGCGACCCCGTTCCGCAGCACGGCGAGCCGCTGTACGCGGCGAAGATCCGGCCCGAGGAGCTGCGCATCGACTGGTCGCGGCCCGCCGCCGACATCGACCGCCTCGTGCGCCTCGGCGGCGCATGGACCACGTTCCGCGGCAAGCGCGTCAAGGTGCACGCCGCCGAGCTCGGCGATGCCTCGGCCGGTACGGCGCCCGCCACCCCCGGGCTCGTGCTCGTCACCGTGCAACCTGAAGGCAAGGGTCCGATGGCGTTCGCCGACTTCGCACGTGGTGCCCGCCCGCAGCTCGACGAGCACTTCGAATGAGCGCGCCCCGACCGGCAAGCACTGCGCGCGGGGTGGCCTACCACGGCCTGTGCCGCGTCGACCAGGACGGCGCGTACGCCAACCTCGTCACCCAGACGGCGCTCGAGCGCAGCAAGCTCGACCCGCGGGACCGGCGGTTCGTCACCGAGCTCGTGCACGGCACCACGCGCATGCGTCGCGCCTGCGACGCTCTGGTCGACCGGTTCGTGAGCAGCGAGCCCGACCCCGAGATCCGCACGCTGCTGCGGCTGGGGGCCTACCAGCTGCACTTCCTCGACGTGCCGGCCCACGCGGCCGTGGGGGAGACGGTCGAGTTGGCGCCGAAGCGGGCCCGCGGGTTCGTCAACGCCGTGCTGCGCCGGGTGGCGTCGACGCCGATGACCTGGCCGTCCGACGCGGTCCGGCTCAGCTACCCCGACTGGATCGTCGATCGTCTCGTCGCCGAGCTCGGCCACGACGATGCCATCGCCACGCTGACGGCGATGAACGACGCACCGTCGGCCACCGAACGCGACGACGGCTACACGCAGGACCTCGGTTCGCAGTGGGTGGCCGCCGCGGTGCCTGCGGTCGACGGCCAGCGCGTGCTCGACGTGTGCGCCGCCCCCGGCGGGAAGGCGACGGCCATCGCCGCCACCGGTGCGTTCGTGGTGGCCGCCGACCTGCAACCCAAGCGCGTCGGGCTCATCGCCGCGAACGCCCAGCGCCTCGGCGCCCTCGATCTGGCCGCGGCCGTCGCCGACGGCACCGCACCGCCGTTCGCGCCCGGTTCGTTCGACCACGTCCTCGTCGACGCACCGTGCAGCGGTCTGGGCACACTCCGCCGCCGTCCGGATGCCCGCTGGCGCATCCGGCCCACCGACGTCACCGAGCTGGCGACGCTGCAGCACCGCATCGTCGCCGCGATCTCGCCGCTCGTCGCACCCGGCGGCGCGCTGGTGTACAGCGTGTGCACGCTGCTCGCCGACGAGGCCGTGCCGCACGCAGCGCTCGCCGACTTCGAGCCGATCACCGATCGCCCCGAGGGGGAGTGGCGCCCGTTCGGCGCCGGCTGGCGGGTGCTCCCGCACGACGCAGGAACCGACGGGATGATCCTGCTTCGGTACCGTAGGCGTCCATGACCGATCAGCCCCGCCTGCTCGCCAAGGTGCTCACCGTCAGCGACGGTGTCATCGCCGGCACCCGCACCGACACCAGTGGTGCGGCGCTCGTCGAACTGCTCGGCGCCCACGGGTTCGACGTGGTCGAGCACACCGTCGTCGCCGACGGCACCGACTCGGTGGCCGCTGCGCTGCGGTCGCTCACCGACGGGTTCGCCGGCCTCGTGGTCTCCACCGGCGGCACCGGCTTCGCCCCGCGCGACCAGACCCCGGAGGGCACCCGCCTGGTCATCGAACGCGAAGCCCCCGGCATCGCCGAGGCCATGCGCCTCGTCAACCCGCTCGGTCGGCTGTCCCGTGGCATCGTCGGCGTGCGCGGCGGCACCATCATCTGCAACACGCCCGGCTCCCCGAAGGGGTGCGTCGAGCAGCTGAGCGCCGTGCTCGACGTGCTGCCGCACGCGCTGCGGCTGCTGGCCGATACTCCCACGTCCCACTGACCAGGTCGCCGCTAGCCTCGTCCGGGTGCTGAAGCTCGTCCTCCCCAAGGGCTCGCTCGAGAAGGCCACGCTCGAACTGTTCGAGGGTGCCGACCTTCCCGTCGTGCGCTCGTCGTCCGTCGACTACAAGGCGTCCATCGACGACCCCCGCATCGCGGAGGTGCGCATCCTTCGCCCGCAGGAGATCCCCACGTACGTGTCGGAGGGCCTGTTCGACATCGGCATCACGGGTCGCGACTGGGTGGAGGAGACCGCCTCCGACGTCGTCAGCCTCGGTGAGCTGAAGTACAGCAAGGCCACGGCGCTGCCCATCAAGGTCGTCGTCGCAGTGGCCGGCGACTCGCCGGTCACCGCCGTCGAGCAGCTCCCGCAGGGCGTGCGCGTCAGCACCGAGTACCCCGAGCTCACCCGCCGGTTCTTCGCCCAGAAGGGCATCGACGCCGACATCCGGCTCAGCTACGGCGCCAGCGAGGCGAAGATCCCCGACATCGCCGACTGCATCGTCGACATCACCGAGACCGGTCGGGCCCTGCGCGCCGCCGGCCTGCGCATCATCGACGAGATCCTCCAGAGCTACACCGAGGTCGTCGCCAACAAGGCGGCGTACGACGATCCGGCGAAGCGTCACGCGATGGGCCAGCTGATGACGCTGCTCAACGGCACGCTCGACGCCCGCGGCAAGGTGCTGGTGAAGATGAACGTCGGCGCAGCCGAGCTCGACGAGGTCCTCGGCCTGCTGCCCTCGATGAAGTCGCCGACGGTGAACCCGCTGGCGGGCGACGGTGGCTTCGCGGTCGAGACCGTCGTCGCCAAGCGGCAGATCAACACGCTCATCCCCGCCCTGAAGGACGCCGGCGCCACCGGCATCCTCGAGCTGCCGATCTCGAAGATCATCCCGTGAGCACGCGCACCGGTGCCGTCGTGGAGTTCGACCGTGCGGTCGGTCTCGGTCGGGTCGCCACCGACGACGGTGCGGTGTACCCGTTCCACTGCATCGAGATCGCCGACGGCACCCGCGACATCTCGGTCGGCACCGCCGTCACGTTCGAGTTGCTCGGCAAGCTCGGCCGCTACGAGGCCGCCCGCATCACGTCGGCATGACCGATCCGGCGCGCGACCGACGGATCCTCGACGTGATCCGGTCGCTGCGCCCCGGTGAAGTGGTCACCTACGGCGACATCGCCGCCGACGCCGGCTACCCGAAGCTCAGCCGGCTCGTCGGCCGCCTGTTGGCCATCACCGACGACGACCTGCCCTGGTGGCGGGTGGTGAACAGCGCCGGCCGCCTCGTGCCCGGGCACGAGCGCGAACAGGCACAGTTGCTGCGCGCCGAAGGGGTGACCGTGGGGGAGGGGCGGGTTCGCCGCGCGCCGGCCGGCCGGTTCAGCCGCCCGTCGCGCCCTTGATCTGCACGAACGCGAACTGGATGTTCTGCAGGGAGTCGCGCATCGTGGGCTCGTCGTCGCCGAGTCGCCCCTCGAGGGTGTGCACCACGGCCGACATCGCGTCGATGGCCATCGCGGCCTTGGGCAGGTTCGGCGGGCTGGCGCTCAGGTGGATGGCGGCCAACTCGTAGAACCCGACGACGTGCGTGGCGATGATCTGCTCGACCG
>JBDKJP010000083.1:0-9191 GCA_039796575.1 Actinomycetota bacterium
TCACCTTCATCGAAATCACCTTCCGGCCCATGGTCGATCACTCGACCACGAACACCCTCAGGTGTCACCCATGCTCCGCGACATCAACTGTCACCCATGCTGCGAGATCGCACACCGAGGATTCCCCGGTTGGACCATGACATGAACGGTGGGGGTGGGGTCAGCTGGGGAGGGTCATCGGGTGAGGAGGTGTTCGAGGTACTGGGCGACGCCGTCGTCGGCGTTCGAGGCGGTCACCTCGTCGGCCGCGTCGCGCACCGACGGATGCGCGTTCGCCACGGCCACACGGCGGCCCGCGACCGCGAACATCGGCAGGTCGTTCACTTCGTCGCCGAACACCAGCGCGTCCGCACCGTCGATGCCGAGATGGTCGAGCAACCACTGCAACCCGCGCCCCTTGTCGGCGCCCGCGGGTGCGATCTCGACGGCGTCGGCACCCATGTGCGCCACCACCAGTTCGGGCCCGAGCACGGCGGGCAGTTGCTCGATGAGGTCGTGCGCCGTGCGCGACGGGTGGAACGCGATGAGCTTGATGGCCACCGTCGCGCCGTCGTGACCCACCAGCGCGTCGGGCACGCTGTCGCCACCCGGGTCGATGGGCATGCGCTCGCGGAAGCCCGCCTCGGCCGCGAACCCGCGGTCGGTGGCGAGGGCCACACCGATCTCGGGATCGTGAGCCCGCAACGTCGTCACCGCCGCGATGGCCACCGCTGCGTCGAACGACACCGAGTGCAACGTGTGCCCGTCGGGCAGTGAACAGATGACGGTGCCGTTGGCCATCACGCCGTAGTGCACGCCACTGCCGGCCGCCTCGATCTCGCGGGTTGCGATGAACGGCGGACGCCCGCTCGCGAACACCACCGTCACACCCGCGGCCGCGACCGCCTGCAACGCGGCGACGGTGCGCGGCGTGAGCTCACCCATGGGCGACAACAACGTGCCGTCGAGATCGGTGGCGATGAGGCGCGGCAGCACCCCGGCATTCTGGCCCGACGGCTCAGAACACGAAGGATTGGGTGACGTCGATACGCCACGCGTGCGCCGGGCTGGTCTGCAACGACCCGGCCAGCGCCGTGCGCGTGACCTGGATGGCGACCCGCACCGACTGCTCGCCCGTCGCATCGGCGGGCACCTTCAACCGCTCGGTCGCACCCGTGGCGCACCCGTCGCTGATGTATGCGTACGGATCGTCGGGCGTGCAGTACGCGGTGTTCACCGGCAACGTGGCCACGAACGCCGGCCGACGTTCGCCGCTCTCGTCGATGGCTCGCAGCAGCAGCGTGATGCCGTCGGGTGCCGAGCGGGCGTAGGTGGTGCACGACGCGCCGGGCGCCGTGGGCGTCAGCACGGCCGGGCCGCACCACACGCCGCCCTTCGCCGTCGCCCACGTGGCTTCCAACGTCCACCCTTCGGGCAGCAGCGGGTCGTCGAGCACCACACCCACCGCGTAGGTCGCGGTCAGCGGGCTGCGCACCTGCGTGCCACGCAGCGCCACCGTCACGCGGTTGCCGCCGTCGTCGGCCACGAACAGATGGGTGCACACGAACCCTTCCCAGCCGCCGGGCAGCACCGGATCGAGGTGCAGATCGCCGTCGACCACCGTGACCGGACGGCTGCGACCGCCCACGGTGCGCTGCTCGTACGAGACCACGAACTCCCCGGTCGACGTGCGCGCCAGGCCCTGCTGGTTGTTCGCCCACCCGGCGCAGTCGGCGTTCTCCACGAACTCGTGCTGCGCATAGACCTTCGCGGTGCGCTGGTCGATGGTGCTCACCGCGGGGATGAGCGTGTCGGTGGTGACCGCGTAGTGCACGTGCACCGTCGGGGCCAGCGTGCCGTCGGCCACGAACTGCTCGCCGAGCGAACCGACCGCCATCTGATCGACGAACGGCGGGTCCTCACCGTCGAGCGGCATCGACACGATCACTTCGCCGTCGAGCTCGGCGCGGCCGGTGGCGCTGATGCCCAGCAGCGACGCGCTCAGGTCGGCCCGACCGGCCGACGCGTGGGCGCGCACCGCCTCGAGCGGCAGGGTGATGCACGCCAGCAGCAGGCCCTGTCGGCCCTCGGTGCCCCAACGTTCCTGCCATTGCTGGTCGAACTCGGGTGACGTCACCATCGTGAACTTCTCGAGCGGCGTGCCGTCGCTCCACGTGCCGGTGAGCGCCACGCTCGCGGGCTGGTTCACGACGACGGCGATGGTGGGCCGCACGGCCGGGGTGAGGAACGGGTCGGGCACGGCGCTGCCCTCGATGGTGCCGCACATCGACGCGTAGACACCGGTGGCCGCGAACGGCACCGAGATCAGCAGCGGATCGAGCACGCGGTCGCCGGAGGTGGGCTCCGCAGTGGTGCGGCCGGCCGCACCCGCGCACGCGTCGGCCGCGGCGATGCACGGGTCGACGAACCCGTCGCTCACCGGTGCGACGGTGGTGGACGTCGACTCCACCGGCGCGGCGGTGCTCGGCGGCGCAGCGGGGGGCACCGCCGCGGGCAGCGGCACGGGCTCCACCGGCGGGAGCGCGGCGGGAGCCGTGTCGTCGACGGCGCGCAACGTGACGGCGTCGACCACGGTGGCCGAACCACCGGCGTCGAGCGCCAACGGCAGCGCGGCACCGCGAGGCACGGTGACCGTGTCGAGCTCGGGACGACCGATCAGTTCGCGTTGGTCGATGACCATCGTGTTCGGTGCACTCGGCAGGCTGCGCAACGGCGCCTGCGAATCGAGCTCCGAGCCCGACGGCATCGGCCGGCCCACCACGGTGCCGCCACTCGCGCTGGTGCCCCCCGAGTCGCGGGTGAACCAACCGACGGCGCCGCCGATGAGCAGCATCACGAGCGGTGCGCCGATGAGCAGCGCGGGGGAGTTGCCTCGACGCGCCATCACGCACACCCGAAGCTGGCGGGGTTGCGGAGCTGGACGGTGAGCGTGCCGGCGCCCACGTTGCCCGCGCCGTCGGCGGCGGTGGCCGTGATGGTGACGGGCAGCTCACCCGACACCGGGCCGTTGGCGGTGATGACGAGCTGGAACCGGTTGCCCGCGACCGGCGTGAGGTTGGCCGACTGCGGGCCCGCCGGCGAGTTCCAGTTGGCGATGATCGACCGGATCGACACCGGCAGCGTGGGATCGGCCACCGACACGGCCACCTCGAGCGACGCCTCGAACGGACAACCCGGGGCCGGACTCGTGTACAGGTAGGTGCGCTCCGGCGGGTTCGCCGCGAGCGTCACCGTCGGCGGCGTGCGATCGGACGGGATGGTGGTGGAGGTGGTGCTGCTCGTCGACGACGTGCTCGACGTGCTGGTGCTGCTCGTCGACGACGCGCCCACCGCCGTGCTGTCGGGTGCCGACGTCGGCGGCGCCGTGGTGCCGGTGACCGGGTTCTCGTCGCACCCCATCTCGGGCAGGTCGCCCTGGTTCGCCGCGGTCGACACCTGTGCGAGCGGCACCCACGCGAGGCGGTCCGGGTCGTCGGGGTGACGGATCACACCCCACCGGCCGGCGCTCTGGCCGATGAGCCACACGTCGGCGTCGGGTTGGAGCTGGCCGATGCTCTGCGCACCGTCGATCGGGCAGCTGTAGAGGTCGATCGCGCCGGGTGCCGACGACGCTTCGTCGCTCGGTCCGAACGTGCTGACGAGGAACCAGCCGAGCACGCCGGCGGCCAGCGAGCCGAGGATCAGCGCGATGCGCGCGCCTGCGCCCCCACGACTCACGTAGTGGCTCCGATGAGTTGCACCTGGTCAGTACAGCAGGTGGGACGGTGATGACGCACGAATCACTATCGGCTCAGTTCGTCGTGTTCTCCAGCACCTGGAACATCTTCAGGTCGCTGTAGAAGTCGAGCGCGTAGTCGCCGCCCTCGCGACCGATGCCGCTGATGCCGCACCCACCGAACGGCGCGGTGAGGTCGCGCACGAGGAAGCAGTTGGTCCACACCGTGCCGGCGCGAACCGCGCGACCCATGCGCTCGGCCCGCTCCTGCGACCCGGTGTACACGATGGCCGACAGCCCGTAGGCGGTGCTGTTGGCGAGCCGCACCGCGTCGGACTCGTCGGTGAACGTCTGGAACGTGAGCACCGGACCGAAGATCTCGTGCTGCACCACTTCGCTGTCGTTGCTGCGCGGCTCGATGAGCGTCGGCTCGTACCACAGGCCGTCGTCGCTGCCGAGCGGGGAGCGCTGCCCACCGCGCAGGATGGTGTCGCCGTTGTCCCGCGCTCGGTCGACGAAGCCCGCCACGCGTGCGACGTGCTCGGGATGGATCATCGGGCTGATGGTGGTGGCGGCGTCGCGCGAATCGCCCAGCACGTGCGCATCGGCGAAGCGGTGGAACAGCGCGAGGAACTCGTCGCGCACCGACGCCTCCACGAGCAGCCGCGTGCCGGCCAGGCACACCTGCCCGCTGTCGTCGAACTGGCCGGCGGCCTTCTTCGCCGCGGCCTCGAGATCGCTGTCGGCGAACACCACGAACGGGCCCTTGCCGCCGAGCTCGGCCGTGAACGGCACGATGTTCTCGGCCGCGGCGCGGCCGATGTGCTTCGCCGTGTCGGGCGAGCCCGTGAAGCTGATGCGCGTGAGGCGCGGATCGGAGACCAGCGCGGCGCCCACCTCCTCACCGATGCCCTGCACCACGTTGAACACGCCGGGGGGCATGCCCGCCTCGTGGCACAGGTCGGCCAGCAGGCTGCAGCTGAGCGGGCTCCACTCGGCGGGCTTGAGGATGACGGTGTTGCCGGCGGCCAACGCGGGCGCGCACTTCCACGTGCTCAGCATGAACGGCGCGTTCCACGGCGTGATGACCACGGTGGGGCCGGCCGGCATGCGCATCACGCGGTTCGCGGTGCCGTTCGACGACCACACGCGCTCCTCGTACTGCTCGGCCAGGTCGGCGTACGCACGGAAGTTGCGTGCGCCGCGCGACAGCACGCGCAACCGGAGGCTCTCCTCGAGCATCGCCATGTCGAGGCACTCCACCGCGGCCAGCGACGGCACGTGCTCGTCGATGAGGTCGGCCACGCGGCGCATCACGTCGCCACGGCCCTTCACGCCCATCGCCGCCCACTCCGGGAACGCGTCGACCGCGGCACGCACTGCGAGGTCGGCGGTGTGCGCATCGCCGCGCGACACGTCGGCCAGCTTCAGCGACCAGTCGAGCGGCGAGCGATCCTCGAACGTGGTGGGCGACGCCACGCGCTGCCCACCGATGTAGTGGTCGGTGCTGACGGCCACGCCGCCGACGTCGACGCGGTTGCCGCCGGTGAACGGGCTCACTGGAACCCCTCGGGCAACTTCGGGTGCACGCGGGGGAACGGCAGCTCGCTGCGGTCGGTGTTGTTCGGGCGGCGCTGCCCACGCAGCGGCCAATCGCCCCCGAGCGCGGTGCTCAGCACCTCTTCGGTCTCGGTGGGCTGCGCACCCACCTCGTCGCTCACCGGCACCGGCCCCTCGACGATGTGGTTGGTGAGCGAGCCGAGCCCTTCGACCTCCACCGTCACCACGTCGCCCGGCTGCACCGGACGGCTGATGGCCGGCGTGCCGCTGAGGATGACGTCGCCCGGCACCAGCGTGATGAGCCGCGCGATGTCGGCCACCAGGTAGTGCATGTCCCACGCCATCTCGTCGGTGCTGCCGTCCTGACGCACCTCGCCGTTCACCAGCGTGCGGATGCGCTTGCCGTGGAAGTCCCAGTCGGTGACGAGCCCGGGGCCGAGCGGGCACAGCGTGTCGGCGCCCTTCACGCGCAGCATCGAACCGCTGTCGGTGTCGCGGAAGTCGTGCAGCCCGTAGTCGTTGGCCACCGTGTAGCCGGCGATGTAGTCGCCCGCCTCGGCGTGGCTGACGTTGCGGCACGTGCGGCCGATGACGATGGCCACCTCACCCTCGTAGTTCAACCACTTGCAGTTCGACGGGCGCACCACCGCCGCGCCGTGCGAGTTGAGCGCGCTGACCGGCTTGTGGAAGTACGTGGGCGCGGGCGGCAGCGACACACCGAACTCCTGAACGCGACTCACGTGGTTGAGGTGGCAGCAGATGATCTTCGTCGGCTCCACCGGCGGCAGGTGCACCGCCTCGTCGACGCCCACGGTGCGGCCGTCGCGGGCCACGAGCACGTCGCCGTCGCGCACCATCACGGTGGGGAATCCCTTGAGCAGGATCCTTCGAATGTCGGCCACTGCGGGTCCTTTCGGGGGCGTTCGGAGGTCGTTCGGGTCCAAACTATAGTGACGCCCCATGACTGGGTTGAACGGCTTCATCTTCCCGCGGACCGAGCTCGGCGGGGCGTCGATGCTGCCGCCCATGCCGTGGCACTACAGCGGCGACCTCATCACCGTCGAGTTCCGCACCGACCCCTCCCGCGTCGCCGAACTGCTGCCCGACCCGCTCACGCTCGTGCCCGACGACCAGGACCCCGGCGCCGTCGCGATGATCTTCGCCGACTGGCAGAGCTGCGGCGACGACTACAGCGAACTGCTCGACCCGGTGCGCTCCCAGTACAAGGAGGCGTTCGTCGTCGTCCGCTGCATGTACAAGGGCACCATCTACAGCCGCTGCGTCTACATCTGGGTCGACAAGGACTTCGCCATGGTGCGCGGCCACTTCCAGGGCTACCCGAAGAAGCTCGGCAGCATCTGGCAGACCCGCCCGGTCGCCGTCGGCAAGGCCGGTCCGCGCATCGCCGCCGGCGGCCGCTTCGCCGGCACCGTCGGCTACCACGACCGCCGCATCGTCAACGCCGTCGTCACGCTCCGCGAAGAGAGCCCGACCAATGGCTTCGTCAACGGCCACCCGATGATCCACTCGCGCTACATGCCGCGCATCGAGGGCGACGGCACCGACAGCTACAGCGAGCTCGTCACGATGAGCGGCCGCGACGTCGAGGTCGGCCCCGCATGGCGCGGCGACGCCGAGATCGAACTGCTCCCGAGCCCGGTGGAGGAGGTGGCCCGGCTGGAGGTGCGCGAGGTGATCGGCGGCTTCTTCCGACAGGTCGGCACCACGTTCGCCGGCGGCACCACCCTGGAGGGCTGACATGTCATCTGGACCCACTCCCGGCCGCGACCTCGGGCGCGACGACCTCGACATCGTCGACCCCGACTCGTACCTCGACGGCTTCCCTCACGCCACGTTCCGTCGCCTCCGCGACACCGACCCGGTGAGCTGGTGGCCGGAGCACGACGGCGGCCAGGGCTTCTGGGCCGTCACCCGCTACGAGGACCTGCTGTACGTGAGCCAGCACGTCGAGCTGTTCTCCAGCGCGCAGGGCATCACGCTCGAGGAGATCGAGGGCGACGACTTCCACCTCCGCCGCAACATGCTCGAGTACGACCCGCCCGAGCACACCCGCTACCGCCGCCTGGTGAGCAAGCCGTTCAGCCGCCGCGAGGTCTACGGCTACGAGGACGGCATCCGCGAGCTCGCCCGCGACGTGGTGCTCGACGCACGCGAGCTCGGCCCGCAGTTCGACTACGTCGACCGCGTCGCGAAGCAGCTGCCGATGAAGATGCTCGGGCGCCTGCTGGGCGTGCCCGACAGCGACGGCGACTGGCTGGTCGAACAGGGCGACGCGCTGCTCGGCAACCTCGACCCGGAGATGACCCAGTACCCCGTGGGCCTCACCGACACCGACGAGTTCAAGCACATCCCGTTCCGCTCGCCCGCCGCCCTCGAGCTGTACCGCTACGCCGAACAGCAGGCCGAGCTGCGCAAGGGCTGCCCCGCGCACGACGTGATCGGCAAGCTGCTCGAGCCCACCATCGACGGCGAGAAGCTCACCGAGCTGCAGTTCAAGAACCTCTTCGTGCTCATGGTGAGCGCCGGTAACGACACCACCCGCTACACCATGGCCGGCGGCATCAAGGCGCTCGCCGAGCACCCCGAGCAGTTCGCCGAACTGCGCCAGGCGTGCATCGACCGCAACGACGACGTCGTCGAGCGCGCCGTCGAGGAGGTGCTGCGCTGGACCTCGGTCACGATGCACTTCCGCCGCACCGCCACCCAGGACGTCGAGCTGCAGGGCAAGCAGATCAAGCAGGGCGACAAGGTGGTCATCTGGTTCAGCTCGGCCGACTACGACGACCGCCAGTTCTCCGACCCGTTCCGCTTCGACATCCATCGCACGCCGAACGACCACGTCGCGTTCAACCTCCGCAGCCCGCACCTGTGCCTCGGCGCGCAGCTCGCGCGCATGGAGCTGAAGGTGCTGTTCGAGGAGCTGCTGCCGCGCATCGAGTCGGTCGAGATCGACGGCCCCATCGAACGGCTCCGCAGCAACTTCATCTGCGGCATGAAGCGCCTGCCGGTGAAGGTCGCGTGGGCATGAAGCTGGCACCCGAGGCGCGTCCGCTCATCGGCCTGTCCGGTCGCCGCTGGCCGGCCGAGTGGATCCCGCTGTTCGACTACACCGCCCTCCACGGCGAAGAGGTCGACGTGCACCTCAGCGAGTACCCGAAGGTCATCGAACGCGCGGGAGGCCTGCCCGTGCAGCTCACCCGCAACACCGACCCGGTGTCCATCGTCCGTCGCCTCGACGGGCTGGTGATGACCGGCGGTGCCGACCCCGACCCCGCGCTCTACGGGGAGGAGCCGCACCCCGAGCTCGGTCAGGTCGAGCGCGGCCGCGACGACTGGGAGCTCGCACTCATCCGCGCCGCGCTCGACGCACGCATCCCCATGCTGTGCGTGTGCCGCGGTGCGCAGCTGCTCAACATCGCACTCGGCGGCACCCTGGTGCAGCACCTCGACGCACCCGAGCACGCCCGCTGGGACCACCCCCGCATCGACCGCTGCCACACCGTGCGTGTCGCCCCGGGCAGCCGCGCCGAGGAGCTGTACGGGCCCGAGACGCCCACCAACAGCCTGCACCACCAGGCCGTCGGTCGCATCGGCGACGGCGTGGTCGTCACCGGCACCACCGAGGACGGTGTGGTCGAGGCGTTCGAGGTGGAGGGCCGGCCCGAGGTGTTCGCCGTGCAGTGGCACCCCGAGATGCTCAGCGACCAGACCGACCCCGCCTTCCTCTGGCTCGTCCGCCAATCCGCTGCCCGCGTCACCCACATCCCGCGAACTTAAGTTCGCGCGAACGCCCGCGAACTTAAGAGGGTCAGCGGAAAGTGCTCCAGCGGTCGCGGTAGGCGATGAGCTTGATGGTGATGATGAGCGTGCAGGCGAGTTGAAGTTGTGCGCGCCG
>JBDKJP010000084.1:0-21673 GCA_039796575.1 Actinomycetota bacterium
CCGGCCTCGAGCTCGATCGCGGCAGACAGCTGCTCGAGCAGTTCGGGATTGTTGCGGCGGGCCAGCGCGGCCCGCACACCCTCGGGGTCGGTTCGGAGCAGTCGGACGTCGATCACGCCCACAAGGCTAGGCCCCCGCCCGGCCCCGTCCCAGAAACTTATGTTCGCGGAGTGGGGCGGTAGCGTCGGGCGGCGTGACAGCAGTGGACGTGCAAGGGCTGACGGTGCGGTACGGCGACCTCGTCGCCGTGCGCGACGTGTCGTTCACCGCCGAGGCCGGCATGGTCACCGCGGTGCTCGGCCCCAACGGCGCCGGCAAGACCAGCACCATCGAGGTGTGCGAGGGCTACCGCACCGCCACCAGCGGCACCGTGCGCGTGCTCGGCCTCGACCCGGCGAAGCAGCAGCGGCAGCTCGGCGAGCGCATCGGCGTGATGCTGCAGGAGGGCGGCGTGTACCCGAGCGCCCGTGTGCTCGACACGGTGCGCCACTACTGCACCCTCTACGGCAAGGGCGCCGACGCAGCGGCACTGGTCGAGCAGGTCGGTCTCACCGCACGGTCGAACGCCACCTGGCGACGGCTGTCGGGTGGCGAGCAGCAGCGGCTGTCCCTCGCGCTGGCCATGGCGGCCCGGCCCGAGGTGGCGTTCCTCGACGAGCCCACCTCCGGCGTCGACGTCAACGGTCGCGACACCATCCGCGGCATCGTGCGCGACCTCGCCGCGTCGGGCTGCGCCGTGGTGCTCGCCACGCACGAGCTCGACGAGGCCGAACGCCTGGCTGACCGCGTGGTCATCTTCGACCAGGGTCAGGTCATCGCCGACGGCACGCTCGCCGAGCTGCGCAAGGGGCACGACGAGATCCGCTTCCGCAGCGACCCGAACCTCGACCTCGCCGCACTCGCGACGAGCATCGGCATGGTGGCCAGCCAGGTCGGGCCCGACGAGTACGTCATCGACGCGCCGCCGCACCCGAAGCTGATGGCACAGCTCACCACGTGGCTCGCCGAGCAGGGCCACCCGCTCACCGACCTCCGCGCCGGCGGCCAACGCCTCGAGGACGTGTTCCGCCGCCTCACCGCACGCGACGGGGGCGACGCATGAGCCGCTTCCTCTCGCAGCTCCGCACCGAACTGCAGCTCACCCTGCGCAACGGCGAGCAGTTGCTGCTCACGCTCGGCATCCCGGTGCTGCTGCTGGTGTTCTTCAGTCTGGTCGACGTGCTGCCCACCGGCACCGACGACCCGGTCGACTTCCTCGCGCCCGGGGTGCTCGCGCTCGCGGTGATGAGCACGTCGATGGTGAGCCTCGGCATCGGCACCGGCTTCGAGCGCAGCTACCACGTGCTCAAGCGGCTGGCCACCACGCCGCTCGGCCGCCCGCGCCTCATCGCCGCGAAGATCGCGTCGGTGGCCGTGGTCGAGCTGGTGCAGTTCGCCGTGCTCGTGCCCGTGGCGTTCGCACTCGGTTGGTCGCCGTCGCCCGCGAACTGGGCGCTCGCCGTCGCAGGCATGCTGCTCGGCACCGCGGCATTCGCCGGCATCGGCCTCACCCTCGCCGGACGCCTGCGGGGCGAGATCAACCTGGCCGCGCAGAACGGTCTGTACCTCGTGCTGCTGTTGCTCGGCGGCATGGTGATCCCGTTCAGCAAGCTGCCCGACGGCATCCGCACCGTCGCGCACGCGCTGCCCTCCGGTGCGCTGGCCGACGTGCTGCGCGAGGCCCTCGGCGGCGCCGGCGTGCAACCGGGCACGAGCTGGATCGTGCTCGCCGTGTGGGCCGTGGTGATGCCGCTCGTGGCTGCCGCACTGTTCCGCTGGGACTGACCGTCCGGTTCAGCGCGACGGGTTGCGCAGCAGGTCGTTGAACGCGACGTCGCCGTCGACCGTCGGTTCCTTCGGTAACCCGAGCACGCGCTCGCCGAGGGTGTTGCGCTGGATCTCGTCGGTGCCACCGCCCAGCGACATGCCGCGGCAGTTGAGGACGTGGTACTGCCAGTAGTCGGCCTCCACGTCGTCGGCCTCCCAACCGATCGCGCCGGGGAACTGCAACGCCGCCGCGATGTCGGCGGCGAGCCGACCCTGCCGGGTGCGCCACAGCTTGCCGATGCTCGGATGCGCACGCCGCTCGCCGAGCCAGCGCATGATCCGTTCACCGCTGTGTGCGAGCGCGAGCTGCTGACGCACCACCGGGTCGGTGTCGCGTCCTGCCCGCTGCGCGAGGCGCACCAGCTGCGGCACCGGCAAAGGGTTGCGGCCGGTCTTGCGCTGCTCGTCGCGGCTGCCCATCACCGAGCTGGTGCCGGTGGCGACGCGCTCGTGCGCGAGCAGTGCGGTGGCCATCCGCCACCCGTCGTTGATGTCGCCGACCACCCAGTCGACCGGCACCCGCGCCTCGTCGATGAACACCTCGTTGAACTCGGCGACGCCGGTCATCTGGCGCAGCGGGCGCACCGTCACCGCGGGCTGACCCATCGGCAGCACGAACATCGTGATGCCGCGGTGCTTCGGCAACGTCGGGTCGGTGCGAGCCAGCAGGATGGCGAGGTCGGCGTGCTGCGCGCCCGACGTCCACACCTTCTGGCCGGTGATCACCCATTCGTCGCCGTCGCGGTCGGCGCGGGTGGCGAGCGACGCGAGGTCGCTGCCCGCGTTCGGCTCGGAGTACAGCTGGCACCACACCTCGTCGCCGCGGAGACCCGGCGGCAGGAATCGTTGCTGCAGTGCCGGCGGGCAGTGGTCGCGGATCACCGGGAGCGCCATGCCGATGCCGATGCCGAACACCGACTCGACCGTCGGGACGCGACCGCGACTCTCCTCCTGGTAGATGCGGTGCAGCTCGGGCTGCTCACCGAGACCACCGGCGTCGACCGGGTAGCCGAAGCCGGCCAGGCCCGCGTCGTAGAGCGCGCTGCGCCACGTCTTCGCCCGCTGCACCAGCCGCGGATCGTCGTCACCCTCCGCCGGGTCGGCATCGAGCAGCGCAGGCAGGTCGGCGAAGAACTGCCGCACGTGCTCGCGGAACGCCGCCGGATCGGTGGGTGCGGTCATCGCCGATGCCCCGCGGCCAGCGCGGTGAACCACGCGTCGGGATCGTCGAGCTCGCCACGCAGGTCGCGCCACACGGCGGCCACACCGGCTCGACCCGACGCCGGGTAGGCGGCGATGCGGTCGGCCAACTCCTGTGCCCGCGCCACCACCTGGTCGTCGGGCACCACCTCGGTCACCAGGCCGAGGCGCAGCGCCTCGGCCGCAGGGATGCGATCGGTGAGCAGCGTCACCCGGTCGGCCACGGCCGGCGAGTGGCGCAGGTGCAGCCACGCCTGGCACATCGGCGCCGGCACGCCCATGGCCATCTCCGACACCTGCAGGAACGACGACTCGCCCGCGACCGCGATGTTCGACGCCAGCACCAGCGCCGCGCCCGCGTTGATGGCGTACCGCTCGAGCGCCACGACGATGGGCACGGGGCAGCGGTAGATGGCGGTGTGCACCTCCACCCATGCACCCAGCGGCTCGGCCTTCAGGTCGGGGCCGGCGGCCTTCAGATCCATGCCCGAGCAGAACGCGCCGCCTGCGCCGCGCAGCACGATGCACGCCACCGTCGGGTCGGCCGACAGCCCGTGCAGCGCGTCGCGCAGCTCGACGGCCATCTGCTGCACGATGGCGTTCTTGCGTTCGGGTCGGTGCAGCACCACGTCGGCACGGGCACCGTGCCGTTCGAGCAGGACGGTCGCATCGCTCACGCCCCGCATCCTGCCACTCGCCTCGTGGCGCGAATCGGACCCACGGGTCCGATTCGTGCCATCTCTGGCGCGTTTCCCACCCGTGGGTCCGGAGTGAGCCACCAGTGGCGCGAAACGGACCCGACCCGACCGAGCGGTCAGGCGGTCAGGTGGGGGTGGGGATGGCGGCGGGGAGGGTGAGGAGGAAGGCGGCGCCGTGGGTGACGTCGACCACCTCGAGCGAGCCGCCGTGCACCTCGGCGATGCGACGCGCGATGGACAGGCCGAGGCCCGCACCGCCCTCGTCACGGGCCCGCGCGCCGTCGAGGCGGGTGAACGGTTCGAAGATGTACTCGCGCTGCTCGGCGGTGATCTCTTCGCCGTCGTTGTGCACCTGCAGCGAGGCACGCTCACCACCGCCGACGTTGACCGTGACCTTCGTGTCCGCGTGGCGGCGGGCGTTGTCGAGCACGTTGCGCACGGCGCGCACCAGCAGCGCGCGGTCGGCCATCACCGGTGCGGCGCCTCCGGCATGCACCGTGACCCGCGGGTCGTTCGAACGTTGGACCTCGGCCACGACGAGCTCGGTGAGGTCGGTGGGCTCGAGCACCAGTGCGCGTTCGCCGCCCTCGGCGCGGGCCAGCGCGAGCAGCTCGCCGGCGAGGCCCTCCAACCGTTCGACCTCCACCATCACCTCCTGCGCCGTGTCGGGCCAGTCGGTGCGGTCGGGGTAGGCGAGCCCGACCTCCAGCATCGTGCGCGCCGAAGCGAGCGGGCTGCGCAGCTCGTGCGATGCGTCGGCCATGAACTGCCGACGGATGGCCTCCGACTCGCTGAGCCGTTCGAGCAGGTCGTTCATCGTGGCCGCGAGGCCGTCGAGCTCGGCGGCGCGTTGGTCGGGTGACAGGCGTTGATCGGCGCCGGTGCCGCGGATGGCCTCCACCTCGCGGCGCATCGTCTCCACCGGACGCAACGCGCGCCCGATGAGCACCCAGGCCGCGAAACCCGCCAGCAGCACCAGCAGCGGCACCATCACCGACAGGCCGATCACCACCGTGCGCACCACCTGGTCGGCGTTGCGCAACGGGCTGGCCGCGTAGATGGCCACCCAGTCGCGACCGAACGGCACCGTGCGGGCCATCACGCGGTAGCGGTCGTTGCCCTCGGCGCCGAGCTCGCTGGCCTTGGTGGTGCGGGCCTCCTGCTCGCCCACCGGCGGCGGGATGAACACGTCGAGCCGCACCGTCGACGCGAGGCCCTCCGTGAGGGCGAGCATCCGTCGGTCGGGGCCGACGATCTGCAGCTGCACCGTGTCGATGCCCTTCGGGGCGATGATCTGCGGCACCACGCCGTTCGACACGAACTCCTCGACGACGTCGATCTGCTCGGCGAGCAGCTGGTCGGCGTCGTCGAGCTGCGCCGACCGCAACCAGCCGACGAACAGCGTGGACGACACGGTGAGCACCACCGCCACCACGGCCGTGGTGACCACCGTGATGCGGCGACGCAGCGAGCCCGCGCGACGACGTGCCACGCTCAGCCGGCCTTCACCCGGTAGCCGCCACCGCGAATCGTCTCGATGATGTCGACCTCGAGCTTGCGGCGCAGCGCGTGCACGTGCACCTCGACCACGTTCTCGGGGCCGTCGTAGGTGTCCTCCCACACGTTGGCCAGGATGTCGCGCTTGGGCACCACCTCGTCGACGCGGCTGACGAGGTATTCGAAGATGGCGAACTCGCGGGTGGTGAGGGTGACCTCGCGCTCACCGACGAAGCAGCGGCGGCTGGCGAGGTTGAGGCGCACCGGGCCGACGACGATGTCGTTGCTCACCTGTCCGCGGGTGCGACGCACCAGGGCGCGCAACCGTGCGACGAGCACCACGTACGAGAACGGCTTCGACAGGAAGTCGTCGGCGCCCGTGTCGAGCGCCTCCGCCTCGTCGAACTCGCCGTCCTTCGCGGTGAGCATCAGGATGGGGGTGGTGATGCCGCGCTCGCGGATGGCGGCGCACACGCGATAGCCGTTCAGGCCGGGCAGCATGATGTCGAGCACGATGGCGTCGTAGGCGTGCTCGGTGGCGTGCCACAGGCCGTCGTTGCCGTCGTGCGACACGTCGACGGTGAAGCCCTCGGCCTCGAGGCCGCGGCGCAACGCGGCCGCCAGGCGCACCTCGTCGTCGACCACCAGCACTCGCATGCGCACATTCTCGCACCGCAGGTCGCGGCCCACTTCCCTGGTTGCTGAAGAACGCCTTCAGGCTCCTTCAGCGAGACCTCAGCATCGTTCGTGCATCATCTGCCGCATGACGCTGCTCGACCCCCGAGTCTCCTCCCCTGACGATGCGCCCGCAGAGGTCGACACCCTCGAGGGTCGAGCAGCGACTTTCTCGTCGCCGTTCCCGCCACCGCCGCCGCCTGCCTCCTCCCCCCAAGGCACTCCTCCCCGTCGGCGCGGCTCCGTGGTGGGAACGGCGGCGTTGTGCGCCGTGCTCTCGGCGGGCGTCTCGTACGCCACCGTGCAGCTCACCGACGACAGCTCCTCGAGCTCCGTCGTCACCGCCGTGTCGGGTGGTGGCGGCTCGGCCGACAGCGGCTCGTTCGACATCTACTCGCTGCTCGACAAGGTGGAGCCGGCCGTCACGGCCATCTCCCTCGGCAGCCGCACCGAGAACGGCGTCATCCCGGTGGCCGCCGGCTCGGGCGTCATCATCTCGGCCGACGGCCTGATGCTCACCAACGCCCACGTCGTGGAGGCGGTCGACGACACCGGCGCCGCGGTGCCCGACCCCGTCTACACCGTGAAGCTGTGGGACGGCAGCGTGCACGAGGCCACGGTTCTCGGCTCGTCGCGCGACTACGACGTCGCGCTGCTGCAGCTGCAGGACGTGAGCGGCCTCCAGCCCCTCGCCCTGGCCGACGCCTCCACGTTCCGCGTCGGCGACCGCGTGGTGGCCATCGGCAACGCGCTCGACCTCGGCGACGCTCCCACCGTGTCGACCGGCATCGTGTCGGCGCTCGACCGCACGCTCGAGGTCAGTGCCGGCGTCACGCTGCGCGGCCTCATCCAGACCGACGCCGCCATCAACCACGGCAACTCGGGCGGCGCGCTGGTCAACAGCAACGGCGAGCTCGTCGGCATCAACTCGGCGGGCATCCCCGATGCACAGAACATCGGCTTCGCCATCTCGGTCGGCACCATCACGCCGCTCCTCGAGGACCTGAAGGCCGGCAAGGAGATCTCCGCCGCCCCCATCGGTTACATCGGTGTGTTCCTCTCCGAGACGCCCGACGGCATCGTCGTGTCGACGGTGCAGCCGAACACCCCGGCGTCCGGTGCGGGCATCGAGGAGGGCGACATCATCACGAAGGTGAACGACACGCCGGTGGCCACCGCCGAGCAGCTGTCGTCGGTGCTGCGTTCGCTGGCACCGGGCACCGAGGTGTCGATCACGGTCAGCCGTGACGGCGCCGACAAGGTGGTCTCCCTCACACTGGCCGAGCGGCCCGCCGACTGAGCCGAGTCCCGTCCCGGTTCGGTCCCGTCCCCAACGGGCGGGCCGTCAGCGCTGGGGGCGCTGGTCGACGTCGACGTCGACCGGCGCCTCCGAGCGTTGGAAGGCCTGCTCCACGTCGGTGTAGGTGAGCGGGAACTCCTCGTTGCCGGTGATCTCGGCGGTGGGCATGCGGTTGCCGCGACGGTAGGTGCTGCCGTCGGCGCCGCTGCCGAAACGACGGAAGAACATGAAGATGACGATGGTCCACAGGTAGAGGCCGCCGAAGATCTTCATGATGACGGCGGCAATCTGCTGGTCGTCGATCGGGCTGATGCCCCACACGCGCACCGGCTGCTCGCCGTAGTGGCGGTACACCACGCCGCTCGCGAACGTGAGCCACGCCGCGGGGATGGTGGGCACCACGCTCTGCAGGAACAGGTAGATCATCTTCCCGCCGTAGCTCATCTGCAGCTCGGGCAGCGGGCCGACGACCGGGGTCCACATCAGCACGGCGGTGAGCACCACGAACAGGTGCAGCGAGAAGTGCAGGGTGCCGTTGGTGGTGGACGCGTTCACGACGGCCGGCACGTGGAGCACCATCACCATCGCGTTGAAGATGACCGCCGCGACGACCGGCTTGGCGAAGAACCGCACCACCCGATACGTGCGGCCGTTGCCGATGAGCGCTCGCATCAACCACTCTGGCGTGGCCAGCAGCACCAGCGGCGGCAGCACGTAGCTGAGTGCGAAGTGCTGCACCATGTGCATGAAGTACAGGTAGCCCTCACCGATCTGGTGCACCGGCCAGGTGCTGGCGAAGAACAGCACGAGCATCGACGCGATGAAACAGATCTTGTTGCGCCGCGTCACCACGGGCGTGCCCGGCTCCACGGCGTGCGGGCCGATGTTGCGCACCATGTAGATGTACGCGCCGACCAGGAAGCCCACCAACACGTAGACCTCGGGGTTGGGCTCGAACGCCCAGGGGTCCGCGAACGTGGCCGCGGCCATGGCGGTCAGCTCCGGAAGTACTGGAAGGTGAAGAGGAACACCATGTACACGAAGATCGCCAGACCGAGCCCCGTGTAGAACATGAAGCTGAAGATCTTGCTGTCGAACTTCAGGTGCATGAACACCGACGCGATCATGAAGAACTTGATGGCCATCATGATGAGCAGCGCGGGGATGGCCCACGACTGTGCGCTCTCCGGCCACCAGTAGGTGGACGTCTCGAGCGCGGTGACGATGGCGAGGATGATCGCGATCTTGACGAAGTAGCTGTCCTCACGGACATGACCGTCGTGGTCGTGGTGGACCTCGACCGCGGCGTCCGCGACGTGTTCGGTGGTGCTCATGGTGCGAACCTCAGGCGGGGATCAGGTAGACGAGCGTGAAGATGATGACCCACACGACGTCGACGAAGTGCCAGTAGAGACCGACCAGCTCCACCACTTCGGCCTTGTCGCCGGTGATGCGGTCGCGTTGGATGATGGCCACGAGCGCGAGCAGCATGATGATGCCGAGCGTCACGTGCACACCGTGGAAACCGGTGAGCGTGTAGAAGCTCGAGCCGAACAGGCTGGTCGTGAAGCCGAGACCCTCGTGGTAGAACGCGGTGAACTCGTACACCTGGCCGCCCACGAACAGCGCACCGAGGAGCGCCGTGACGATGAGCCACAGGTTCGTGTTGCGGTCGTCCTTGCGCTTGGCCGAGTTCACGGCCAGCACCATCGTGAGCGAGCTCATCAGCAGGATGAAGCTGCTGATCGAGGTGAGCGGGATGTCGAAGATCTGGTCCGGACCGGGGCCGCCCTCATGGCGGCCGCGGTACAGCATGTAGGTGGAGATGAGGCCACCGAACAGCAGGCACTCGCTGCCGAGGAACAGCCACATGGCCAACTTGTTGTTGCTGAGCCCCGTCGAGGTGGCGTGAGGCGCGTGGTCCTCGTAGCCCTCGTGATGGGTGTGCTCGGTGTGCACCGCGATGTCAGCCAAGGGTCGCCAACTCCTTCGTCGAGTCCCCGCCGGCCGGCGGGTCGTAGTCGCTGTCGTCGGCCACCGACGGCTCGAGGCACCAGCCGAAGATGGCCAGGATGACGAGCGCGGTGCCCACGACGGACAGCAGCAGGTTGAAGATCACGCCGTAGGCGATGATGGGCAGCGCCAACGCCAGCACGATGGGCCAGTACGACGGCGACGGCAGGTGGATGTGGTGATCGGCGTTCGCCTCTTCCTCGGCGAGGATCTCCTCGGCCGTCTTCACCTTCACCAGACGGGCACCGGCCTCGGTGTCGACCTCTTCGTACTTCCGGTGGAAGAACTCGTCGAGGGCGTGCACCGTGGGGATGCGGTCGAAGTTGTGCTCCTTCGGCGGGCTGGCCGTGATCCACTCGAGCGTGCGGGCATCCCACGGGTCGAGCGGCGCCTTCACCTTGCGCTTCGCCGTCACGAAGATGTTGATGACGAAGATGAGCACGCCGGCGGCGATGACGAACGCACCGACCGAGGCGATCTTGTTCCAGAACGCGAGGTCGAAGAACCCGTCGCCGGTGAGCTTCTCGGGCCACACCACCATGCGGCGCGGCTGGCCCTGCATGCCGAGGATGTGCATCGGGGCGAACGTGAGGTTCACGCCGAAGAACATCAGCCAGAAGTTCCACTTGCCGAGGCGCTCGTCGAGCATCTGGCCGAACATCTTCGGCCACCAGAAGTAGAAGCCGGCGAACAGACCCATCACCGCACCACCCACGATGACGTAGTGGAAGTGGGCGACGATGTGGTACGTGTCGGTCTGCTGCGTGTCGGACGGTGCCACGGCGTGCGTGACGCCCGACAGACCACCGATGGTGAACAGCACGATGACGCCGATCGCGAACAGCATCGCGGTGGAGAACAGCAACTTGCCGCCCCACAACGTGAGTGTCCAGTTCACGATCTTCACGCCGGTCGGGATGGCGATGAGCATCGTCGCGACGGAGAACACCGCCACCGACACCGGCCCCAGGCCGCTGGCGAACATGTGGTGGGCCCACACGCCCCAACCGACGAAGCCGATGGCCGCACCGGAGAAGACGACGAACTTGTAGCCGAACAGCGGCTTGCGGGCGAACGTCGGCAGCACCTCGGAGATGATGCCGAAGCTCGGCAGGATGATGATGTACACCTCGGGGTGACCGAAGATCCAGAACAGGTGCTGCCACAGCAGCGGGTCGGCGCCCTGGTTGACGTCGAAGAACGTGGCACCGAAGTTGCGCTGGAAGCTCAGCAGGAACAGCGCCACCGTGATGACGGGCATCGCGAAGAGCAGCAGGAACTGCACGACGAGCACCATCCAGGTGAACACGGGCATGTGCATCAGCTTCATGCCCGGCGCACGCATGTTGAGCACCGTGACGATGAGGTTGATGGCACCGACCAGCGAGGCGATGCCCGTGATCTGCAGGCCGAGCACCCAGAAGTCGATGCCGTGGCTGGGCGAGAACAACGCCGAGCTGTTCGGCGAGTACATGAACCAGCCACCGTCGGCGGCGCCGCCGAGGAACCACGACGTGTTGAGGAAGATGCCGCCGAACAGGAACAGCCAGAAGCCCAGCGCGTTGATGCGCGGGAACGCCACGTCACGGGCGCCGATCTGCAACGGCAGGAAGTAGTTCGCGAACGCGGCGGCCATCGGCATCACGAAGAGGAACACCATGGTGGTGGCGTGCATCGTGAACATCTCGTTGTAGAGGCCGGCGCTGAGCACCGTGTTGTCGGGTGCGGCGAGCTGCAGACGGATGAGCAGTGCCTCGATGCCGCCGACGAGGAAGAAGAAGAGCGACACGGCGCCGTACATGATGCCGAGCTTCTTGTGGTCGACCGTGAAGAGCCATGACTTCCAGCCGGTGCTCTGGACCGGGCGGGCGAAGACACCGAGCGCACGCGACGGCGTGACGAGCTCGGGCGCTGCGGCGCCGCCGACCGTGGCGGGCACTGCAGAAGGACGTTCGATGATGGCCATCGGTGGTGTTCTCCCTTACTTCCGCTCGATGAGGAAGGCGATGAGCTGGTCGATCTGATCCTCGGTGAGGTTCAGGTTGGGCATGCCGCGGTACTTGCCGCCCGTGGACTCGAGGTTGGTGGCGTCGGCGAACATCGGCTTCATGCCCGGCGGGTTGCGCAGCCATTCACGCAGCGCGACCTCGTCGAAGCACTCGGGCGTGACGCCCTGCAGGTAGAGCTCGCCGAAGCCCTCACCCTTGGTCTCCCACAGCTTCGTCCGGCACTCCTCGGTGACGATGTCGAAGGTCCAGCCGGCGATGGCCGTGCGGGTGAGCAGGTTCGTGAGGTTCGGGGCCACGCCCGACACGACGTAGAGGTCGGGGTCGGAGAGCACCGGGGTGCCGTCGGCGTTGGCGATGCCGTTCACCTGGTGGCACTTGCTGCAGTTGGCGATGAACGTGCCCTCGCCCGTGCTGGCGAGCGTGTCGGCCTCGGGGGCGACGTACGGCTCGAGCTGGTTGTCGACCCACGACTGGAAGTCGGCCTGGTCGAGCGCCACGGCGGCCTGCCGCATGCGGGCGTGGCTGAGGCCGCAGAACTCGGTGCACTGACCGGTGTAGAGACCGGCTTCGTCGGCCTGCATGCGCAGCGTGTGCAGACGGCCGGGGACGGCGTCGCGCTTGCCGTTGAGGGCGGGGATCCAGTAGCTGTGGATGACGTCGCGGCTGGTGATGCGCAGCAGCACCGGCGTGTCGACGGGGATGACGAGCTCACCGCTGGTGACGATGGGCTGGGAGATCTCCACGCCGCCGCACTCGCCCGTGGCGTAGTCGTACTCCCACCACCACTGCTGGCCGGTGACGTTGATGATGCACTCGGTGTCGTCCTTCTTGTCGAGGTCGAACACCGTGATGACGGTGGGGACCGCGATGCCGGCGAGGATGATGGCCGGGAGGATGGTGAGCGCGATCTCGAGCTTCGGGTTGCCGTGCGACTGCTCGGGGATGTCCTGGCCACGGTCCTTGAACTTGAAGACGATGTAGCCGACGACGCCGATCACGATGACGCCGACGATGGCAGCGATGTAGAACACCGGGCGCTGCAGGTCGTCGATCTTCTGGGCGTTGGGGCCCTTCGGCTGGAAGTAGTCCTGCGGCGCGTCCTTCGCACAACCGGCGAGCACGAGGCCGAGGCCGACCAGTGCGGCGCGGGTCCAACGACGACGAGGGGAGGGCATGTCCCCGAGGGTAGTCACGGTCTTGTCACTCCGGTCCATGTCAGGGCACCAACAACTTGATCTCTTGACCCTCCACACCGGGCACCGTCAGGCGGTACGGCGTGGAGCTGGCATCTTGCGACTTGTCGAGGCGGAAGGTGAGGAACGCCTCGCCACCCTCCTCGACCGCGGTGGTGCAGTCGGCGATCTCGCTGCCGGCGGAGCCGTCGGCGGCGGGGAACGTGCCGAGGTGCACGGTGAGGCGGCGGGGCTCGGCGCTGTCGTTGTGGAACAGCACGTGCACCGTGGTGCTGCGGGGCACCGTGATCTCCTGGTACTCGACGTGACCGATGCCGCCGTTGAGGGCGAACAGGTGGTCGGTGTCGTCGAGGTACACGTTGGCGAGCACGTTGCTCTTCGCCGCGACGGTCTGCGACGCCTTGGCGTCGACCTCTTCGATCTCTGCCTCGCTGGCCGTGCCGAGGCACACCGCGGTGGTGATGCCGGGGTGCTCCTCGATGGGGCGCTGGCCCGACACGGCCGAGGCGACGCCGACACCGACGAGCGCCAGCAGACCGATGGCGACGATGCCGCCGGCGGTGCCCTTGCTCATGCCGCGCTTGGCGGCGAACACGAAACCGATCGTCGTGATGACGGCGCCGATGATGATGAACACCCAGCGGCCCGCATCCTTGTCGATGGTGAGCATGATGCGCGAGAACGAGTAGATGACCAGCGCGGCGATGACCGACGCGAGGATGGGGAACTCGAGCGGGTGCAGCAGGCGCTTGCGCAGGCTGTCGTTGTAGGCCCGGTCGCTGCTGGCGCGCTCGCTCCAGCCCTGGATCATCCACTCGACCGCAGCGGCGAGCACGAGGATGACCGACACCTTGAACACGACCGGCTTGCTGACGGCGCCGATGGCCATGCCACCCACGCCGACCGCGGTGACCAGCGGCCACATGCTGCGACCGACCGGCGGCTGTGCGGCGGCCGAGTTGAGCTCGGCGGCCGGCTCCATCGCCGAGACGTTGCCGTCGCGGGTGAAGAAGTTGATGCCGGCGAGGAAGCCGAACGCGATGGCGACCGAGATGAGACCGATGGTGCCGAGGAGGCCGGTGGGGCCTCCCACGCTGGCACCGAACACGATCGCGCCCACGGTCGAGAGCACGGTGGCCCCGACGAACAGTTTCGAACCTGTGGTGAACATCGGCTCCCCGTTACTTCGTCACGTAGACCACGAACCACACCGCCGTGAACACGGCGGTGTAGGCGTACCAGTACATCGCATGGGCCGACACGATCTCGCGGTCGGTGGTACGACCACCGAGGTAGCGGAACGCGGTGACCGCACAGAACACCACGCCACCGATGGCCAACGCGAGCGTGACCCCGGTGACGGCGTAGAACAACACGCTGTACGTGCCGAGGGCGATGGGCATCGCCGTCGTGGCGTACAGGAAGGCCTGGGCGTTGATGAACGCGAGGCCCATCAGACCGGTGAGGCCGAGCGCCAGACCGGTGTGCACCTTGTCGTTGCGCTTCGCGCTGTACACGGCCCACTGGGCGAACACGCCGATGGGCAGCAGCGAGATGAGCATGATGTTCGCGGCGACCATCGAGAACTTGTAGTCGGTGGGCAGCCAGGGCTCACCGGCGTCGACGGCGGCCGAACGGAACCGCAGGAACAGCGCCAGCAGGCCACCGACGAGGGCGGCGGCGCCGGCGATGACCAGCGCGGTGCCGACGAAGATCTGCCGGCGCGGAGCCGGGGCAGGAGCCGTGGGAAGAGCAAGCATCAGGCGTCACTCCGGTTCGAGGGCTTCAGGTCGAGCAGCGGTTCGGGCGACTGCACGATGTGGAGCTGGGCGAAGTTGTGCTCGGGGGCGGGCGACGTGGTGGCCCACTCGAGCGTCTGGCCGTCCCACGGGTCGTCGCCCGCAGCGTCGCCCTTGGCGAACGAGCGGATGGCGAGTGCGAGGAACGCGAGCACCGACACCAGCACGAGGGCGTGGCCGGCGAGGCTGAGGAAGTTCCACAGCTCGGACGGGCCCGAGTACTCGAACTGCACGGCGCCGGGCACGCCGGCCTCGATGGCCGGGAACACGCCGCCGGGCTGATCGGCGAAGCCGGCGATCATCATCGGCAGGCTGGCGAGGGCGGCGCCGGCGAAGGCCAGGAGGCCGAGCGGGAGCACGGCCTTGGTGGGCAGCGTGCGACCCCAGAGCTTCGGCCCCCAGTGCGCCACGCCGCCCATGCCGGCGATGACCGCGGCGTAGACGAGCGCCAGCCAGGTGCCCTCTTCGAACGTGGTGCCGATGAGGCCGGCATCACCGATGTGGTACAGCGCGTTGCCGGCGGCACCTTCCACGGCGAGCAGTGCGGCGAAGAGGCCGAACACCAGCGCCGCGTTGAGGGCGGGCTTGGCCTTCAGGGCCTGGGCGGTGAGCGCCAGGGCGAGGAACGCACCGAGCAGCGGCAGCACGTGCACGAGGGCGTACGGCAGCAGGTCGGAGACCTTCGAGCCGAACGAGAGGGCGCTGAACCCGGCGCGCACGACGACCGGCGACTGCACGGCGGCCCCGTACAGCGCGGTGCCGACGAGGGCGATGGCGGCGAAGATGGTGCCGCGCGGGGTGAGGCGGCGACGGGTGGCGGTGGCCACCGTCTCGGCGAGCAGACCGAACGCCGGGATGACGAACAGCAGCGTGGTGGGCTGGGTGAACCCGAAGGCCGCCCAGTCGGTGATGGCCCGGTTGCCACTGAGCTCCGACGTGCTCGGGTACTTGTGGGCGAGGAACAGCACCAGCAGGTCACCGACCAGGATGGGCAGCGCCACGAGCAGCGCCAGCGACATCACGAGCACCGACCAGGTGAACCACGGCACGCGCTTCATGTTCATGCCCGGGGCACGGGTGGTGAGGATGGTGGTGGCCAGCGACACCACGGTGGCCAGGATGCCGAGGACGGCGACGCAGGTGGCCAGCGTGAACAGGTCGACGAACCGGGTGTTGCCGCCGTTGGGCCCACCGTTCGCCGCGATGGCGACGATGGCGGCGTCGGCACCGATGAACCACGCCCAGAAGCCGGTGGCGGCGAGGCGGGGGAAGGCGACCGAACGAGCGCCGACCTGCAGCGGCACGACGCACAGCGCGATGCCGACCAGCAACGGCAGCATCACCACGTAGGTGAGGCCGAAGCGGTAGATGGAGAACAGCTGCGTGAGCGACTCGACCGGCAACGCGGTGCCGGTGGCGTCGGTGCGCTCGAACGCGAGCAACGCCGCCACCACGATGGCGCCGATGCCGGCGATCGCGCTGGCGCCGATGTAGAGGCGGCCGATCTTCTTGTGGTCGGTGGTGGTGACCCAGTCGGCCACGCTCGCCAGACCCGCGCCGGAAGGAGCAGCGCTGGTGGCGTGGGTATCGATGGTGGTCATAGGCAACGAACTCGTTTCGTCTCGGGCGCGCGCATGGCGGAACCCTCACATGACAGGTCGGTTGATGGAACTTTGCGAACTTCAGGTGCGACATTACCCACAGGCGCCATCCCGGACGGAAATCCTCAGAACCCGTGCTGCACGAAGACGTCGATGGTCATCGCGGCGAACAGCAGGGTCACATAGGTGATGGAGTACCCGAAGACCCGCATCGAACGCTGCGGGGTGGGGTTGCGGCCGAGGTCGATGGTGCCCCACAGGAACAGCGCGCCGAGCACGACGGCGCTGATGCCGTAGACCAGGCCGAGCTCGGCGACGGGCCACAGCACCAGGGTGCCGGCCACCATGACGGCGGTGTAGACCACCATCTTGCGGACGGTGACCTCGAGCGACGCGACGGCCGGCAGCATCGGCACGCTGGCGGCGCGGTAGTCGTCGGCGTAGCGAATGGCCAGGGCCCAGAAGTGCGGCGGGGTCCAGAGGAACATCACCACGAAGAGCACCACAGGGGTCCAGGTGACGTTGTTCTGCACGGCCGCCCAGCCCACCAGCACCGGCACGGCACCGGCGGCGCCGCCGATGACGATGTTCTGGGTACTGGTGCGCTTCAGCCAGAGGGTGTAGACGAACACGTAGAAGAGGGTGGCCGAGAGGGCGAGCACCGCCGAGAGCAGGTTCGCGAAGATCCACAGCACGGCGAAGGCGACCACCTCGAGCGCGATGGCGAAGACCAGCGCCTCCCGCGGCTGCACGAGGCCGGTGACGAGCGGCCGCCCCTGGGTGCGGGGCATGAGCTTGTCGATGTCGCGGTCGACGACCATGTTGATGGCGTTGGCGCCGCCCGCCGCGAGCGTGCCGCCGATGAGCGTGACGACCACCAGCCACGTGGCCGGCCAGCCCTGCTCGGCCAGCACCATCGTGGGCACGGTGGTGATGAGGAGCAGTTCGATGATGCGCGGCTTGGTGAGCGCGACGAACCCACCGATGCGCGACGTGGGGATGCGACGCGACCCGTGGGCCACCCCGCCGGGCGCGAGCCGAGAGGGAACGATGGGGCGTGCGCCGACTGCCATAGCGTGCCCATCGTAGGGGGAGGCCGTCGGCGGCACCACTTCGGCCGCCCCCTCCGGCGCGATTCCCCGGCAGAATGGCGACATGCCCCCGGTCTCGGCGCCCACCCGACAGGGCGACACCGCCACGGTCCTCGATGAGGAGACCACCACGTCGCTCGACCGACCCTGGATCGTGCTGGTGTGGAACGACCCGATCAACCTGATGAGCTACGTCACGTTCGTGCTGCAGAAGGTGTTCGGGTACAGCCTCGAGAAGGCCACGGCGTTGATGCTCGACGTGCACCACAAGGGTCGCGCCGTCGTGAGCAACGGCACTCGCGAGAAGGCCGAGATCGACGTGTTCCGGCTGCACGAGCACGGGCTGTGGGCCACCATGCAGCAGGACGACTGATCCGCGTGCCCGCGCCGTCGTCGCTCGACCCGGTCGACGGGTTCGTCATCACGCCGCGAGGGCGTCGGTTGGCGGCCGCCGCGGTGGACTGGCAGGCCACGCGCAGCGGCGGGCCGGGTGGGCAGCACGCCAACACGTCCGACACCGCGGTCACCGTCACCATCGACGTCGCGGCCACCGGGCTGCCCGAGGTGGTGGTGCAGCGCGTGCTCGACGCGGTGGGCCCGGTGGTCACCGCCACGTCGTCGGCGTCGCGTTCCCAGTGGCGCAACCGCCAGGTGGCCGGGCTGGCCGCGCTGCAACGCTTCGACGAGGCCGCCGCACCGCCACCGCCACCGCGGGCCCGCACCCGGCCGAGCCGATCGGCGCGCGAGGCCCGGTTGAGCGACAAGCGCAAGGCGTCGGAACGCAAGCGCGACCGGCAGCGCCCCGCCCGCGACGACTGACCGGACGCGGCAGTGCCCCCGGCGGACCGGGGGCACTGTCGTCTACTTGGGGGTTGTGTGCCCGCTTGCCCGGGCGTTGGGGTCTCAGACCGTGGCCGGTTCCTTGTGCTCGACCGAAAGGATCACATCGTCGGCCTTCTTCGAGGCGAAGGCGTGGATGAAGCCGGCGATCGAGAGGAGCAGGACGATGAGGCCGGCGATGAAGCAGACCGTCATGGCGATCCCGGCCTTCTCACCGAAGACGCTGAAGCCGTAGACCGTGAGGAGCAGACCGCGGAGGGTCTCACCCTTGAACATCGTCTCACGGAGACCGTTGACCTTGTCGTAGGCGGCCTGTGCATCGGCGATGGCCGCTTCGTCGCCTGCTTCCTTGGCGTCGGCGAGTGCGGTGCGGGCTTCGCCGACCGGGCCGCCGAGCGTGGAGTAGGTGGCGCCTTCGAAGCCGGCGTCAGTGGCGCTGTGCATCATGTGCGTGGCGATGTAGTAGCGGGCGAAGCACTCGGCCTCGGCACCCGTGTTGACGACCTCACCGGCGAACTTGGTGAGGCAGGCGCTGCCGGCGACATCGGTCTCGCCACGCTCGTAGGTCTCGGGGAACGAGATCTGCTGAGCCGTGAGCTCACGGTCGACGTAGTCCTTCGCGAAATCGCGCTGCTGCATCATGACGAACCCCAGCACGAACAGAAGTGCGGCGAAGACCAAGCCGCCGATGCTGAACGCGATGTCGAGTGTGCGACGCTTCATTGTGGTAATCCCTCCCTGCGGCCGCTCATGTCGGGACCGGTCGCAATGCCCATGGTGCGCCCCCGTCGATTGAGGTCACAAGGGCACTACGTCCCCGGTGGTCGTGGGACCTTGGTCGGCAAGGAATGCTCAACCGGCCTCCCCGAGTGCGAAGGGACCACCACCCACGGTGACTTTCCGTGTTTCCGTTGACACGCAGAGTGATACCGGGGTACGGTGCGCTTCGTTGTTGGGACGGGAACAAAGGGGTTGGGGCATGGAGATCTCACGGTTGCAGAGCGGTGAGGTGGTGAAGGCGCAGGATGCCGACGCGGGCGCACATCGCGAGCGTCAGCGACAGCGGCGCCTGGTGAAGCTGGCGGTGCTGTTCGGCATTCCGGTGCTGTGGTTCTGGGTGCGCGAGATCATGGGGAACCCCGTGCGTCTCGGCATGCCGGCCATGTTGCGCGACAACCCCGAGCTGCTGCTCCTCATCGTGCTGATGTCGGTGATGATGCTGCTGATGATCGTCCCCTACCTCGGGGCCGGTCGCTCACCGCACACCGTGCTGCGGCCCGAGGACTCCAAGGTGCGACTCGCCGACGTCGTCGGTGCGAGCGCCACCAAGCGCGAGGCCATCGACACGCTGAACATCTTCCTCAACCACGAGAAGTTCCTCGACCAGATGGGCGGCAGCGCACGACGCGGCGTGCTGTTCGAAGGACCTCCCGGCACCGGCAAGACCTACCTCGCCAAGGCGCTCGCCGCCGAGGCCGGTGTGCCGTTCCTGTTCGTGTCGGCCAGCGAGTTCCAGTCGATGTTCTACGGGCAGACGAACCGCAAGGTCCGCACGTTCTTCAAGGCGATGCGCAAGGCCGCACGCGCCGAGGGCGGCGCCATCGGCTTCATCGAGGAGTTCGACGCCATCGGCGGCGCACGCTCGGGCATGGGCGTGAGCGGCAGCCGTGAGGGCGGCGCCGGCATCGTCAACGAACTGCTCGTGCAGATGCAGAGCTTCGAGCTGCCCACCGGATGGCAGAAGACCAAGAGCTGGTTCATCGACCACCTCAACCGACTGCTGCCCGCCGACGTGCAGATCCCGCGGCCCACGCTGCAGCCGGCCAACGTGCTCGTCGTCGCCGCCACGAACCGCGCCGCCGACCTCGACCCGGCACTGCTGCGCCCGGGCCGCTTCGACCGCACCATCCACTTCGATCTGCCGCCGCGCACCGATCGTCTCGAGATCGCCCGCTACTACCTCGATCGCAAGCGGCACGACCACACCGTGTCGGCCGCGTACGTCGCCGACCTCACCGCCGGCTACACCCCGGTGCGCATCGAGAAGCTGCTCGACGAGGCGCTCGTGGTGGCGCTGCGCAGCGGTCGCTCCGAGATGTCGAGCAACGACATCATCGCGGCGCAGTTGGTCACCGAGGTCGGCGTGTCGCACGAGGTGGGCTACCACCCCGAGGAGCGCCGCCGCGTCGCCATCCACGAAGCCGGTCACGCGCTCGTGGCCGCGCTCAACGGTCGCGACGTGAAGCTGGCCAGCATCCTGCGCCGCTCGGGCTCGCTCGGGCTCGTGGCGCACGGCGAGGTCGACGAGCGCTACCTGAAGACGCCCACGGAGGCCACCGACCTGATGGCCGTCGCGCTCGCAGGTCGCGCCGCCGAGATCCAGGAGTTCGGCGAGGCGTCGAGCGGCATCGCGAGCGACCTCGCCGCCGCCACCAACATCGCGGCGCAGCTCGTCGGCATGCTCGGTGCGGGCGGCAGCCTGCTCAGCCTCGAGGCCGCCCACCTGGCCGGCGCCGGCAACCTGGTCGCCAAGGTGCTCCACGACGACAAGGCCCGCGCCAAGGCCGACGAGTTCATGCACCGCGCGGCCGACCGTGCCGCGTGTGCCGTGCTCGAGCACCGCAGGGCGCTCATCGCGCTCGCCGACGCCCTGTGCGAGCAGGACGAGCTCAGCGGCGACGAGGTGCACGCGATCGTTGCGGGGGCGATGGCCTCGTAGCCTGTCCCGGTGGGTCTCCTCCGGTTCTGGCGTCGTTCGGTCGACGTCCCCGACACCGATCAGCTCCGGCGGCTCGTCGCCCGATGGCTGGCCCCGTGGCCCACGCTCTCGTCCGACGAGCAGGCGTACCTGCTCGAGCTCACCGACGTGCTCGTGCACGAGCTGCGTTGGGAGGCCGCCAACGGCTTCGAGGTCACCGCCGCGATGCAGGCGTGCGTGGCCGCGCACGCCGCGATGCTGGTGCTCGCGTTCGACGACGGGCTCGACAGCTACCTCGACGTGTCGTCGGTGATCATGCACCCGTCCACCATCGTGCGGAAGGGCACGAAGTACCTCGGCGACGGGCTGTTCACCGACGACGACGACCCCATCATCGGTGAAGCCATCCACCGCGGGCCCGTGCTCGTGAGTTGGGACGCCGCGTCCATCCAGGCACGCACTCCCTCACGCGGTGAGAACGTGCTCTACCACGAGTTCGCGCACCGCCTCGACATGCTCGACGGGATGAGCGACGGCACGCCCCTCATCCCCGCCGACGAGCAGTTCGACGAGTTCGTGCGGGTGTGCACCGAGTCGCTGCGCACACTCCGTCGCCACGAGGAGCCGTCGGTGCTGCGCAACTACGCCACGACGAACCCCGCCGAGTTCTTCGCGGTGGCCACCGAGGTGTTCTTCACCCGCCCGGTGCCGCTGCGCGAGGAGAACCCGGCGCTGTACGGCGTGCTGCGCGACTACTTCCGCCAGGACCCGGCCGCGCGTCGCCCGATGTACTAGTGCGCCGCCGCCTCGGCCTCGAGGCGACCGTCGACGATGTGCACGGTGCGGTCGGCGTAGTGGGTCATGCGCGTGTCGTGCGTGACGATGATGGCCGCCGTGTCGCGGGCCTTCATCTCCGAACGGATGAGCTCCATCACCTGCTCGCCGATCTTGGTGTCGAGTGCCGAGGTCGGCTCGTCGAACAGCACCAGCTTCGGGTTGTTGAACAGCGCACGGCCGATGGCCACGCGCTGACGCTCGCCACCGCTCAACTGGCCCGGCAGGTTCTTGGTGCGATGGCCGAGGCCGAGCTCGTCGAGCAGCTGCCGCGCACGCGCCTTGCCGTCCTTGCCGCGCTTGGAGCCACCGAGCTCGTCGACCACCAGCAGGTTCTCCTCGGCGGTGAGGAACGGCAC
>JBDKJP010000085.1:0-10603 GCA_039796575.1 Actinomycetota bacterium
GCGTCCCGGAAACCGGGACGCACCACGCCCAGAAACCCGACCGCGGGGTCAGAGGAGGCGGCGGGTGGTGGCCCAGGTGGTGAGCTCCTTGCGGTTGCTGAGCTGCAGCTTGCGCAGCACGGCCGACACGTGGGTCTCCACGGTCTTCACCGACAGGTGCAGGCTCGCCGCCGCCTCGCGATACGTGTACCCACGGGCGATGAGCCGCATCACCTCCTGCTCGCGGGCGGTGAGCAGGTCGAGCTCGGGGTCGTGCGCCGGCGGCGCCTGACCCGAGAACGCGTCGAGCACGAACCCCGCCAGCCGCGGCGAGAACACCGCGTCGCCCTCGTGCACCCGGGTGATCGCGTCGACCAGATCACCGGGGTCGATGGTCTTCGTCACGTAGCCACGCGCGCCGGCACGGATGACGGCCACCACGTCGTCGGCCGCATCACTCACCGACAGGGCGAGGAACACGGCGTCGGGCCAGTCGCGGTGCACGCCCTCGATGACCGCACGACCGCCGCCGTCGGGAAGGTGCACGTCGAGCAGCACCACGTCGGGACGTGCCGCGAGCACCCCGGCAACGGCGTCGCGCACGGTGCCGGCCTCGCCCACCACGTCGACCCGGTCGCCGAGCTCGGCCTTCACGCCCGACCGGAACAGGGCATGGTCGTCGACCAGGAACACGCGCACCGTCACGCCGTCACACTGCCATCCGCCACCGCACGCGGCACGCGTAACTGCACCTCGGTGCCCTCACCGGGCGACGACACGATCTCGGCCGTGCCACCCACCCGTTCGAGCCGGCCGACGATGGAGTGCACGATGCCGCGGCGATCGGTGCCGGCAGTCGACGGGTCGAAACCGCGGCCGCGGTCGCGCACGAACACCTGCACGTCGGCATCGGTGACCTCGACGAAGAGCGACACCGCCGCCGCACCGCTGTGCACCGCCGCGTTCACGCACGCCTCGCGCGTCGCGGCCACCACGGCCTGCAACGCGTCGTCGAGCGGGGCGTCGCCCACCGTGACCACGTCGACGCGCACCTCGTGGCGCACCTCGACCTCGCGAGCCATCGCCTGCATCGACGCCGCCACGGTCGCGTCGACCGCGGCGTCACCACCGAACAACCACTCGCGCAACTCGTGCTCCTGCTGGCGGGCGAGCGACGCCGTACGCCGCGGGTCGTCGGCGTTGCGTTGGATGAGCGCCAGTGTCTGCAGCACCGAGTCGTGCAGGTGCGCGGCCATCGCCTCACGCTCCTCCGACCGGATGCGCTCGCGCCGTTCCTCCGACGCGGCCTGCGCGAGCCGGGCGATCCACGGGCCCACCAGCAGCGCGACACCGAGGATGCTGACGGCCGCAGCGAACACGCCGACACGCACCGTGCCCGACACCGGGTCGGCCACACCCACCACCACCAGGCCCGCTGCCAGCAACCCCGCACCGATCAGCACCCGGGTCCGCGCGTGTCGCCCGGCGATGATGGCCGCGAGCCGCGACGAGTCACCGTCGTCGCCCACCATCGCCAACACCACGACGCCCGCGACGAGCACCGTGGCGACCGCCATCACCGCGTCACCCAGCCACAGCCCGGTCGACCGCACCACGAGCAACAACCCTGCGGCCACCAACGCGACCGCCGCGGATCGACGCACATCGGTCGGCTCGGCCGGCGGGTCGGTGGCGGGTGCGGGCTTCGACAGCACGGCACCCACCGCGTAGAGCACGAGACCCAACCCGGCCGCGAACGTGAGCACGACGAGCGCACCGCGCACCACCGCCACGTCGACACCGAAACGGCGCGCGAACCCCGCAGCCACACCGGCCACCATGCGGCCGTCGTCGTGGCGGTGGAAGGTGACCGCGCTCGTGTCCATCGGGGTGATTGTCGCACCTGTCGACGCATCTGCCATCGGGGACGAATCAGGGTCGGATCAGGGTGCGTCCCCGATGGCAACGAGCCGCCGAACGCGCACCATGGCACCATGAGCACCGAGATGCACGAACCCACCCGCACCAGTTGGCGGCACACCCCCGTGTCGCGCATGCCGAAGGGTGGCCGCGACGGCGGCAAGCTCGGCGGTGTGATCGCCGGCGTGTCACGCGCCTACGGCTTCGACCTCACCACCACCCGCGTCGCCGTGGTGATCGGCGCGTTCCTGCTGCCCGCACTGGTGCTGGTGTACCTGGCGGCGTGGGTGCTGCTCCCGCCCACCCCGGCCGAGGCGCGCCCCATCGAGCAGGTGATGACCGACCGCCGCCGGATGCCGCTGCTCATCGCCATCGGCCTCGTGCTGGTGATGGGCGGGCTCGGCTCGCTCGGCAGCTGGTTCCTGTTCCGCGGCGCCCCGTGGGGCTTCCTGCTCATCGGGCTCGGCGTGTTGCTGTGGGCGAGCACCCGTCGCGACACCGGTGCCCCGCCGACCACCGGCACCACACCCGGCACGACCCCCGACCCCACGCCCGTCACCCCGACCGCCACGGCGACACCGACCGCCACGGAGATGCCCGTGGTGATCACCCCGCTCGACGTGACCGACCAGATCCCGACCGACCAGATCCCGGCCGACATCACCGACCAGATCCCCACCCCCACCCAGCCGGTGCCGCACACGGCGAGCTTCCCGCCTCCCACCGTCACGGCCGTGCCCCCCGCGGCCGCGACGCCGGTGGCTCGCCGTGTGCGCGCACCGCGCCGGCCGATCGGCAGCATCGGCGTCGGCATCGCCGTGCTGTGGGTGGCGTTCGCCGCCGCGATCGAGGCGCTCGGCTGGTGGGACGCCACGGCGCTGTGGGTCATCGTCAGCGCCCTCGGCATCGTGATGGTCGCCCTGTTCATCAGCACCGTCGTCAACCACAGCGTGTGGCTGCCCATCCCCCTCGCCCTGCTCGGCATGATCGTGGCCGTGCTGTGCCTGGCGCAGCCCGACCTCGACGGCGCCACCGGCCAACGCACCGTGCGCCCCGACACGGTGGCCGCCGCCGCCGAGGCACAGCACCTCGCCGCCGGCCAGCTCGTGATCGACCTGCGCGACGTGCCGTTCACCCCCGGCGAGCCGGTGGCCGTGACCGCCGAGGTGGGCGCCGGTCAGCTGCGAGTGCTGGTGCCCACCGACCTCGACGTGTTCGTGCGCACCGACGTGGGTGCCGGTCAGGCCGAGGTGTGGGGCGACGAGGTGTCCGACGGCATCCGCCAGGACGCCACCCGCCGCTCCGAGGCCGAACGCACCCCCGTGGCCGGCGAGGTCGAGCTCGACCTGCGCGTCGGCATGGGGCAGATCTCGGTGGAGCGCGTAGCGTCGGAGGGATGACGAACCCGCACATCCGCCTGGGCCTGCAGATCCCCTCGTTCACCTACCCGGGCGTCGGCACCGCCGACCTGTTCGACACCATCGCGGGCATCGCCGTCACCGCCGAGCAGAGCGGGTTCGACAGCGTCTACGTGATGGACCACTTCTACCAACTGCCCATCATCGGTGCCGTCGACGAGAACATGTTCGAGGCGTACACGCTGCTCTCGGCCATCGCCGCCCGCACCGAGCGGGTGCGCCTCGGCTGCATGGTCGGCGGCATGACCTACCGCAACCCCGCCTTCCTGGCCAAGCAGGTCACCGCACTCGACGTCATCTCCAAGGGCCGGGCCATCTGGGGCATCGGCGCCGGCTGGTTCGAGCAGGAGCACCGCGAGTACGGCTACGAGTTCGGCACGTTCACCGACCGCTTCGAGAAGCTCGAAGAGGGCCTGCAGATCGTGAAGAGCATGTTCGTGAACGAGCGCACCACGTTCGACGGCAAGTGGTTCCAGGTCACCGATGCGCTCAACGTGCCCAAGCCCGTGCAGGCCGGCGGCCCGCCGGTGCTCATCGGCGGCAGCGGCGAGAAGAAGACGCTGCGGATGGTGGCCCAGTACGGCGACGCCTGCAACGTGTTCGGCGGTCCCGAGCAGGTGCGCCACCTGATGGACGTGCTCGACGCGCACTGCAACACCATCGGCCGCGACCCGAAGGAGATCTGCCGCACCCGCCTCGGCACGCTGGTGCTCGGCCGCACGATGGAGGAGGCCCAGGCGAAGCTGTCGGCACGCCTCGGCGGCGCGAGCATCGACTCGCTGCCACCGATGATGCAGGAGCGGGTGCGGGTGCAGTTCATCACCGGCGACCCCGACACCGTGGGCGAACGCGTCGAGGCACTGCTCGCCGCCGGCCTCGACGGGCTCGTGGTCAGCATGGTCGACGTGCACGACCTCGACGCGGTGGCGTATGCAGGCGAGGTGTTGTCCGGCATCATGGGCTGATGCGCCTCGTCCTCGGCACCTGCCACCACGACTGCCCCGACAGCTGCGGCTGGCAGGTCACCGTCGACGACGACGGACGCGCCACCCAGCTCCGCGGCAACCCCGCCCACCCGTACAGCGCGGGTGAGCTGTGCCCGAAGGTGAACCGCTACCTCGGCCGCGTCTACAGCGACGAACGGGTGCTCACACCGCTGCGCCGCGTCGGCGCGAAGGGTGAGGGCCGGTTCGAGCCGATCACGTGGGACGACGCACTCGACGAGATCGCGACCCGCTTCCACGCCATCATCGACGAGCACGGCCCCGAGGCCATCGTGCCGTTCGTGAGCGCCGGCAACCAGAGCCTGCTCGCCCTGATGTTCGGCGAACGCCTGTGGCACCACCTCGGCGTCAGCCGCGTCACCGGCGGGCTGTGCGGCCTGGTGGCCAACGCCGGCACGGCGAGCACGATGGGCACCGGCAAGGGCATGGACCCGAGCGACGTGCAGCACAGCCGGTTCATCATCCTGTGGGGCACCAACACCAAGCTCACCAACCGTCACCTGTGGCCGTTCGTCGAGAAGGCCCGTGCCAACGGCGCCACCGTGGTGGTGATCGACCCGATCCGCACCGCCACCGCCGAGGCCGCCGACTGGTTCCTGCAACCGCTGCCCGGCACCGACGTGGCGCTGATGCTGGCGATGATGCACGTGCTGGTGCGCGACAGCCTCGTCGACCGCGAGTGGGTCGACGCGCACACCGTCGGCTTCGACGACCTCGCCGCCCACGTCGCCGACTGGACGCCGGCACGTGCGGCCGCGATCACCGGCGTCGACGCCGCCGACATCGAGACCCTGGCCCGCCGCTACGGCACCGAGTCGCCCGCCGCGATCCGCACCCTCGTCGGTGCCGAGCACCACGAGCACGGCGGGATGTTCTTCCGCACGCTCACCTGCCTGCCCGCACTCGTCGGCGCATGGCGGCACCTCGGCGGCGGCTACGCACGCAGCGTCGGCACCTGGACCAACGACGTCTTCGACCACGCCGCGCTCGCCCGACCCGACCTGCTCGCCGGCCGCAGCCCGCGTGGCGTGCCGATGCCGCAGCTCGGCCGCGCCCTCACCGACCCCGACCTCCACCCGCGCCTCCACGCGCTGGTCTGCATCGGCATGAACCCGCTCGTGTCGGTGCCCGAACGCGACCGCGTGCGCGCCGGTCTCGAGCGCGACGACCTGTTCACCGTCGTGCACGACCAGTTCGTCACCGACACCGCCCGCTACGCCGACCTGGTGCTGCCCGCCACCACACAGATCGAGGCCACCGACGCCGTCACCTCGTGGGGCAGCCTCCACGTCGGCTGGAACGAGGCCGCGATCGCACCGCTCGGCGACGCCGTCAGCAACAGCGAGCTCCACCGCCGCCTCGCCCGCGCGCTCGGCTGCACCGAGCCCGCACTGTTCGACGACGACCTCACCGCACTGCGCGCCGCACTGCCCTCGATCGACCTCGACGCACTGCGCCGCGACGGGTTCGCCGACACGCCGTTCCCCGCCGATCGCCGGCCGTGGGCCGACGGCGGCTTCCCCACCCGGAGCGGCAAGCTCGAACTGCGCTCCGACGCGATGGTCGCGCTCGGCGCACCCGCACTGCCCACCTACCAGCCGCCCGCCGAAGCACCCTCGGCCGAGTACCCGTTCGCGCTGCTCACCCCGAAGCAGCAGATGCGGTTCCTCAACAGCAGCTACTCGCACCTCCCCCAGCACGGCCCGCTCGAGCCTGCACCCGCACTCGAGCTGTCGGCTCCCGACGCCGAGGCACTCGGCCTCGCCGACGGCGACCCGGCCCGGGTGTGGAACCACCGCGCCGAGCTCCACCTCCCGGTCCGCATCACCACCCGCGTCCGGCCCGGCGTGGTGGCCGTCCCGTGGGGCTGGTGGGCCCGACATCACGGCGGCGCCGACGCCTCCGTCGCCAACTCGCTCACGAGCGACGCACCCACCGACTGGGGTGGCGGCGTGGCCTTCCTCGACACCGCCGTCGCCGTGGCCCGCGCGTAACTGCTCACCCCGTCATCGCAGGTGAGGGGTAGCCTTGCCACATGGCAGGGGACCTGATCTACGCATTCCGCATCATGCGCCTGCCCCTGCTCGACGCGGGCGGTGCGCCCATCGGCCGCATCGACGACATCGTGCTCATCCCCGGCTTCAAGGGTGGCGTGCCCCGCGTGCTCGGCTTCGTCGCCACCAGCCAGCGCCGCCGCATCTTCGTCAACGCCAACCGCCTCGGCAGCCTCGACGGCGAAGGCGCCCGCCTGCGCAGCTGGGACGTCGACCTCAACCCGTTCAAGCCGAAGGCCGGCGAGATCATGGTCGGCCGCGACATCATCGACAGGAAGGTCGGCGACGAGACCGTCAGCGACGTCGCGCTCCGCCCCGCGAACGACGGCAAGCAGACCTACTGGGAGCCCGCCAAGGTGCGCATGGCCCGCCGCAGCATGATGCGCCGCCGGCCCAGCTACCGCCTCGTCGACGTGGCCGAGGTCCCCACCCTGTTCGCGATGGAAGCCGGTGGCGAGATGGCCGCCGAGGCCGCCCGCCTGCGCGACATGCACCCGAGCGACGTGGCCGGCGTGGTGCGCGCCCTCCCCCTCGCCCAACGCAAGCTGCTCGCCGAAGCCATGGACGACGAACGCCTCGCCGACCTCCTCGAGGAGCTCCCCGAGGCCGAGCAGCTGCGCATCATCGAAGGCCTCGACATCGAACGCGTCGTCAACGTGCTCGAGGAGATGGAGTACGACGACCTCGCCGACCTCCTCGCCGAGATGCCCGGCGAGCAGCGCACCCGGGTGCTCGAGGCGATGGACGAAGAGGACGCCGACGTCATGCGCCGCCTGCTCTCCTACGACGAGGGCACCGCCGGCGCACTGATGACCCCCGACATCGTCATCATGGGTGCCACCGCCACCGTCGCCGAAGCACTCGCCGAGATCCGCGACCCCGAATGGCTGGTCAGCATCGCCGCCCAGGTGTTCGTGGTGCAGCCCCCGTACAAGCCGCCCACCGGCAACTACCTCGGCGTCGTCCACTTCCAGCGCCTGCTGCGCGAGCCGCCGTCGATGGAGCTCGGCCGCATCGTCGAGCAGGAGCCCACCATCACGCCCGACATGCCCGAGCGTGAAGTGGCCGAACGGCTCGCCAGCTACAACCTGTTGTCGGTCGGTGTGTGCGACGAGGCCGGACGCCTCCTCGGCGCCATCACCGTCGACGACGTGCTCGACCGCACCCTGCCCACCGGGTGGCGTCAGCGCAGGCGGGTGAGCTCCGGGGCGGTGCCGCGATGAAGCGCCGCGAAGACCTCACCACCCCGCGCCAGAACCGTCGACTCGGCGTCCACTACGACCCCGACGCGTTCGGCCAGTTCAGCGAGAGCATCGCCCGTTACCTCGGCACCGCGCGCTACCTCGTCTACCAGAGCATCTTCTGCATCGGCTGGGTGGCCTGGAACTCGTTCGGGCCCGTCAGCCTGCGCTTCGACGAGTGGCAGTTCGTCGGCCTCACCCTGCTGCTGTCGCTGCAGGCCGCCTACGCCGCGCCCCTCATCCTGCTCGCCCAGAACCGGCAGGAGCAGCGCGACCGGTTGCAGACCGAGACCGACCGCAAGGTGGCCGAACGCACCCAGTTCGACACCGAGTTCCTCGCCCGCGAGATCGCCAGCGTGCGCCTGTCGCTCGGCGACGTGCCCACCACCGACGACCTCGAGGACCACTTCGAGAAGCTCACCGCGGCCGTCGAGCGGATGACCGCACGGCTCGACGAGCTCGAGGCGCGCGTCCAGAAGGACGGGCCCCGCGACATCATCCCCGACTGACGGGTCTACCGGTCGGTGCCGGCCTGCGCGGCCACGTGCTGCACCAGCCGCAACGTCGACTTTGCGAACTCGTCGGGCGAGGTCCAGGACGCGAGGTGGTCGTCGGGCAACTCGATGACGTACGCATCGAGCGCCTCGGCCAACTGCCGCTGCTTGCGCGGCCACACCAGATGGTCACGGGTGGTGATGAGCGCCCCGGCCGGCTTGCCGAGATGGCGCGCCCACGCCGTGGCGTCGTAGCGGCCGAGCGACCGGCCGGCCTGCACGATGGCACCCACGTCGTTGCGGTGCACCTCGCTGGCCACCCACGGCACGTAGACCTCCATCGGGTGGTTCGGACCGAGCAGGCGGCGGATGCCGTGGCGGATCCAGCGCATGTACACCCGCGACCGCAGGATGGAACCGAGCAGGCCGACGGTCTTCCACTGCATCCGCTCGAACCACTTCGCCCGCCACTCGAGCGCCGTGGCCTCCACCACCATGCCGCTGACCAGCTCCGGGTGGCGCCGGGCGAACAGCAGACTGATCGGGCCGCCCATCGAGTAGCCCACCGTGATGACCTTCGGGATGCCGAGCGCCTGCACCAGCAGGGCCGCGTCGTCGGCCGCGTCGTGCAGCTCGAAGTCGATCGGGCTGCGCAACCCGCGACCGTGACCGCGATGGTCGACCGCGATGAACGAGAACTCCTCGGCGAGGTGCTCGTACGCGGTGAAGAACTGCAGGTCGGCGCTGGCGGTCCAGCCGTGCAGGAGCAGCAGCGTGGGTGCCGACGGATCGGGGTGCTGGTGGTGGCGGTAGAACATCTCGCCGCGGCCCGGGAGCACCATCGTGCGGCCCGGCGGCAACCACGGCAGCACCATCACGGCGTTCGCGCTGGGGGCCATGGCCTCAAGTTACCAGCTGGTAGCTCTGGCGACCCCGGTGAACTCCTGCACCTGCACCCCCATCGACGTGGCGTGATGCAGCAGGTCGAGGGCCGACACCGACTCGCACGCCGTGGTGTGCACGCCCGCCTCCAACCGCAGCGCCACCACCTGGATGGCCGCTGCCGCGGTGACGGCCGCCGCCAGCTCGGCGGTGCGGCCGGCCGCACCCGCGATGAGCGTCTGGCGCGACCCATCGGCCGCAGCGCCGCGCGCCTCCACCCGCACCGCACCGAGGTCGCCCGCCGAGTGCGGCGGGGTGAGCATCGGCAAGCGCGCCGTCATCCGGTCGCGGCGGGTGGCCGACACGCGTGCCGAGATGCGCGACACCGGCGGGAACGCATGGTGCAGCAGCAACGGATCGCCGAGCGCCGCCCGGTAGCAGTCGTGCGCCTCGACCGGATCGGGGAACCACACCAGGTCGCGACCACTGCCACCGGCCGGCTCGATCCAGGTGCCGTCGTGCCAGCCGAGCGCCGTGGTGCCGAGCGCGAGGTGGTGCTGCCGCGCGCACGCCGGACCGGCCGTGCCGTGGATGGCCACGTGCAACTCGTCGACCTCGGCCAACTGATCGGCCAGGTACCGCGCCAACAGGCCCGACAGGCCCGGCGCCATGCCCGAGCCCACCAGCAGCGGCACCTGGTGGCGCCGGGTGAGATCGGTGAGCGCGAGCAGCAACCGCAGGTCGTCGAGATCGTCGCTCATCGACACCACCGCCGTGCCGTCGCGCAGGAACTGCGCCGCCAGCTCGGCGTGCGGCGCCGGATGGCACAGCACCACCACGTCGCACGCCGACAGGTCGCCGACCCGATCGACCACCACACCGCCGACCGGCCGCGTGCACGCCACCGCATTGCCGTGGAGCACGTCGAACGCCGCGACCCGCTGCCCGTGGCGCGCGAGATGGGCGACCACCCGGCTCCCGGTGACCCCGCAGCCCACCACCCCGACGATCGGCGCAGTCGCTGCAGGCGGCGTGGTCATCGCGGCGGCACGCTGACGTCGCGCCAGCCGCCCGCCTGCGGCGGCACCCCGCCCTTGCCCTTCAACCGCAACACCCCGGCGATGGTGCCGGCGAGTGACAGCGCGACGAGCGCACGGCGGAGGACCTTCATGACGGGCGAGCGTACCAACTGCCCGACCGGGCCGTCTCCCCCACGACCGGCCCCGAAAACGACCACACCCCGGGCCGTGGAGCCCGGGGTGCCTGGTGGGGCTAACAAGAATCGAACTTGTGACCTCATCCTTATCAGAGCGAAAGAACGGTGTTGCCCTGTGTTGCCTCGTGCTGTCGCATACCGCCTGAGCAGGTAGTTCACGCGCTTCGGTGTCGCCCCGTGTTGCCCTGTGTTCACTGGCGCGCGGACTTGACGCGGACTTGGCGCGGGAGTACCCATGTCGGAATGGCGTCCATTCGGGTCCGCAAGCTGTCCAACGGACAGCAGGCATACCTCGTTCGTTTCCGCGCCGCGGACGGCAGCGAACGCACCAAGCAGTTCGCCCGCCGACGTGACGCCGAGCGGTACGCGCACCTCGTCGAGGTCGACATCGACCA
>JBDKJP010000086.1:0-3782 GCA_039796575.1 Actinomycetota bacterium
GTCAACCCGTCCTGTGCCCACAGCGAGTTGGTGATCGACACCTTCACCTCGTGCGTGCCCTCGCCACCTTCGCTGATGAGGTCCTTCTGCTTGTTGCACGCATCGAACGCCGCCGACAGGCCGTTCATCGAGCGATGGATGCCGGCCGGATCGGTGACGTGCAGCACGCCGTCGATCTCGTCGAGCGTGAGCCCCTTCGCCCCGGCTGACGCCATGGCCAACGCGATGGCGATGCTGGTGGGTGAGAACACGAGGTTCTTCGTCGGGTCCTTCGCGACGAGCTGCTCGTAGAGGTCGGCAGCGAAGGCGTTCACCGTGGCGGCTGCGGCAGCCGGGTCGGCCCCGGTGGTCACCCGCGCGGCCGAGCCCTGCAGGCTGGCGCGGCGCCCCTTCGTGGAATCGGCCAGCGGGTCGTCGGGCTCACCGCATGCGGCGAGCACCTGGGCCACGGCGGGCAGCGCGAGCAGGGCGATGAACTGGCGTCGTTCCATGTTCCCTCCGACGCCCATCCTCCCACCCCGGTTCCGACGGGGCGGACTTCGTCGCCGATCGGTCGCAGTAGGGTCCGGTCATGCCGTGGGCGCGGATGGTCGCTGTGGGGATGGCGCTGGGTCTCACCGTCGCGGCGTGCGGCGACCCCACGCAGTCGACGGGCACCGAGCCCGACGCGTCGGTCGCCCCCGACAGCACGTCGCCGACGACGGAGCCACCGACCTTCACGACGTTCCCTGCCGCGACCACCACCACCGTCGCGCCGTCCACCACGACGGCGGCGGTGATGGATCCGCGGTTGACGTTCGAGCCGCTCGACCTGCCCGCGCCGGACTGCGACGCGGAGGGCCGGTGCTTGGTGGTGCTGGCCACCAGGTCGGGGCGGCTGGCCACCGTGCAGACCGCGGAACCCGTCATCACGTTCGTCGACGACGGCGGTTCGCTCACCGTCGACGTGGGCGCCGAGTGGTTTGCATGGCCCGTGATGTTCGGTCCGGAGGACGTGCTGTACCTGACCCTCGTGGATCGGGCGTCCGGCGAGTCGGGCGGCATGATCGCGGTCGCGACATCCGGTCCACGGGCCGGCAGCACCGTGGCGAGCTCGACCGTGTTCCTCGACACCTCGGGTGACTCCAGCATCGTCGCAACGGCCGCGGGGCTGGTCGAGGTGCCGTGCTGTGGCAACCCGGGGTCGCAGCCGTCGCCCGACGAAGAGCTGGTGATGGGCTGGGCGTCGGCCGCCGGTGGTGCGTTGCCGATGCTCACCACCGACGTGTGGATCGAGTACGCGGCCGACGACACGGCCACCGTGGTGCGCAGCGACGCGGGCGTCGAGCGCCGGTGGACGCTCGACGGGCGGGTCGGTGGTCGCGACATGCCGCTCGTCGTCGCCACCGACGACGGCGGGGTGTTGCTCTGGCAGTACGACGGTCTCGGCGCGCCCGAGCTCGCGCCGGTGCTGTACGAAGGTCGCCCCGACGGCTCGGTCGACCAGTTCGAACTGCCGGGCTTCAACTACCCGAACGCGATGAACGCCGACCGGTCGCTCGTGCTGTACGCCGCCGACTCGGGCTACGTGCGCACGCAGCTGCCGTGACCGGAACCGGTCAGGGGCGCAGCGAGATGGTGATGGTGCCTTCGCCCTCGTTGTAGAACAACTTGGCGTAGTCGGGCACCAGCGCGAGCTCGTCGACGGTGAGGGTGCGGCCGTCGCAGTCGAGGAACGTCTGCGTGCCCTTCACCACTTCCACCGGGCACGACAGGTCGCGGTCGGCGGGGTGGGCGAGGTAGATGGCCCAGCCGCGGGTGGGGTCGTCGCCCGAGTGCGTGACGACGAGGTGGTCGTCGTTGCCCAATAGGTCGTTGAGGATGATCGGGCCGTCGGTGCGGATGACCTCGGCGAGGCTCTCGGCGTTGCCGAGCTCCTGCGTGGTGGGCGACAGGTTGTTGGTGACCTGGTCGGTGTTGCGCGAGATGAGCGCGGCCACACCCCACAGCAGCGCGGCGAGGAGCGCGAAGAAACCGATGCCGGCCACCACCGGAACGGTGGCTCGGGCGAACGTGGACTTCAGGCGGGGCTGGCGCACGGGCACCAGTGTGCCCGACCAGCAGGCGCGACGCACCGCGGGCGCACGCTCTGATTGGCCGCGGCCATGCCCACAGTCGTAGGGTTCCCGCCGTGAAGCGTCCTTATCGCGTCGTCGTGGCCAAGCCCGGACTCGATGGTCACGACCGAGGTGCGAAGACCATCACCCGCGCCCTTCGCGACCACGGTTTCGAGGTCATCTACACCGGCCTGCACCAGACCCCCGAACAGATCGCGGAGACCGCGCTGCAGGAGGACGTGGATGCGGTCGGGCTGTCGCTGCTGAGTGGCGCCCACCTCACGCTGTTCCCCCGTGTGATGGAGGAGCTGCGCAACCGTGACCTGGGCGACGTGCTGGTGTTCGGCGGGGGCGTCATCCCCGACGCCGACGCCCGTGCACTGCGCGAGCAGGGTGTGGCCGAGATCTTCGGCCCGGGAAGTTCGCTGAAGGCCATCAGCTCGTGGCTGGAGGTCGAGTTGGATCGAATCGAAGGAGACGAGGCCTAGATGGACCTGTTCGAGTACCAGGGCAAGCAGTACTTCGCCCGTTTCGACATCCCGGTGAGCCCGGGCGACGTGGCGTACACGGTCGACGAAGCCGTCGCCGCCGCCGAGGCCGCCGGCTATCCGGTGGTCGTGAAGGCGCAGGTGCAGGTCGGTGGCCGCGGCAAGGCCGGCGGCATCAAGCTGGCCGACAACGCCGACGAGGTGCGCCTGCACGCCGGGAACATCCTCGGCATGGACATCAAGGGCCATCTCGTGAAGCGGGTGTGGGTCGAGCACGCGAGCGACATCGAGAAGGAGTACTACGCGTCGTACTCGCTCGATCGTGCCGCGAAGAAGCATCTGCTGATGCTCAGCGCACAGGGTGGCGTGGAGATCGAGGCGGTCGCCGAATCCGACCCCGACGCCATCGTGATGCTGCACATCGACCCGGTCGACGGCCTGCCGCTGGCCACCGCCCGCGACGCTGCGGTGCGCGCCAAGATCGACGCCGAAGCCGTCGACGGCGTGGCCGACATGCTCGTGAAGTTGTACCGCTGCTTCACCGAGGGCGACTGCGACCTCGCCGAGATCAACCCGCTCATCCTCCGTCCCGATGGTGGCGTGCACGCGCTCGACGCGAAGGTGAGCCTCGACAACAACGCTGGCTTCCGTCACCCCGAGTGGGACGAGTTCCGCGCCACCGAGGAGCTCGACGAGCGCGAGCAGTTGGCCCGCACGCACGACCTGCAGTACATCGGTCTCGACGGCACCGTGGGCATCATCGCCAACGGCGCCGGCCTCGCGATGAGCACGCTCGACGTGGTGAACCAGGTCGGTGGCAGCGCCGCCAACTTCCTCGACATCGGCGGCGGCGCGAACGCCGACATGATGGCTGCGGCCCTCGGTGTCATCAACTTCGACGAGAACGTGAAGAGCATCTTCATCAACATCTTCGGCGGCATCACCCGCGGCGAGGAAGTGGCGAAGGGCATCGTCGAGGCGCTTGGCCGTGTCGAGCTGCGCGCACCGATCGTCATCCGTCTCGACGGCACGAACGCCGAGGAGGGTCGCGAGATCCTCGCCAACGCCGGCATCCCCGAGAGCACGCTGATCTCGAAGCCCACCATGCTGGAAGCCGCTCGTGCGGCCGTCGCCATCGCCAACGGGAGCAACTGATCATGGCCATCTTCGTCAACGAGCACACCAAGGTCATCGTGCA
>JBDKJP010000087.1:0-12923 GCA_039796575.1 Actinomycetota bacterium
TCGCCCCAGCCGAGCACCAGCAGGGCGATGCCGGCGACGATGCGGACGATGCGGTCTGCGGTTCCTTCGTTCATGACTGACTCCTTGTCGTGAGATGGTCGCTCTTCGTTGTGCGAACAACCATGAGACGAACGAGTTCGCGAAAGGGATACAGGGTTCGCGGAGAAATCTCAGACGGCCGGCTCGGGGGTCGGCGCGAACTCGCAGAACGCGTCGTACGCACGCGGGCCGTAGATGGTGGCGGGGCCGCCGTTCATGAGGAACGCGACGCCGATGGCCTCCGCGGCTTCCTGGCGGGTGGCGCCGGCGCGGGCGGCGCCTTCGGCGTGCGAGGCGATGCAGCCGTCGCACCGTTCGATGACCGCGATGGCCATGGCGATGAGCTCCTTGGTCTTGCGGTCGAGTGCGCCGTCGGCGAACGCTGCCTTGTGCAGTTCGCCGAAGCCCTTGTACACGTCGGGGATCGCGTGCCGCAGTTCGCGGTGGAGTGGCCGCAGCTCGTCGAGCACTGCCGTGCCGTACGTGTGGTCGCTCATGATGAGGACTCCTTCGTCGTCCCGGGATACCCCAGGGGGTGTGTTGCAAATATACCCCAGGGGGTATTACTCTCCACCGGACCGCCACCGAGACGAGGAGTACCTCCACCGTGTCCACCACCATCGAACCGACGTTGCCCGTCGAGCACGAGCCGTCCCACGACCCCGACGAACGAGCGCTGTTCTCCCGGCTCGCCGCGTCGATGGCGCGCCATCGCCGAGCCGTGATCCTGGTGTGGCTCGTGGTGACGCTCGCCGCGGCGCCGTTGGCCATCACGCTCACCAAGGCCCTCTCCGGCGCCGGCTGGGACGCCAAGGGCTCCACGGCCGAGCAGGTGCGCATGGAGCTGCGCAACGACTTCCCGGCGCTCGGTGCCGAGAACCCCATCGTCGTGTACCGGCAGGACACTCCCATCGCCGAGGACCCGGCCGGGCTGCAGGCGCTCGTCGCCGACCTGGCCGACGGGCCTCGGGTGCTGTCGGTGGTCGACCCGCTGGCCATGCCGCCGGAGGCGGGGATGATCTCGCAGGACGGCCTCACCGCGCTCGTGCCGGTCGAGCAGGAGATCGGCGAGGACAAGGACCGGCCGGCGGCCGCAGGTGATCTCGGCGCATTCGTGGGTGACCTCACCCTGGCCGACGGCAGTATCTCCGAGGTGACCGGTGAGTGGCCGGTGTGGAGCGACTTCAACACCATGAACGAGGAGGCGCTGCACAAGGCCGAGCTGCTCTCGGGCCTGCCGACGCTCATCATGCTGTTCATCGCGTTCGGCGCGATGATCGCCGCTGGCATCCCGCTCATCCTTGCCATCGCCGGCATCGCCACCGGCTTCGCCTCGCTGCACCTGCTGAGCTTCGTGTCGCCGATCTCGGTGTGGTCGATGAACTTCTCGATGATGATCGGTCTCGCCGTCGGCATCGACTACAGCCTGTTCATCGTGTCCCGCTACCGCGAGGAACGTGTCGAGGGCAAGGACGAGATCAAGGCCATCGAGAACGCGCTGTCCACCTCGGGCAAGGCCGTCTTCCTCTCGGCACTCACCGTCGTGCTGTCGCTGGCTGCCGTGTTCCTCGTGCCCGTGATGGTCTTCCAGACGATGGCGCTCGGCATGATCATCTCCGTCATCGCGGTCGCGCTGGCCGCCCTCACGCTGCTGCCCGCCGTGCTCGTCGCGATGGGCGACAAGGTGCTCGTCGCGAAGGGCGAGAAGGACGCCGACATCGTGGCCGAGGGTCGCTGGGCCAAGTGGACCGGCGCGGCGCTGCGTCGCCCCGGCCGCACCCTGGCCGGCGGCCTGGTGCTGCTCGGCGCGCTCATCATCCCGTCGTTCGGGATGCAGCTCGGCATGCCCGGCGCCCGGGTGGTCGACGAAGGCCGCACCAGCCGTGACGGGTACGACATGGTGGTCGAGTCGTTCGGCCCCGGCGCCGCCGGCCCCGCGTACGTCACGGTCGACGCAGCGAACGCGGCCACCGTCGTCGAGATCGCCGGCGCCACCGAGAACGTGGTCGATGCGCGCATCGTCACGCCGCCGTCCGAGACGGGCCGCGTGGTCGTGCGCGTCACGCCCGGCACACAGATCGACGAGTTCGCCACCGCCGACATGGTGGAGGCGTTGCGTGCGCAGCTCGACGAAACCGTGCCCGATGCCAAGGTCGGCGGTCCCGCCGGCCAGAACCACGACCTCACGAACGTGCTCATCGACCGTGCGCCGTACGCGATCGGCATCATCCTGATCGTTGCCTTCCTGCTGCTGCTCGTGGTGTTCCGCAGCGTGGTGATCGCAACGTTCTCGATCCTGATGAACCTCGTCACCGTCGGCGCGGCGTTCGGCTTCGCGACGCTCGTGTTCCAGCACGGCTATGGCGCGAACCTCATCGGCATCGAGGAACAGGGCTTCGTCGACGCCTGGGCGCCGCTGTTCTTCTTCGCTCTGCTGTTCGGCCTGTCGATGGACTACCAGCTGTTCCTGCTGGCCGCCATCAAGGAGCGATACCAGGCCACGGGCGACACCCGTCGTGCGATCGAGGAGGGCATCTCCCGCACCGGCCGCCCGATCACCAACGCCGCGGTCATCATGATCATCGTGTTCATCGCCTTCGGCGTGACGGGCCCCATCCCGCCCACCGAGCTCGGTCTCACGCTGGCCATGGCGGTGCTGCTCGACGCGACGGTCGTCCGCGTGATGTTGGTGCCCGCCACGATGGCGCTGCTCGGCGAGAAGAACTGGTACGCCCCGAAGTGGCTCCAGAAGATCCTCCCGCACGTGAACTTCAGCCACTGACCCGCGAACTGAAGTTCGCGTGCGATGTGTGGAAAACCTTGACTTGCGCGGCACGGTCGACAGGCGCATCATGCACCTAGAAGCCACGTTCCCCCAGGGAAGACGCAGACCAAGGGCTGCAGTTCAAACAGGGCTACCGACCGAGGGGCACCTCCCAGAGGCGCCCCTCAGCCGCGTCAGGAGCCGAGTGCGGCGATGGCGTCGGCCACGGCCAGCACGCGCTGCGCGTTGGCGACGTGGAGGTTCTCGATCATCCGGCCGTTGTAGGTGACCACACCCTTGCCCTCGGCCAGGCCCGCCTCGAACGCGGCGATGAGGCCGCGGGCGTGCTCGACGTCGGCCTCGCTGGGCGCCCACACGTCGTTGCACGGACCGACCTGGTCGGGGTGGATGAGCGTCTTGCCGTCGAAGCCCATCTCGAAGCCCTGCACGCACTCGGCGCGGAACCCGTCGGGGTTCTTCACGTCGTTGTACACGCCGTCGAGGATGACCTTGCCGGCCTCGCGGGCGCCGGCGAGCGCGGTGGCGAGGTGCGGCACCAGCGGGTGGCGACCGGCGGCGCCGAGCGACGACCGCAGCTCGCGGGCGAGGTCGTTGGTGCCCATCACCAACACCTCGACACGCCAGTGCGAGGCCAGCGCGCGGATGTCGAAGATGGCGGTCGGCGTCTCGACCATCGCCCAGATCTTCATGGAGGCCGGGGCGCCGGCCGCGTCGAGGCGGTTGCTGATCTCGTCGAGGTACTCGACCGAACCGACCTTCGGGATCACCACCGCGGCCGCGCCCGAATGGGCAGCCGCGGCCAGGTCGTCGACGCCCCACGGCGTGTCGAGCCCGTTGCAACGGATGGTGAGCTCGCGGTGCCCGTACTCGCCGGAGGACGCGGCGGCCACGGCGTTGGCGCGGGCGGCCTCCTTCGCGTCGGGGGCCACGGCGTCCTCGAGGTCGAAGATGATGGCGTCGGCCGGAATGGCCTTCGCCTTCTCGAGGGCGCGCTCGTTGGCGGCCGGCATGTACAGCACGGAACGGCGGGGACGCAGATCACTCATGATGTCGCTGCTTTCTGGTTCAGAACCCGTACGAGGCGGCCAGCTCGGGGTCGCGGGCGGCCAACTGGCGGGCCAGCTCGACGACCACCTTGCACTGCTTCACGGAGGCGTCGTCCTCCATCTTGCCGTCGAGCATGATGGCGCCGGTGCCGTCGCCCATGGCGTCGATCACGCGCTGCGCCTGGCGCACGTCCTCGGGGCGCGGGCTGAACACGCGCTTGGCGATCTCCACCTGGGCGGGGTGCAGGCTCCACGCACCGACGCAGCCGAGCAGGTAGGCGTTGCGGAACTGGTCCTCGCAGGCGACGGTGTCCTTGATGTCGCCGAACGGGCCGTAGAAGGGGAGCAGGCCGAACGTGACGCAGGCGTCGACCATGCGGGCGATGGTGTAGTGCCACAGGTCCTGCTGGAACGTCGCGCGCGGCGCTCCGTACTCGGGGCCGTCGGCGCCCTGCGGAGGGTCGACGCGCACGACGTAGTCGGGGTGGCCGCCGCCGACGCGCGTGGTCTTCATGCGACGGTTGGCCGCCAGGTCGGCCGGGCCGAGCGACAGGCCCTGCATGCGCGGCGACGCGGCGCAAATGGCCTCGATGTTGGCCACGCCACGAGCGGTCTCGAGGATGGCGTGCACGAGCAGCGGCTGCTTCAGGCCGGCCTTCGCCTCGAGCTGGGCGAGCAGACGATCGACGTAGTGGATGTCCTCGGGGCCCTCCACCTTCGGCACCATGATGACGTCGAGCTTGTCGCCGATCTCGGTGACCAGCGTGGTGAGGTCGTCGAGCGCCCACGGCGAGTCGAGGCTGTTGATGCGCGTCCACAGCTGCGTGGTGCCCATGTCGACCGTCTTGCCGACCTTCACCAGGCCGGCGCGTGCGGCTTCCTTGTCGGCCATCGGGATCGCGTCCTCGAGGTTGCCGAGCAGGATGTCGACCGTCGGGATGATCTCCGGCAGCTTCGAGACGAGTTTCTCGTTCTGCGGCGGGAAGAAGTGGATGACCCGGCTGGGCCGGAACGGGATCTCGCGCACGGGCTCGGGAGCACCGACGGCGAGCGGCTTGAAGAAGTCACGAGGGCTGCGCACGACCCAAGGTTAGGTTGATGCCGTGGCGCTCCCGAATTTCGACGCGATCCTTTTCGACGCCGGCGGCATCTTCCTGCTGCCCGACCCCACCGTGATGGGGCCGTTGCTGAAGTACCACGGGGGTGACGACACCATCGACACCCACCGCCGGGCCCACTACAAGGGCATGGCCGCGAAGAGCGCGGCCGGCGCCCAGGAGAAGTTCTGGCACGACTACAACGAGGCGTACGTGCGCGCCGTCGGCGTGCCCGAGGCCCGTGTGGCCGTGGCCGCGGTCGAGCTCGAGCACACCCGCAACGCCTACACGTGGCGGTGGCCCATCCCCGAGAGCCTGCGCGCCGTGCAGGCGCTGCACGCGGCCGGCATGCCGATCGGCGTGGTCAGCAACGCCAGCGGCCAGATCGCCGAGGTGCTCGAACGCAGCGGCGTCTGCCAGGAGGGCGACGGCCCGCACACCCCGATGCGCGTCATCATCGACAGCCACGTCGTGGGCGTGGCGAAGCCCGACCCGCGCATCTTCGACTTCGCGCTGGTGCACTTCGCCGAGTTCGAACGCTCGCGCATCGCGTACGTGGGCGACTCCGTCACCATGGACATCGGCGGCGCCCGTGCGGCCGCGCTGCACCCCATCCTGCTCGACCCGTACGACGACCACCCCGACGCCGACTTCGACCGCATCGCCACGCTCGAGGAACTGGTGCCGTGACCGGCGAGCACGTCAGCGCGCGCTGGGCGAAGTGGCGCGAGGAGATCGACCTCTCCGAGTACCACTCGCGTTGGGAGCGCATGGAGGCCGAGGGCACCGCGGCGCACGGCGAGGCCGACCTCATCGCACTCTCGTCGCCGACATCGGTGCTCGACGCCGGTTGCGGTATGGGCCGCGTGGCCATCGAATTGTCGCGCCGCGGCTTCGACGTGGATGGCGTCGACCTCGACGCCGACCTGCTGGCGTATGCGCGTCTCGATGCACCGCACCTCACCTGGTACCACGACGACCTCGCCACCATGACGTTGCCCCGCCGCTACGCGCTCGTGGCGATGCCCGGCAACGTGATGCTGTTCTGCGCGCGCGAGGTGCGTGCCGCGGTGGTGGCCAACCTGGCCCGCCACCTCGAGCCCGGCGGATCACTCGTCGCCGGCTTCAGCCTCGAGCTGCGACCCGACGCGATCACGCTCGCCGAGTACGACCAGGCGGCCTCGGCTGCCGGCCTCGAACTGGTCGATCGGTTCGCGACGTGGGAGGGCGAGCCGTACGACGGCGGCCGCTACGCGGTGAGCATCCACCGCGACGTCCGACCCGGGTGAACCAGAGGTGAACGCATAGCGTCGCCCACGTGACCGTCGTGGGGGTGGAGCCGCAGCAGGAGACGTCGCTGCGCGGCACCGGCTTCTGGTTGCTGTGGTGCAACGCGGTGTCGATCGCGATGGTCAGCTCGGCCGACCGGTTCACGTTCGAGTGGCTCGTCGCCGAGACCCTCGACGCACCCGACTGGGCGAGCGGGCTGGTGCTGTTCTGCCTCGGCGCTCCCGTGTTCGCGTTCGTGCTCGTCGCCGGTGCGATGGCCGATCGAAGCGACCGCCGGAAGATGCTGCTCGTCACCCAGGCCGGCGGGTTCGTGGTGCTGTCGCTCGCCGCGGCGATGGTGTGGAGCGGTCTCGCCTCGGTGGGCCTCGCCTCGGTGGTGGCGCTGGCGTTCGGTCTGGTGATGGCGTTCTCGCAACCCGTTCGCGGCGCGCTGACGCCGATGCTCGTGCCACGTGCGTCGCTGATGCACGCGATCGTCGTGATGACCATCGGCTCGAACGTGGCCATGATCGCCGGGCCGCTGCTCGCCGGTTCGGTGATCGACCGCTGGGACGTCGGCTGGGCGTTCGCCGCGCAGGCCGCGTTCTTCGGCGCCGGCGTGGTGCTGGTGCTGATGCTGCGCATCCCGCCGATGCCGCCGCGCGCCGAGCACCGCCGCCTGCGCGTCGAGGTGGCCGAGGGCTGGCGGTTCGTGTGGCACCACGACTCGCTGCGCCCGCTGTTCCTGCTGCTGTGCGTGGGTGGCGGCCTGATGATGGGCGGCGCGACTGCACTGCTGCCGAAGCTGGCCCGTGACGTGTTCGGTCGCTCCGCCAGCGCCGCCAGTCAGCTGTTCGCGCTGATGGGCGTCGGCATGATCGTGACGTCGATCTTCCTCATCCGCTACCGCCAGCGCATCCACCGGCGCGGACTGGTGTTCATGGTGTGCATGACCATCGGCTGCACCAACCAGGTGCTGATGGGAGCGATGCCCACGTTCTGGTCGCTGCAGTTGATGCTGTTGCTGTGGGGTGTGGGCGGCGGCATCTACATGAACCTCAACCAGACGCTCATCCAGGAGTCGACCCCGCAGGGTCACATGGGTCGCGTGATGTCGCTGACGAACCTCGCCCAGGCCGGCCTGGTGCCCATCGGTGCACTGGTCGGCTCGGCGTTGGCGGGCGCCGTGGGGCCTCGACTCGCGATGAGCATCTTCGGCGCCATCGGTCTGGTGTGCGTGCTCGCCGCACTGGTGCGTGCCGACGCGTTGCGCGCCCGGGAGTGACGCCGCGTCAGGACGGTGTGTCGCGTTGCACGTCGCCCATGTCCATCTGCCCGCCCGACCCCATCGCCTCCCACAGGCCGAGGCGCCGCCGTCTGGCCTGCGCCGGCGGCCGCGCACAGTCGACGTGCAGCCGTTCGTCGGCCACGAACACGTAGTCGTCGCCGCTCCTCAGCTCGATCCCGCACACCCGACACGCCGTCATCGCGTCACCTCACCTCACCTCGCCCCGTCCTGACGGGCGCTCGATTCCAGCTCGTGTCGCGTGCGCTCGAGGAAGCGCGCTGCGTCGGCGTAGCGCTCGAAGCTCTGTGCGTCCACTCGCTCGTAGCCGCGCCACGGACCTCGCTGACGCTCCACGACGGCGATCCAGCACGGGTTGTCGGCGCGGTGTGTGGCGTACCCACGCGTGAGGATGTTCACGAGCGTCGCGGTCACGGCGAAGCGGCCCACGTCGTCGAGCGGCTCACCCGGAGGAATCAGGCGGAGCATGTACTGGGAGCCGTCCGGCCCGATCACCGTGGACACCGCCGGCACGTAGGGCATCGGCATCTCCTGCGCCGATGCGGCACGGTGCTCCTGCTCGACGCGTGCCTGGCTCTTCGCGTAGCGGGCCTCCCACCAACCGTCACTGCGCCTCGCGGAGTTCCCCACGCTTCGAGTCTGGCATGGCGGCGCGTCGACGGCCGCTCGGCGCTACAGGGTGGTGGCGAGGATGACCAGTGCCGCGATCAGCAACGCTGCCGCCGCTCCGCGCCACATCGACCGACGAAACGTTCGAGCGCGAGGGTCGCCGTGCTTGAGCCCGCGAGCGAGGATCCCGACAGTGCGCACCCTCGGATCGAGTTGACGGAGGTCGTCCGGCTCTCCGTCCCCCGGCCATCCCTGCCGCTCCGACTCGCTCACACCGCCACCGTACCCCTCGCCACCGGCAACTGCCGGCGCTTCTGGGCGGTCAGGCAGCGAAGCACCCGATCGACTCGGTGCGGATCGCGAACCTGTCGATCACCGTGCCGTCGTCGAACGCGACGTCTCGTAGCTCCACTTCGCCGGTTGTGCCGCAGCCGTCCTTCGGTGTCGGCCCGACTCGGAGCGTCAGCGTGCCGGCAACAGGTCGGGTGGACGACGTCTCCTCGTACGGTTCCATGATCGCGTCACCGCAGAGTCCCTGCCGAAGCCCCACCCCGCGAGTGAGCTCGATCAACGATGGCGACGACACGGGAAGTGAGATCGTGTCCTCGAAATCGCGGCGGCCACCGATGTCGAACGACAGCCACAGCGACAGCGTTCCCGCCTCGTCGGCTGCCCAGAACGCCGCCTGGTTGCAGCCACCTGACTCCGTGAACGTGTCGGAGCCGATGGGCTCGACGGCGGGTGGCTCGTCCGAGCAGCCCACGGTCAGGGCTGCCCAGCACGCCACGGCGATCAGCCGACGATGGACCCGCATCCGAGAACGATGCCCGATCGAACTGAACGCGTCAATCGACCATGACAAGCGTGCCGATCGGCGGCTCTGGATGCTGAGATCTCGTGTGAGACGCACGTCATCAGTCGCGCTCGATCGGCGTGAGCACATCCATCGCGTCACGTGCCCAGCGTTCGAGCGTTCGGTGATTGCACCAGGCCGATGCTCTGACCTTCTTCGTGGCCCCGTCCGAGGTCGTCACGACGAGAACAGGGGTATGCAGCTCACTTGGGGTGTTGGGAACCAGCAGCAAGGTTCCGACCGAGACGGCCTCGACATCGGCCCACGGCACCTCCGTGACACGGAAGAACGACCGCCAGCGAATCGCCTCCTCGTCGGCGCCGATGAACGCGACCGTCATCGCAACTCGCACCGCAACCGACCAACACCAGAACAACCCGACAGCGGCTGCGCCGACAGCACCTCCCCAGTTCGCCGGGCTCCCCTTCAGCGCATCGGCGATCGAGAGCCCGATCGAAAGGACACCGATGAACGACAGGATCTCCGGCAGGCCTGAGATGCGAAGGCGGGGACCCCAGCCGAGAGGGAGAGGCCGGATCGTGGCACTGGGGTGAGTCATGGCGAGCGCATGGTGCCCGATGATGATGGTGCCCGCAAGCGGTCGACCCGACCGGTACGACAGCTCGGCACCCTTCTGGGCATGCCCAGAATGACCCCGGGGTGGTTCTGGGCATGCCCAGAACGCCGGTGAACCGGACTCTCGAGGCTTTCGTGTCACCCGGGGTACACGAAAGCCTCGTGATCGCCCAGGGAGTGCCGAATGCCCGCTCGGTGCGCCCCGGTCAAGGGTGCCCAGCGGCGTCGTGGCCGACTTCGAGATCATTCGCGGGCGGCGAAACCCTGTCACACCCCTTGTGCATGATCGGGGTATGGAAGCGACGGCCGTGCCCACCACCGACCAGATCGTGTCGATGTCGCCGGCCGCGCTCATGGAGGTCGCGCATCTGCTCGATGTGGAGCGCCGGGTGGCCGAGGCGCGGCAGGCGTTGCTGCTGCAGCGGGTCGATGCCGTGGGCGCGCAGGTGGAGGACGGGTTCCGCCAGGTGGCCGGTTGGGGTCGGGCGGCGTGCAACTGGTCGAGTGCCGAGGCCGCTCGGCTCGCGAAGTTGGGTCGGGCGATGCAGGCGATGCCGGGCTTCGCCGAGGCGTGCCTCGCCGGCCGCATCGGCGTGGCGCAGATGCACGCGGTGGCGGCCGCCGCGGGCAACCCGCGCGTGCGCGAGCACCTCGCCGACGCCGACGAGCTGTTCACGCGGCAGTGCACCTCGTTGCCGTTCGACGATCTGGTCACGTTCCTGCAGCACTGGGGCGAGTTGGCCGACGCCGACGGAGCGCGCTCCCGGCACGACCGTGCGGCCGAGCAGCGGCGGGCGTCGATCAACGTGGTGGGCGAGCGGTCCTTCGTCGACGCAGCCGGCCCGGCCATCGACGGCGTGTTCATGCGTGAGGTCTTCGACCGCTACTGCGACATCGAGTGGCGCAACGAGTGGGACGAAGGCGTGCAGCGATGGGGCGATGCGATGAACCCCGGGTTGATGGAACGCAGCCCCGCGCAACGGCGCTTCGATGCGCTGCGCCGACTGTTCGACGCGGCCGCCGGCTCGGAGCAGATGGGCGGCGACGTCACCGTGAACATCGTGGTCGACCAGGCCACGTTCGAGCAGCACCTCGAAGCCGCGCTCGGCGGCTCACCCAGCCCGGCCGATCCGTCCACGGCGGTGAACCGTCGCTGTGAGGATCAGCGTGGCAACGTCATCGATCCGCGTGCCATGGCCGCAGCGGCGCTCGTCGGCCGGGTGCGGCGCATGGTGCTGTCGGCCGATGGTGTGGTGCTCGACTTCGGTCGTCGCAAGCGCCTGTTCACCGGTGCGCTCCGCGAGGCGGTGCTGCTCACGGCACGCGACTGCACTTGGGTGGGCTGCAGGGTGCACGGTGCGGCGTGTCAGACCGATCACGTGCTGCCCTTCGCACAGGCCGGGCCCACATCGGCCGTCAACGGCGCACCGTTGTGCGATCACCACAATCCGTTGAAGAACAAGGGGTACCGCACCTGGCGCGACCCCGATGGGCTGTGGCACACCTATCGACCCGACGGCACCGAGCTCGGCTGGCCGGCGCATCGAGCCGACGACCCGCCCGCGGCGTGAGCCCGATCAGGCCGCGGAGGCGTTGGCCACGAGGGTGCGCGCGATGACCTTCAGACACAGCGTCTCGTCGGCACCCTCGAAGATGCTCAGCACGCGAGCGTCGACGAACAGGCGCGACACCGTGTACTCCTCGGCGTAGCCCATGCCGCCGTGGATCTGCATGGCCTCGCGGGTGACCCACTCGGCGGCCTTGCACACGTACGCCTTCACCATCGCCGCCTCGGCGGTGCCCTCACCCTTGGCCATCATGCGGGCCACGGCGTAGGCGAACTGACGGCCGGCCTGGGTGAGCATGGCCATGCGGCCGAGCTTCACCTGGGTGAGCTGGTAGTCCATGATCGGGCTGCCGAACACGTTGCGGTTGTGCGCGTAGTCGAACGCCGCCTCGTACGCGGCCTGCATCACGCCCACCGCGCGGGCGGCGGTCTGCAGGCGGCCGTTCTCGAAGCCGGCCATCTGCAGGTAGAAGCCCTTGCCCAGGCCGTCGGGGCCACCGACCAGGTTCTCGGCCGGGACCCACCAGTTCTCGAGGGCGATCTCGTAGCTGTGCATGCCGCGGTAGCCGATGGTGTCGATCGGGCGACCCTCCATCTTCCCGCCGGTGCCCTCCTGGGTGAACTCGAACCCGTGGCCGTTGCCGCGGGGCTTCGGCACGATGAACAGGCTGAGGCCGCGGTGGGTCTTGCTGCGGTCGGGGTCGGTGCGGGCCAGCAGCGCCAGCACGTCGGCGCGGGCGCCGAACGTGCACCAGGTCTTCACGCCGTTGATCACGTAGCCGGGCTCGCCGTTCGGGCCGGCGGCCTCGGTGGCGGTGACCTTCAGGCCGGCGACGTCGCTGCCGTAGTCGGGCTCGGTGACGGCCACGGCGGGCATCACCTCGGCGACGGCCAGCTTCGGCAGCCATTCGAGCTTCTGCTCCTCGGTGCCACCCTTCACGAGCGCACGGGTGAGGATCTCGGGGCGGGTGATGAGCGAACCGCCGATGCCGAGCGAACCACGGCTGAGCTCCTCGGTGGCCACGACCATGCCGATGTACTCACCGTCGCCGCCCTCGCTGTAGCCGCCGTACTCGGCCGGCACCCTGAGGCCGAACGCGCCCATCTCGGCGAGGCCGGTGACGATCTCCTCGGGCACGTCGCCGTTCTCGCGGTGCACGTGCTCGGCGTGCTGCTTGATGACCTTCTCGGCGAACGAGCGGAACGTGTCGGCCACCATCTCGAACTCGTCGTCGAGGTGACGGGCGCCGGGGGCCTCGGCCAGCGACGCCACGAACTCGGGCGTGCGGAACTTCTCGAGGAACGGGTGCGCGTCGCGCATCGGGGCCACGTCGAGACCCCACATGTGCTCGCGGCCGGCGAGGCGGGTGATGAGGTCGTGCACCATGTCGGCGGTGAAGGCGCACGTGATGGCGGCCTCCTGAGCGCCCTTGCCGCCGTAGTCGAGCAGCGCGCGGGCCGTCTCCACCTGGGCCGATGCGTGGGCGAGGTCGTACGCGAGCACCTGGTGCACGTCGGGGCCACCGTTCGCTGCCAGGTGTCGCACGGCCTTGCCGACGATGCCGGAGGCAAGCTCGATGACGTCGGCCGCAGCCGCCAGATCGGGGGTGGGGAGGGCGCTCATGGGCGCGACGTTACCCGTGAGTAGCTGGGCGGGTCGAAACGTCCGGAGGCTTTCCACGTGACGTTCGCCTAGGCTCTCGGAATGCGGCTCTGCGTCTACTGCGGTTCGAACACCGGCAACGTGCCGGCCTTCGCCGATGCGGCACGGCAGCT
>JBDKJP010000088.1:0-10185 GCA_039796575.1 Actinomycetota bacterium
TACCAGACCAGCAACCTGCGCTACAGCCAGATGGCGCCGCTCAACATGTACGACGAGGTCAACACCGGCAACAACCTGCCGGCCGAGATCAAGATCAGCGCCATCGACGGCGACGAGTACAAGTTCCTCTTCATGGCGAAGGGTGGCGGCAGCGCCAACAAGAGCTACCTGTTCCAGGAGACCAAGGCGCTGCTCAACGAGAAGACGCTGCTGCCGTGGCTGTTCGAGAAGATGAAGACGCTCGGCACCGCGGCCTGCCCGCCGTACCACCTCGCCGTGGTCATCGGTGGCACGAGCGCCGAGCTCGCGGTGGAGACCGCGAAGCTGGCGAGTGCGCGGTACCTCGACGGGCTGCCCACCGAGGGCAGCAAGCTCGGCCATGCGTTCCGCGACCTCGAGCTCGAGCAGAAGGTGCTGAAGCTCAGCCAGGAGACCGGCATCGGCGCGCAGTTCGGCGGCAAGTACTTCTGCCACGACGTGCGTGTCATCCGTCTGCCGCGCCACGGCGCGAGCTGCCCGGTCGGCATGGCCGTCAGCTGCAGCGCCGATCGCCAGGCGCTCGGCAAGATCACCAAGGACGGCGTGTTCCTCGAGCAGCTCGAGACCGATCCGGCGCGGTTCCTGCCAGAGGTCACGCACGACGACCTCGCCGACAGCCAGGTGGTGCACATCGACCTCAACCGCCCGATGGCCGACATCCGCGCCGAGCTGAGCAAGTACCCGGTGAAGACCCGCGTGATGCTCACCGGCCCGATGGTGGTGGCGCGCGACATCGCCCACGCGAAGATGAAGGCGCGCCTCGACGCGGGCGAACCGATGCCGCAGTACCTGCAGGACTACTGCGTGTACTACGCCGGTCCCGCCAAGACCCCGGAGGGCATGGCGAGCGGCTCGTTCGGCCCCACCACCGCGGGCCGCATGGACAGCTACGTCGACGAGTTCCAGGCCGCAGGTGGCAGCTTCGTGATGTTGGCCAAGGGCAACCGGAGCAAGCAGGTCACCGACGCGTGCAAGGCGCACGGCGGCTTCTACCTCGGCAGCATCGGCGGCCCGGCCGCCCGCCTGGCGCAGGACTGCATCACCAAGGTCGAGGTGCTCGAGATGCCCGAACTGGGCATGGAGGCCGTGTGGAAGATCGAGGTGCAGGACTTCCCGGCGTTCATCGTGGTCGACGACAAGGGCAACGACTTCTTCGACCTCGTCAACCGACCGTTCGGCGGCGCACCGGTGCAGATCAAGTGACCTGAGCCGGACGGCCGCGGCGGGTCACACGCCGCAGTCGTCCTCCACCTCGGCGCGCAGTTCGGTGTACTCGGGTCGCTGCACGCCCAGGCGTGCGTACACGAGCACGGCGTCGTCGCCGCGCTCCGTCACGCCCGCCGCCACACACGCGGCGTCGTCGGCCGACAGCCCCTCCGCGGTGAACACGTCGCGCAGGCGCGCCTCGAACCGGTCGTGGGTCATCGTGAACACCTGCTCGGCTCTGGCAACAGTGGTGTTGACGTCGTCGGTGAACTCGCAGCGCGAACGGTCGTCGGGCACGACGAGGTCGATCAGGTAGTCGATGACGATGTGATCGACGCACGCGCTGTGCAGGAACGCGGTGTGTCCTGCGCCCTCCCACCGCACGGACACGGCGTTGCCGAGCGCCTCGGCCATGCGCGGCGCGAGGAATCCGGGCGTGGCCGGGTCACCGTCGGTGCCGATCACCACGATGGGCGTGTCGGTCTCGACGGCGGTGATGCGCGGCAGCGGTTCGTTGGTCTCGGGCCAGCCGCGGCAGCCGTCGACCGCATAGCGACCGGCGCGACCGGCGAAGTCGGCGCAGTAGATGGCGACGTTGGCCTCGGTGAGGTTGTCGAAGCTGTTCTCGGCGCGCGGGTAGCCGGCCTCGAGGTAGCTGCCGAACGCGGCGAGCGTGCTCGCGTCGCCGTCGGCCGCATCGGCGAGTGCCCGGGCGAGCGGCGCCCACAGGTCGGTGTTGTACATCGCCGACACGAGCATCCCGTCGATCTGGTCGGCGGTGACGTGCTCGTCCCATTCGTCGAAGTGCTCGGTGCTGGCGTCGAACACCGTGCCGTACAGGTCGTCGAGCAGGCCGCCGCTGTCGGGGCCGGCGGGGCAACGTCGGGTGGCGTCGCACAGCTCGAGGAACACGCCGATGGTGCCGCCGAAGTCCTGCACGCCGTAGAACGGGTCGCCGAACGAGCTCACCGAGGTGCCGTCGATGTTGTACGCACCTGCTTCGGGGTCGACGCTGCCGTCGAGCACCGCAGCACGGAGGCGATCGGGGAACTGGTTGGCGTAGACCGCGCCGAGCGCAGTGCCGTAGCTGAAGCCGAGGTAGGTGAGCTGCTCGTCGCCGAGCGCCTTGCGCAACTGTTCCATGTCGCGGGCGGCGTTCGGCGTGCCCACGTACGGCAGCAGCGCGCCGCTCTGGCGCAGGCACGAACGCAGCACGACGCGGAACGAGCGCTCGAGGTCGCCACAGTCGACGGCGGTGGAGCGGCCGACGCCACGCGGGTCGAACCCGACGAGGTCGAACCGCTGGCGCATCACTTCGGGGAACTGCGATGCGTAGCCCCACACGAGGTCGACGCCCGAACCGCCCGGGCCACCGGGGTTGAGCACCAGCGAACCGATGCGCTGCGCGGGGTCGGCCGCGGGCAGGCGGCTGACCGAGACGGTGACGGTGCCGGCGTCGTCGAGGCGGCGGTAGTCGAGCGGCACGGTGATGGTGCCGCACTCCCACGGCGCGGGTTGGTCGGTGCACGGGCCCCAGTCGACCGGGTCGATGTCGGGCAGCTCGTCGACGGGTGGCAGCTCGACACCCTGCTCGAACGGTGGCGGCAGCTCACCCCGGCGGGTGGCGGTGACACCGGCGTCGTTCGCGCAGGCGGCGAGCAGCAGCACCGCGGCGAGACCGACGCTCGCGGCGCGCGGTCGTCGATGATGCGCGGTCACAGCTCCCCGGCGAGGTCGCCGAGCCGCAGCTCGCCGTCGCGGGTCTGGCCACCTGCGGCCATGAACGCGTCCATCGCCGCCCGGGTGCGCGGATGCCCGAGCGTGCCGCTGAACGCATGCGCTTCGTCGAGCAGGTCGGGCACGACGTCCTTCTCGGCGCGCAGCACGGCGGCCTTCGCCGCGGCCACCGCGTGGGGCGGGAAGCCGGCGATGCGCGCCGCGAGACGGTCGACGAACGGCCACAGCTCGTCGGGCGGCAGGGCGCGGTTCACCCATCCCCAGCGCTCGGCGAGCTCGGCGCTCACGTCGTCGCACCCGAGGATCACCTCGAGCGCGCGCGAGCGGCCGATGAGGCGCGGCAGGCGTGCCGTGCCGCTGCCGCCGGGCAGGATGCCGAGTGCGACCTCCGGCTGGTTGAACACGGCCTTCCCGAGCGCGGCGAAGCGCATGTCGCAGCTGAGCGCGAGCTCGCTACCACCACCACCGATGCGGCCCTCGATGACCGCGATGGTGGCCTTCGGCATGGTGCGGAACGCCTCGCACATCGCGTGGAACGCGTTGAGCTCGTCGTGTCGCGGCTGATCCGCCGGAAGGTGTTGGATGAGTGTGACGTCGAAGTGCGCGATGAAGAAGTCGGGGGTCGACGAGCGCAGCACCACCACGCGCACGGCGGGGTCGTCGCGCAGTTGGTCGGCCATCTGCGTCATCGCGCCGTAGAGCGCGAGGTCGAACAGGTTGATGGGCGGATGGTCGATGGTGACGGTGGCGACGCCGTCGACCAGCTCGAGACGGAGCGGTCCGCTCACAGCCATTCGCTGAGGACGGCGGCCGTGCGGGCGCGCTCCTCGGGGTTCGCACTGAACACGCCGGCGTTGAAGTCGGTGACGCCGATGGCCTGGAGGTTCGCGACCTGGTCGCGCACCTCGGCCTCGGTGCCCACGATGGCGAGGCCGCCCGGGCCGTCGACGCCTTCACGGTTCATCATCGTCTTGTAGCTGGGCAGCGTGTCGTACACGGCGAACACCTCGGCGGCGCGCTTGCGGGCGCCGTCGACGTCGTCGGTGACGCTGACGGGCAGCGCGCACACCACGCGGGGCTCGGGGCGACCGGCGTCGGCCGCGGCCTGGCGGAGCGTGGGGATGGTGAGCTCCGACAGCGTCTTCGGGCCGACGCACCAGGTGCTGGTGCCGTCGGCGAGGGTGCCGGTGACCCGCAGCATCTGCGGGCCGAGCGCGGCCACCACCACCGACGGACGGCTGCTGCCCACCGCGGCGAGCGCGCCCTGCACGCGGTACTCCTCGCCCTGGTGCTGCACGGGCTGCCCCTCGAGCAGCGGCATCAGCACCGACAGGTACTCGCGCAGGTGACGCACGGGTTTGCCGTACGACAGGCCCCACATGCTCTCGACCACGATCTGGTGCGACAGACCGATGCCGAGGCACAGCCGACCGCCCACGGCGGCCTGCGTGGTGAGCGCCTGCTGCGCCATCACCCACGGGTGCCGCGGGTAGGTGGGCACCACCGCGGTGCCGAGCTCGATGTCGGGTACCTCGCGGCCCGCGAGGGCGAGTGCGGTGAGGGCGTCGTGGCCGAAGATCTGCGAGGTCCAGAACGTGTGGTAGCCCGCCTCCTTCGCTGCTCGTGCTTCCGCGATGAAGTCGTCGACGTTGCCGCCGTTGATGGCATTGCTCATGGATCCGATGCGCATGGCTGCGCACCGTACCTCACGCCAGCGAGACGAGCTCCAGCCAGTCCTCGTTGAAGTAGTCGACCTGGCCGTCGGGCATGAGCAGCACCTTGGTGGGCGCGAGCCGCTCGACGAACTCGGTGTCGTGGCTGACGAAGATGATGGCGCCCTTCCAATCGCTGAGCGCGTTGGCCACCGACTCGCGCGACGGCGGGTCGAGGTTGTTGGTGGGCTCGTCGAGGAGCAGCAGGTTGTTGCGGCCCACCATCAGCATCGCGAGCGCGAGCTTGGTCTTCTCACCGCCCGAGAGCGTGCCGCTCTGCTGGTGCACCTTGTCGCCGCTGAGGCCCATCATGCCGAGCAGCGCACGCAGCTGGGTCTCGGTGTAGATGAGGCCCGGCGGCACCTCGGCGCGCAGGTTGTCGAGCAGGCTCTCGCCCGTGCGCAGGTTGTCGTGCTCCTGTGCGTAGTAACCCATCTGCACCTGGTGACCGAAGCGGAAGTCGCCGAGGTTGGCGGTGGTCTCGCCGGCGAGGATGCGCAGCAGGCTGGTCTTGCCGGCGCCGTTGAGGCCGAGCACGAGCAGTCGCTCACCTCGGCCGAGGTCGAACGAGACGTCCTCGAACACGGGCGGGCCGCCGTACGCCTTCGACATGTTGGTGGCGGTGATGACGGTCTGGCCGCAGGGCGGCGGGTCGGGGAAGCGCACGCGCAGCGAACGGTCGCCGGGGCCGACCTCCACCTTCTGGCTCTCGAGCCGTGCGATCTGCTTCTCCTTGCTGTGCGCCATGGCGGCCTTCGTGGCCTTGGCGCCGAAGCGATCGACGACGGCCTGCAGCCGGTCGATCTCCTTCTGCTGCATCACGGCCACCTTGGCGAGACGTTCCTCGTCCTTCACCCGAGCAGCCTTGTACTGCGAGTAGGTGCCCTTGTACTCGTACACCTTGCCGAGGCTGTCCTCGTTGGGGCGGTCGAGGTGGATGACGCGCGTGATGGCCTCGTCGAGCAGGTCGAGGTCGTGGCTGATGACGAGCAGCGCGCCTCGGTACTTGCGCATGAAGTCGAGCAGCCAGGTCTTCGCGTCGACGTCGAGGTGGTTGGTGGGCTCGTCGAGCAGCAGCAGGTCGCTGCCGGCGAACAGGATGCGCGACAGCTCGACACGGCGCCGCTCGCCACCGCTGAGCACGCCGATGGGGAGGTCCATGCGGTCGACCGGCAGGCCGAGGCCGGCCATGATGCTGCGCGCCTCGCTCTCGGCCGCGTAGCCGCCGTTCGACGAGAACTCGTCCTGGGCGCGGCTGAAGCGGGCGACGTTGCGCTCGTTCGGGTCGGCCTCCATGGCGACGCGGAGCTTCTCGATGCGATCGAGCTGCTCGTCGATCTGTCGACCGCTGAGCACGTGGGTGATGGCGGGACGGGTGTCGAGCACGCCTTCGATGCGCGGGTCCTGCGACAAGTAGCCGAAGCCGCCCTTGCGGATGATCTTGCCGGCGGCGGGCTCGAGCTCGCCGCCGAGCGTGCGGAACGTGGTGGTCTTGCCGGCGCCGTTGCGGCCGACCAGGCCCACCTTGTCCTTGGGCATGATGGTGAAGGAGACGTCCTCGACGAGCAGACGCCCTCCCACCTCCACCGACAGCCCCTGAACCTGCAACATGGTCGTCCAGCGTGTCGGGGGAATGCACCGGTCACAACGTGACGTCTACGATGCCGTCATGGAGGTCATCGCCCCCGAGGCCGCCGCACCTGCGGCGCCGAGCACGTTCGTCCGGCGGGCGATGCCCATCGTGTGCGGATGTGCCCTGGCCGGTGCGGCCCTGGTGGTGGCCACCAACGACCCGTCGGCCGAGGGCAGCTGGTACCCGCCGTGCGCGTTCCACTCGGCCACCGGGCTGTGGTGCCCGGGCTGTGGTCTCACCCGCGGCTTCCACCAGTTGTTCAACGGCAACCTCGGCGCGGCGCTCGGCTACAACGTGTTCGTGCCACTGGTGCTGGTGGCCGTGGTCGGCTCGTGGTGGGGTTGGCTGCGCGTCAGCTGGGGTCGCGCCGAACGGGTGTGGCCGGCGTCGACGCACCGCTGGGTGGCGGTGGTCATCCCCGCGTTGATGCTCACCTACGGCGTGCTGCGCAACATCCCCGCGGCGCCGTTCGACGCCCTCGCGCCCTGACTCAGACAGTGACCGGCGGGGCCGACACCGGGGGCGCCGACGCCGGCGTGGTGGGCGGGTCCGTGGCGGGCGGATCGGTGACGGGCGGTGACGTCGTGTCGCTGCCGCCATCGGTGGTGGTGGTGCTGCGCGACGGTCGGCCCGACACCGAGGTGGTGGTGCCCTCGACCGGACCACTGGAGTCGTCGGTGTAGTCGGTGGTGAGGCACTTGCCGGGCTGCTCGGGCGCGACGCCCAGCGCGAGTGCCACGTTCTGTGCCAGCGCCTCGCGGCCGGCAGTGGTGAGGTGCAGGCCGTCGGCACCGGTGAGCGACGGATCGTCGGCGGTGGTGGTGGCCCAGTCGACCACGAGCACGTTGTCGTACTTCGCGGCCATCTCGAACACCACTTCGTTGACCTCGGCGCGCGACGGCGTGAACTCGGTGACGGTGAGCAGCACCACCGGCTGCGGCGACAGACGGCGCACCATCTGCTCGAGCTCCTTGCGGTAGCCGTCCTGGTCCTCGCGGTAGTTGTTGCCGAGGAGGATGACGCTGGCGTCCCAACCGGCGTCGAGCCGCGAGTCGAGCACGTCGTTGCCGAACGTGACGAAACGACCCGTCTCGGCATCGACCTCGACCTGCCAGCCGAGCGGCACGAGCGCGTTGCACATGTCGTTCGAGTAGCGGCGCGACGTGCTGGCCATCACCGAGTCGCCGATGAGGATGACGCGGTTGCCGGCGGAGAGCGCGCCGATCTGGTCCTCGGGCGAGAGCGTGGTGGTGGTCTTCGCGATGCTGGAGTCGGAGGGCGCAACGGTGGCCCCCGAGGGCTCGGGGAGCTCGCCCACCTCGAGCGAGGGTGCGGTGCTGTCGGTCTCGGCCGCGCCCGCGCCACAGGCGGTGAGGACAGCCACGACGCACAGGAGGGGGGTGACCCGGCGCAGGAACATCAGGGTCCCTATTCGACCTGCGCCGGGCGCCCGTTGCAAGTCACCCCTGTGAACGCAGCGAGTCGCGGATCTCCGTGAGCAGCTCGATCTCGGTGGGGCCGGCCGGCTCGTCGGCCGCCTTGCGGCGCATCTTGTTGTACGCCTTGATGATCATGAACAGCACGAGGCCGGTGATGATCAGCGTGATGATGGCGGTCAGCAACTTGCCGAACTCCAGGTACGTGCCGTCGACGGGCGAGCCGTCGGGGCCCATGACCGGCTTGCCGTCGGGCCCGAGCTTGGCTTCGTCGCTCACCTTCACCCGGAACAACTCGTTGAAGCTCGGCTTGCCGAAGATGGCAGCGACGAGGTTCATCATGATGTCCTCGGTGAACACCTTGATGACCGAACCGACCGCAGCGGCGAGGATGACGCCGACCGCCAGTTCGATCATGTTGCCCGTGATGATGAAGTCCTTGAACTCCTTCACGAAGCTCTTCATGCGCGGATTCCTTCCTGTGTGACGTCGCCCGTCGGGGGTGAAGTCTGGCACGGCCGCGCGGCTCGATCGGACGACCGCCACGCCTGCCGGTATGGTCGGCCGGGTGTTCGACCTGGTGATCGTCGGAATGGGCTCGGCGGGCGTGACCGCGGCGGAGTTCGCGGCTCGGCTCGACCTCGACGTGGCGGTGGTGGAGCGGGCGAAGGTCGGCGGCGACCGGCTGTGGACCGGCAGCGTGCCCTCGAAGGCGTTGCTCGCCAGTGCCCGCACCGCCCATGCGATGCGCACCGCCGACCGGTTCGGCATCGAGGGCGTCGAACCCGCCATCGACCTCGGCGTGGTGTGGCGTCGGGTGCGCGCGGTGCAGGCCCAGATCGCGTCCACCGACGACCCGCAGCGCTTCCGCGACATGGGCATGGAGGTGGTGTTCGGCGATGCGCACCTCACCGGTCCCGAGGAGGTCACGGTCACGCTGCCCGGCGGCGCCGAGCGCGTGCTCGCCACTCGGTTCGTGCTGCTGTGCACGGGCAGCCGGCCGCACCTGCCCGACATCCCCGGCCTGCCTGCCGGCCGCACCTGGACGAGCGAGTCGATCTTCCACATCGACGCGCCGCCGTCGTCGGTGGCCGTGGTCGGTGGTGGGCCGATGGGCACCGAGCTGGCGCAGGCGATGCAACGCCTCGGCGTGCAGGTCACCGTCTTCCAGCGTGCGCACACGTTGCTCCCCCACGAGGACGAAGGGCTGTCGGCGCGACTGACCGGCATCCTCGAACGCGAGGGTGTGGTGGTGCACTGCTCGGCCGACGTGCGGCGCATCACGTCGCAGGGCGCCACGCACACCGTGCACGCCACCGTGGGGCACGACGGGCACGACGTGGAGGTCGACGTCGGCGGGGTGCTCATCGCGGCGGGGCGCGTGCCGAACGTCGACGACCTCGGCCTCGACGAACTCGGCATCACCGTCGGCCCCGAGGGCATCGAGGTCGACGACGCCGGCCGCACCAACGTGCGCACCGTCTACGCGGTGGGCGACGTCACCCGCGGGCACGACCTCACCAACGCCGCCGCCTACGAGGCCGTGGTGGCGGTGCGCGACATGTTCTTCCCCGGTCGCGGCGCCGCCGACGGCACCGTGCCGCGGTGTGTGTTCACCGAGCCCGAACTGGCGCGGGTGGGCCTCACCGTGCCCGAGGCCGAGGCGCGGTTCGGCGCCGAGGTCGACGCGTGGCGACTCGACCTGGATCGCAACGACCGGGCGCGCACCGACGGGGCCACCGATGGCGGCATCGTGCTGGTCACCGCGAAGGGCCGCATCGTCGGCGCACACGTGCTGGCGCCGCACGCCGGCGAGATGGTGCACGAGCTGGCGGTTGCGGTGCATCAGCAGCTCCGCCTCGACGACCTCGCCGACGTGGTGCACGCCTACCCCACGATCTCCGGTGCGATCGGCCAGTTGGCCACCGAGGCCGCGTACGAGAAGGCGCACCGCCTGCGCTGGCTGATGAAGAAGCGCCCGACGCGCTGAGGCGGGTCAGCTCATCGGGGCGTCGGGCTCGGCCATCGCCTCGGCACACGCGTCGGTGTTGGCCGTCTGCTCGGCCATCACCTCGAGCGCGGGCGACCGTTGCTCACCGGCGCGCCACGCGTCGAGGTACGGCGCCGGCCACACCATGCCGCGGCGCACCTTCCACTCGTTCGCCGGGCACACCCACGAGATGCCCATGTGCGTGTGGCACACCGAGCTGCGCGCGTCGCCGGTGGCGCCCATCGGACCGAGCGGGTCGCCCGGCTGCACGGCCTGACCGACCTCCACGAGCACCGACTCGAGATGGGCGAAGTAGTACCGCACGCCGTCGACGCCGAGCACCGACACGTACAGGCCGCCGCGGGTGGAGCCTGCGTGGATGGCCGGGTCCCAGGCGTCGAAGTCGCGGGTCTGCAGCACCGTGCCGTTCGT
>JBDKJP010000089.1:0-58730 GCA_039796575.1 Actinomycetota bacterium
TCACCTTCATCGAAATCACCTTCCGGCCCATGGTCGATCACTCGACCACGAACACCCTCAGGTGTCACCCATGCTCCGCGACATCAACTGTCACCCATGCTGCGAGATCGCACACCGGGAATTCCTCGGAAAAGCCGCGACGTGAACGGCCACGGGCGCTCCGCATCGGGCGGGCGAGGGTCGCTCCCCTAACGTGCCCCGCATGCGTGCCGCCGTGATGCAGAACTGGAAGTTGCGGGTCGACGACCTGCCCGATCCCACCCCCGGTGCCGGGCAGGTGCTCACGCGGGTGCTCGCCTGCGGTATCTGCGGCAGCGACCTGCACATGCTGCAGCACGGGGCCGAGGTGCGCGAGCGCACCAAGGAGATCTCCGGCGACGCGCCGCCCGACCCGATGTCGCCGAAGACGTTCGAGCCCGAGCACCCGACCGTGATGGGCCACGAGTTCTGCTGCGAGGTCGTCGAGGTCGGCCAGGGCGTCGAGAACCTGAAGGTCGGCGACATCGTGGTGAGCATGCCGGTGGCGTTCGACGCCGACGGACTGCACGCCGTGGGCTACTCCAACAAGTACAACGGCGGCTACGCCGAGCTGATGGTGCTCAACGAGATGCTCGGCATGAAGGTGCCGGGCGATCTGCCGCCCGCCATGGCGGCGCTCACCGAGCCGCTCGCCGTGGGCATCCACGCGGTGACGAAGAGCCGCATCGCGAAGGGCGACGCCGCCATCGTCATCGGCGCCGGTCCCGTGGGCCTCGCCTGCATCGCCGAACTGCGGATGAAGGGCATCGGCCCGATCGTGGTGGCCGACTACTCGGCGAAGCGCCGCGAGTTGGCCGCGCTGCTGGGCGCCGACGAGGTGGTCGACCCTCGCGTCGAGACCGCCATCGACGCCTGGAAGCGCATCGACGGCAGCAAGCCACTGGTCATCTTCGAAGCGGTCGGTGTGCCGGGCATGATCGACCAGACGATGCGCATGGCGCCGCGCCACGCTCGCATCCTCGTGGTCGGTGTGTGCATGCAGCACGACAGCATCATCCCGATGCTCGGTATCGGGAAGGAGCTCAACATCCAGTTCGTGCTGGGCTACGAGCCGCACGAGTTCGCGAACTCGCTGATGGCCATCGCCGAGCAGAAGGTCGACCTCGCGCCGTGGCTCACCGGCACCGTGTCGGTCGACGGTGTGCCGCAGGCGTTCCAGGATCTGGCGAACCCCGAGGCGCACGCCAAGATCCTCGTGGTCCCGGGCGCCTGACGCCGCCCTAGGCTCGGGCGGATGAGCGACACGTTCCCGCGCCAGTACGCGCGTACCCAACGCTTCACGCTCGGCGACCCGCGCAACATCGCGGTCAGCGCCGACGGTGCTCGGGCGGTCTTCGCCCGCAGCCGCTCCGGCGACGACCCGGTGAACTGCCTGTGGGTGCTCGACCTCGCCACCGGCGAGGAGCGACTGGTGGCCGACCCGCTCACACTGCTCGGCGCGGGCGACGACGAGTCGTTGCCGCCCGAGGAGCGGGCGCGCCGCGAGCGCATGCGCGAAGGCGCCGCGGGCGTGACGGGGTACGCCACCGATGCGAACGCCGCGGTGGTGGCGCTGGCCCTCGCAGGCCGGCTGTTCGTGGGTGGCCTGCTCAGCGGTCAGGCGCGCGAACTGGTGGTCGACGGGCCGGTGTTCGACCCGCGGCCCGATCCGGTGGCCACCCGTGTCGCGTACGTGAGCGGCCGCAGCCTGCGCATCGCCGAGCTCGACGGCAGCAGCTGGGAGCTCGCCGGCGAGACCGCCGAGGAGATCAGTTGGGGCAGCGCCGACTTCGTGGCCGCCGAGGAGATGCACCGCTTCCGCGGCTACTGGTGGAGCCCCGACGGCACCGCGATCGCGGCGTGCCGCGTCGACGTGGGTGCCGTGCCCACGTGGCACATCGCCGACCCCGCGCACCCCGAGCGGCCCGCCTCCGAGATCCGCTACCCCGCTGCCGGCAGCACCAACCCCGACGTCACCCTCCACGTGCTGGCCCTCGACGGCGGCAGCACCGAGGTGCAGTGGGACCGCAGCAGCTACCCGTACCTCGCCGAGGTCACGTGGGCGAGCGCCGACCGCCTGCTGCTCACCGTGCAGTCGCGCGACCAGGGCTCGTTGATGGTGCTGGCCGCCGACCCGCGCACGGGAGACACCGACCCGCTGTTCGCCGACAGCGACCGGGCGTGGGTGGAGCTGGTGCCCGGCACGACCCAGGTGCTGTCCGACGGCGAACTCGTGATGTGCGCCGACCGCGACGGCGCACGCCGGCTGCTGGTCGACGGCACGCCGGTCACGCCGACCGATCTGCAGGTGCGCGCCGTGGCTGCCGTGCACGACGACGCGGTGTGGTTCCTCGCCAACCCGGTCGACGACGCCACCGTGCAGCACGTGCACCGCTGGACCCGCGACGAGGGCCCCGTCGCGGTCACCACCGAGCCCGGCATCCACACCGTCGCGGTCGGCGGCGGCCGAACGGTGCTGCGCAGTGCCGTGCTCGACGAGCCCGGCGCCGTCACCCAGGTGGTCGACGGGCCGGTCATCACGTCATACGCCGCCACGCCGCTCGTGTCGGTGAACGCCACCTTCCACTTCGTCGGCGAACGTCGCATCGCCACCGCGGTGCTGCTGCCGCACGATCACGACGGCTCACCGCTGCCGGTGCTGCTCGACCCGTACGGCGGCCCGCACGCACTGCGCGCCCTGCGCGCCCACAACGCTCTGGCCTCGTCGCAGTGGTTCGCCGACCAAGGGTTCGCCGTGGTCGTGGCCGATGGCAGCGGCACACCCGGCCGCGGCACCGAATGGGAGCGCGAGGTGTGGCACGACCTCGCCACCACGGTGCTCGACGACCAGATCACCGCACTCCATTCCGCCGCCGAGGAACATCCGCTCGACCTGTCGCGCGTCGGCATCCGCGGCTGGAGCTTCGGCGGCTACCTCGCCGCACTCGCCGTGCTGCGCCGACCCGACGTGTTTCACGCCGCGGTCGCCGGTGCACCGGTCACCGAGTGGCGGCTGTACGACACGCACTACACCGAGCGCTACCTCGGCGACCCCGGCGACGACCCCGCGCCGTACGACGCGAGCAGCCTGCTGCCGTTGGCCGATCAGCTCACCCGTCCGCTGCTGCTGGTGCACGGCCTGGCCGACGACAACGTGGTGGCCGCGCACACGCTGCAGTTCTCGAGCGCGCTGCTCGCGGCGGGCAAGCCGCACGAGGTGCTCCCGCTGGTGGGCGTCACCCACATGACCCCGCAGGAAGTGGTCGCCGAGAACCTCCTGCTGCACCAGCTCGAGTTCCTCCGCCGCTCCCTCGGCGTCACCACCGGCTGACCGCCCGCCTCGCACTCCCTACGGGACGCGGCGGCGTCAGGCGGGGCAGTAGTCGCTGGTGCGGCCGGCCGCGGCGTCGCCGCCGGGCAGTGCACCCACCACGGCAGCAGCGTCGGGCGGCAGCATCGAGTACCAGCACACGCCGTACCAGGCCAGTTCACGGAACTGCTGCTCCGGGAACGCTGGGTCGAGCGACGCCTCGTTCTGCTGCTGCGGGTCGTAGACGCCGAAGTCCATGCTCGTGTTCCCGGTCGCGAGGAACCCGACCGACGTCGCCACCGTGTCGCCCGCCCTCATCGCGTACGCCTCGCGCAGGAACGTGGTGCGGCTGGAACCGTCGGCTGCTTCGGGCACCTCCTCGATGGCGGCCTGCACCTCGGGCGAGAGAACTCGGAGGTGGTCGAACCGGAACATGATCCCGCACGGAGTACGGAACTGCAGCAGGTACTGCACCTCCCCCGCCTCCACGTACCGCGCCGCCGACCACAGCGTCGCGTCGGCGGGGAGCACCACCACGATGTCGTCGTTGGCGGAGCCGTCGAAGCGGAAGCCCCCGTGCGGTTTGTAGTTCCCACCGCGTGTCTGGCCCGGTGCGAGCACCGCGGTCGCGCGGCCGATGTCGACGGGCGACACCGCGAAGAACCCGGTGAGGTCGTCGGGGCACGGCGGCAGCTCGCCGTTCGCCGACCAGGCCTGGCCGTCCCACATGTAGAATCCACCCGCGGGTGGCGCCGTGGTGGAGGGCGCCTCGGTGGTCGGCGGCTCGGTCGGTTCCGGCGCCACCGTGGTCGACGGGACGGTGCTCGCCACGGTGGCTTCGGCGGTGGTCGCCGGTGACGCGTCGGAGCCGCCGCAGGCCACCGCCGTCACGGCGATGATCGTGAAGAGCGCTACGTTCCGCATGCCGTCCCTCCCCGCGCAACGATAACCCCGCGCGCCAGGGAGCGGCGGTACTTCCGCACGCCTAGGGTCGGGGCATGACGTACGTGCCGGCACCGTGGGAACCACCGATGGCGGGCGACGAGGTGTCCCACCTCCTCGCTTCGCTCGACCGGCTGCGCGCCACCTTCGCGTGGAAGGCGCGCGGGCTCGACGCGGCCGGGCTCGCGTTCCGGCTGCCGTCGTCGTCGCTGTCGATCGGCCGGCTGCTGCGTCACCTGTCTCGGGCCGAGGACGAGATGTTCACGTTGAAGCTGTGGGGCGAGCCGCCGTCGGAACCATGGCGGTCGGCACCGTGGGACGACGACCCCGACTGGGACTTCACGTCGGCCGACGACCTGCCGCCCGAGGAGCTGTACGGCACGTGGACCGACACGGTCGAGCGGTCACGCGCCAGCGTGGCCCGTGCGCTGGCAGCCGGTGGGCTCGATCACGAGGCGCACCTCGGATGGGCCGGCGCGCAGGTGAGCCTGCGCCGGCTGCTGTTCGACCTCGTCGAGGAGTACGGCCGCCACACCGGACACGCCGATCTGCTGCGCGAGGCCATCGACGGCGTCACGGGCGAAGACCCGCCGGGCGACATGCCGTGGCCACGCCCGTTCGGTTGACCCTCCGCCGAACCACTAGGTTCGCGGCCACATGAACCAGCGACTCCTCGACCTCTACAGCCACGTGAGCGTGCACGCCACTGCCGACCTCGAGCACGAGGCCGCGGTCGAACTGCTGCTGCTGGTGATGACCAGCGACCACCACATCAGCGACGCGGAGATCGACGAGATCCGCCACATCAGCGACGACTCGGGCTGGGAGAGCGACACGTTCTCGTTCGACCAGTACCTCGGTCAGGCGATGGCGAAGGTGCGCCAGGCCCAGGCCAACCACGCGGTCGAGGCGTTGCTCGACGACATCGACGGTCGGGTTGCCAACCACCTGCTGCGTGCCGCGCTGTTCAGCGCCGCCCGCGACGTGGCCGGTGCCGATCACGACATCGACGCCGAGGAGCAGGGTCTCCTCGGGCAGATCGCCGCGCGCTTCGGCTGACGTCCGCGCTCAGCCGGCTCGGCCGAGCGCGATGCGATCGTGCCCCGCCAGGTCGGCGCGCACCTCCACGTCGTGCAGCCCCGCTGCCGTGAGCAACGCGGCGACGGCGGCGCCCTGACCGGTGCCGATCTCGAGCACCAGCCACCCGCCCGGCTGCAACCACTCGGCCGCGCCTGCGGCGAGCACGCGCACGTCGTCGAGCCCGTCGCCACCGGCGAAGAGCGCCGAGCCGGGTTCCCAATCGCGCACCGACGCGTCGACCGCAGGGTCGCCCTCGGCGATGTACGGGGGGTTCGAGACCAGAAGGCCGAACCGGCCGCGGTGCGAGTCGGGCAACGCGTCGAACCACGACCCGTGCGCGAACCGTGCGCCCGCCGCCGCGACGCCCATGCCGGCGCAGTTCGCGCGGGCCACGTCGAGCGCGTCGAGCGATGCGTCGGTGAGCCACACCTCGGCCGAACCGCGCGGCAGCTCGCGCAGCAGCGACAGCCCGATGGCACCGCTGCCGGTGCCGAGGTCGGCGCACACCACCGGCCGCGCCTGCGCACGTGCGAGCTCGATGGCCACCTCGGCCACCAGCTCCGTCTCGGGCCGCGGGATGAGCACCCGCCGGTCGACGAGCAGATCGAGGTGACGGAACGCCCAGTGGCCGAGCACGTACTGCAACGGCTCGCCGTCGCGCAGGCGGGCGAGCATCGCGTCGAGATGCGCGATGGACCGCTCGGTGACCGCCGTGGCGAGCACGTCGTCGAACTCGTCGCCGAACGCGCCACTTGCCTCCTCGCACAGCCACCGGGCGTGCACACGACCGTGCAACACGGCCGTGTCGTCCCACAGCTCGCGCCACGAGATGGTGCCGCTCACCGCGACTCCTGACCCGCCAACTGCTTCGCCCGCTCGTCGGCGGTGAGCGCGTCGACCGTCTCGTCGAGGTCGCCGGCCAGCACGTCCTGCAAGCGGTAGATGGTGAAGCCGATGCGGTGATCGGTGAGGCGGTTCTCCTTGAAGTTGTAGGTGCGGATCTTCTCGCCGCGCCCACCACCGCCGACCTGCGAGCGACGCTCCGCCGACATGGCCGCGTTCTGCTCGTCCTCGGCCGCCTTCAACAGCCGCGCCCGCAGCACGGTCATGGCCCGTGCCCGGTTCTGCAGCTGGCTGCGCTCGTCCTGCATGCTCACCACGATGCCGGTGGGCTTGTGCGTGATGCGCACCGCCGAGTCGGTGGTGTTGACGTGCTGGCCGCCGGCGCCGCTGGCGCGGAAGACGTCGATCTCGAGGTCCTTCTCGTCGATCTCCACCTCGACCTCCTCGGCCTCGGGCAGCACGAGCACCGTGGCCGACGACGTGTGGATGCGCCCCTGGCTCTCGGTGATGGGAACGCGCTGCACGCGATGGGTGCCACCCTCGAACTTCAGGCGGCTCCACGCGTTGTCGCCGCGCAGCACCATGGTGACCTGGTTGATGCCGCCGAGGTCGCTGCGGTCCTCCGACAGCACCTCCACGTTCCAGCCGTGCCGCGCCGCGAAAGCGCGGTACATGTCGTACAGGTCGCCGGCGAACAGGTTGGCCTCCTCGCCGCCCTCGGCACCACGGATCTCCATGATGACCGCGCGCCCGTCGTTGGGGTCGCGGGGCAGCATCAGCAACCGCAGCTCCTCGGTGAGCGCCTCGAGGTCGCGCTCGGCGCCGTCGAGCTCGTCGCGCAGCAGCGCACGCTCGTCGTCGCTGGCCATGGTGAGCAACTCGCGTGCCGCCTCGGCGTCGGCGGTGCGCGCCCGGAAGCGACGGACGCAGTCGACCACCGGTGTGAGGTCCTTGTACCTGCGGGTCACCTCCCGCAGGCGGGCCTGGTCGTTGCCGATCTCGGGGTCGGAGAGGTTCGACTCCAACGAGACGAACTCGTCCTCCACGGCCTGCAGTCGATCGAACACCGTTGGGAGGCTACGGGGTCAGTCGACCGGAACGATGGTGACGGGCGGTTCCACCGCGGCGGCGAGCACACGCTGCACCTCGACGGCATCGCGGGCGGGCATCACCACGACGACCGACTCGATGCCGAGCGCCTCGCGCACGTCGACGGCGTAGGCCATCACGTCGAGGTCGACCCCGGAGATGCACACCACCCCGGTCGCGACACCGTCGATGACGGCCACCGCCACGCACGGCACGGGATCCTTGAGGTTGGGACGGGGCACGGGCGGCGCGGCGAGCTCGACGTGTGCCGCGCCGATGAGCGACGGCTGCTGCACCAGACGCCACCGCAGCAGCCGTTCGCCGGCGAGGCGCGACAGCGGGTGACCCGACGATGCGTCGAGGCGATGCCGACGAACGGTCTCGACCACGTCGGCGAGCGCAGGAGCCGACGGCCGGTCGCCGTGGAGCGCGAGGAACGCCTCACGGTCGTGCGCGCCGACACCCACCTCGAGCCGGGTGACGTGCAGGTACGGGTCGTCCACCACACGGCACACCTCGAGACCGGCCACTTCACCGAACAGCACGCCGAACTCCTCGCGCGGCTCGGCCCCGGCCGCCGCGATGGTGTCGGCGAACTCGCGGTGGGCCACCGGCACCTCGGGCGGCTCGGGCAGCGGTTCGGGCACGGCGGGCAGCAGCACACGACCCTCGGCGTGCCACACGCTCACCGGGATGCGGAATCCGACCGCACGCCGCGCCAACAGACCGGTGGCCGCCTCGGCCACCACGTTGACCGACACGCAGCCCTTGCGGATGCCCCACGCGATGGCCGCGCCGAGCCCGCGCTCCGGCCGCTCGGCGAGCAGCACCCAGGCAGAGTCGCCGACGGTGAGCGCCGCGCCGGCGGGGAACTCGCCCGGCGACAGCTCCGGCTCGCCGCCGAGATGGTCGCGGACGAGCGCGGCGAGCTTGATGGCATTGAGGCGGGCGAGGCGCGACGGATCGTTCATCGCCCGCAACGCTACGAGGTGAACCACCCCACCACGTCGACGACCACGTCGATGGTGCCGGCGAGGTTGTACAGGTTCACCTTGCCGTCGGGCCCGAGGCGGGTGATGGCCATGTTCGACGCGTCCACGCCCTTGCGCGGGTTGAGGTTCGAGGCGTTCGGCTTCGCCTGGCCGCTCGGCCACAGCGTGAGGTGGGTGGCCGCCGACGGGTTTCGGGCACTGACGCTCAACGCCACTGCCGCGACCCCCGTCGGCGGTACCCCTCCCACGCCTCGCGCCACGATGGCGGTCGTCGATGCCGGCCCCAACGGCGCCACGGTGTCGGGCGTCGTGTCCAGCAGGCGGGCGGGCGTCAACGGCATGAAGCGCCCGGTCGCGTTGCCGGCGAAGTAGCCGAGCACGTCGATGACGACGTGGGTGTTGCCCGCCACGTTGAACACCGCGATGCGTCCGTCGCTGCCCACCTTGGCGAACGCCAGGTTGGGCACCGTGACACCCGGTGTGAAGTTCAGTGTCGAGGTGCCGGGGCGGGCCTGTCCCGACGGCCACACGGTGAGGTGACCGTTCGCGCTCGGCGCCACCGCGGTCACGTTGACCACGACCGAGTCGGCGTTCGCGGGCACACCGCCGACGCCGCGCACCATCACCGCGTACTGGCCCTGCGGGCCGAGCGCGCCGAGGCGACCGCCCGTGCCGTTGCGCGTGTCGAGTGCGCGGAACGGCGTGATCGACTGCAGCCGGTTCGCGGCGGCGGTGCGGAAGTAGCCGACCACGTCGACGATGCAGTTCGCGGCACCGAGGTCGTTGGTGACCTCGATGCGACCACCGGCGCCGACGGGTACCGTCACCAGCCCCGCCACGGCGGCGTTCAACCCGAGGGTCACGTTCGCCACGTCGGGCTTCGCGCCGCCCGCGGGCCACACCGAGAACGAGCTCGGTCCCGTGCCGTTCACCGCGGTCACGTTGAGGGCCACGGCGGTCACCCCGCTGGCCGGAACGCCACCGACGCCCAGCGCCTGCACCTCGGCCGACGTCCCCGCACCGAGCGGCAGCAGGCGTGGGGCACGGCGTGAGTCGTAGAGCCTGGCGGGTGTGATGCCCACCCAGTCGCCGAGTGCCGCAGCGGGCGGCGAGCCACCGACGGTCCCCACGCCGGGCGCCTGCTTGAAGAAGCCGAGCGTCGGGTAGTTCGCGCCGAGCACCGTGCTGGAGCCGCCACCCAACCATCCGTCGATGACGGTGGAGTACATCGACCGGAAGTCGACGCCGAACGGCATGCGGTCCCAGCGCCGCAACCCGGCGAGCGACGGCTGTGCGCCGTAGAACCCGCCCTTCACGCCGGCACCGATGACGAAGTGGTTGTTGCTCGTGCCGTGGTCGGTGCCGGCCGAGTCGTTCGACCAGCTGGTGCGACCGAACTCGCTGTACGTCATCACCGTCACCCGGCTGCGGAACCGATCGTCGAGGGTGGTGAAGAACAACCGCAGCGCGGCGTCGAGGTCGGTGAGGAGCTCGTTCAGCTCGGTCGGCTGGTTGGCATGGGTGTCGAACCCGTCGTGGCCGGTGTCGACGACACGCAACCCGAGGTCGGCGTTGATGAGCCGTGCCGCGACGGTGAGCTTCTGGGCGAGCGAGTTGTCGGGCAACGGTCGGGCGAACACCGGCGCGACCTCCTGGCCGACGTCGATCACGCTCTTCACCGTGCCCGCCACGATGTCGTGCCAGGCGCCGCGCCCTGCCGACGCCGACGCGAAGTCGCGCATCGCGTCGTACATCCACAGTTCGTGCTCGTCGCTGCCGTCGCCGAACGCCATGCCCCACTGCGGCACGGACATGCCACGCCGGGCCTCGCCCACGAGGTGCAACGGCAGGCCCTGGCCGACGCTCACGGCGCGGAGCAGCTCGTCGCTCGCGAACCCGTCGAGCCACCGACCGACCCACCCCGACGTCGGTGTGCCGCCCGCCGCGTGCCCCTGCATCCAGGTGGCCATCGAGGTGAAGTGGCTGAGGTCGGGATCGGCGTAGCCGACACCCTGCACGATCGCCACCTCGCCACGGTCGTACAGCGTCTTCAGATAGGGCAGCCGCGGGTTGAGCCCGAGCTGCCCGGTGAGCGGCAGCACCTGCGCCGCCGGGATGGCGAGCGACCCGTGCTGCGCGTAGTAGTTGGCATCGGTGAACGGCACCACCATGTTCAGGCCGTCGAGGCCGCCGAACAGACCGATGAGCACCACGATGCCGTCGGTCGGGCCGACCGGCGTGCCGGCCCACACGTCGCCGATGCCACCGAGCTGACCGCCCACCACGCCCGCGGCGGCACCCGCGCCCAGCAGTTGCAGGAACCGCCGACGGCCCATGCGCAGCGGGTCGTGGTCGGGCACCGTCAGCAGGCGGAGTGCGTCGTGGGTGGAGATGTCGGGGTCGAGCATCGGTGATCCTTCAGGCCAGGTGCATCTCGGGCGTCATCATCGCCATGGTCAGCAGGTTCGTGCTCTCCCACCAGCCGATCCACGGCTGGTTCACCCGCTGCACCGCGCAGTAGTCGAGCAGCGCCTGGCGGCTGGTCGCCGAGAGGTCGAGGCCGAACATCGCAGCCACGAAGTCGACCGCCTGCTCGGGGGTGCGACCTTCGGCCACGGCGTTGGCGTCCTTCTGGCGCATCCGCCAGGTGATGCCGCGGGCGAAGTCGGCACGGGCGCCGAACAGGCTGCTGTTCGTCCAGTAGCCGTTGTGCTTCCAGCCGGCCACGTTCGGCGGCGCGAACGGCACCTGCCCCATCCCCTCGACGTACCACTGGGGGTTGAGCTGCGCGCCGCGGTACCCGGTCTGGAACATCAGTGCCACCACGTACTCGACCGGCGAGCGCACCATCCCCTGCTTCGCGGTGTCGGTGTAGAACTCGTCGTGCAGCAGCATGGCCCGCACCCACGGCAGGATCTCCATGTCGTTGTCGAACAGCACCTGGGCGAGCTCGTCGATCAGCACCGACGACGGCGTGCCGTGGGCGAAGTACAGCCAGAGCTTGCGGGTCAGGAACTTGCAGGCGATGAGCTTCGTGGTCGCGTTCTCGCCGAGCAGGAAGTCGACGAGGGCCGGCCCGTCGAAGTTGCGGGTCACACCCATGAACGTCTTCGGGTCGTTGTCGTGCTGCGTGGGGCGGAACACGTAGTTCTCGGTGGTGCCGTCGATGCCGTGGCCCGTCCACGCTCGGGCGGCGGCCGTGACGTCGTCCTCGGTGTAGTTGCCCACACCGAGCGTGAACAGCTCGAGCAACTCGCGGGCGAAGTTCTGGTTCGGCGACGACTTCACGTTCTCGACGTTGTCGAGGTACCAGAGCATCGCCGGCTGCACGGCCATCGCCTTGGTCAACGTACGGAAGTTGCCGAACGCCTGGTCGCGGAACAGCTTGTTCTGCGCCATCATCGCCCGGGCGCTGTTCACCTTGTCCCAGCTGCTGCAGAAGTGGCCGTGCCAGAAGAACGTCATCCGTTCCTGCATCGGCGTCGGCGAGTCGACCATCCGGTCGAGCCACCACTGCACGGCGAACACCCACTGCTGGTAGCCCTCACCGCTGATGTCGTGGTCGATGTAGGTGGGCAGTGCCACCGGTGTGGGCGACACGGCCAGCACGCTGTCCACCGCCTGGACGCGGGTCGCGGTGGCCAGTGCCGACATCCGCGCGGGCTTCGCCACGTACTCGGTGCGGCGGAGGAGATGCGCGAGGTCGACCGCTTCCATGAGGTGGGTATCGGCACCCGCCGGTGGCGGCTCCAGTCAAGGGTGCCGCAGGAACCTTCCGGAAAACGTCAACACCCGGCCGCGAGGGCCGGGTGTCGTGACGATGTGTGGTGGCGCCGGAGCGCCGCGATCACTTGGTCTTGCGCTCGCCGTAGCGCTTGTTGAAGCGCTCGACGCGGCCGCCGGTGTCGACCAGCTTCTGCTTGCCGGTGAAGAACGGGTGGCACTCGTTGCAGAGTTCGACCTGCAGGTCGCCGCCGCGGGTGGACCGGGTGGTGAAGTTGTTGCCGCAGGAGCAGCGCACCGTGACGTCGGTGTAGTTCGGGTGGATGTCGGTCTTCATGGCGTTCTCCGAAAGAAGTGGACGGGGCAGTGTATCGGGCCGATCCGGCGCAGCCACCCGGCGGGCGGGCCTCGTCGGACCGGTCGGCGGATCACCCGTCGAGGCGCTCCGCGACCGTCGTGAGCAGGGCCCAACCGAGCTCGGGCGAGGCCATCACGGCGGCCTTCAGGTCGTTGCGGCCGAGCGCGAGGCATTCGAGCGGGGTGCGCGCCCTGACGGTGGCGTTGCGGGCCCGGTCGAGCAGGAGGCCCAGCTCACCGACCACGTCGCCGGGCCCGACCTGGGCGGCGCGACCGTTGCGGCCCTTCACCTCCGCCGAGCCGGCGGTGATGATGTAGGCGTCGGTGGAGATGGCGCCGGCGGTCACCAGCACCTCGCCCGGCTCGACCTGCACCACCCGGGTCACCTTGGCGATGGTGCGCAGCTGGCGCTTGTTGCAGCCGCGGAACAGCGGCGACGCCGCGAGCAGGCGCACCCGTTCGTCCTGGTTCATGTCGGTCTCCCCCCGGTGGCGGGCGTTCGGGCGCCCGCGACGGACGGATGTTAGTTCACCCTGCCGAGATCACATCCGAACGACCGTTCCGGTGGGATTCACGCGACCTCGACGAGCTCCGGCGCGGCGAGCTCGGGGCCCATCACACCCCGCCGACCGAACCACGCCACGCCGAACATGCAGGCGCCGCACACCGCAAGGCCGCCACGGGGGCCGAGCACCGCGAGCAGCGGGGCGGCGAGCAGCAGGCCGGCGGGGCGGCCGACCTGCCCGAGCGCACCGAGCAGCGCGAACACGCGTCCCTGGATGCCGGGCTCGATGTCGTTCTGGAACCGCGTGGGCAAGAGAGTGTTCGCCACGCCCACCCCCACGCCGGCGGCCACGAACGTGAGCGCTGCGGCGACCACGAACGTGGTGGCACCGGCGAGGGCGATGCCGATGCTGGTGGCCATCAGCGCCACCAGCGGCGCGGGCCGGACGGTGCTGAGCCGAGGGCCGAGCACGAAGCCGAGCACCATGCCGAGCGGGATGGTTGCCTCGAGCAGCCCGAAGCCGGTGCCGCCGAGGGCCAGCGGACCGGCGGCCAGCGCCACCATCAACACGGGCACCGGCGCGACGAACGTGTTCAACGACACGGCCACGACGACGAGGTCGCGGACGTTGCGGTCACGGCGCAGCAGCCCGATCGCGGCGAACGGGCCGTCGGTGTCGGCGTCGTCGGTCGTGGCCGCCCGGGTCGGCATCGGCACGACGCTGGCGAGCACCAGCAACAACGACACGAGGAACGTGCCGGCGTCGAACCACAGCGCGCTCGACGTGCCCCACACGCCCAGCAGCACGCCACCCACCGCGGGGCCGAGCACGCCGGCGATCGCCTCGTTCACCCCGACCAACGAGTTCGCCGCCGCCCGATCGTCGGCCGGCACCAGCATGGTGATGCTCGACATGTAGGCCGGTGAGAACACGGCGCCCGCCGACGCGGCGATCGCGGCAGCCACCAGCACCACGGGCAAGGTGAGCAGGTCGGCGGCGAACAGCACGGCCAGCAGCGCGCTGGTGCCGAACCGTGCCAGATCGCTCAGCACCATCAGTCGCCGACGGTCGAACCGATCGACCCACACCCCGGCCACCGGGGCCATCAGGATCATCGGCAGCGTCGTGGCCAGTGCCACGGCCACGACGGCCATGTTGGAACCGGTGGTCTGCCGGGCCCACCACAGCACGGCCACACGATGCACGCCGTCACCGAGGTTCGACACCAGTTGCCCGGCCCAGATGCGGAGGAAGTCGCGATGACGTCGGATGCTCATGCGACCATCATCCGAGTACTCTGATTCGAATGACAGAGGTTGTTTCGAATCAGCCACCTCCTCGGCCGCCGGTGCGCATCGTGCGCGACCACATGGGCATCGACCTGCTGTTGAAGCTCTCCTCGGCACGCTGCCTGGCACCGTTCATCCGCACCGAGCACACCCTCGGCACGGCCGCGAAGGAGCTCGAGATGCCGGCGAGCTCACTCGCCTACCACGTGGGGCGCTTCCGCAAGGCCGGCCTGGTCGACGTGGTACGGCTCGAGCCCCGCGCCGGCAAGCCGATCCCGGTGTACCGGGCGACCGCCGACCAGTTCGAGGTGCCCTTCCATGCGATGCCGCCCGGCCGCCGCGACGAGTTCCTCCACGGCAGCCGACGCCACGTGCTGGCCGAGTTCGTGGCCGCGATGGACCACGCCGCGCTCGCCCAACGATCGAACGGCATTCGCGTGTCGAGCCACCCGGTGCGCGGCATGCAGATCGAGTTCGCACCCGACGACCGGCCCGACGACAGCCCGATCACCGAGTGGTGGGGCAAGGTGCGGCTCAGCGAGGAGGAGGCCATCGAGTTGCGCGACACCCTCGAAGCACTCGCGGCGCGCTTCGGTGGCGACGAGCCCGGGCCGGGCCGCCTCACCTACCTCGCGATGTTCGGGCTCGTGCCCGCACGCCGACGCTGAGCGCGCCGACCAGCCCGACGTCAGCTCGGCTGCTTGCCGATCTCGTTGAGGAAGTCGGCGTTCGTGGCGAACGACGACAACCGGTCGACCAACAGCTCGATGCCCGCGCCCGCGTTGCCGTCGGCGGCGAGACCGCTGAGCACTCGGCGCAGCTTCCACACCTGCTGCAGCTGCTTGCGATCGAACAGCAACTCCTCGTGGCGGGTGCTGCTGGCGTCGACGTCGATGGCGGGGAAGATGCGGCGCTCGGCGAGGCGACGGTCGAGCTTCAGCTCCATGTTGCCGGTGCCCTTGAACTCCTCGAAGATCGCGTCGTCCATGCGGCTGTTCGTGTCGACCAGCGCCGTGGCGAGGATGGTGAGCGAGCCACCCTCCTCGGTGTTGCGCGCCGCACCGAAGAACTTCTTCGGCGGGTACAGCGCGCCGGCGTCGATGCCGCCCGAGAGGATGCGACCGCTGGGCGGCGCAGCCAGGTTGTAGGCGCGGCTGAGGCGGGTGATGCCGTCGACGATCATCACGACGTCCTTGCCCATCTCGACCAGACGCTTCGCCTTCTCGATGGCGACCTCGGCGACGTGCACGTGCTCCTCGCTCGGACGGTCGAACGTCGAGGCGATGACCTCGCCCTTCACCGTGCGGCGCATGTCGGTGACCTCTTCGGGCCGCTCGTCGATGAGCAGCACCATCATCACCACTTCCGGATGGTTCTGCTCGATGCAGGTGGCGATGGTCTTCATGATGGTGGTCTTGCCGGCCTTCGGCGGCGACACGATGAGGCCGCGCTGCCCCTTGCCGATGGGCGACACCAGGTCGATGATGCGCGACGCCATGTCGTGGCGGCTGTACTCGAGCCGCAGCCGGCTGTCGGGGAACAGCGCCGTCAGTTCGTCGAACTTCTTGCGGTCGCGAGCGGCCTCCGGGTCCATGCCGTTCACCGAGTGCACCTCGAGCAGCGCCGGGTTCTTCTCGTTGCGACCGGCGGGGCGGCTGATGCCGGTGACGTGGTCGCCCTTGCGCAGGCCGAACTGCTTGGTGAGGCGCACGGGCACGTAGGCGTCGTCGCGGCTGGGCAGGTAGCCGTTGACGCGCAGGAAGCCGTAGCCCTCGTCGCGCAGGTCGAGGTGGCCGCTGACCTCCACCGGGTCCTGGCTCACGAAGTCGTTGCCACGCTGTTCGCGCACGGGCTCGGCGGGAGCCTCCGCCCGGGCGGGAGCGGCCTCGTTGCCGGGCTGGCCCTCACCGGTGCGGTTCTTGTTGCGGCGGCGACGACGGCGACGGGCGTTGCGGCTCTCGCCCTCGCCCTCGCCGGGCGCGCCGCCGTCGTCGTCCTCGTCGTCGTCGTCATCGTCGTCGTCCGACGCGGCGGGCGCCGGGGACGGCTTCGGTGCCGGAGCGGCCTTCTGGACGGGCTTCGGTGCGGCGGCGGGCAGCTCGAGCTCGCCCTTCTTCAGCAGTTCGATCTCCCAGTCGGCGAGCGGCTCGCCATCGGGGCCGAGCACCACCTCGGGCTCGGCGGCAGCGGCCGGCGCTGGCGCTGGCGCTGCCGGGGCCTCGGGGGCCGCAGCCTCGGGCTCGGCCGCGGCGGGCTGGCCGGCGCCGGTGGTCTCGAGGATCTTGTCGATGAGCGTGGCCTTCGAGGCACGCGCCGTGGTCTTGATGCCCAGTGCCTGCGCGATCGCGAGCAACTGGTCCTTGTCCTTCGATTCGAGCATCGACTGCTCGAGAGCTTCCGCGGCCACCGGCCACCTGCTTTCTGGAGAGCGGGACACCGTGCAGCACGGCGGGACGTTGCGCCGCCGTTCCCCGCCACACGGCTGGAGGAACACCCGCCGTCGTCGGCCCTGGGCCGGATACGAGCGGGAAGTCCGACACGATCGGACGCCGCGAACTGTAGCGACCGCCCCCGCACCGCGGCAACGCGAGCCATCCTCGCCCGATCCCGCGCGCCTTCAGCGGGTGGGGCGGCAGAGGAGGTGGCTGATGCCGCTGGCCAGCAGGCGGCCGTGCTCGTCCCACACCTCCTGGTGGCTCGCCACCAGCCCGTTGCCCGCCACGGGCGACTCGCCGCGCAGCAGGTACCAGCCGGTGTGCGGGCCGAGGTGGTGGAACTCGCACGACACGTCGATGCTCGGCGCGATGTAGTCGGTCTGCACGTGGTGGCGGTTGGCGGCGGGCCATGCGCCGAGGTCGACGAGCAGCAGTTGGCGGGCGGCCTCCGACCAGGCGTCGTCGGCACCGGGCGACGCGAACCGGATCCAGTCGAGGTACACCGGGTCGAGGCCGTCACGCTGGTCCCAGTCGTCGATCCACACCGGCGGCCGCTGCTCGAGGTTGTCCCAGAAGCGGTACGTGCTCGGCCGATCGACACCGGCTGCAGCCCAGCGCTCGTCCATCGTGGGGTGATCCCGCCAGGCTGCCGCAGCGGCAGGCGGCGGTGGCCCGTCGTGGTGGAGACCGGGCAACTCGTCGTCGAGGGCCCACACCATCGCTTCCAGCACGGGCCGGTCACCCTGGGCGATCGCGACACGGACGCTCGTGGCCACACGGGTCGACCGCTGCACCGTCGGCGTCACCCGGACCGGTTCGTCGAACGAGGCGGCGCTGAGGAAGTGCACCGTTGCATTCGCCGGCCGTGGGCGGCCGGTGGCGACGCGCGCGGCCTGGAGCGCGATGGCCGCCATGTAGCCGCCGTTCGGCCCCCAGATCTCCCAGTCGCGCGACAGCTGCCGTACGAACGAACCGTCACCGAGATCGGTGAGCGCGCTGTCGACCGACAGATCCCCCATGCGGCCGCACGCTACGTGATCCGCCCCGCGCATTCCCGCGAACTTATGTTCGCGGGTCAGAAGGTGGTTGCGACGAAGTGCTGGACGGCGGCGAGGTCGTTCGGCAGGTCGGTGACGTGCTCGGGCAGGTCGAACAGGTTCGCCAGGTGCGCGGGCAGCGGCGGGCGCACGCCCGTGGCGCGTTCGACGGCATCGGGGAACTTCGCCGGGTGCGCGGTGGCCATGGTGACCGTGGTGCCCTGCAGCACGCCGGCCGCACGCAACTTCGCCACCGCACCCACGCCGACGGCGGTGTGCGGGTCGAGCAGCATGCCGGCCTCGCGGTACGTGCGGCCGATGACGTCGAGCGTCTCGGTGTCGTCGCACCGCTCGGCCAGGAACTGGCCGTCGAGGAACTCGGCGCGCTGGTCGGGCTCGACCGACAGACGGCCGTTGGCCCGGAACGCGTTGAGCTGCTCGGCGGTGACGCCGCCGTCGCGGCCGTTCATCTCGAACAGCAGCCGCTCGAAGTTCGACGACACCTGGATGTCCATGCTCGGACTGAGGCTCGGCACCACCGGCGCCGCGCTCATGTCGTTCGAGTTGAAGAAACGGGTGAGGATGTCGTTCGCGTTGGAGGCGACGACGAGACGGTCGATGTTCGCCCCCATGCGCTTCGCGATCCAGCCGGCGAACACGTTGCCGAAGTTGCCGCTCGGCACGCACACGTCGATGGGGCCGGCGAGCAGATCGGTGGCGTTCACGTAGTACACGATCTGCGCCATCACGCGGGCCCAGTTGATGCTGTTCACGGCCGAGAGGCCCATGCGATCGCGGAACTCGGCGTCGTTGAACATCGCCTTCACGAGGTCCTGGCAGTCGTCGAACGTGCCGTCGACGGCCACGACACGCACGTTGGGCGAGTCGACGGTGGTCATCTGCTTGCGCTGCACGTCGCTGGTGCGACCGCGCGGGAACAGGATGACGATGTCGACGTTGGCGCAGGCCTTCACGCCGTCGATGGCGGCCGAGCCGGTGTCGCCCGACGTGGCACCCACGATGGTGACGCGCTGCCCGCGGGCACGCAGCACCTCGTCGAACAGCCGTCCGACCAACTGCAGTGCGACGTCCTTGAACGCGAGCGTGGGGCCGTGGAACAGCTCCTGCACGAAGTGTCCGTCGTGCAACTGCACCAACGGCACCACGGCGGGGTGGGCGAACGTGCCGTACGCCTCGCGGCACAACCGCAGCACGGTGGCCTCGGGCAGCTCGTCGCCCACGAACAGCTGGATGATCTGCGCGGCACGCTCGGCGTACGTGGCACCCGGCTCGCGAGCCGGCAACGACGGCCACTCGGCGGGCACGTAGAGGCCGCCGTCGGTGGCGAGCCCGGCGAGCAGCGCGTCGGTGAAGCCGAGCTCGGGCGCGGCACCTCGGGTGGACACATACCGCACGGTCAACCGCCGATCACACGCAGCAGGCTGCCCACGCTGCGCACCACGTCGAGGCTGCGCAGCTCGCGCACCGTGGCCTGCATGGCCGCCTCGCGTGCCGTGTGCGTGATGAACACGAGGCGGGCGTCGGGGCCGAGGCCCTCCTGCTCGGCGGCGCGGATGCTGACGTCGTGGCGGGCGAACACGCCGGTCACCGCGTGCAGCACGCCGGGGCGGTCGGCCACGTCGAGGCTGAGCAGGTACTCCGCGGAGGTCTCGTCGATGGGGCGGATGGCCGCCTTGCCGAACGTGCCGACGGCACCGTGCGTGCCGTTGACCAGGTTGACCGCGGCGTCGATGACGTCGCCGAGCACGGCGCTCGCGGTGGGCGAACCGCCCGCACCGCGGCCGTAGAACATGAGCGAACCGACGGCGTCGCCCTCGACGAACACGGCGTTGTAGCTGGCGCGCACGCTGGCGAGCGGGTGGTGCTGCGGCACCATGGTGGGGTGCACGCGCACGGCGATCTCGTGCGTGACCGGGTCGGCCTCCGCGATGCCGAGCAGCTTGACGACGTAGCCGAGGCGGGTGGCCATCGCGATGTCGTGCGCCGACACGCGACTGATGCCCTCGTGGTACACGTCGCCCGCGACCACCTTCGAGCCGAACGCGATGGTGGCGATGATGGCCGCCTTCGCACCGGCGTCGAAGCCCTCGACGTCGGCCGTTGGGTCGCGCTCGGCGAACCCCAACGCCTGCGCCTCGGCCAGCGCCGCCGTGTAGTCGGTGCCCTCCTCGGTCATCTTCGTGAGGATGAAGTTCGTGGTGCCGTTGATGATGCCCATCACGCGGCTGATGGGCTCGCCGCGCAGGCTCTCGCGCAGGGCACGGATGACCGGGATGCCACCGGCGACCGCTGCCTCGAACAGGAGGTCGACACCGGCTTCGTCGGCCACGGCGTAGAGCTCGGTGCCGACGTTCGCGAGCAGCTCCTTGTTGGCCGTGATGACCGGCTTGCCGTTGCGCAGCGCCGTGGTGATGAGCTCGCGGGCCGGCTCGATGCCGCCGATGACCTCGACCACCACGTCGATCGACGGGTCGTTCACCACGTCGAGCGCGTCCCGGGTGAGCACACCCTCGGCCAGCTGCACCTCCCGCGGTGCGCTGAGGTTGCGCACGGCGACGCGCGCCACCTCCAGCCGTACGCCCGTACGGGCCTCGATGGCGGCGGACTGCGCCCCCACGAGATCGACGAGGGCGGCACCCACGTTGCCGCACCCCAGTACACCGAGCCTGATCTGCCGTGTCACGGCGTGCAGGCTACGAGTTCCGGGCCCGAGTGGGGAAACAGATTGACCGGCGGGTGCGGATCAGCGGCGGCGCTCGTGCACGCGTCGCACGGCGGCGACCACGTCGTCGTGGTGCTGCCGGCTGAGGATGGCGCCCTCACGGCGCACCTTCGCCGGGTCGACGTCGAACAGGCGGTCGATCTTCGCGAAGCTCGGCCGACCCTGCGAGTCCCACGGGCCGCTGCCGACCGGCACCTGGTACTGCGAGTGCTTGTCCTTCGACGTCAGTGCCACGCCGAGCAGGTTGCGTCCGTGGCGACCGATGATGGCCACCGGGCGGTCCTTGCCCTGCCCCGGGTCGTCCTCGTACGGCACCCAGGTCCACACCACTTCCCCGGGGTCGGGGTCGCCGTCGAGCTCGGGCGCGTACTCGAACCGGTAGTCGCCGTCGCGCACGTCGGTGGCACCGGCTCCCTTCGCAGGCGGTCGGCTGCCACCCTTCGGACGCGGCGACGACGAGCGACCGCTGCCGAACAGCTTGCCGATGAGGTCGAGCACCTGCTGGAGCGCGCTGCGGGCCATGTCAGCCGACCTCGAAGCGGACGAGGTCGTCGTACGTCTCGCGGCGCACCACGAGCCGGGCGTCGCCGTCGCGCACGAACACCACGGGCGGCCGGGTGAGCTTGTTGTAGTTGCTCGCCATGCTGTGACCGTAGGCGCCGGTGACCGGGGTGGCGAGCAGGTCGCCCACCTGCACGTCGGCCGGGAGCGCGGCGTCGAAGATGAGGACGTCGCCGCTCTCGCAGTGCTTGCCGACGAGGCGCGCCCGGTCGGGTCGCGGCGCGCCGACGGCGCGCGGCAGGAACGCCTCGTAACCACTGCCGTAGAGCACCGGGCGCGGGTTGTCGCTCATGCCGCCGTCGACCGACACGTAGGTGCGCACACCGGGGATGTGCTTCACGGTGCCCACCTCGTACACGGTGACCGCCGCGGCGGCCACGATGCTGCGACCCGGCTCGACGCTCACGTGGCTGCGCACGCCGAGCGCCTGGCAGGCGTCGAGCAGCACGTTGCCCCACTGGCGGATGCTCGGCGCTTCCTCGCCCTCCACGTACGCGACGCCGAGACCGCCACCGAGCACCAGCTCGGGCAGGTCGAGCGGGTTGGCGAACGCGGCCATCACCTCGGCCGCCTTGGCGAAGTTGGCGGCCTCGAACACGTTGCTGCCGATGTGGCAGTGCACGCCCTCGAGCCGCACCGATGGCGAGCGCCGCATGCGGTCGATGGCGCGGTGGGCGTCGCCGTTGCCAAGGTTGAACCCGAACTTGCTGTCGTCCTGGCCCGTGGCGATGAACTCGTGCGTGTGCGCGTGCACACCGGGGGTGATGCGCGCCAGCACCGTGGGGACGGGCAGGCCCTCGGCGTGCAGCGCGTCGAGCCGGTCGAGCTCGTCGAAGCTGTCGACCACCACATGACGCACGCCGGCCGTGAGCGCCATGCGCAGCTCGGCCATCGACTTGTTGTTGCCGTGGAACGCCAGCGCGTCGGCGGGCACACCCGCGTGCAACGCCGCGTGCAGCTCGCCACCGCTCGCCACGTCGAGGTGCATGCCCTCCTCGTACGCGAGGCGGGCCATCGCGCCGCAGAGGAACGCCTTTGTGGCGTAGAACGCGCGGCCGTGACCGAACGTCTCCACCGTCTCGCGGCAGCGCGCCCGCAGGTGCGCCTCGTCGTAGACGAACAACGGGGTGCCGAACTCGGCGGTCAGCGAGTCGATTCGGCAGCCGCCGATGGAGAGCGCGCCGTCGGGCTCCACCCGAGCGGTGTCGGGCAGCAACGACATGGGAACGGGGTTCACGTCACATCCGTTCCGGCACGCCGATGCCGAGCAGCGCGAGGCCCTGCTGCAGCACGCGGGCGGTGAGGTCGCACAGCGCGAGACGCGACTGACGCGTGTCCTCGTACCCGTCCTTCAGCACCGGGCACGCCTCGTAGAACGACGTGAACGTCTGTGCGAGGTCGAACAGGTACGTGCACAGCTTGTGCGGGCTGTACTTCTCGAGCGTGTCGTGCACCGCGGTGTCGAACTGCAGCAGCTGCAGCGCCAGGGCGCGCTCCTGCGGCTCGAGCAGATCGGGCACCACGTCGCGCACCGAGGCACGGTCGACACCACCGCGACGGAAGATGCTGCAGATGCGGGCGTGCGCGTACTGCAGGTACGGCGCGGTGTTGCCCTCGAACGAGAGCATGCGGTCCCAGTCGAACACGTAGTCCTTGATGCGGTCGCTCGACAGCTCGGCGTACTTCAACGCGCCGATGCCGATGAGGCGGCCGAGCTCGGCACGCTCGTCGTCGGACAGCTCGGCGTTGCGCTCGGCCACTGCGGCCGTGCCGCGCTCGATGGCACCGTCGACGAGGTCGAGCAGCATCTCGGGCTCGCCGCTGCGGCTCTTCATCATCTTCCGGTCGGCGCCGAGGACGCTGCCGTTGTTGACGTGCACGGCGCGGGCCGGCGGCACGAGCACGCCCAGCATCTCCGAGACCTTGAACACCATCTGGAGGTGCTGGCTCTGCGGCGTGCCGATGCAGTACAGCAGCAGCGTGGCGTGCAGCCGCTCGACGCGGTCGAGCACGCAGGTGATGTCGCTCGTGGCGTAGTTGAACCCGCCGGTGCGGGCCTGCACGATGAGCGGCAGCGGCTCGCCCTCACGGTTCGTGAAGCCGGGCACCCACACCACCTTCGCGCCGTCGCTCTCGGCGAGCAGACCGGCCTGGTCGAGGCGGTCGAGCATCGCGGGCATCAGCGGTTGGTAGAAGCTCTCGCCCACGATGTCGTCGCGGCGCAGCAGCACGCCGAGGCGGCCGTAGACCACGTCGAAGTAGTCGGCCGACTTGTCGACGAGCTTCTGCCAGATGGCCATGGTGGCCGGGTCGGTGCGGCTCTGCAGCAGCGTGACGCGGGTACGAGCGCGGTCCTTGAACTCGTCGCTCGCGTCGAACTTCGCGCGGGCCGCCTTGTAGAACGCGCTCGGGTCGGAGAGGTCGACGGTGAGCTCGGCGTCGACACCGCCGAGGTCGACCATGTGCTCGATGAGCATGCCGAACGGGGTGCCCCAGTCGCCGATGTGGTTCTCGCGGATGACCGTGTGGCCGACGAACTCGAGCATGCGCACGAGGGCGTCGCCGATGAGCGTGGTGCGCAGGTGACCGACGTGCATCTCCTTCGCCACGTTGGGCGCCGAGTAGTCGACGACCGCGATCTCGGGCACGGCGGGTCGCACGCCGAGGTGGGCGTCGGCACCCGCCTCGGCGAGCTGCGCGGCGAGGAACTCGGGTGTGAACGTGAGGTTGATGAAGCCGGGGCCCGCCACCTCGACGGCGCTGCACACGTCGGCCAGCAGGCCGGTGGCCACCACGGCCTCGGCCACTTCGCGCGGGTTCTTGCCGAGCTGCTTGGCCAGTGCGAGCGCACCGTTGGCCTGCGCGTCGGCGCGGTCGCTGGGGCGCACCACCGGGTCGATGTCGGCGGCGGGCAGGCCCGTGGCGATGGCGAAGGCTTCGCGCAGCGTCGCGGCAACGGTGTGGAGGGGATCGGCCATGGTGTGACGATCGTACCGGTCACCCCCGCCACGGTTCCGGTTCGTTCCGTCGACACCCGGGTCAGGCGGGCCAGGCACCCCACAGGTCGACGAGTCGCGCCGCGGCCGACAGGTACAGCGGCCGGTGGGACGAATCGTCGTCCGCAGCGTGCAGGCACGCGAGCGCGTACTTCACGAGGTGGGCGTCCTCGTGGAGCGCTGCGGCCGTGGCGATCTCGGTCACCGACGCGTCGGGCAGCGACCCGGCGTCGATCGCCGCGGGCAGCGGGGCCGAGCCGTACGCCGCACGGAAGCCGAGCGTGAACGTGGCCGCGACGGCGAGCGCGGTGCGCGGCTGCACACCCGCTCCCGCCATCGACATCACCGCCTGGGGCATGGTGAGCGCGTGCGACCAGCCGTAGGGGGCGACGGCCGGGTCGTCGTGCACCATGCTCCACGCGGCGATGCGGCTGAGGGTTCGTGCGGCAGCGACGGTGTCGTACCGCGTGGCGAGCACCGGCGCGAGCACGTCGGCGGCGACACCGCTGTCCTGCACCTGCGACATCAACGGGTGGATGAAGTGACTGCCCGGCACCCCGAGGAACGGGGCGGCACGGAGCGCCTCGTGCAACCGGCCGGCGACACCGTCGCCCGCCACGTGGAGGTGCCACGACACGTGCCAATCGGGCCGCCGGGCGATGTTCTGCAGCGTGCCCCGCAGCAGCGTGGTGGGCAGCGTCGGCTGGACGCGCGCAAGCAGGGCGAAGCCGATCGGCGCGTGGCCCGCGGCAGCCAGCGACGTGACCACACCCTCCGCGAGCAGTCCGGCCGCCTCGCGGGCCGACAGCAGGGGCAGCAGTGCGGCGGCGTACGCGTCGACCTGGTCGAGGTCGCCGTCGCGCACGGCCGCCAGCAACGCCGCGGCGGCCGCCGCCGGGTCGCCGACCTCCACCGCCGCCGGCTCCGGAACCTGCGCTCCGGCGTCAGCGTACTGCCGGCCGAGGGCGTCGATCATCGCGAGCGCGTCGTCGCGCCGCGCCGGATCGACGAACGGGAGCAGGCCGACACGGGCCATCACCTCGAGCGGTGCGTGGAGGACGAACGAGTCGGCCGGGTCGGCCTTGGGCACCGACAGCTCGTCGGCGGGGGTGGTCAGCAACATGCCGCTACTCTGCAACTTCAAGTTCACTTGAAGTCAAGTGGCACCCCGCACACGTCGGAGGGACATGGACGGCCACGATCTGCTCACCATCGGCCAGCTCGCCACCCGCGCCGGCGTGGCCACGTCCGCGCTCCGCTTCTACGAGGCCGAGGGGCTCATCGGGCCTGCGCACCGCAACGCCGGCGGCCATCGCCGCTACACCCGCGACACCTTGCGCCGCATCGCGTTCATCCGCGGCGCCCAACGCGTCGGCCTGTCACTCGACGAGGTCCGCGCCGCGCTGTCCACGCTGCCCGACGCCCGCACCCCCACGCCGGCCGACTGGTCGGCGCTCTCGGCGAGCTGGCGACCGCGGCTCGACGAGCAGATCGAGCAGCTCACGGCGCTGCGCGACGACCTCGACTCGTGCATCGGCTGTGGCTGCCTCAGCCTCGAACGCTGCCACCTGTACAACCCCCGCGACGCGGCGGCGCGCCTGGGGGGCGGCGCCCGGTTCTGGCAGGGCAACTCGGCGGCCGACCTCGCCGACGCCGATCCGGGGTGACTTGGCGAGCGGTTTGGTCGGTATGGTGTCGGCGTTCTCGTCGCCCTCGGGCGCCGGAGCCCCCGCCCTCGTAGCTCAGGGGATAGAGCAACGGTTTCCGGAACCGTGTGTCGGAGGTTCGAATCCTTCCGGGGGCGCCAGTGTGATCGGCCCCTTAGAGTGCGGGGCATGAGCCTCGAGATCGAGCACCGCCGCCCCACGCCCCACACCGTCGGCTGGTGGGAGATGCTGCGCCGCCGGCCCTCCATCGCCGGGATGACGTTCGGCCTCATCTTCTGGTGGGAGTCCCTGTCCCCCACCCTCATGCCGCGTACAGCCGTGGCCCAGGCCATGATCAGCGCGGTCTGCATCGGCGCCGGCATCGTGGTCGGCACCATCGTCGGGTGGTGCGTGAACCGGGTGATGCGCCGCTTCGGCTGGCACCTCCACGCCAACGCCCGTCGCGGCATGCTGCTCGGCCTCGTCGCCGCCACCTCGTGCGTGGTGCTGCTCGGCCTCATCGTCTGGCCGAACTGGCAGAACGACCAGCGCGACCTGATGGGGCTCGACCACATCTCGGCCACGTCACTCATCCCGATGGTGCTGGCCACGCTTTTGCTCACCGTGGTGGTGGTGTGGCTCGGCCGCATCGTGTGGCGCGGCGTGCGTGCCGTCGACCGCTGGGTGTCGCGGCACTTCCAGCGCACCGGCGCGGTCATCGCCACCGTCGTCGTGGTGGCGGTCATCGCGAACGTCACGCTCACCTGGGCGTTCGGCGCGTTCGACAGCTGGGCACGCGACACGTTCGGCGACGCCGAGTTCGGCGAGGAGATCGTCGTCGAGCAGCCGCAGGAGGCCACCGTCTCGGGCAGCCCCGACTCGCTCGTCCCCTGGGACACGCTCGGCCGTGAAGGGCGCAACTTCGTGGCCCAGGCCACCCCCGAGGCCGATCTGAAGGCGTTCCACGGTGACGACGCCGACGTGCTGCGCCCGATCCGCATCTACGCCGGTCTCAAGTCGGCCGACGACGCGGAGGCCCGCGCCGAGCTCGCCGTGGCCGATCTCGAACGCGCCGGCGGGTTCGACCGCGAGGTGCTCGTCGTCACCACCGTCACCGGGACCGGCTGGGTCGACCCCGACGCTGCCACCGCGATCGAACAGCTCTACGCCGGTGACACCGCGATGATCACCATCCAGTACTCGTTCCTGCCGAGCTGGATCTCCACGCTCGTCGACGCCGACGTGGCGCAGGAGGCGGGCTCCGAGCTGTTCAACGCCGTCTCCGCCGCCTGGTCGGCGCTGCCCGAGGGCGAGCGACCGAAGCTGCTGGTGTTCGGCCAGAGCCTCGGCTCGATGGGTGCCGAGGCGGCGTTCGCCGGCTACGACGCCCGCACGTCGGTGGCGAACATCGTGAACCGCACCGATGGTGCGCTGTTCACCGGCCCCACGAACGGCAACGCGATGTGGCAGCAGATCGTCGAGGCCCGCGACGAGGGCTCCACCGCCTGGCTGTCCGTCTACCGCGGCGGCGAATCCGTGCGGTTCGCGAACCGCAACGAGGAACTGCTCGGCATCGACGACTGGGAGGGCACCCGTGTGCTCTACATCCAGCACCCGAGCGACCCGGTGACGTTCTGGAACATGCCCACGATGTGGTCGGAGCCCGACTGGATCAAGGATCCGAAGGGTTACGACATCCCCGACCGCGCGAGCTGGTTCCCGTTCGTCACGTGGGCACAGGGCGTGGGCGACCTCGCCGCGGGCTTCGGCGCGAAGCCCGGCTTCGGCCACGACTACAGCATCTCGTTCGTCCCCGGCTGGGCCGCGGTGGCGCCGCCCGACGGCTGGACCGACGACGACACCCTGCGCCTGCAGGAATTCCTCGGCAAGGCGTGAGGCCCACCGTCGCCCCGCGGTGGCGGCCCGCCGCGGCCGCCGCCGCGCTGCTGTTCGGCGTGATCGCCGTGCGCAGCACGCTGCTGCCCGGCAGCGTGCACTTCGCGTTCCACTGCGCCGTGGTGGTCGCCCTGGTCGGGCTCGCGAAGTGGGCCGAGCTCACGGCCGACGAGCTCGGCCTCGCACGGTCGACCTGGCGGCGCGGGGCAGCCGTCGGGGCCGTCGTGCTCGTGGCGATCGGGTTGCTGGTCGGCGCAGCGACGTGGTTCGCCGAGGTCGACGACGACCGCCTCGACATCTCCCAGCCGTCCATGTGGCTGCGGGCCCTCGTGGTCATCCCCATCGGCACGGTGCTGATGGAGGAGCTCGCGTTCCGTGGCGTGCTGCTGGCCGCCTGTCGACGTGCCACCACCACCCGCAATGCCGTGCTGCTGTCGTCGCTCGCGTTCGGGCTGTGGCACGTGGTGGGCGCTTGGAACGGCGCCGACGGCACGTTCCTGCAGCGCATGCCCGAGGTGCTCGGCACCATCGCGGCCACCACCGCAGCGGGGCTGGGGTTCAGCTGGCTGCGGCTGCGCACGGACAGCCTGCTCCCGCCGATGGCCGCGCACATCGCCACCAACTCGGTGGCGTTCGCGGTGAGCTGGTTCGCCGCGCAACGCTGACCCGGCGGGTCAGCCGCGCTCCGACTCCGGCTGCGAGGCGAACAGGTTCAGCCCGAGACGTACGGACAGCTCGCGGGTCAGCAGCTGGCCGCGCACGCTGTTGCCCGCCTCGTCGAGCGGCGGCGAGAACGTGCCGATCGCACCCTTGCCCGGCGCGATGGTGACGATGCCGCCGCCGACACCGCTCTTCCCCGGGAGGCCGACGTCGTACAGCCAGTCGCCCGACCGCTCGTACAGCCCGGCCGTGGCGAGCACGGCGAGCACCTTCGTGCACGTGTGCTCGCTCACCACGCGCTCGCCGGTCACCGGGTTGACGCCGCCGTCGGCCAGGGTGGCGCCCATCACCGCGAGGTCGGTGGCGCTCACCATCAGCGAGCACTGACGTGTGTAGACGTCGGTGGCCTGCACCGGGTCGAAGTACATCCGCTCGTAGCTGTCGAGGAGGTGCGCGATGCCCTGGTTGCGACGGTTGGTGGCCATCTCGGAGCGATAGATCTCGTCGTCGACGTGCAGCTGTCGGCCGGCGAACTTCGACATCCCCTCGAGCACGAACGCCCACTTCTCGTCGGCGGTGTCGCCGGGCACGAGGCTGGTGGTGGCGATCGCGCCGGCGTTGACCATCGGGTTGATGGTGCGGTCGTCGCCGAGCTCGATGGCCATCACCGAGTTGAACGGCAGCCCGGTGCTGTTGACGCCGAGGAGACGGCGCGCCTCAGCAGGGCCGAGCAGGTCGACCACCAGTGCGAACACGAACGGCTTCGACACGCTCTGCACCGAGAACTCCAGCGTGGCGTCACCCATCTGGAAGACGCGGCCCCGTGTGCCCACGAGCGCTGCGCCGAACCAGTCGGGTGACGCACACGCGAGCGCCGGGATGTAGTCGGCCACGACGCCGTCGCGCACGTCGCGGTACCGGTCGAAGGCCTCGAGCAGCATCCGCTCGACATCGGTGTCGGACGGCAGGTGGCCGGTGGAGACGAGGAGCGGCGCACCCGCATCGAGATCGGACATGTCGATCACGGTAGCGACTGACCGGGAACCGGACCATCGGGTCGTAGCGTCCGACGCACATGCGCCGCTCGCTCTCACACGGTCTCGTCGTCCCGTTCGCTCTTCTCGCCCTCGCCGCCTGCGGCGACGACACCGTCGTCGGCAGCGACGTGTCGACCGCCGCGACGGCCGACACGGTCGCCACCTCGACCACCGTTCCCGCGCCGGCCGAGGTGCTGCGGTACGTCACCACCGGCGGTTGCGAGGTGCTCGGCCCGAACTGCCCGACGTGGTCGGTGTGGGACGACGGCACGGTGCAGGTGTGGCGCACCGCCGTGGGCGGTGAGCCGGAGATCACCGGCACCATCCCGGTGGCCACCGTGGCCGCCTGGCAGGCGGTCGCCGCCGACATCGACCTCACCGCCCTGCGCGACGAGGTCGGCCAGGGCAGTTGCAACTCGTGCGTCGACGGTGCCGACATCGTGGTCACCGTGCACCGTGCCGACGGTGAACTGGTGCTCGACAGCACCGACCTGGCGTTCGACCCCGAGCACGAGGTGTTCGCGGCGCTCGAGGCGCTGATGATCGCGGCCCGCGGCGTGGGCGAGCTGCCGTTGGAGGACGCCGGCTGACACCACCCCGAGGTGGCAATGTGTGCAGTCGATGAACACGCCGCGACGCCCCGGTGAACCGACCGGGCTCATCCGTTGGGTGCCGGGCGTACGGCAGTTCCGCGAGTACGAACGTGCCTGGCTGAGCCGCGACGTCGTCACCGGCCTGGTGCTCACCGGGCTGCTCGCCCCGGCCGGCATGGCCTACGCGGCTGCGGCGGGCCTGCCACCGGTGAACGGCCTCTACGCGTCCATCATCCCGCTCTTCGTGTACGCGATCTTCGGGCCGTCGCGCATCCTCGTGCTCGGGCCCGACTCGGCGCTCACCCCGCTCATCGCCACCGCGGTGCTGCCGGCGCTCACCCGCGACCCCGGCGAGGCCGTGGCCACGGCGGGGATGCTCGCGGTGCTCACCGGTGTGATCTGCGTCGCCGCCGGCATCGCCCGGTTCGGGTTCCTCGCGGAGCTGCTCTCGGCGCCCGTGCGGTACGGCTACCTCCACGGCATCGCGATCACCATCATCGTCAGTCAGGCGGCGAAGCTGTGCGGCTTCTCGGTGCCCGGCGAGTCGGTGTTCCGGCAGCTGCGCGCATTCGTCGAGGGGCTCGCCGACGGGAAGTTCAACGGCTGGGCGCTCACCGTCGGCCTCGCATGCCTCGTCACCATCCTCGTGCTCCGGTCGATCTCGCGGAAGCTGCCGGCCACCCTCGCGGCCGTGGTGCTCGGCATCGTCGTGTCGCTGCTGTTCGACCTCGAGGCGAAGGGCGTGCCGGTGGTCGGCGACCTGCCGCAGGGCGTGCCGGGCTTCGCCTGGCCGTCGCTGCACTGGGAGGACATCCGCATCCTGTTCGGCGCTGCGCTCGGTGTGGCGTTCGTCGCGTTCGCCGACACCAGCGTGCTCTCGCGCACGATGGCCATCCGTCGCAGGGAGACCGTCGACACCAACCGCGAGCTCGTGGCCCTCGGCCTCAGCAACGTCGGTGCCGGCCTGTTCCAGGGTTTCCCGATCTCGGCCAGCAGCTCCCGCACGCCGGTCGCCGAGGCGTCGGGCGCCAAGACGCAGCTGACCGGTGTCGTGGCCGCGGTGACCATGATCGTGCTGGCCGTCGCGTTCCCCACCGTGTTCCGGCACATGCCCGACGCCACCCTCGCGGCCATCGTCATGGCGGCGGCGATCTCTCTCATCGACATCCCCGCCATGCGCAACCTGTGGAAGGTGCGGCGCAGCGAGTTCGCGCTCGCCATCTCGGCCATGGTCGCGGTGGCGGTGCTCGGCCCGGTCACCGGCGCCGTGGTGGCAGTGTCGTTGTCGATCCTGAACTTCCTGCGCCTCGCATGGAAGCCGTACACCGCGGAGCTCGTGCGTGTGGACGGCCTGAAGGGTTACCACGACCGTGCCCGCCACCCCGAAGGACGGCGTGTCCCCGGCCTGCTGCTCTACCGGTTCGACGCGCCGCTGTTCTTCGCGAACGCCCGCTTCTTCGAGGACGACCTGACGCGCCGCATCATCGACCGCGAGGACGACGACCCGGTGCGGTGCGTCATCGTGACCGCCGAGCCGATCACCGACGTCGACGCCACGGCGGCCGAGATGCTGCGCGACCTGCTCGACGACCTCGCCGTGCGCCACATCGAACTTCGCTTCGCCGAGCTGAAGGGCACGGTGCACGAACGCGTCGACCGGTACAAGGTGTTCCACGGCGACATGCCCGACCACACCGCACGCACCGTGGGCCAGGCCGTGAAGGCGTACATCGAGGCGTACCGGGTGACATGGGTGGACTGGGAGGACCGCACCCCGTGAGCGGTAGGGTCTCGGCCGTGATCCGTCGCACTGCCCTCGCGCTCGGCGCCCTCGCGGCCGTCGCCTCCCTGTCGTCCTGCTCCACCTTCTCGCGCTCCGACGCCGTCGCCTCCGTCGACGACCAGGAGATGACCCGCGAGCAGCTCGACGTGTTCACGGACGGCAACACCACCGGCGACGCGGCCCGCCTGGCCATCGGCCGCTGGCTCCAGGTGGCCGCCGTCGGCGCCGACCTCACCGACATCACCACGCTCGAGGAACTGCAGGCGGCCGCGGCCACCGCGTCCGCCGAGCTGGCCGAGCCGTTCCTCGGTGAGGCGGAGACCGCCTACCGCCTCGGCCTCGAGGGCAGCCCCGCGCTGTGCCTCGGCGCCGTGGTGCTGGCCGAGGACACCGACCCGCAGGTCGTCATCGACGCGATGCAGGGCGGCATGTCGCTCGCCGACGCCGCCACCGAGTGGTCGGCCGATCCGTCGCTCGCCGAGTCCGGTGGTGTCGTCGCCGACCAGAACGGCAACACCTGCCTCGCCACCGACGGCGGCGTGAACCCCGACGTCATCACGCAGCTCACCGAGGCGGGCGCCGCGCCGGGCATCCCGGTGGCCGTGCAGTTGGCCAACTCCAAGGCCGTCGTCGTCATCCGCGAATGGGACGACCTCACCAAGACCGAGCAGGTCGGCGTGCTGCCCAGCGTGCAGACCCAGGTCGCGGCCGAGGTGAACGCACGCATCCAGAACGCCGACGTGTTCGTCGACTCGCGGTACGGCCGTTGGGACGCCGCCACGGGCAGCGTCGTACCGTTCACGTCGAAGTGAGCCGCCCCTCGGTGATCGTGGTGGGCCTCGGCCCCGGCGGCACCGATCACGTCACGCAGCACACGCTCGGCGTCATCGCCGCGATGCCGCACCGCTACCTGCGCACCGCACGGCATCCGTCGGCCTCGCTCGTGCCCGACGCCATCACGTTCGACGACGTGTACGAACAGGCCGACACGTTCGCCGACGTGTACGCCGAGATCGCCGACCGGTTGGTGCATGCGGCCACCGAGCACGGTGAGGTGTTGTACGCCGTGCCCGGCTCGCCGCTCGTGCTCGAACGCACCGTCGCAACGTTGCGGGGCGACTCGCGGGTGGACGTCACCGTGCACCCCGCGATGTCGTTCCTCGACGTCGCGTACGCGCGGCTCGGCATCGACCCGGTGGAAGCCGGCATCACGCTCGTCGACGGTCACGAGTTCGCCACTGCCGCAGCGGGCAACACGGGCCCGCTGCTCGTGGCCCACACGCACGCCAACTGGGTGCTGAGCGACATCAAGCTCGCCGTCGAGTCGGCCACCGGCGACGAGCCCGTCGTCATCCTGCAACGCCTCGGCACCGACGACGAACGCATCACCCGCACCACGTGGGCCGAGCTCGACCGCACCGTCGAGGCCGACCACCTCACGTCGATCTACGTGCCGCACCTCGGCGCACCGGTCGGCGCCGAGCTCGTGCGCTTCCACCAGCTCGCCCGCACGCTGCGCGAGCAGTGCCCGTGGGACCAGGAGCAGACCCACCGGTCACTCGTGCGCTATCTGCTCGAGGAGACGTACGAGGTGGTCGACGCACTCGAGGCGCTCGACCCCGACGACCCGAGCACCGACGACGCGCTCGTCGAGGAACTCGGCGACCTGCTCTACCAGATCGAGTTCCACGCCACCATCGCCGAGCAGGAGGGCCGGTTCACGATGGCCGACGTGGCGCAGGGTGTGCACGACAAGCTCGTACGCCGTCACCCGCACGTGTTCGGCGACGTCGTGGCCGACGACACCGGCACCGTGCTGTCGAACTGGGACGCCATCAAGCGCGAGGAGAAGCAGCGCACGTCGGTGTTCGAGGGCATCCCCACGTCGCAGCCGTCGCTCTCGTACGCCGACGCCGTGCAACGCAAGGCGGCCAAGCTCGGCTTCGACTGGCCCGACGTCGACGGCGCGTTGCCGAAGATCGCCGAGGAGGCCGAGGAGCTGCGCGAGGTGGCCCACGGCGGCGACGACGCCCGCGTGCGCGACGAGCTCGGCGACCTGCTGTTCGCGGTGGTCAACGTGGCGCGCCACCTCGGCGTGGAGCCCGAGGTCGCGTTGCGTGCCGCCACGCAGAAGTTCCGCGGACGGTTCGAGCAGGTGGAGGTGCTGGCCCGCGAGCGCGGCATCGACCTGCACACCGCGGGCCTCACGGCGCTCGACGCGCTGTGGGACGAAGTGAAGGCCGGCGAGTAGCGGTCAGGACTGCGGCTGCGGCATCTGCGGCGGCGGCAGCAGGCGAGCCGGCTCGTGGGCCGGTTCGGCGTGACGCATGCGCAGGTTCGCATCGTCGTGCAGCACGCGGTAGGTGAGCGCCCGCTCGTCGATCGCCCGCTCCATCTCACGGGTGGCCTCCGCCGCCATCAGCGCCATCACGGCCACGACGACCGCGTTGATGAGGAACATCATCGCGGTGCGACCGAAGTCGTCGGTCGGCTGCGGGTCGGAGAGATCGACCGCAGTGGTGAACACCTCGTGCACCACGAACGACGCAGCGAGGCCGAGCCACCAACGCAGGAACGGCGCGCGCGGCCCACCGATGCCTTCCGACACCCGGCCCGTCGCCCAGAACGGCGCGTACAGCACCAGCGAGGAGCCGGCCAGCAGCAGCCAACGCGACGTCGAGCCTTCACCGTCGTCGGCGGCACGCAGCGCGAGGAACACGATCGGGGTCGCCACGCCGGCGATGGCCGCGACGATCGCCGCCTGCAGGCTGCCGCGAGCGCCACGCGTCGCGTTGTGCACGGCGAGCGCCATCCACAGCAACGTGGTGGCCACGACACCGGCGACGACGACGTCCTCCATCACACGGAGCCGTTCGAGCATCTGGTGCAACTGCCAGCGTTCGTCGAACGACAGCGTGCCGTGCTGCGCCTCGAGGCGCCACGCCTGGCCGGCCACCAACCCGGCGCCCACCTCTGCCAACGCGAGCCCGGCGATGAACGCCAGCAGCGCGGCCCGGATGGGGCGGAGAGGGAGCATGACGCCCCCGGTGTGCGGTGTGACTGTGCTCACACCCGTTCCATCGGGCGTCAGCGGGCGACCTTGAGGAACTTCGCGAACTCTTGATCGTCCGGGCGCATCTGCTGCGTGCCGGCGCAGGCACGGTCGAGCGACGCCATCGCCTGGTACATCGTCAACCCGTACAGACCCTGCACCAACTGCAGCGCGATGTACGCACCCAACATCGCCTGGGTGGGCAGGTACTTCCAGAACCACGCCAGCACGGCCGCACCCGCGAACACGAACCACGGCACGGCGATGAGGCGGGTGAAGTAGGTGGTGGTCGAGTTCACCGACTGCGCCGTGCGGCGATAGGTGGCGAGCGTGCTGAAGTACATCATCACGGCCAGCGCGAGCGCACCGGCACGCGCGTAGATGACGTTCTCGCCGAGCCATCGCTCCGACACGCTCGCACCGGCGGCGAGGGCCGCCACACCGAGGTAGGACAGCGGCACGTACCAGGGCGACACCGCCCAACGAGCGCGATGACGGGCATTGAGCGCCGCGGCGACACCCCACCACAACCAGCCGACGAGCATGCACATGGCCGCACCGCCAAGCATGACGATGGTGATGCGCTTCGCGAACTCGTCGGGCCGGAACCGGCCGTCGACCAGGTCGGCGTGGCCGAGCTGGTTCAGGTACAGGAAGGCAGCGGGGAACGCGAACGCGATGAAGAACCCGGTCACGGTGATGGCCCGCGGCACCACCACACCGTGGTACTGGCCCGGCTTGGCGTGCTCGCGATCGGGCATCGCCTCGGCGATCATCCGGATCTGCGTGGTGATGGTCGGGTCGGGCGGCGGGGGTGGCGGCGTCTTGCCGCGCCGACGCTTCGACTGGGCGGCCTCGAGCGCGGCAGCCTCCATCTCGGCCCGACGGCGCGCTTCCTCCGCCGGGTTCCAGGTGGGCCGGACGGGTTGGTGCGAGGGCGGCTCGTACCCGATCTCGGTGTCGTAGATGGACTCCGCCATGACCTGTACATCGGCCGTGCGCTCCGACGACTTGAATGTCCGGGCCCTTCCGCAGGTGGGTACCGTGGTGGCCATGAGCGAGATCATCAGCGTCGTCGGCCGCGAAATCCTCGATTCCCGAGGCAACCCCACAGTGGAGGTGGAGGTCACCCTCGCCAGCGGGGCGAAGGGCCGTGCCGCGGTCCCGTCCGGCGCGTCGACCGGCGAGCACGAGGCCGTCGAGCTCCGCGACGGCGGCAGCCGCTACCTCGGCAAGGGCGTCGCCACTGCGGTCGGCTACGTGAACGGCGAGATCGCCGACGTGCTCACCGACGTCGACGCCACCGAGCAGCGCTTCGTCGACAACGAGCTGAACTCGCTCGACGGCACCGACAACAAGGGTCGCCTCGGCGCCAACGCCATCCTCGGCACCAGCCTCGCGGTGGCCAAGGCCGCGGCCGACGAGCTCGACCTGCCGCTGTGGAAGTACCTCGGCGGCCCGAACGCCCACGTGCTGCCCGTACCGATGATGAACGTCATCAACGGCGGCGTGCACGCCGACAACTCCATCGACATGCAGGAGTTCATGATCATGCCCGTGGGCGCGCCGAGCTTCCGCGAAGCCCTGCGCTGGGGCACCGAGACGTATCACACGTTGAAGAAGGTCATTCACGACCGCGGCCTCAGCACCGCCGTCGGCGACGAGGGCGGCTTCGCCCCCAACCTCGCCAGCAACGAGGACGCCATCCGCATCCTGCTCGAGGCCATCGAGAAGGCCGGCTACGCGCCCGGCACCGACATCGCCATCGCGATGGACCCGGCGATGAGCGAGCTGTACCGCGACGGCGCCTACCACCTCGCCGGCGAGGGCAAGGTGCTCGGCCGCGACGAGATGGTGGCCTACTGGACCCGGCTCGTCGACACGTACCCCATCGTCAGCATCGAGGACGGCATGCACGAGGACGACTGGGAGGGCTGGAAGGCGCTCACCGACGCCGTCGGCACCAAGACCCAGCTCGTCGGCGACGACCTGTTCGTCACCAACGTGGCGCGTCTGCGCATGGGCATCGAGCGCAAGGTGGCCAACGCGGTGCTCGTGAAGGTCAACCAGATCGGCTCGCTCAGCGAGACCCTCGACACGGTCGAGCTCGCCACCCGCCACGGCTACAGCAGCGTGATGAGCCACCGCAGCGGCGAGACCGAGGACGCCACCATCGCCGACCTCGCCGTCGCCACGAACTGCGGCCAGATCAAGACCGGCGCCCCCGCACGCAGCGACCGCGTCGCGAAGTACAACCAACTGCTGCGCATCGAAGAGGCGCTCGGCGAGAACGCCGCGTTCCGCGGCCGCAGCGCACTCAGCCCGCGCTGAGCCGCACACCGTTTCGGGCGGTGACGTGGTTCGCGCGAGGAGTGGTGCGAGAATGGCCACGATGAGCGCAGGCGGCCACAAGACCTCGGCGATCCCGCGTCCCAGCGACGCGAGCCGGGCTTCGACGCGCCCCACCGACCGTCGCGACGACACGCTGCTCGGCGACTTCACCCGCCCCATCGACCAGTCGAAGCGACTCGTGCGCGGCCGCGGCAAGCGCGGCATCATCGCCCTCGTCGCCGCGGTCATCACCGCCGCACTCGTGGCCGCGCTGTTCGTGCTGCCCGTGAAGGCATGGCTGCGCCAACAGGACGACATCGATCGCAAGCAGCGCGAGCTCGCCGCGCTCGAGCAGGCCAACGCCGAGCTGAGCGACGAGGTCAACCAGCTCAACACCCCGGCCGGCATCGAGGAGGCCGCCCGTGAGGAGATCGGCTACGTGCGCCAGGGCGAGATCCGCCTCACGGTGCTCGAGTCGCCAAACGCACCGGTCACCATGCCCGCCGGCTGGCCGTACGACGCCGTCGCCGGCATCGTCGGCGTGCGGTCCGCGGAGGCCGCTGCGGCGGCCGCGGGCACGACCACACCCTGACCCTCGTCGGCCGTCTAGTCTCAGCGCACTCGCTACGACATTCACCAGGGGGTTCGCGCGTGGCCGGCAGCATTCTCGGTAATCGGGTTCTTCGCAAGGAAGACCCGAAGTTCCTCACCACCGGCGGCAAGTACGTCGACGACCTGCTCGACGAGCCGCTGCTGCAGGGTGCCGCACACGTCACGTACGTGCGCTCCACCATCGCGCACGGCCGCATCCTCTCCATCGACACGTCGGCCGCGCTCGACATGCCGGGCGTCATCGCGGTGTACACCGCCGAGGACCTCGGGCTGCAGCCGGTGCCGAGCGACTACAACCCGTTCGTGTCGCGCGGCCACCTCGCCATCGGCAAGGTGCGCTTCGTCGGCGAGCCCGTCGCGGTGGTCGTCACCGAGGAGCGCCAGCAGGGCGAGGACGCAGCCGAGCAGGTCATCGTCGACTACGACGTGCTGCCCGCAGTGGTCGACATCGAGGAGGCCCTCACGTCGACCACGCTGCTGTACGAGGAGACCGGCAGCAACGTGGTGTTCGACACCACGGTCATCGGCATGCCCGACAACACCGGCACCGCGTTCTTCGAGGGCGTCGAGGTGGTCAGCGGTCCGCACCGCATCCTCAACCAGCGCGTCGCACCGTGCCCGCTCGAAGTGCGCGGCTCGGCCGTCGCCTGGGTCGACGGTCGCCTGCACCAGTGGCTCAGCACCCAGGCCGCGCAGGGCGCGAAGACCCTCATCGCGAAGACCAACGGTGTCGAGCCCGATCAGGTGCTAGTCATCGCCCCCGACGTCGGCGGCGGCTTCGGCGCGAAGATCTCCTGCGACCCCGAGGAGAGCCTGCTCGGTGTCATCAGCGCCAAGGTCGGCCGTCCGCTGCGCTGGCGCGAGACCCGCAGCGAGTCGATGATGGTGCTCGGCCACGGCCGCGCCCAGGTGCAGTACCTCACCGTCGGCGGCACCCGCGACGGCAAGATCACGCACTACCAACTGCACGTCATCCAGGACTGCGGCTACTTCGTCGAGATGGGTGCCATCCTCGCCCCGTTCATGACCCGCCCGATGGCGAGCGCCGTGTACGACATCCCCAACATCGAGTGCCGCACCACGAGTGTCGTCACCAACGCCGCGGTCACCACCGCGTACCGCGGTGCCGGCCGACCGGAGGCCACCGCTGCCGCCGAGCGCGCCATGGACCTGTTCGCCGGCGAGCTCGGGCTCGACCCGGCCGAGGTGCGCCGCGTGAACCTCATCCCGAAGTTCATGGAGAAGCACACCACCGCCGTGGGCCAGACCTACGACGTGGGCGACTACGAGACCGCGCTGCAGAAGGCGCTCGACGCGGCCGGCTACGCCGACCTGCGCGCCGAGCAGGCCCGCCGCCGTGCCTCGGGCGACGTGAAGCAGCTCGGCATCGGCGTGAGCACGTACGTGGAGATCACCGGCGGTGTCGGCACCGGCGAGCACGCTCGCATCGAGGTGCTCGACGACGGCCGCGCCATCGTCTACACCGGCACCTCGCCGCACGGCCAGGGCCACGTCACCGCGTGGAGCATGCTCGCCCACGAGCAGACCGGCATCCCGATGGACCAGATCGACGTCGTGTGGGGCAACACCGACCTCGTCCCGCAGGGCGACGGCACCATGGGCTCGCGCTCGCTGCAGCAGGGTGGCAACGCCGTGTTCCTCGCCGCGGCCGACCTGGTCGACAAGGCCCGCTCCATCGCCGCGAAGCTGCTCGAGGCCGACGACGCCGACGTGGTGCTCGACAAGGCCACCGCCAGCTTCCACGTGTCGGGCACCCCCTCGATCGCCAAGTCGTGGGCCGACCTCGCCGTCGCCGCGAAGGGCGACCCCGAACTGCCCGAGGGCCTCGCCCACGCCGCGTACTACGCGGTCGCCGGCGCCACGTTCCCGTTCGGCGCCCACGTGGCCGTCGTCGAGGTCGACACCGAGACCGGCCAGGTGCGCCACCTGCGTCACGTCGCGTGCGACGACGCCGGCACCGTGCTCAACCCGATGCTGCTCGAGGGCCAGATCCACGGTGGCGTTGCGCAGGGCACGGCGCAGGCGCTGATGGAGGAGGTGCGGTACGACAGCGACGGCAACCCCGTCACGTCGAACCTCGCCGACTACGCGTTCATCTCCGCGGCCGAACTGCCGAGCATCGAAGTGGTGCACATGGAGACGCCGACGTTCATCAACGCCCTCGGCGCGAAGGGCATCGGCGAGAGCGGCACCATCGGCAGCACCCCCGCGGTGCAGTCGGCCGTCATCGACGCCGTCAGCCACCTCGGTGTCTCGCACATCGACATGCCCTGCACGCCGCAGAAGGTGTGGCAGGCCATCAACGCCGCCAAGCACTGACGTCGGTTCCGCCGGACGGCGGAAACCCTGTCACACCCCTTTCGCATGATCGGGGGCATGGATCTCGATCGGTTGCGCAGCCTGGTCGCCGGCACGGTGCTGGCCGATCTCGACGCGTGCCGCACCGAGCTCGACCACCTGCGCGTCGCACGTGGCGTGTTGGACGCGCGCGAACTCGTGGTGCTGGCGCGGTTGGACGAGATCGCCGCGGACCAGCCGTCGGTGTTCCCCGAGGACGAACTGGCGAAGGCGTCGAAGTCGTCGCTGGGGAAGTCGACTCGCGTGCGCAAACGCAAAAAGGCATGCGACGACGTCCCCGAACTGGCGGCCGCGCTCTCCTCCGGTGACACGACGTCGGATCGGGTGGACCTGTTCGCCAACGCCACCAACGGTCTCACACCCGACGAGATGGCAAAGGTCGCCGAGCACGGCGACACCATCGCCGCCGCAGCCGCACACTCCACCGAACGGCGGTATCGGGAACTGCTGCAACGCATCATCGGCCGAGCCCGCGACGACGACGGCCTCGACCAGTTGGCACGACAACGGCAAGCCACCCGACTCCGCTGGTGGACCGGCAGCGACGGGATGTGGAACCTCACCGGCACCTTCGACCCCGTCCGCGGCACCGAACTCGAAGGCCGACTCCGCAACGCCATCGAAACCCTGTTCCACGGCACCACACCCGACGACGCACCCGCCGATCCGCTCGAACGACAACACCACCTCGCCGCACTCGCACTCCTCGCCTTGTCCGAGGGCAAGGCCGGGTCAGGGCTCCCCGACGTCACCGTGCTCATCGACGAGAAGACACTCGTCGACGGATGCCGACACCCCCACACGACCGTCGACGCCGGCCTCGGCAGGTTCGGGCTCCCGATCGAGACCATCCGCCGCTGGGCATGCCTCGGATCGGTGACACCGGTCGTGGTCGGCGCCGACGGCGTCCGACTCTTCCTCGGACGAGAAACCCGCCTCGCCAACCGCCACCAACGGCGAGCGTTGCGGGTGCTCTACCGGACGTGTGCGCTGTGCGACGTCCCCTATGAGCACACACAGGCCCACCACGTCTCCGGGTACGAGATGCAGCACGGCCCCACCGACATCGACAACCTGGTCCCACTCTGCAGCCGGCACCACCACCTCGTCCACGAAGGCGGCTGGCAACTGCACCTCGCACCCGACCGCACCCTCATCGTGGTCACACGCGACGGACGCACCTGGTCACACGCACCACCCCGAACGAGGGCGGCATGAACGCCGCCGTGGTCACCACCCTTGCCATCGCCACCGTGATGATCGAATCGCTTGCGATATGCCAGTTCGACAAGCGAAATGATCGTGGTAGCGTGATGTGCATGATTGATCGACAACGCCTCGCCGAGCTCCACCATCAGGAGGAGCAGCGGTTCATCGAGCTGCACCCGCGGTCGGCCGAGTTGGCGGCCGGTGCCCGCACGCACCTGTTGGGCGGTGTGCCGATGGCGTGGATGACGCGTTGGCCGGGCTCGTTCCCGCTCTTCTTCGACCGGGCGAGCGGGGCCCGGTTCACCGACGTCGACGGCCACGAGTACGTGGACTTCTGCCTCGGCGACACCGGGGCGATGACCGGGCACGCACTCCCCCAGGTGGCCGACGCCCTGCACCGTCAGGCGATGCGCGGCATCACCACCATGTTGCCGAGCACCGACGCGGCGTGGGTCGGTGAGGAGTTGGCGCGACGGTTCGGTCTGCCGGTGTGGCAGATGGCCATGACCGCCACCGACGCCAACCGGTTCGTGCTGCGCTTCGCCCGCCACCTCACCGGCCGCTCGAAGGTGCTGGTGTTCGACTGGTGCTACCACGGCAGCGTCGACGAGACGCTGGTGGTCATCGGCCCCGACGGTCGACCGCAGTCACGGCCCGGCAGCATCGGCCCGCAGGTCGATCCGTCGCTCACCACCGTCGTCGTGCCGTTCAACGACCTCGACGCGCTCGAAGCGGCGCTCGCCCAGGGCGACGTGGCGTGCGTGCTGGCCGAGCCGGCGCTCACCAACATCGGCATCGTGCTGCCCGAGCCCGGGTACCACGAAGCGCTCCGCGAACTCACACGCCGGCATGGCACGCTGCTTGTGATCGACGAGACGCACACCATCTGCGTCGGCCCCGGCGGCGCCACGGCGGCCTGGGGGCTCGAGCCCGACTTCTTCGTCATCGGCAAGACCATCGGCGGCGGCATGCCGGCCGCGGCCTACGGCATGACCACCGAGATGGCCGAGCGCATCATGCCCACGCTGCTGGGCGAGGCCGTCGACGTCAGCGGTGTGGGCGGCACGCTCACCGGCAACGCGCTGGCGCTCGCCGCGGTGCGGGCCACGCTCGAGAGCACGCTGCGCGAGCCCGACTTCGCGCACATGGTGCCGCTGGCCACGGCGTGGACCCAGGGCGTACAGTCCGCCATCGACCAGTTCTCGCTCCCGTGGAACGTGCAGCAGTTGGGCGGGCGCGCCGAGTACTGGTTCTGCCCGCCGCCGAAGAACGGCGCCGATGCCGCGGCCGCGGCCGACCACCAGCTCGATGCGTTCATGCACCTGTGGGCGGTGAACCGCGGCATCCTGCTCACGCCGTTCCACAACATGGCGCTGATGTCGCCGCACCACTCGCAGGCCGACGTCGACCGGCACACCGAGGTGTTCCGCGACGCAGTGGAAGCGCTGGTCGGATGAACCTCGCCGGCCAGGTCGCGCTGGTCACCGGGGCGGGCAGCCGCGACGGCATCGGATTCGCCGCGGCCCGCGCGCTGGCGGCCGACGGCGCGGCCGTGGTGCTCGCCAGCACCACCGACCGCATCCACGACCGGGTGGCCGACCTCACCGCCGTCGGCGCACGGGCCGTCGGCGTGGTGGCCGACCTGATGGACGACGGCGAGGCCGACCGCGTCGTGCAGGCCGCGCTGCAGGTGGCCGGGCGGCTCGACATCTGCGTCAACAACGCGGGCATGGTGGCCGTGGGTGGCGACCTCACCGATTCGCTCGCGCACCGCACCACCGACCAGCAGTGGCGCGACGCCATCGACCGCAACCTCACCACCTGCTTCACGGTCACCCGAGCGGCGCTCACCGCCATGAGGGCACGCGGCTACGGCCGCATCGTCAACGTGGCCAGCACGTCGGGCCCGGTGCAGGCGTTCGTCGGCGACGCCGGCTACCACGCGGCGAAGGCGGGCATGCTCGGGTTCACCCGCGCGGTCGCGCTCGAGTACGCCGGCGAGGGCATCACCGTGAACGCCGTAGCGCCGGGGTGGATCGCCACCGCGTCGCAGTCCGAGGCCGAACGTGCCGCGGGCGCACTCACCCCGATGCGGCGTTCGGGCACGGCGGTCGAGATCGCCGCCGCGATCCGGTTCCTCGCCGACACCAGCGCGTCGTACCTCACCGGGCAGCTGCTCGTGGTCGACGGCGGCAACTCACTGCCGGAGAACCGCGCATGGACCCCGTGACCGAGCGGGTCGTGCTCGTCACCGGCGCGGCCGGCGGCGTGGGCGGCGCGGTCGTCGAACGGTTCCTCGCCGACGGGTGGCAGGTGGCCGCGCTCGACGTGCAGCCGGTGGCCGAGCGCGACGGGGTGCTGGCCGTGCAGGCCGACCTGCGCGACGTGGCCGCGTGCCGCGACGCCGTGGCCACCACGGTGGCCCGGTTCGGCCGGCTCGACGCGTTGGTCAACGCGGCGGGCGTGTGGACCGAGGGGCCGGCCGACACCACCGAGGAAGCCGACTTCGACCGTGTGCTCGGCGTGAACGTGAAGGGCCTGTACTTCCTCACCTCGGCGGCCATCCCGCACCTCGAGGCCGCCAAGGGCTCGGTGGTCAACCTGTCGAGCGATGCGGGCATCCAGGGCAACGCCGGTGCCGCGGTGTACTGCGCCAGCAAGGGCGCGGTGTCCATCCTCACCAAGGCGCTCGCACTCGAGCTGGCGCCACGCGGCATCCGCGTCAACGCCGTGTGCCCGGGCGACATCGACTCGCCGATGCTGCACGGACAGGCCCGCGACTTCGGCGGCGACGACCCGCAGGGCTACCTGCAACGGCTGCTGGCGGGCTACCCGCAGGGGGCGGCGGCGCGGTTCATCCGCCCGCAGGAAGTGGCCGAGCTCATCCACTACCTCTGCTCCGCTGCGGCGGCGCCCATCACGGGCGCGAACATCTCCATCGACTTCGGCCTGTCGGCCGGCATCGTCTGAACGACGAAAGGCCACATGTGACCCCCCTCGACCCCATCGACCGTCAACTCGTCGAGGCGCTGCAGAAGGACGGTCGGGCCAGCTACGCCGACCTCTCCGAACTGGTCGGCCTCTCCCCGGCGGCCACCCGGTTGCGCGTGCAGCGCCTGCTCGACGCCGGCGTGGTGCAGGTGGTGGGCGTCACCGACCCGCTGGCGCTCGGCTACCCGGTGATGGCGGCGCTCGGCGTGGGCGTGGAGCGCAACGTGCGCGACGTGGCCGACCGCATCGCCGCCATCGAGGGCGTCATCTACGTCGTGTTCACCAGCGGCTCGTTCGACCTGCTGGTGGAGGTGGTCTGCGAGGACTCGGCGCGCCTGTTGCACGTCATCCACGACGAGATCCGGTCCATCCCCGACGTGCGCAGCGTGGAGAGCTTCACCTACTTCGGCATCCACACCCATCGCTTCGTGTGGGGGACGCGCTAGGGCCGAAGGTCATACTTGCACAATTTGTTCGGTGCGCTTAACATCGCACTCATGTCCGCAGCGTTCCTCATCACCTTGCGCGAAGGCCTCGAGATCTCGATCGTCCTCGCCATCCTCCTCGGCTACCTCGTCAAGACGGGGCGAGCCGACCGCACGGGTGCCGTGTGGACGGGTGCGGGCATCGCCGCCGTGGTGTGCCTCGTCACCGGCATCCTGTTCAACACCCTGGTCGGCGAGTTCGAGGGCAAGTCCGAGCAGGCCATCGAAGGGTTCCTCGCCCTGGCCGCCGCCATCGTGCTGACCTGGATGATCCTGTGGATGCGCAAGAACGCCCGCTCGCTCAGCGGCGACCTGCGCTCGAAGGTCGACGGCGCCACCACCGCCGGCGCGGTCACGATGATCGCGTTCGTGGCCGTGGCCCGTGAGGGCTTCGAGACCGTGCTGTTCCTGCTCGGCGCCGAGACCGGCAGCGCGTCGGGCGCCGAGGTCGTGCTCGGCGGTCTGCTCGGCCTGGCCATCTCGGCCGTCGTCGGTGTGCTCGTGTACCGGTTCGGCAAGAGCATCGACCTGCGCCTGTTCTTCAAGATCACCGGCGTGCTGCTCATCTTCTTCGCCGCCGGCCTGGTCGGCAAGGCCGTCCACGAGCTGCGCGAGCTCGTCGGCATCGAGGGCGGCTGGCTGTTCGAGCCGCTGTGGATCATCTCGTCGGGCCCGCTCGCCAGCGGCACGCTGTACGACTTCCTGAAGGGCCTGTTCGGCTGGTCGGAGGACCCCGAGCGCATCCGGGTCATCGCCTACTTCGCCTATCTCATCCCGGTGCTGTACCTGTTCCTGAAGCCGGAGCGTCCGGCCGTCACCGAGGGCGAGGTGGCGGCACCCGTCGCCACACCCGTCGGCGGCAGCTGACCGAAGGAACACTGAAAAAGGACTCATATCCCTTCGCAGGGCACCGGTCCCGGCCGATAATGACAGTGATGGCCGACAACATCGACTTCGAAGCACTTGCGGGCGCGATGCCCGACCCCGTGCTGGTGGTCGACACCGATGTCATCCTCCACTACGTGAATCCGGCGTGCGCCGAGGTGTTCGGCTGGCGACCCGAGGTGTGGCTCGGCAAGAGCATCCTCGACCTGGTGCACCCCGACGACGTGGCCAACGTGCTGTCGTCGACGGGCACGATGCAGGACAAGCGGATCGGCACACCGGTGGAGATCCGGGTGCGGCTGGCCGACGGCTCGTGGAAGTGGGTCGAGGTCATCGGCTACAACGCGCTCGACGTCGACGGCCTGCACGGGCTGGTCGTGGTGGCTCGCGACGTCACCCGTCGCCGCATGTGGGAGGTCGCGGGCAGCGACACGGTGCGGTTCCAGCAGGTGGTGCAGCACGCCTCGTCGGTCACGCTGCTGCTCGACCGAGACGGCGAGATCACCAGCGTCAACGCCGCGTTCACCCGCCTGCTCGGTCACGACGTGACGCACATCATCGGCCGCAAGCTGATCTCGTTCTGCGCACCCGACGACGCGAACGACCTCGGGTTCTCCATCGAGAAGGCCGGCAGCGAGGTGAAGCCCGTCAGCTGCGAGGCCTCGATGCGCCACTTCGACGCGCTCCGCCCACCGCTGCCGATGCGGTTCGAGATCGTCAACCTGCTCGACGACCCGGTGGTCGAGGGGCTGGTGGTGACGGGCTACGACGTCAGCGACCTGCACCACGCCCGCCGCACGCTCGAGCACCTCGCCCGCCACGACGCCCTCACCGGGCTCGCCAACCGGTCGGTGCTGCTCGACGAGCTCGAACGCGTCGTCGGCGAGCACCACAACGCGGCCGTGGTGTTCATCGACCTCGATCGGTTCAAGCCGGTCAACGACCTGCTCGGCCACGAGTCGGGCGACGAGCTGCTCCGCAAGGTCAGCGAACGGCTGCTCGACAGCGTGCGCCCCGGCGACCTGGTGGCACGCGTCGGCGGCGACGAGTTCGTGGTCGTGGCCTACGACGTGGCCGACCGCAGCCAGGGTCAGGCGCTGTGCGACCGCATCGACGCCACGTTGTCGATGCCGTACCTGCTCATCGAGGGGCCGGTGCGCGTCACGGCGAGCGTCGGCCTGGCGCTGGTCGACGACGACGCCACGGTCACCGGGCTGCTCGCCGACGCCGACCTCGCGATGTACGAGGCGAAGGCCGCACGCCGCGGCGAGCCCGAGCGCAGCGTCAGCCAGCGGCAGCGCAACGCGAACGAGCGTCGCCGGTTGGCCGACGACCTCGCGGCCGGCCTCGGCCGCGGCGAGGTGGCGGCCTACCTGCAGCCCATCGTGTCGATGGAGCTGGGCGCCACCACCGGGCTCGAGGCGTTGGTGCGGTGGCAGCACCCCGAACGCGGACTGCTCACCCCGGCCGCGTTCCTCGACCTCGCCGAGGACGCCGGGCTCGACCTGCTGCTCGGCGACGTCGTCCTGCGTTCCGCGTGCGCGGCGATGCGCGACGTCGATCCGGCGGTGAGCCTGAGCATGAACCTGTCGGTCACGCAGCTGGCCGACCGCGCCCTCTGCGATCGCATCAACGGCATCCTCGCCGAGTACGAGATGGAGCCCGAGCGGCTGATGGTGGAGATCACCGAGCACGCCACGCTCACCCGCCGGGCCGGCGGCGGCAAGGTGTCGCCCGAGCACACCCTCGACGAGCTCCGCGCGCTCGGCGCGTCGCTGTGCCTCGACGACTTCGGCACGGGGTACTCGTCGCTCACCCACATCCGCCGCTACCCGCTGACGGCCATCAAGATCGACCGCTCGTTCGTGGCAGGCGTGTGCGATCACCCGGAGGACCGCGCGGTCATCGCTGCGATGGTCGGCATGGCCGGCGCACTCGACCTCGAGGTGGTGGGCGAGGGCGTGGAGACCGAGGAGCAGCTCGTCGCGTTGCGCACACTGGGGTGCGACAAGGCGCAGGGTTACCTCATCGCTCGGCCGTTGCCGCCCGATGAGGTGGCCGACTGGATGCGCACGCAGGGCCGCAACTGGCGGGCACCGAGCTCGGGTTCACGCGCCCGCTGAGGCGCAGTCGCGGCACCGGCCGCGCACGTCGAACACGTGGTGCGACACTTCGAAGCCGGTGGCACCGAGGATGGCGCCGACCTCCTTGTCGATGAGGCGCTCGAGCGCCGGGCTCGGGTCGAAGTCGGTGACGATGCCGCACTCGGTGCACACGAGGTGGTGGTGATGGTGGTCGGAGAACGCCTCGGCGAGCTCGTGACGATCGCCGCCGGCGGCGCCGGCCACACGGGCGACCACACCGGCATCGACGAGCTCGGCGAGGATGCGGTACACCGTCGACACGGGCACGGCGGACTCGGCGGCCACCTCGTCGGTGGTGAGGGGGCGGTGCCCGTGCTCGAGTACGGCGAGCACGGCACGACGGTGCGGGGTGAGCCGCATCTCGCGCAGCGCCAACGCGGGCAGCACTGCCGCGACAGTGCCGGCGGAGAGAACGGGCGGATGCGGTTGGTCGGCGGCCACGTCGGCAAGCGTACCGCCGGTTCTCATCGGATGAGAATCGTTCCCGTCATTTTGAGAATGATTCTCATTGTCGCTAGGGTGGCGCCATGCGCTCCCTCCTCCTCACCGTCGCTGCGTTCGCACTGCCGCTCTCGCTGGTCGCCTGTGGCGACGACACCACCTCGTCCTCGGGCGACCGCCTCGTGGTCGCCGCCGCCTTCTACCCGATCGAGACCATCGTGCGCAGCGTCGGTGGCGATGCGGTCGACGTGGTCACGCTGGTCCCACCCGGCGAGGAGGCACATGAGTACGAACCGACCCCACAGCAGCTCACCGAGCTGGCCGAGGCCGACGTGGTGGTATACCTCGGTCAGGGCTTCCAGCCGAACGTCGAGAAGGCCATCGAGTCGTTGCCCGACGACGTCACCCGCGTCGATCTGCTCGAAGGGCTCGAGCTGCTCCCGATCGGCGAGCAACTCCCCGGCACCGAGGGCGAGGCGGAAGGTGAGGAGTTGGCGACCGGTGACGACCCCCACGTGTGGCTCGACCCGAGCAACATGCAGGCGATGACCGACGCCGTCGCGGCGACACTCAGCACCGCCGACCCCGCCGGCGCCGACGGCTACGCGACGCGCGCCGCGGCGTACGACGCCGAGCTCGCGACGCTCGACGGCGAGTTCACCGCCGGACTCGCGAACTGCGCGAGCGACGTGCTCGTCACCTCGCACCGAGCGTTCGGCTACCTCGCCGCCGCCTACGGCCTCACCCAGGTGGCCATCGCCGGCATCTCGCCGAGCGAGGAGCCGTCGGCCAAGTCGCTCGAGGCCGTCGCAGCGTTCGCCGCGGAGAACGGGGTGACCACCATCTTCTTCGAGGAGAACCTCCCCGACGACCTCGCGGCTACCGTTGGATCGGAGATCGGCGCCGGCACCGGCGTGCTCGACCCCGTCGAGTCGCTGTCCAGCGAGCAACTCGACGAGGGCGCCGACTACCTGTCCGTCATGCGCCTGAACCTCGCCTCACTCTCCACCGGCCTCGGCTGTTCGTGACCGCCGCCCCGACCCCGTCCACGCCGATCCTGCCCACACCGATCCTGACGGTGCGCGACCTCGGCGTGCACTACGGCGACCGTCACGCGCTGCACGGTGTGTCGTTCTCGGTGGGCGCCGGCGAGCTCATCGCGGTGATCGGTCCGAACGGTGCCGGCAAGAGCACCATGTTCAAGGCCATCTGCGGCCTGGTGAACCACGAGGGCGTGGTCGAGGTGAACGGCGTGCACTGCCACGACCACGCCGACCGGATGGACCTCGCCTACATCCCACAGCGCAACGACAGCGACCTCCACTTTCCCATCACCGTCGGCGAACTGGTGCTGGCAGGCCGACGGCGGTTCCGCCGTTGGTACGGCCGCCCCACCGCGGCCGACCGCGCCGCCGCCAGTGAGGCGCTCGAGCGGGTGAACCTGGCCGGGTGCGAGCCCTGTGCGCTCACCGAGCTGTCGGGTGGCCAGCTGCAACGTGCCTACGTGGCTCGCGCGCTCGCCCAGGAAGCATCGGTGGTGCTGCTCGACGAAGCGCTCAGCGGGGTCGACCAGCCGAGCACGCTCGAGCTGCTCGACGTGTTCGAGTCGTTGGCGGCGCAGGGCACCACGCTGCTCATCGCGACACACGACCTCGCGCTCGCACGCCGCCGGTTCACCCGCTGCCTCGCCGTCAACGGCACGCTGCAGGCCGACGGCGCACCGGCGACGGTGCTCACCGGTGATGCGCTCGAATCGACGTTCGGATCACGAGGACATCGTGCGCTGGCTGACTGACCCGTTCCAGGCCGACTTCATGCAGCGTGCGTTCATCGCCGCGATCATCATCGGCATCGTCGCACCGGTCGTCGGCACCTGGGTGGTGCTGCGCCGCATGGCGAACCTGGGCGACGCGATGTCGCACGGCACGCTGGCGGGTGTCGGCATCGCCTACGCGGCCGGGGTGAACGTGCTGTTCGGTGCGATGGGCGCCGGCCTGCTCATCGCCGTGCTGCTGCTCGCGTTCAGCTCCAACCGGCGCCTCGGTCAGGAGACCATCATCACCGTGCTCGGCACGGCGTTCTTCGCGCTGGGCGTCGTGGTGATCTCGCGTCTCGACACCGGGGTGGAGCTCACCCACTTCCTGTTCGGTCGGGTGCTCACCGTGCAGTGGGGCGACATCTGGCTGAACCTCGCACTCGGCGGAGCCGCCGTGCTGGTCGTCGCTCTGATGTTCGGCGAGCTGCGCCTCGCGACCTTCGACCACGTGCAGGCCGAGCAGGTCGGGGTGCGCGTCGAACTGGTGCAGGCCGTGCTCGTGATGCTGCTCGCCGTCGTCGTGGTGATCAGCCTGCGTGCCGTCGGCACCGTGATGACGGTGACGATGCTCGTCACGCCGGCGGCCACCGCCCGACTCATCGCCCGCGACCTACGACGGATGACGCTGTGGGGCGTGGCGTTCGGGGTCGGCGAGGGCGTCGTCGGGTTGATGATCGCCTACCACCTCAGCTCGGCGCCAGGCGCGACGATCGGCCTCGTGGCGGCGGCGGTGTTCGCCGTGGTGTTCGCGATCACGCTGCCGCGTCGGATGCCGCACCACCATCGCCCGCTCGACTGACGAGCGACGCGGCGAGCCACGTGCTGATCGGCACGGAGGCGATGAGGCCGATGCTGCCGACCAACGTGCGCACCACCTCGATGGCCACGTCCTCGCCCGTCACCGCGCCGCCGACCGAGCGGCCCGTCTGGCTGAACAACAGCAGCAGCGGCAGCGCCGCCCCGGCGTAGGCGAGGAACAGCGTGTTCACGGTCGACGACACGTGGTCGCGGCCGACGGTGATGGCCCGCCGGTACAGCTCGCCGGCACCTGCGTGGGGCGTGGAGGCGCGCAGTGCGCCCACCGCGGACACCTGGGTGACGGTGACGTCGTCGAGCACGCCGAGCGAACCGATGACGATGCCGGCGAGCAGCAGGCCGCGCATGTCGAGCCGCACGCCGAGGGCGTCGAGGAACAGCGCGTTCTCGTCGCTCAACCCGGTGAGCGTGGCCGCTTCGATGAACACCCACGCGAGGAGACCAGTGAGCGCGAGCGACATCAGCGTGCTGAGCAGCGCGACGTTTGTGGGGGCGCTGAAGCCGTGGGCCAGGTACAGCGATGCGTAGGCGATGATGCTGGCCCCCACGACCGCGACGAGCACCGGGTTCGAGCCCTCCAGCAGCGCGGGCAGCACGAACGCGACGAGCACGATGACGCTCACGGCGAGGCCGGCGAGTGCGCCGAGGCCCTTCCATCGGCCGAACACGAGCACGGCGAGGCAGAACAGCACGACGAGCACCGCGAGCGCGCCGGAACGCTGGTAGTCGAGGAACGAGTACAGGTCGGTGCCGTCGTCGGTCACGACGTGCGACAGCACCACGTCGTCGCCGGTGCCGGGCACGCGGCCTTCGCCCGCCGTCACCGCCAGTTCGATCGTCACTGTCTCGCCGGCGGTGGGGCCGCTGGTGAGCAGCAGACTGAGCGATCGACAGTCGACGAGGTCGCTCGCCTCCGTGCCCGAACAGGGTTGCACGGTGACCGCCACGACCTGCGCATCCACCCGGTCGCCGCCGTCGTACGCGATGGACCGCCCGTCACCCGGCCACAGCAGCACCAGGCCGAGCAACGTCGCGACACCCCACGCCACGACTGCGATCCACACCGCGCGCTCGACGCGCGGTCCGAGGGCCAGATCGTCGTGGACGTGTCCGTGTTCGCTCACGGTGACACGGTACGCCCGGGGTTTCCGCGCCCGGTCGATTTGGTGCATGATGTGGCACGCCAATGGGGGCTCTGGATCCGTAAGGGGGATCACTGGTGAAAATCTCTGTCACCGTCAACGGAACGGTTCACGAGAGCGACGTCGAACCTCGCACCTTGCTCGTGCACTACGTCCGCGAGGTGCTCGGCCTCACCGGCACCAACATCGGCTGCGACACCTCGTCGTGCGGCGCGTGCAGCCTCCACGTCAACGGCGAGGCCGTGAAGAGCTGCACCATGCTCGCGGTGCAGGCCGACGGCCAGTCGATCACCACCATCGAGGGCCTCGCCGTCGACGGTGAGATGCACCCGATGCAGCAGGCGTTCATGGAGAACCACGGTCTCCAGTGCGGCTACTGCACGCCCGGCATGGTGATGGCGGCCACCAGCCTGTTGAAGGAGAACCCGAACCCCACCGAGGAAGAGGTGCGCATCGGGCTCGAGGGCAACCTGTGCCGCTGCACGGGCTACCACAACATCGTCAAGTCCGTGCTGGCCGCGGCGGCGAAGTAGTCACACCCGACAACTGAAGGTACTGGGGGTACCTCATGACCGTCACCGACGATCGTCCGGCTTCCGTGTTGGGGACACGGCGGCTCCGGAAGGAAGATCCGGCCCTGCTCACGGGCGAGGCCAAGTACACCAACGACCTGGCCCTGCCGGGCGCACTGCACCTCGCGGTGCTCCGCAGCCCGTACGCGCACGCGCGCATCCTGAGCGTCGACACCAGCGGCGCCGCGGCGTCGCCCGGGGTGGTGGCCGTGTACAGCGGCGCCGACCTGGCCGACACGTGGGGAGCGCCGATGCCCAGCGCGTGGGCGGTCACCGCCGACATGAAGAACCCGGCGCACTACCCGCTGGCGTCCGGCAAGGTCTGCTACGTCGGCGACGGTGTCGCGTGCGTGCTGGCCACCAGCGACGCCGCGGCCCGCGATGCGCTCGACCTCATCGACGTGCAGTACGAGCCACTGCCGGCGGTGGTCGACCTGGAGGACGCGCTGAGCGACCGGGTGGTCATCCACGACGAGCTCGGCACCAACAGCAGCTACACCTGGGACCTGAAGGTCGAGGGGCACGAGGGCCAGGTGGCCGAGGCGTTCGCCAACGCGGCCTACACCGTGAGCGAACGGTTCGTGCAGCAGCGCCTCATCCCGATGGCCATGGAGCCACGTGCGGTGGCGGCGGTGCCGCAGCCGTTCGGTGGCGACATGGTGCTGTACAGCGCCACGCAGGTGCCGCACATCCTGAAGGTGATGGTGGCGCTCACGCTCGGCATCCCCGAGCACCAGATGCGCGTCATCGCCCCGTCGGTCGGCGGCGGCTTCGGCAGCAAGCTCGACGTGTACGCCGAGGAGCTGCTGTGCGTGGCCCTGGCCCGCAAGCACAAGGTGCCGGTGCGCTGGGTGGAGGAACGTGGCGAGAACACCGTCGCCACCATCCACGGCCGCGGCCAGATCCAGCACGTCGAGCTCGCGGCCGACGCCGACGGCAAGCTCACCGCGGTGCGCATCCGCCTGCTCGCCGACATGGGCGGCTACCAGCAGCTCATCACGGCCGGCATCCCCATCCTGGGGGCGTTCCTGTACGCCGGTGTGTACGACCTGCCGCAGGCGTACGACTTCAGCTGCACCGGTGTGTACACCACGCTCACGCCCACCGACGCCTATCGCGGTGCCGGCCGACCGGAGGCCACGTACGCCATCGAGCGTGCGATGGACGTGCTCGCCGACCAGATGGGCATCGACCCGATGGAGCTGCGCAAGCGCAACTTCATCCGCAAGGAGCAGTTCCCGTACACGGCGTTCACCGGGCTCACCTACGACTCGGGCGACCACCTCGCCGCCGCCGAGATGGCGGCCGAGATGGCCGACTACGCCGGGGTGCGTGCACGCCAGGCCACGCAGAACGTGCCGGGCGCCACGAAGCTGCTCGGCATCGGTCAGGCGAGCTACTTCGAGATGTGCGGCCTCGCCCCGTCGCGCGTGCTCGCCTCGCTGAACTACTCGGCAGGTGGCTGGGAGGCCGCCACGGTTCGTGTGCTGCCCACCAACAAGGTGCAGGTGGTCACGGGCACGGCGCCGCACGGCCAGGGTCACGAGACGGCGTGGAGCATGATCGTCGCCGATCGTCTCGGCATCGACCCCGACGACGTCGACGTGCTGCACAGCGACACGGCCATCGCGCCGCTCGGTCTCGACACCTACGGCTCGCGTTCGCTGCCCGTCGGCGGCGTGGCCATCGCCATGGCGTGCGACAAGGTGATCGACAAGGCGAAGAAGATCGCCGCCCATCAGCTCGAGGCCAACGAGGACGACCTCGACTTCGCCGGCGGTTCGTTCACCGTGAAGGGCTCGCCCGACCGCACGATGCCGCTCGCGGCCATCGCGTTCGAGGCGTTCACCGCACACAACCTGCCCGACGGCCTCGAGCCGAACCTCGAGGCACAGGTCACCTACGACCCGCCGAACTTCTCGTGGCCGTTCGGCACGCACATCTGCACCGTCGAGGTCGACACCGAGACGGGTCAGGTCGACGTGCTGCAGTACGTGGCCGTCGACGACTGCGGCAACCAGGTGAACCCGCTCATCGTCGAGGGCCAGGTGCACGGCGGCGTCGTGCAGGGCCTGGCCCAGGCGCTGTACGAGGAAGCGGTGTACGACGCCGACGGCACGTTGAAGAACGCCAGCCTCGCCGAGTACCTCGTGCCGGCGGCCAGCGACGTGCCGCCCATCACCCTCGGTCACACCGTCACCCCGTCGCCCACCAACCCGTTGGGCGTGAAGGGCATCGGTGAGGCCGGCACCATCGGTTCGGCGCCGGCCGTCATGAACGCCGTCATCGACGCGCTCAGCGGCCTCGGCGTCACCGACATGCCGATGCCCGCAAGTCCCCACAACGTGTGGAAAGCCATCCAGTCAGCCCAGCAAGGAGCGAGCAAGTGATCCCCGCAGCATTCGACTACGTCCGGGCCGGGTCGGCCGCCGAGGCGATCAGCCTCATCGGTCAGCACGGCGACGAGGCCAAGTTCCTCGCCGGTGGCCACAGCCTGCTGCCGCTCATGAAGCTGCGCCTCGCAGCCCCGAGCGTGCTGGTCGACATCGGCCGTGTGACCGACCTCAGCTACATCAAGGACGCGGGCGACCACATCGCCATTGGTGCGCTCACCCGGCACATGGACGTCGAGACCAGTGCGGTGCTGAACGAGCACGCCCCGCTGCTGGCCCACGCAGCCAGCCACGTCGGCGATCCGCAGGTGCGTCACCGCGGCACCATCGGCGGCTCCATCGCCCACGCCGACCCGGCGAGCGACCTGCCCGCCACCACGCTGGCGCTCGGTGCCACCTACGTCGCGCAGGGCCCGAACGGCACCCGCGAGATCGCGGCCACCGACTTCTATCAGGGCTTCCTGGAGTCGGCGCTCGCGCCCGACGAGATGCTCACCGAGATCCGCGTGCCGAAGATGGGTGGCGCAGGTTGGAGCTTCCAGAAGTTCAACCGGCGTGCGCAGGACTGGGCCATCGTCGGTGTCGCCGCATGGCGCGGTTCGAACGGCTCGGGTGTCGCCCTGGTCAACATGGGCAGCACGCCCATCCTGGCCACCAGCGTCTCGGGTGCGCTCGCGCAGGGTGCCTCCATCTCCGACGCGGCGCAGTTGGCCGCCGAGGAAGCGGAGCCGCAGAGCGACCTCAACGCCAGCCCCGAGTACCGCGTGCACCTCGCCAAGGTGCTCGTGCGCCGAGCGCTCGAGGAAGCCAGCAAGTAACACCACGGCAACGCCCGTGCGGCCGTGAAGTGACGGCGGCACGAAGGCTGGGTAGCCTCGTCGTCCATGTCGACGGCCACGGACGCACCCACCTTCGTGCCGCCGTCGCCGCGTCCGGGCCTCGGCACGGTGGTGCCGCACGAGTGGTTCCGCCCGGTGCGCATCACGCTGATGTGGACGTACCTCGTCGGTTATCTGTTGTGGCTGAAGTACCGCGGCCTCACCGTCGACCGGGTGTCGGTGGCCATCGCCGTCGGCATCTTCCTGCTGTGCGCGTTCGTCGGTCGCACGTGGCGCACGTGGGGCGTGCTGCTCGTCGACTGCATCGCCTACTGCACGATGTGGGTGGCGTACGAGAAGACGCGTGGCGCCGCCGACGACGGGGTGTCGTTCTTCGGCCTGTTCCGGGTGAAGTTCCCGTTGCAGGTCGAGACGTTCCGCAACGTCGACCGCTTCCTGTTCTTCGGCAACGACCCCAACGTCGTGCTGCAGGACCACTTCTGGGAACGCACCATCCGCTGGTACGACGTCGTGGCCGGGTCCACCTACATGACCCACTTCGTGTTCCCCATGATCGTCATGGCGGTGCTGTGGGCCACCAGCCATCGTCAGTGGACCCGGTTCATCAAGCGCTTCGCCACGCTGCTCGGCGTGGCGTGCTTCCTGTTCGTGGTGATGCCCACGGTGCCGCCGTGGATGGCCGGCGACCCCGACTGGGGCTACAACCTGTTCCACGAGCTGCACCGCAACGCCGGCCGCGGCTTCTACCACATCGGTTTCGAGAGCTTCCGCGACGGCTACAAGCTCGCGCTCAGCAACGGCAACGGTGTGGCCGCGATGCCGTCACTGCACGCGTCGTTCGCGCTCATCGTGCCCGCGTTCTTCCTGCCGTGGATCAAGCCGAAGTGGCTGAAGGCCCTCGTGCTGCTGTTCCCCGTGGTGATGCTCACGTCGCTCGTGTACCTGGCCGAGCACTGGGTGATCGACGGCCTCGTCGGGTGGGCCATCACCGGTGGCGTGTTCTGGTTCTGGAACCGCATGGAGCGTCGCGGCCGTCGCACGAAGGCGCACCGGGCCAGGATGGCGCTGCCGTGAGCATGGACCCGCCGAAGGTGTTGCTCGAGGCCACGTTCCTCGATGCGGTCGCGAACGCCGACCACCCGCGCCACGACGACTGCGTGGCCGCATACCGCGAACTGGTGCAGCAGTACGAGCTCGAGCAGGTGCTGCTGGTGGCGGTCTCCGACCACCTCCGCGACCTCGACCACCCGCAGGGGCTCGACACGCTCGGCAAGGTGAAGTGGTTCGTGCACCGTCCGAGCGTCGGCATGTTCGCACCGGTCGACCCGCTGTACGTGGGTGGCCAGCACCGCCGTGCTGCCGCGGCCACGAAGGTCGACGATCCGTCGGTGGCGCTCACCCTGGTGATGTGCTCGCGGTACGGGGTGCGCCGGGTGGCCACGCTGCACGAGGCGTACGAGGCGTTCGACCTCGACCTGCTGCCACTGCCCGTCGCGTAGTTGGCTAGCCTGTCGCACGATTGGTGGTGAGACCATGTCGTTCGAACAGACCGACGACGAATCGATCCAGGAATTCCATCTCGACGCGATCGCCGACGCCGACCCGTACCCGTACTGGTACGACGACGCCGACGAGCCCGACTCGAACCCCACGCTGGTGCGCACCGAGAGCTGCGACCTGTGTGTGATCGGCGGTGGCTACAACGGGTTGTGGACCGCGATCATCGCGAAGGAGCGCGACCCCAGCCGCGACGTCGTGCTCATCGACGCGCACGAAGTGGGTTCCCAGGCGAGCGGCCGCAACGGCGGCTTCATGGAGAGCAGCCTCACGCACGGCGTGGCCAACGGGCAGGAGCGGTTCCCCAACGAACTGCCGCTGCTCGAGGAGCTCGGGCTGAAGAACCTCAACGACATCGAGGACGCGATCAACCGCTACCACATCGATTGCGACTACGAGCGCACCGGTGTGATCGACGTGGCCACCACGTTCCACGCGCCGAGCTACGTCGACGAGCTCCGCGACGACTACACGCAGCTGCGGGCACTCGGCCAGAAGGTGGAGTGGCTCGACGAGGCGGCGATGCGCGCCCAGGTGAACTCCCCCACCTACCTCGGTGGGCTGTGGCGCAAGGACCGCGCGGCCATCGTCGACCCCGCCCGCCTGGCGTGGGGCCTGAAGGCCGCGGCCATGTCGTTGGGCGTGCGCATCTACGAGGACACCAAGGCGACGTCCATCGAGAAGGACGGCGTCGGTGTGCTCGTCACCACGCCGCTCGGTCGCATCCGTGCCGGCAAGGTGGCACTCGCCACCAACGCGGCGAAGCCGCTGCTGAAGCGCATCGGGCACTACATCGCCCCGGTGTACGACTACTGCATGGTCACCGAGCCGCTGTCGAACGCGCAGTTGGCCGAGGTCGGTTGGAAGCTGCGCCAGGGCCTGAGCGACATCAGCAACCAGTTCCACTACTACCGACTCACCGAGGACAACCGCATCCTGTGGGGCGGCTACGACGTCATCTACTTCTGGGGCGGCAAGATCAACCCCGAGTTCGAGAGCCGGCCGGAGACCTGGGCGAAGTTGAGCAAGCACTTCTTCGACACGTTCCCGCAGCTCGAGGGGCTGAAGTTCACCCACGTGTGGGGCGGCGTCATCGACACCTGCAGCCGGTTCTGCGTGTTCTGGGGTCGCGGCATGCAGGGTCGTGTGGCGTACTCGGTGGGCTACACCGGCCTCGGCGTGGCGTCCACGCGCTTCGGCGCCGAGGTGATGCTCGACATGCTCGACGGTCGCCGCTCGAAGGCCACCGAGACCGAGTTCGTGAAGACGAAGCCGATCCCGTTCCCGCCCGAGCCGTTCCGGTTCATCGGCATCCAGGCCACGCGCTACTCGCTCGACCGCGAGGACAAGACGGGCAAGCGCAACCTCTGGCTGCGCAGCCTCGACCGGTTCGGTCTCGGCTTCGACAGCTGAGTTGGCCGTGGGTTTGTCAAGGGGCGTGTAGGCACGCGGAGGTCTGGCCCGTGGTCGCGGGTTCGGTTCGGGTGGCGGTGTGCGCTTGGTGGGTCGTGCCCTGCTGGCTCACGCTGA